>CALJKL010000111.1 GCA_937973555.1 uncultured Flavobacteriales bacterium | reverse complement strand
TATTAAATCTAGAGGTGTGGATTTACGCTGTTTTTTATACTCTTCGTAAAGCTGTGTTCGAGAACTTTTATTGTTTTTCCCATCGAAAATAACAGCAAGAAATTCTGCTTTTTGTTCTTTGATGATTTTTTTTACAACCCGAATAAAACCGAAAAGAGCATGTGTTGCAAGCCCCTCTCCATTACTCATAGGTTTCAGGGCATAGTAGGATCTAAAAAGAAGATTTGTCCCATCTAGTATATGTAACAATTTCATGGAACATAAAGGAAAAGAGCTCTTCCTCGAAATTCTTTAGCAAATAAAGGATGCATCTCTTCTAGGAAATTTTCTTTAGCTTTGAGTTTGTTTTGTATAGAAGAGAACAAAGGCGTAGGAGAAGAAAGCTGCACAACTTGGTAGTTGTCCCCGTCAATATTGCATGCTCTTACTAAATCTTGGAGAGCTTGTCCATAGGTTGCATCTCCATTGTCTACATATCCTAGTTTTTCAGCTTCAGGGCCTAAAAAAACTTGAGCTCCATATTCTGCGACAAGCTTTTCTTTACTTAGGCGAGGACGGCCTTCGGTTACTGCAGCTAAAAATTGCACATAATTTTGGTTGATAAGCTCTTGCATCTCTTTCCCTTCAGTTTCTGTCCAAGGGCGGAAGGGATTGAGAGTGTCTTTGTTTTTCCCTGCTGTAAGAGTTAAAGCTTTAATACCTAATTTATCTAATCCGTCGCAAAAGTTAAAAATTGGACCCATGCGGACCCCTACAGACCCTATAGTGCTAGAAGAAGTGGAGTAAATTTTATCTGCTGCAGAAGCTATGTACATTCCTCCTGAAGCACATAAACCCTCTACGTAGGCATATACAGGAACTTGGTAGCGGTTTTTGTAGTCTTTGATTTTTTGGTAAATTACTTGTGAATCTGTAGCCATTCCTCCCGGAGTGTTGATATGGAGAAATATAGCTTTAATCAATTTTCCATCCATAAATTGGTTGCGTGAATCAATAAGTAAATCATTGATTTTAGAAGAAGAAAGTCCGTCGAGACCTACAACGCCATGGAGATTGATGCGCAAAATAACAGGTGTATTAGAGGGTTTTGCAAGGATAAGATCCTGTGCATTAGGTGCAAGCGTTGCCTGAGAAAGAGAAGGAAAAGAGATCGTATTGGTAAAAGCTGTTGCAGCAATTGCAACAACAATACATCCAAATCCTATGCCTATAATAATGGCTAAAGTTGCAAAAAAAGAACGTAAAGTGCTTCTAAAAATAGGTTCACGGGCTATTTGCATAAATTTCTCCTTTCTAGAAAATTGCTACTTGCTCTCTTTCTCTTCCCACTACTTTCATGTTACAGCATAAAAATGATTTTGATCTAGAGAAACCATTTTCCCCCCAAAGAGGCTTACTGGGAAATTTTCTTTTTTTTTTGATAAAAGGTTACTTTCTAGACAGAAAAATATGTAGAAACAAAGGAGGAGAAGATGCAAAAAAAGGAGAGAAACGAAAAAAAATATAGAGCAAAACTGTGCCTCCTAATTGGAATAAAAGAGTGGTAGTAAGGGAAATTTTTTTGATTTTTACTTTAGGCTCTATTTCTTTTACAGCGATTTTTTCTAGCAAGAACATGCACAGAAAATTAGAAAGGACAAAAAGCACCGAGATGCTTATAGGCTGTACTTTATAAGGTAATCGAATAGAGGTAGCTAAGAGAGCTGAAAGAGCATTAGAAAGGAAAATTTTCCCTGTTCTAGACAAAGTCCAAAAGTGTGGGGTTGCTTTTGGATAAAAGCTTGCAGCTATTAAGGAAAAAGCTTTTGCCATACTTCGATGGATTGCTAAAGAACATATAAAACCACATCCTATAGAAAAGGGTAGCGAAGCTAAAGTGCTGGAAGAAGAAAAAATAACAGAACCGCTAAAAAATCAGCCAAGTCTGGTAAAAACAAATGTGCCGACTGATTATTTGGAAGCAAAACCGTTTCAAGATTTTAAATTGGATATCAATGACAGATTAGCCTTTACGAAAGTTCTTTTTGGAGGAAGCCAGGTGGAGCTTAATCAGACCATAAACAGATTAAACTCCTTCAAAACATTAGAAGAAGCCAAAGGATATCTCAGTGAAGTTTATTATGAAAGAAATTGGCAAGATGCAGATGAGTATGCACAAAGATTGTGGAATTTAGTAGAAAGTAAATTTTTATAAAATTAGTTGTTAGTTGCTGATTGTCAGTTAATAAAAGAATTCCAACAACAACCAACAACTATCAACCAACCAACAAATAATGAATATTTCAGATTTTAAAAATCCTTTTTTCATTGGAGTTGCCGGAGTAGGCATGAGCGCCATTGCGCAATACCTTCAGGGAATTGGGAAAAATGTTTCCGGAAGTGACCGATATTTTCATCCGGGAGAATACAATAAAACTAAAGAACAGCTAGAAAAAGAAGGCATAAAATGCTTTCCTCAGGATGGCAGCGGAATCACCGAAGATACTGATCTTATTGTCGTTTCAACGGCGATAGAAGATACCGTTTACGAAGTAAAAAAAGCCAAAGAATTGGGGATTCCCATAATCAAAAGAAGTCAATTGTTGGCGATGATTGCCAAAAGCAAAAAGACCGTTGCAGTGGCAGGGACTTCAGGCAAATCTACCACTTCGGCCATGTTGTTTCAGATTTTGTTGGATGTCGGATTAGAGCCTAGTATTATTTCCGGAGCTGGTTTAACTTCTATCATCAAGCAAGGAAAAATAGGAAACGCCGCAGTAGGAAAAGGCGATTGGCTCATTATAGAAGCAGATGAAAGCGATGGCTCTGTAGTTCAATATGTACCGGAAATAGGTCTTTTGCTAAACATAGACAAAGATCATCAGGAAATAGAGGAATTAATAGATCTTTTTACCACTTTTAAGAATAATACCAATAGCTTATTTGTTGTAAATCAATCAAATACATTAGCGAAGACTTTGTCGGCGAATACTAAAAATGATTTTGGCTTTGAAAATGAAGAAGCGGGATATAATGCTTTGAATTTCAAACAACAAGGCTTTCATTTAAGTTTTGAAATCCAAGGACAAGTTTTCGAAATGAATGCCATTGGGCAACACTCTGTAGAAAATGCAACGGCAGCCGTGGCGGTAGCACATCAAATAGGGGTAGATTTAAAAACATGCGCCGAAAGTTTGAAGCACTATGAAGGCATCTACAGAAGACACCAGATTTTAGGTCAGAAGAATGGCATTTGGGTGATAGATGATTATGCCCACAACCCCGCAAAATGTGCAGCGAGCATTAAAGCCTGTCAGCCTTTGGCAGATAAAGTAGTGGCTTGGTTTCAGCCGCATGGATATGGACCTACAAGGTTTTTAAGACAGGATTTTGTGGAAGAAATTTCCAATACCCTTCGTCCTCAGGATGAAATTTGGATGAGTGAAATTTTCTATGCCGGAGGAACAGCCGTGAAAGATATTTCTGCCAATGATTTGATAGAAGACATCAAAGCCAAGGGCAAAAAAGCCTTTTTTGTAGAAGACAGAAATCCGTTTTTAGAAGCAGTAAGGCCTTCATTATCAGAAAATTCGGTTTTATTGTTAATGGGCGCAAGAGACCCTAGTTTAGAAGATTTTTGCAAAGACTTGTATGAGAAATTATAATTAAATGAGCGGAATCCTATATTTTGTTCCAACCCCAATTGGAAATTTAGAAGATATGACTTTCAGAGCAATAAAGGTGCTGAAAGAGGCGGATTATATCCTGTGTGAGGATACCCGTACTTCTGGTATTTTGCTCAAACATTATGAAATTTCAAAACCGTTAAAGTCTTATCATTTGCATAACGAGCATACTGCAACGGAAAAAGTAATTGCAGATTTGAAATCCGGGCAAAATATCGCCATCATTACCGATGCTGGGACGCCAGGAATTTCGGATCCTGGTTATTTACTGGGTAAAGCCTGTACAGATGAGGGAATAGAAATGATTTGTCTTCCTGGTGCTACGGCCTTTGTGCCCGCTTTGGTGGTTTCAGGATTGCCGAATCACGATTTTTATTTTGCAGGATTTCTGCCTCAAAAAAAAGGCAGACAAACCAAACTGAAACAATTGGCAGAAGAAAAAAAGACCATTGTTTTGTACGAAAGTCCTCATAAAATCAATACCACTTTGGAACAGATTAAAGAATTTTTCGGAAACCATACAAAGGTGAGTTTAAGTCGCGAAATTTCTAAAAAATTTGAAGAAACAAAGCGCGGAACGATAGATGAACTGATTGCATTTTCCAAAAGCAAAACCCTTAAGGGAGAAATTGTTTTGGTAGTGAATAATTCAATTTAAAACACAACACATTGAAGCCTACCGTAGACGAACTCATCGCAAAATCCAAAAAATGGAAGGACGAACTCGCCGAGTTACGTTCTATTGTTTTGGAGAGTGGCCTTACAGAAGAAGTAAAATGGTATCAGCCTTGTTATTCTTTTGAAGCCAAAAACCTCATTATTTTAGGAAGTTTCAAAGAATTCTGTACCATGATGTTTTTTAAAGGTGCCTTGTTGAAAGACCCTAAAAATATTTTAGAATTTCAGGGACAAAACTCACAGTCTGCAAAAGTGGCAAAATTCACCAATATTCAACAAATCAAAGACTTGGAGACTGTATTGAAAGCCTACATCCAAGAAATGATCGCATTGGAAAAATCTGGAGCCAAAATAGAATTTAAGAAAATTGAAGAATATAAAATTCCAGAAGAATTAGAGGCTGTTTTTAAAGAAAATCCAGATTTCGAAAAAGCTTTCAAAGCGCTGACACCAGGCAGACAAAGAGCCTATATGTTGCATTTTTCTTCTGCCAAACAAGAGGCTACAAGATTTTCGAGAATAGAAAAATATATCCCGAAAATTATGCAAGGCAAAGGTCTCAACGACTAATAAATAATTTCTGCTAAATTTGCAGTGAAAAATTGAGAATAAAACAATAATAATTATATGAAACTATTGGAAGGAAAAGTTGCCCTTATTACCGGGGGAACAAGAGGAATCGGAAAAGGAATTGTAGAAGTTTTTGCAGCCCAGGGCGCAAAAGTGGCTTTTACCTATGCTGGTTCGGTAGAAAAAGCACAGGAATTAGAAAAGTCTTTAAGTTCTGTGACTACGATTAAAGGATACCAATCTGATGCCTCAGACTATGAAGCGGCTCAAAAATTGGTAGACGATGTAATGGCAGAATTTGGACAAATCGATATTTTAATCAACAATGCCGGTATTACAAGAGACAACTTAATGCTAAGAATGTCTAAGGAAGACTGGGACACCATCATCAAGGTAAATTTAGATTCTGTGTTTAACCTTACCAAAGCGGTAATCAAGCCGATGATGAAGGCAAGAGCAGGTTCTATTATCAACATGACTTCTGTAGTAGGAGTAAAAGGAAATGCGGGACAAGCCAACTATGCTGCATCTAAAGCAGGGGTTATTGGTTTTACCAAGTCTGTAGCGCTGGAATTGGGTTCTAGAAATATCCGTTGCAACGCCATTGCTCCAGGTTTTATCGAAACCGAAATGACGGCAGCATTGGATGAGAAAACAGTGGAAGGATGGAGAGAAGGCATTCCTTTGAAGAGAGGAGGTCAGCCGGAAGACGTAGCTAATGCTTGTGTTTTCTTCGGTTCAGAAATGTCAGCATACATTACTGGTCAGGTATTGAACGTAGATGGCGGAATGCTTACTTAATTCATTGAATATCAATCAATAAAATATATTAAAGGCTTAGCAATAAGCCTTTTCTTTTTTTAGGAAATAAATTAAAATGATAAAAATTAACGGAAAAGAATATCAAAATCCTCTTTTTGTATTCGCCTTGGAAATGGAGGCGCAAGAAGAATTTTCAGCATTTAAAACTTTGTATACAGGCGTAGGAAAAGTAAATGCTACTTATAACCTTACCAAAGCCATCCATCTATATCAGCCGGATGTGGTAATCAATCTAGGAACCGCCGGAAGCACTGCTTTCAACAAAGGAGAAGTGGTATGCTGTAATCAGTTTATACAGCGCGATATGGAAGTAACAGCAATGGGCTTTCAGAAATTTGAAACCCCTTTTTCTACGGATGAAATTATTTTAGAATATGGAATTCAACTAGACCATTTACCACAAGGAATCTGTGGAAGCGGAGATCAATTTGAAATGGAACATCTAAATCATGAATACAATGTGATAGAAATGGAAGCCTTTGCTTTGGCAAAAGTCTGCAAAGAAGAGCAGACTCCTTTTCTTTGTATTAAATATGTTTCAGACGGAGCAGATGGCAATGCAGTAGACGATTGGCGAGAAGAAGTGAAAAAAGCCGCTAAGGCTTTAAGGAATAGTATTTTACAATAAAAATCCTCTTTCAAAAAGAGGATTAAGCAAAGGTAATTTCTATAAAATAATATAGAGATTTGTGTTTTCGAAAACTAAATAGATCGGAAGAGCGTCGTGTAGGGAAAGAGTGTC
>CALJKL010000110.1 GCA_937973555.1 uncultured Flavobacteriales bacterium | reverse complement strand
TTTATTAAACCTTTTAAAAAAACAAAGCAATGAATACAGATAACAAAACAACAAGAGAACTGGCTTTAAAATGGTGGAATGATATTACCCATTCAGAAAAAGGGCTTTATATGGAAGGTGATTTTAAACATCGTCATCCACAATCATTAACAGGCATTGAAATTGAGCATATTTATCTATCCGAACATCCCACCCAACCAGAACAAACAGATGACACATATATAGATAAATTAGAACGGGAAATATTTAGAACGCAAAAACAAGTAACGAAAAAAGATATTGAAATGGAAGAACTGAAAGAACAAAACAAACTACTAAGGGAGGCTTTGGCAGAAATACATGGTTTTTTGAAAGTTTTGCCCGCTTTAAGATTAGGGAATAAACAAGGGTTTGATGAATGTGTGAATATTGAAGGGGTAAAAGAATTAGAATTACTTGCATCCAAAGCCCTTAACCAATAAACCCACCTACCATGCGACCTAAAACCTTAATTTATCTTTTAGCCTTAGCCACTATTATAATGATGGTTTTGGCTTCCTGCTCCCCTAAAAGTTATTCAGGGATAACCTATGATTGTAATGGAGATACAGTATCTTGTATGGGAGGCAGATTTAAAATACTGGACGGATCAAAGCCATGTGGTAAAATGGCTACGTTCAGGGCAAGTGTAAACCGTAAAAAGATTAACGCAAAACGTATTCACTAACCAATAAAAAAACCTACCATGTTAAAAACAGTAACCAACGGAACAACTAATTTCCATGCACAAGTAAAGGCTCACTATCCACCAGTAATCAAAGAGTCTTTTATTGATGACGATGGGGAAATTACCTACATTCTTGCAAATGGGAGAACCTGTAAAGAAACGGTATATCAAAACTTATGGTACCCGGCAAAAACTCCTATCAAAGCCAAATGGGAAACTAAAGGCCCAAACCCTGATACAACTAAAATCCCATATTAATAACACATTAAACTTTTAAATAATGAAAACAATTTATCGAATTACCTTAGTGCCTGAATTTTCCAATGGACTGGCGGAAACGCTGGCAGTACTGGCAGCTAAATCAAATGGAAGCGAAAAAGGCTACACGCTGGAAGATTTGAAAAACGTAGCCGAAGGGCAAAAGATACTTTACCCCACCACAAATGAAAATACCACCTGCGAATTATTGTGTGGCAATCGCCTGCATCTTGACCGTAAAGTAGGGGAACAGTACGAAACAGCCCTTATCTTGGAGCAAGTGGATATACTGGAAATACCCACACTTCAAAGGCATGAGGAAGAACCACAGGGCCTAAAGAATGACAATCACGAATATTTACTAAACTAAAAAAAACTAACTATGCCCTGCCTAATTTTATCCCTTCTTTGTTTCTATTTGGTATTTGCTAAATGGATTATCAATAACGTAAGGGGAAAGTAGCGTTCGTTTTGTTTTTTACTTTGAGGTTTAAACGTAGGCTGGCGTATTCTTGCGCTGGCCTTTTTTTAATGAAAGAAGCCCCAGTAGAAACCGGGGCCGATTATCCAAAACTATGAAAAACTATTATGAAAAATATAATTCAACTTCTCTTTTACGTCTCCCGATTATTTCTTTTGGTTTATTCCACATCATAAAGGCGTTGGTTATGCTTTGTTGAGAAGCATTAGCGTTTATTCTTTTTAGTAGAGTGGAATTTTTAAAGGCATTTACCCCTACATTATAGGTGAAGGAAACAAGGGCATCAAATTGGTTTTGGTTAATATCATCCCTTGTATTTGAATATACTGCCAGTTCGTATTGTTTAAGTATCCACCGGAATAATTCCATCGCTCTTTTTTCTGTTATTGGAGGATCGGTCATTTTTACTTTAGAGCCATCTTCATAAAAAGTATTCCCCACTCCGATAGTAGGTATCCCCTTTGTATCTAAATAAGGCTTTAATACTACCCCTTCGTTATTCATTAAAAACTTTAATCCATTATCGGACATTTGCTTTATTTCACCCATTTGTGCTGTCATTTTGTTTTCTTAATGCTTTTACTATGTGGTATGCTCCCCAAGCACCTGCAATGGTTCCAATACCAAGTAAAAATTTAGTAAGAACAGGATGGCTTTCACTAAGTACACTCTTAGGTAAACCAAACCAAGCTACCCCGCATATAAGGCAAAGAATAGCGTTAAATGTAAATTGTTTTGAAATCATGTTATTAAAATTAAGATTGTCTATTTTGATAGATTAGTTTAATGCAAAAATATAACTTTTAGTTGGTTGTTTTGAAAATATATTATACCTTGTAGTTCTAAAACACATAATTTATGGCCTCAACATCTAATTTGACACCGGGTAAAGGTTTAGATAATAAAGACTTAGAAGGTACTTCTGTAAAAGGAAGTGCCTTTTTTTGTTATGATTTGTGGAAGAAAGTTTATGAAGATTTGGGGGAAGTAACTGCTTTAAAAATAAATACGGATGAAACTGGTAAATGTGCCATTCGCTATACTTCTACTGTTGAGGGGAAAAGAGAAATAGAAGTACCTACCCCCGAATATGCTCACCAAATTTTAATTGCAAGTCTTAAATATATGGGAGAGATAATGTCTCCTTAAAAGATATATACCTGTTTTTTAATGAATGGGCAAATGCCCCAGATAGGGCTATAAGAGAAAGTGTAATAGTTGGACAAACTGACCCAATAGAAACAACAAAATTTCTTATACCATATTTGGAAGCGGTAAAATTTCACTTATTAAGCAATGATTATATTTCTTCAAAAGAGGTAGTAAATCAGGAATGGGTTCTTACAGAAAGGGGTAAATTAATGAAGGAATTAGGAGGGCATAAAAACTTTATTGCTCACAGAAAATGGGAAATTCACGCAGTCAGAAGTCAATGGAGAATTAACGCTGGATTGTTATTGGTTACAGGATTAGCCATTTTAGTACCATTTATTTCTGAATGGATAAAAACATCTAAAACCTCAAATAAACGTGGAGAGTATCCGCCTCTTGTGGTTCATTACGATTCTTTACAGATTCGTTCCATCGTGGAGGATATATTGAAAAATAAAGAATCCATGATGAAAAAAGAAGCAGGAAAAATAGACACAATCCCCAAATAGGTATCTTAATGTAATTTTTCAAATTCCTTTGCTGCTTTAGAAAGCCCCCAATCAATCATATTTTACACCCATCGGGATAACACACCGGCAACTTTTAAACCATTGTGTATAAATGATGGGGGCTTGTTTATGATAGCTACTCTATATTGCGACTGACCTTTAAAAACACTAAAGGCTACCCATCTGGATAACCTTTAGTAATGATTTAGGGGCGGTAGCATAATGGCTAATGCAGCGGCCTTCTAATTCGTCCATACGGGTTCGACCCCCGTCCGCTCCATGTTGTTGCAAAAACCTTGTAGGTTTAAATCCTACCGAGGTCATGTCGTCAAATGCAAAAACCTTGTGTTTTTCCCCTCCTGACTTGGAACAGGAGGTTTTTTTGAAACTGTATGGTTAAATGATATTATCATACAGCGTATCAAAAGTATATAGCTGTTTTTACATTACCAAGCCTTAAAAAAACTAAAAACAACTAAATATCAAAAAAATCAAATACTTAAAGATTATAGTCGCTAAATAAAGAACTCCCTCAAACCCTCCCTTTTAGTGTCAAGTAGGATTTGATAAACAAATATAAGTCCTTTGATAATAATAAACAACTTTTTCCTGATTATTTTTTTTAAGTTACTTTGAGATATATTATATTTGAGTATGAAAACAAAAGACATAACCGCAATGGACTATGCCACTTATAGAGGGTGGACAGTTCAAAATGTAAGAAAGCATTTTAGGCAAACGGGGATTGAAAAGTTCCCGGAAGTAATAGACGTAAAAAGGTACTCTCGATTTTACTTGTTTGTTGTTCCGGGTGATTTACCCATTCCAGATGCTAAAACCGAATAAGGGGTTTTGATACACGAATAGATATTTGCTGGTTAGTCCAGTAGGTAGCGGATATTTCAAGTCCTTTACGGTTTTGATAGCCGATGCCCGCTCCAAACTCCGGTGAAATTTTCCCCGCATAGGGGCTTATGGTTTGTATGTTTAAGTTTATGGATCGTTTGGGCTTTACTTGCTTTGCGTATTTTTCAAGTGCTGCATTGTTTACTATGCAGGTATCAAGATTGGATTTTAAACGGGCGTATAACTTATCCTTTTCTGTCAGATAAGATTTTTGAGTTTCTATTGTTTGCCTTAAATTGGATAATGACTTCTTAGATTGTTCTATGGTTTGTTTTGTCTGGGCAATATAATTATTATAAGCTGAATTTAATTTGTTTACAACCGCCCTACACGTATCGGGGTACGAAAGTTCCATTTGCATTTTCTCGTTTATGGCAGCAAGTTCTTCATTTTGATTAACCAAGTTTACAAACTGACCATTGTTAAATTCATCTGCCTTGTAGTGTTTTTGCAATACTAAGTTAAAGCTATCCTCAATCTTTTTTCTATCCTGCTCTATAAGGCGCAATGTGTCCTTTAATATCTTGGTTGTGGTTATGGTTTGCGGAGTGGGAACAGTACGGCATTTAGCTAAATAAAAAATTACTAAAGCCAATATAGCGACTATTAGCCATAATTGTTTTTTGTTTGGGAAGTCTATTCCTTTAATCATGGGGTGTCTTTTTTAGGTTCATCTTCTTTGGGTGGTGGAGTACCTCTTACCAACGAAACAACTTGCGCCACTGTTGCCACGCCAGACATAATGCCTATGAAAATAAGAAGGCTGTGCAATGTGTCGGGTATGTATTGAGGATGTACTACTGCGACTTTTACAGATATAAAACAAACAACGGCAGTGCAAATAACTGCAATAAACCTTTTATGGCTTATCTTGCCCCCTTCGCTTAACATTGAATTAAAAAAATTATCTTTCATTTGATATTGTTATTTAGTGAGTTTATCTATTTTATCGGATATATTTTCGGCAGCTTTTTCTTCCCCCTTATCCCCTCCACGAATAACTGCATTAATTATATTGGGGAGAAGTAAACCGCTAACCATTACTATTGAAAGTTTGTATATATCCTGTATTTTAAGTTGATGCACTATAAGTACGATGGAAGTTCCTACCAAAAACAACGCTACTTTTTGGGCTACGTTAAATT
>CALJKL010000109.1 GCA_937973555.1 uncultured Flavobacteriales bacterium | reverse complement strand
CGCAAATCCGCTTGCCGTTTAGGGAAAGATATATGAGCTACGTTTCAATTTTAAAAAATGCAATAAAGTTGCAAAAACTGATTTTAAATAGTAAATTGCGTTTTTAAATAATGAATACTTCTCCTTTGAATTGGATATTGTATATGCAACATTGTTGCAAATAACGACCATTTGGGGGTTTCTGCCATTCTGATATGAAAAAGTACGATAAGCGAATAAAAACCTATTACGGCATCCCTGTTCCACCGTGGCGGCATACTCCTATGGGAAAGTGTATGACCTTCGTTTTTATTATCCGGGGCCGGATACCAAGTAAGAAAAATGAGTTGGTTGCTGTGGTGGATAGGAACGATGCTTTTGCGTTCCTGAAAACGCTGCCGCCGATGATTACCCACAATCAGGCAATATCGCTACTGTACAAAACCTTTGGTCGGGTAACTAACTCGAAGGAGTATGAGAAATGGGAGGCCGGGGCCGTAGAAATATTTAAGATCCAACTTGCCAAAAATCAGGCAACGGCTGAAAAGAACGGATTGATATTCCCTTTGTCAAAAGCTGTGGTAAATGTGTACCTATATTGGAAAGGGAAATATAGGAGAGATAATTCTAATAAGTCAGAAGGGCTGCATGATGCTTTGGTCAAAGCATGTGTATTGCTGGATGACAGTGATCGGGTAATGCCAGATACAACACAACACGCAAAAGACTATACAGGAGAAATTACTGAAAGTATGGCTGTAATTTATGTTACCGCTCCTATAAAATGACCTACCCGTTCATGTGACGTTCAAATGTTTTGTATTTTTCCTTTACTGCTATTTGTGTTCTAAGTACAAGGTTATCTTGAAATTTTTTGTCCGGGAATACTTCTATAATTTTACCCTTCTTTTTTGGGTTTGCCTGTCGGTCATCAAATGACAGGAAATGCCATACATCGGCTTCGGTTATTCTAAGCAAATCTTGAATTTGGGTATAGCACATTAAGTAGTTTTCTTTCAAATCCCATTGGTCTTTCCAAAGGAGCCGGTCAAAGTGGTACATACTTGTCTTTGGGCATTTTATTTCAAGGCCAGCATCTACTTTTGAGGTTCCGAGCAATAATGCGTCAGGGCTTCCCCCGCTTTCCGTTGGCATCAGATCATCGGTTATGAACAACGGGGTTTCTGTACCCAAAAACTTCATTGAATAATTCTTTGTTTCCTTGATGTACCATTCATAGGCTGGAAATTCGTGTATTTTACCCCAAAGAAGCGATTTAACCTCCTCCAATTCGGGCCTTTCGTGCATTACCGTTGACATTTCAAGTGCCTTTGTCTTGATATAAGTGACTGCGCCGGGGCCAAAAACCCCGGCATAATCACCACTTGAAAGCAATTTATGCTTCTCTGAAGAAGTAAATTTAGTCCACCTTTGTATGAACCATTGGTCAACATCTATTCCTTGTACATTGCTTATCATAGCCCTAAAATTTCGGTTATTTTGGCCCTTGCAGCGTTCATTTTCGTCTTGTACTGGCTGCTTTTCATATCAAAAAATGAGATATTACCAACCTCTTTTAAAAATTCTGCCCATTTTGTTTTATCACTTGCTGCTTCAAGTTCTGCTTGCCTTTTTTCTTCTTCTTCGGCTATTCGTTGCTGCTCTTTTTTAATGGCTTCTTGCTTCGCAAACTCAATATCAGCAAGCCTTTTTTCTTCGGCTAACCGTTGCTGTTCTAACTGTTGTTTTTCAAATGATTTCTTTTTGCTTTCAAGAATTTCATTGAACTTATCTTCTTCTAAACTCCATAAAGTAGCCATATCAACATCTGAACCAGATGGATTGAACGGCAATAACAATGAAAGCCTTTTACTTTGTAACTCACTTACCCTTTTTTGCTCTGCCAACTGCTCTTGATGCCTTTTTTCATTCTCAATTCTGGCTGCTTCGTCTCTTTGGCGTTGCATTTCTTCCTGTTGTGCCTTTAGTTCTGCTTGCTGCCTCTGCAATTCCTCCTGTTGCCGTTTAAGTTCGGCCTCTGCTTCTTGTTTTTTCTTTTCTTCCTCAATTCTTACCAATTCTATCTTTTCATACTCTGCCTGAAACTTTGGCAATACCGTTTCTTCCCATACATCTTCCGGAGAACCTTTAATAAGTGCTGCTTCAAACGAAGCACTACCTAAAACAAAGCTGCCATCAGCATAGGTAGCCCCCATTTTTGTCAACAGGGCCTGACGATTGATATAGGCCGCTTCCTGACGTTCTTTTTCTTCATTCTCTAATCTCTCCACCTCCTTATCGAAACGCTCTATTTCGGCATCTAATGCGTCCTCAACCTCTGCTACCCTGCCAACTACTTCTTTTTCTTTGGCAATCCACAACTTTTGTGTTCTTACTGCTTCTTCCCTGCCCTCTTTACATATTTTGACAGCAAGCGTTCTAACCTTTCCGCACTCTCTGGCCGCTGCCTTAATTTCAAGATAGCTTTCTTTGTCATCAATGGCTTTCAGCTTCATGCCGCCATATTTTTCTTTCAAGGCATTAAGCACAGCATCAGTCACATTTGACTGAACCAGCTTTGTTTCAATTACTTTTTCAAGCGATAATTCTATCACTTCTGCATTTTGGGTTGTGTCTTTACTCATTTTTTACTGTTTTATTGGTTAATCTTTTGTGTATCCATTACTTTCGGCCCAGTTCTCTAACTGCTTTTCGGTAAAAACATCATCCGGGTCAAGCTGGCTTTGTATCCACTCAATAGCATTGTCTAATGATGTGCTTGACATTTTTACCTCATCTACGCTGTCTTTCATTACTTGTGCAAAATCTGTTTCTTGTCTGTTAGTAGCCATAATTTATTGATTTTTAGGTGATAATTCATTTGTTTTCCTGTCATAAACAGCCTGTTCATCGGCGTTCTTTATAGTAAACCGAAAAGACTGTATTTCCGGGTAGCTGCTGCAAGCCTCCATTTCCTCAATCATTGTTCTTTCTATTTTGTCCTGTGGTTCCTCTACTACATTCCTTACGTGGGTTCCTCTGAAATCATCTTTGGGTAAGGATTTTAGGGTTTCTTGGTGGAGTTCCTCAACAAGTATTTTAAGGTGCGAAAGGGCTGTTTCAGGGTTCTCCCCTTCATCCAATGTGGCTTCAAGTCCTATTCTTTCTGTGGAATATGAACCAAGTGGATATACCCTCTGGTAGCTTATTTGGGATAGTTTCATTGGTTTTTTATTTTTTTATAA
>CALJKL010000108.1 GCA_937973555.1 uncultured Flavobacteriales bacterium | reverse complement strand
TGCTCTTCCGATCTTATTATTTGCCATACACTTGGCAAGCCTTTGTTCAAATTCTATCTCTATTGGTAGTTTATCTTCTAGTCTAAAATAAACTTCAGCCGACAGTAAATCATCAGGAACATAGGCATTAGTTGGCTCCATTTGAACTCCTGAACTCTCTTGGGTTTCTTTTATAAAATCCAATTCCTGCATTCTAAATAAAGCCTCTAGTTTTCTGTTTTCTTTTTCGCTCATGCTACCACTATCAATTGCAGTAACACAAGGATACTGCTCGTATTGAGCCATTGAGTTTATTAAAACACCTAAAAACTGTGGCCCCAATCTTGGCTGCGTCATATCTACAGGCGCATAAGCTTTGTTCCCATCTGTGCTTACATAATCAGTAAACTCATTCATATTTTGCCGCCCCATAGCCCATTGCCAATTTTCCATCCACCTAATATTCCTTCCACCAAAATAAAATGTACTGGATTGATTATTTTGCTCTTTAAATATGCGCTGAAGTATTGTACGCCCGAAATTGGGGTCTTTTTTTTGAGTAGGATCGGTAAAGTTAATTTGAAGTAAGGGGTCTTGAAACTTACCTATTTGATTGGGATTTCCTGTGGAATTATTTGTTTTTTCAGCCATTCTTTTTGAATTAATTTTATTCCAAAAGAGGCTATTTTTTGAATGGCTGATTGAATGACTACCCTCTTTTTAGAAAATTTATAATTATAAAATTAATCTATTTTTTTATTCTTCCAACTATTTCTGAATGATGTATTTTTAATGCTCTTTTTTCTATCCCGTTCCAATTGTAGACAATCTCATAATCACTGTACGGAAGCCAAAATATAAAATCACCTTTTTTATAATTACCAAAACCAGAGGCAACTATCCCCCGGTTTATGTGTGGCTTTTTAAGTTCTTCTGGTAATTCCAATACAGATTCAATGGTAACACGCTCTACGAGTATATTACCGTTTATAGGCTTTAACGTACCATCCTCATTTATTATTGCAAATATTTCTTCATTAACAGGAATGGTATATATATCGTCAAACATACAATAAGGGCTACTCCAATCAAAATAATTGTAATTACATACAATCCAGCTTCCTGATTTAATTTCTCCTATCCCATCTTTGACATAAGCCACTACAGGATTTTTTTCACGAAAATTTTCGTTATAATTAATCCCGGTTTTAAATAAATTGCCATTAATAACAATTTCTTCCTTTTGAGAAGTCCAAACCTTAACTATAATATGATTCTTTACTGCAAGCATTACAAAACGCCAAATATTTGTTGATTCCCGTTAATAACCGTTATTTCAGTATCAAACAATTCTATCTCATTACCAACTTGTTTCTGAAAAACAGCAGTTCTTCCCTTTTTTATCCTTTTATCTAATACATTTTCTCCAACAGAATGAATGATTCCTGTATTAGGTTTTTTTAATCCTATTTCCGGTAATTCTAACCCATATTTTTTTGTTTCCGTTTCATTTTTTATAACAAAAACAAATTCACCTACAGCTTCAAGATTATTTATATCCATATTTTTATTTTTTACATAGTGTCACAAATAAGAGATTCAGTTGTTAATATTGTTGTTGCTGCGCTGGCGGCATTTTCAATTGAGCAACGAAGAACCTTTACAGGATCAATAATTCCAGATTTTATTAAATCCTCAATTTTATTCGTTTTCACATTATATCCTACACCCCAATTTTCATCTTTTAAAACCTGTTCTTTAATACTTTCAAAATCAACCCCTGCATTTTCGCAAAGTTGTTTTAATGGTCTTGATAAAGTTTTATTAATAACACTATTTGATGTTAATACTCTTAAAAATGATGTGCCGCCCCCCGGTACAATCCCCTCTGAAATAGCAGCTTTAGTAGCCCTAATAGCATCGTCTACCCTGTCTTTCTTTTCTTTCATTTCAATTTCGGTAGCTGCCCCTACCATTAAAACAGCCACACCTCCGGTTAATTTAGCTATCCTTTTTTCAATCTTTAATTTATCATCACCTTCCGCTTTTGTTAAATCCATTTTTAAGTTATCAATCAATTCTGATAATTGATCTTTATTACCTTCTGGTGAAATTATTTGAGTTTCATTTTTTGAAATAATAACTTTTGCTGCTCTGCCAAGATCATTTAATGTACAGTTTTTTAAAGATTTTCCTTTTTCATCGCTAATATAAGTAGCCCCTGTTATTAAAGCCAAATCTTCCATTGCTTCCTTTTTTAATTCTCCAAATTCAGGACACTTAATAATACAGCTAACAAAGCTACCAGATGATGCGTTCATAGCTAACCCTGCTAAAGCCTGACCATCGGCTTCTTCACAAATAATTAATAATTGTTCATTTTGTTTTGTGCATTGTTCTAATATTTTACCTATTTGGTCTAATGTTGTTATTTTTTTATCGTAAAGTAAAATTTTAGGATTAATAAGTTCACATTCTCCTTTGGCTTTTTTATTAATAAAATATTGGCTTTCCCATCCACGCATTATTTTTATACCATCAGAGGTAACGATTTCTGTTTTAGATGTTTTTGATTCTTCTATATCAATCATCCCATCAATGCCAATTTTTTTAAAAGCTTCCGCTATTAAATTCCCTATTTCAATATCATTGTTGGCTGAAACAGTAGCTACTTGACGTATTTTTTCTATATCCTTACCTACGGGTATAGAATTTTCTTTTAATTTAGATACTACTAATTTAACAGCACCTTCAATGTCTTTTTTTAATTCTTGTGGATTGGCTCCTTCTTCAATCAATTTCAAACCTTCTTCTAAAATTGATTTCATTAATAAACAAGTTGTAGTTGTTCCATCACCAGCATCATTCATAGTTTTATCTGCCGCTTGCTTAATTATGTTTGCTCCTGTGTTTTCAAGCTGATCGTCCAGTGTTATATTTCGAGCCACTGTTACACCATCCTTTGTTGAAAAAGGCATGTAATATTGAAGCCCTTGTTGAGAAGGCAAACATCTTGCTATAATCACATTTCTTCCCATTGGCCCCATTGTTACACATACTGCTTTGGCTACTTTTTGAACACCGGATAATATCTTATCCCTTCCTTCTTTACCATATAAAATTTGTCTTTGCATTTTACTTTTATTTTGTTTCGTTATAAATTCTTTCTACATTATATTCTAGTGCTGTTTGATTAGTGGCATCTAAGGCTAATCCACCCAAAGGAATCACATTTGGACAATCTTCAAATACTTCTAATACTCTTGGTATTTTTGCACCTTCAGCTAATTGAAACATCATGCTTTGATTTCCTATAAAAAACCTACACTGTTTTAAAGCTTGCGCCAATTCCAAAAAATCACAAACTTCTAAATATGGTATATCTAAATCCCAATCATTACAGAATTTAATATACTCTCCTTTTGTTCCGCAAAAAATAACTTTATTCTTGAACTTTTTTAAAAAAAAATAACTGATTAATTGATTATTGTATCTTTCTGTTCGGTTTACTATTATTTTACCTCTAGCGATATTTTTTTTAGTGGAAGGGATGTCAATATATTTTTTAGAAACATCACATATTAAATTGGGGAAATTTTTAAAATACCACCGACTTAACATACCTGCCCCTTGATTCATAGTTGTTTCTCTTATTTTATTCAAATCAACATCTATTTGTTCTCCTTTCCAATGTTTTCCTTCTTGAATATAAGGTTGAGCATTTAATAATGGAATAAGCATATCAATCATGGCTTTATTTAACATTACCATATTTCCTTTATCATCTAATGTAGGATGAACTGCTCCGGGATAATACCGGGCAATTCTATCTTTCGCCATGTAATAAATTATTTTTTTACCCGTTATTCTTGAATATTCTTTTACAGCAGCCAACGATGCCAAACAATCGCCTAAATTACCAAAATGAAGAACAGTTTTGCAATTTTCCATATTATATCAAAAAAACGTTTATTTTTGGATTGGTATTTTTCATTCATTCACCCATTAAAAATTAAAACTAATGGCACAATTAATCGGTTTACGTGTTTATCAAATTAACAACCAAGACCCAATTCCTTTGGGTTCTACTGCTGCATTTGCATTTCCTTTTGCCGGAATTATGGTAAGAGCAATCCCAAATGGTGTGCAGTTGGCAAATGGTATTGTTTGTTATAGCACTGTACAAACCTTGTCCAATGGAAGCCAGTACACGGTACAGGAATCTGAAACTACCATTGTAGCCGCTTCTTAATTAAATTTTTAAATTTAATTGGTAAACCTCTTTAATCATAAGGAGGTTTTTTGTTCTGATGGAAGTGAATCATACAAATCATTTATCTGCTTAATTTTAAACTCATAAATATCATTATTATCTGTTCCTTTCATGTCTAAAAACGAAGAACCAGCCCACAAATGTTTAAACCCATTATCCATTATGGTATATTCTTGTTGCTGATTTTCTCTATTAGGAAGCCATTTTACTTTTGTTGGTATTTGAGCAATTTTTTTTTCAGAAGCCTTTAAATAATAACTAAGCCATTGCCCCGGCTCATATCCCATTCTAAATATTGTCCGATCTTTCCCATCTAATAATATTCCAGCAGGTTCGGTATTCATATTCCTTTTTGAATACGTTTTAAATGTTTCTTTGAACATACCCATCCCATTATGATACGGGCCAACTACAGGCTTATAAAAACTTTCTTTTGCAAGCCAATCACCCTTAGAAAAACTTAAACATTTTACAGGCAATTCAACAAAACTTGCTGGCCTCATTAAAAAGAAATCCCAAATGTCATTGTGAACCATAAGATGATTAGGAAAATCTTCAATTATCGCTGCATTAGGTAAATAATGATATGGTATAGATTCGCAATATTTTTTCGCTTCCTCCCAATCTGATTTTTTTATTATTGACCCTGCTGGATGTATGTATTCTCCACCGCTTAATGTCATAATACTACCAGCAATAGAATACCCTTCTTTAATTATTGGTAAATAATATTCAATCCAGTTTTCTTTTGTTGGAAAACTATCTGATTCAATAGGTATTACATAATCATTTGTAACATGATTCATTAATAAATCGTACCCACAACCATGAGATTGAATTACGTTTTTAGGATAAGGGATTATTTTTATAAATTCCTTAAATGGTTCTAAATAATTAATACTATTATCTCTTGAATTATCTGAAATAAGTATTTCAATATCATTATCTCCTTTATATTTCAAAAGTTGAGAAACGGTATATGCTGACATTTTACCGTTTTTATAATGACAAAAAATTATACTTATTTTCATAAAATATCTTTTCTTGCTCCTTGAAAATTTATTAAGGTGCTACTTTCGTGTTTTTCATTTTCAAATTCAGGATTAAAATAAATATCCTGCATAAACATTGATAAATTATCTTCTAAAAACGCTTGATACCTTTTACCTTTTTTAGATAATCTATCTTTCATGCTTTGGTAATTATCTTTTGCGAATTTTAGCCAATAATCATTAGTTACACCTTTTTGTTCAGGATGGTCAACTATTCTAATATATTGGTTAAAATAAACAATTTCTTTGATGTCATTCATTACTTTAGCCTTAAATGGGTTATCCATATCCTTTTCCGTATCAGACATTCTAAATAAATAATATGGACATTGTTTTGGTGTATCCCCAACAAGTTCTTCATGGATAAAACCGTTCCATTCCATTTTGTTTTTATCGTACATTCTATACCACGTATGAGGGTCTGTTGCATGGTCAAATGCAAAACAAGTAAATTGATCTTTTTCAAAATAATCAAGAAGTCCTAAAATCCTTTCTTCCCCATCAATAATCTCTCCGGTATTCATATACAAAACCAAATCGTTGGTAGTAAATGAAGCCAAATCATTTAATATTTCAGAAAACCCATTTTTAAAAATGTAATTAAATGGATACTTTATTGAAGTAAAATTGTATTCTTTTGAGTATTGTTCAATAATTTCTCTATCATCATCAAACAAAATTAAATCGCCATATATAATTTCACTTACAACATTTTTAAAAGAATCTAATGTTTTTTTTAAAGCCTTAACATTCCCAGCACCCATTGTTATTAGACTAATCTTTTTACTCATGCTTACAATCTATTACTTGAAGAATATTATTGTCTTTATCAGTAAAAATATGTTGTTTGGGATTTTCACCGCAATATGTTTGTGGATTAGGTTGTACTCCGTTCATTATTCCAAAAGAACATTCATAACAATTTCTTTCTTTTTTACAAGAAGCCAATACACAAAAAATAAAGATTAAGGATAATACTTTTTTCATGGTTTTTTGATTGAAGGTAAAGTATCTGTTTTTTGTTTTTCGGTTTTTGTTTTAGCTGGTTGGTTTTGTTGGGTTATTTGTGTTGTGATTTTAGCTTTCACAGGGTCGGCTATTTTGCCTTGAAGTTCCATTAATCCAGCCCATATTACCTGTAATTCATCTTCATTGAATTGTAAAAAATAGTTTTTCTTAGGAGGTTGAACCTGACAATAACTTGTAGCAGAGATAAGCAATAGGGTTAGTACTATGATTGGTTTTTTCATTGTTTTATTTTATTTCAGGGATGTAGTGGTAGCTTAAACCAAACTGGGAATACCCGAAGTTTTTTACTACACCCCTGAAAGAATTATTAAAATTTATTGACTTCATATTATGTTTGATTTAAGCTAGGATTCAAAGGTATAGAAGTTTTTAATTATTAACCAAATTTATTTTAAATATCTTTTTACAGCATCTTCAAACTCCCAATACTGAAGTCTTATTCTTTCATCTACATAGCATAAATTTTTAAGTGTTTTTACCGCATGGATAACGGTGGTGTGATCTCTTGAACCAAATAACTTTCCAGTTGATAACAATGAAACTCTAAGATTCTCCCGAATATACCTCATAGCACATTGCCTTGCAAAGGCTATTTCTCTTTGCCTACAGGAACTTATTAACTCCTCTCTGGATAGCTTAAAAAACAAACAGGCAACATTTATCACATCTTCAGGAGATTCAATTAATATTTTTCTATCCGGTAATTCAACTACGCATGGTGCGCAGTATCTACTTTTAACTATTAATTCCATAAATTATTTTTTTTGAAAATTTATTTACTCAATTCCTTCATCGCAGTTAAACTTATCATCTGAAACAAAAAACTGCATATCATCATTACCTCCCATTTCATCTATTCCTCTTTTAATTGATTTCTGTAATGCTTCTCTTACGTTAGTTTTTAGGTTTCCTTGTTCATCAAAATAATCTCTACCATTACCAAATTTCTTTCTCATTTTTTCTTTATACCATTCATCTGTATTTACTCCGAATAGAAAAAAGGTATCATTTGGGTCATTGGCTCTTTGACCAATTAAAATAGACTGGCTCATGTTTGTTGTGATTGTTTTAAAATTTTAAAAAAGTGGTTTAACATTCAGTATTGGAGTTTACCCTCGTTAGTTGTTAAAATGGCAGATCATCTGATGCGGGATGTTTGTCAGCAAGAGCAGTTTCATTTTTATTTGGATTTTCTTTTATTGGAACATGAGTATCCCAATCATCGCTAGGTATATCTTTTGCGCCTACTGGTTTTGTTGTTTCAAGTCTTTTAGCATTACCAATGTAAACTTTTTCTTCGCTATCTCTTTTATCTTTTGTAGATGAAAGTTGTAGTGATACATTGTTACCATATTTATCTTCATCATCATTTACCCAAACTAATATGTTTGCATAAACTTTCCCGTTTTTAGGTGATTTGCTAAATGCAGAATGTTGTTGTTTTAATGTTTCCATTAAATCAGTAATACAAATACTACCACCAAATAATTGACTTCTGTTCATTGTTTTTGTTTTTTATTGTGAATAATTGTTTTCTATTTTCAATCCTAGTTTATTTATCAATCCATATACGTTAGGATATTTAGATAAAATAATTGTTGCATCCATATTTATTTTAAAAATCTTTTGAGCAACTTCATCGGTTACTTTGCCTTCTTTTAATGTTCTTAAATTTTTAAACCTATTATCTCCTAAATATTGATATAGGTCATCGTTTTGAACGTTCCTAACGATTGCTGTATTAAAATCCGGCTTCGGTTCCATTATCATCTTTATAAGGTTTCCAAATATTTGCTGTTTCTATTTCTCTTTTAGGATATTCAATTATTTGTTGCTCTGGATTTCTTTTAAAATGCCATTGTTGTACTGGATCAATTGGTACTCCACCTTCATACAATCTTTCTAAAAATGCAGTGCCTCCTTTATACATTTCAAATTTTACTGGCACTTCATGAGGCGTTGGTCTGCCGCCCGTTTCTGTATCTTTTATTTTACGAACATGAAGTTCTGTAATCATCCAATCTGTTGGATGTTGAGTAATTCTATGTATAGTTAAAAAATCATCTGCTTTATTGGCTACCTTTTGGCCGCCTTCGGTATCTTCTTTTCTAGGAGCAACCTGATATTTCTTTTCACCATCTTTGGTTCTAGCTGCTGCGGTAACTGCATGATGATTTACAAACCATCCAAAATTATTTTGTTGTCCGTATGCCTTTATTTCACTTAACGCTTCGTAATGATATTCATGAGTATTTAATTTGCTAAATCCACTTAAATCAATTTTTAAAGAATTATAAGGGTCAATCATTCCTGATTTTAAATTAGGGTATTTTACTCTGGCTTTTTTAACCATATTTATAATATCCTTGTAGTTGTATAAATCTTCTTGTGCTTTTATTAATTTAAAATGAGATTCTATAAACTGTTTTGCTTCTTGATATTGATAATCGCTCATTGCAAATTGTCCATATAACTGTTTACCCCAATAAAACTGAATACATTTTCTCATAAAAGCACCTAATGTATTTTCGCTGGAAAATATAATCCATTGCCACCCATGATACATTGCAGACAATAAAGCTAAATACCAAGTAAAAACAGATTTACCTGTATTGTCTATACCATTTGTCATTACTAAATTCCCTTCTTTAAAAAGAAAATATTCATCTAATGAAGGAAAGCCTGTAGTCAATCCCATTTTTAAACTGCCTGATCTAACCTGTTGCAAATATTCATCGTAATCATTTGGCGTTGCTAAAAACGAATAATCACTATCATCAACTTTAACCCTTGATTGAATAACTCTGGTGCTGGTTGTTTCTTTTTTTATTTCTTTTTTTTCTCCATATCCCATTTCAATCAATCGCTTTGCTGCTTCCGAATAATCTTTTTTACATTCCAATACAGCAAAAACAGAATATGGCAAATACGCTTTTTGTGGTTCAAATTCAGTACTGGTAGTAAAAACAGAAAACCAATTTAAGTTATGGTCAAAATTTCCGCTACTTTTTGAAGTGGTTTGCCCCGGCCTTAGTAAAACTGTTTTATGCCCTTTTTGAGAAATAACTTTCCATCCATGATCTTGCAATAACTTAATTACATCTCCACGCTCATTGTAATCATCAAAAGGAGAAATGCCTTTTATTTTTATTGTACTTTTTTTGGGAACAATTACTTCTTCAAAATATTCATTAAAACTCATTGCCGTTTCATGTAACACATCCCTTTCTTCTTCGGTTATTTCCTGAATAGAAAAAAAATCACCATAAACAAACTCATATCCTTTGGATGGAGAAACTACTATTTGACCGCCTACACCTCTAGTTTCAAACAATACTCTTACTTTATCGTTTTCCTTATCCCTTTTTGCTATTTTTTTTGCTTCATCTTCAGGTGTACTTTTTTGTATTTCAGAATTGTAAGATTTTGCAAACGTCTGTAATTTTTCTTCTTCAGTAGTATGCCTATTAGCAAGTTTATTATTGCCAGCAATTTTTTTACACCTATAAATCCAATGATAACCTCCGCTTTTTGTTTTTTGAACTACTAACTTTTTTAATAATTCCGGGCAGCATTCATGTACCGCTTGTTTAAATCTTTCATACAAAGTACCAGTTAAATCATATTTCAAGTCAATATCCAAAACTTCAATACCACCACTAGGAACTCCACATACTAAACCTACTGAATGACATTTTGATAAATCGTACTTATCAATCTTTGTTTGCCATTCTTTAACCGTAGGTCTTTTAAACTGATCTACAGGTATAAATTGAAGCCCCTCAATTTCATTTAACTGATTATATTCTATCATAAAATCTTATTTAAATAATTTTCTAATTTCCTATCAAGCCCTAATCTCAATAATCTGTAATTGTCCAGAACTTTGGCAAGAAAAGAAACATTAAAACAGTTGCCCGTAAACTGAATCGGGTCAAGCCGATTGCCACTAGGTAATGGCATACCTCCTTTTTCATTTATTCTCAAAGCCAGCAATATTTCAGCAAGAGTATAATCACCATAACCAAATTCTGTAATAAAAATATAAACCTCGTTAGAAATTATATCAGCAAAAAATTCAGTATTGGGTAAAAAAGCACCAGTAATGGCTGCACCCCTTAAAATAATCTTATCAATATTTGTCTTTGAATTTTCATAATCAAACTGATTAAAAGACACTCCAATACTACGTGCCTTTACTATTTGTATTTCGGTCAGGTTTAGGTTTGGTGGCATCTGCGGAAGCTCTGAAAGCAAATACTTCTTCCCCCTGTGATTTAAAATTTCCGCTTGGTTTAAAATTTCCTTCATTGTCGCTATGTTTAACTATTTGTATATTATTATTAATTCCATTTTCATTTTCAGTGTTTGCTTGATTGTTTGCTTTAATTTTTGCTTGAGCAAAACTTTTTCTGCTTTTTACTGATTCTATACCCCCCTTTTTACCTGATTCTGAACGCATTACACTCAACTCTCCATCTCTAACCATGCGTTTAGAAACCAATAAATCACCATCAAAAACAAGTACATTTTCTGAAATTAATTCAGTCAACCCAACCTCAACCTCAACCAAATCGAAAGGACACATTTTAGCAACCATTAAAGCAAAATCTTTTATTTGGTTACCTGTTTGCTTGAATTTTTGGTTAAGCAAAAGTTTACCGTACCCGTCATTTGATTTATGTAAAAGGCACATTATATTAACCATAACTCCATGCGCAACAGCAGAACACATTTTCAATTTATTGTTACCAAGCCAATCATCAACATATAATGGTAGGTATGGTTGATCGGTTAAAGCCATAAATATTGAAATAAAAAGTCTGACCCCGGCTGCGGCGTAATCAATCGTAATAATCTGTTTTTAATAGACTTCAGGAGTGAACACAGCCGAGGGCAGACCTATATGTTAAGTGAAAAATTTAGAAAAAATATCCATAAAAAACAGTTAATTGATTGTTTACGCTGATATAAAAATAGTAAGTATTTTTAAAAAAAAGTTTATTGGGGAAAATATTTTTT
>CALJKL010000107.1 GCA_937973555.1 uncultured Flavobacteriales bacterium | reverse complement strand
GATTCTAATTTAGAGAGGAATAATATATCAAAATCATATATAATTATTGAACAAAAATGCAGAAACTCTAAAGGAGGTTCTTCTGTTAATATTAAATATAATAATAAAATATATATTGTCGGGTTATCAATAACAGAATGTTTGAAATATCCAGTAGGATCCAAAATAAAACTTATTTATAATAGTGAGTTTGACTATTTTTATAAGTCAGATGGACTGAAAAGAGACACAAGAAGGCTATTATTTGTAATAATTATTTTTGTCTTATCTATTATTCCTTGGAAAAAAATTATAGATAATCTAATTTATAAATAAATCAAAAACACCGCTGCCACATTCTATTATAAACAGCAAATAAACCCAGATAGAGCGGATTTATTATCCGTGCCTAGACTAACAAAAACCACCGAAATTCGGTGGTTTTTGTTTTTCAATACATATCGGTAACTTTGCAGCATGAATTACGCTTCAGAACTCAAAAAATTTGTCACCGGACAATACATTTACTCCGGCATCAGAATTGCCTTGGCAGTGGTAATCCCTTGTATTGTATTGGCGCATTTTGGTTTACTGAAAGAGTACTTTTTATTTCCTTTAGGGACTATTTTTTTGGCACTTACAGATATGCCGGGACCTTTTCACAGAAGGAGAAACGCACTTGTTTTTGCATTGGCAAGTTATTTTTTTGTGTCTATAATCGGTGGTTTGCTGAAAGATTTTCCCGTTTTTATTTTTTTTGAACTCATCATTCTGAGTATGTTTTTTACCATGCTAGGAGTTTATGGGCAAAGATTAGCAGCGGTAGGCTCATTAACGTTGGTTGTTTTAGCCATATTTATCGACGGAGCTCCTGGCCATCATAATTTTCTTTGGAATGCAATAGTATTCATCGCTGGCGGTTTTTGGTTTCTATTGGTTTTTTTACTGGTTACCGTTTTAAAACCTTATAAATTAGCTTCCCAAATGATTGGCGAAAACTATATTGAATTAGGAAAGTATCTTAATTTAAAAGCTAAATTCTATCAGAAACAGCCTGATTATGATGCCTTATACAAAGAGATTATCTCCCTACAGGTGAAAATAAAAGAACATCAGGAAGCTACCCGAGAAGTAGTTTTTAAGACAAGGCAAATTGTAAAAGAATCCACTTCTACCAGCAGGCTTTTGATGCAGCTTTTCCTAAACAGTTTAGACCTCTATGAACTATTGCTTACCTCTACCAACGATTATAGAAAATTACAACAAAACTTCGGCGATAAAGAAATCCTCGAAAAAATAAATATCTACCTCAACAAGCTTTCTAACGAAATGGTAAATCTGGGAATTTCTATACAGAGTGGCATTAAAACCTCTCCAATAATGGATATTTCCAAAGAATCGCTACTTCTACATGAAGAATATTTCTTATTAAGAAACAAAGAACTTAATTCTGAAAACTTAGAAAATTTCTTAATTCTTAGACAAATTATGTACAGAATTGCAGAAATTTCGGATGAGATAAAAAAGATATACCTTCTAAAATCTCAAGACATAAAACTGGCCAAAAGCCTTTCTACAGGTTTGGATCTTCAAAAATTTGTCCCAAAAGAAGAAAAACTGAATTCCAAAGTCTTCATTCAGAATTTTTCTCTTAAGTCTAACCATTTTAGACATGCCATCAGAATTACCACAGCCTTATTTTTGGGCTATATGATCTCTAAACTGCCTTTTTTACACATTCATAAAACCTTCTGGATTCTGATTACCATTTTGGCGATTATGAGGCCTGCCTATAGCATTACTAAAAAAAGAAATTTACTAAGGCTTTATGGCACCTTCGGGGGAGCATTGGTAGGGCTTTTGATAATATATCTCGTCCATTCTCAGCCACTACAGTTCATTATATTTTTGATCAGTCTTGTGCTTACCTTCAGTTTCTTAAAGGATAAATATGCTTGGTCCGTTTTTTTTATGACCATTTACATTTTCCTGATGTTCAATTTTATGAAACCGGGTGATTTTACTGATCTTCTAAGAGAAAGAATTTTTGACACCATTATTGCAGGCATTATTGTATTATCTGTCTCATTTTTGGTTTTGCCCGTTTGGGAACATCAGAAAAACCGAGATTTAATGATTCAATATCTGGGTGCCAACATGAAATATATTGACGCCATTATCAATATGCTCAATCAAAATAAAATTGAAATACAGGAATACAAAATCAGGCGAAAAAATGCAGTAGTATCTTTGGCTAATTTATCTGATAATTTCCAAAGGATGCTTTCTGACCCGAAAGGGCAACAAAAAAATCTAGAAAAAGTACATCAGTTTGTTACCACTTCACACCTTTTCACTGCTTATGCTGCATCTTTGTCTCAGTATACACAAAAAAACAAGGAATACAAAGAAATTGACCTCACTGCCTGGAAAAATAAAATTGATGGTGAAATGCATACAACCTTGGCAATCCTAAAAAAGGAAGAACACAGCAAAGAAAAGAATCTCTATCAAAATTTAACACCAGAAGATTTAGTGAATGAAATGCTTGAAAAAAGAAAAGAAGAAATTGATGAAAATGAGTTTTTTGACATTCGGGATCCCAAAAGAATCAGCCATCTTACGGAAATCAAAAACATCCGCGAACTGCTGGAATTGATATACAATGAAGCGAAGGAACAAAGAAAAATTGCCGAAAAAATTTTAGACTAATCTTCTATATCTCTTGTTTCTTCTACAATGGCAAAATAAAATTCTTCAATTTTAAAAACCTTTGCCGTAAAATCGTGACTAAAAAAATCATCAAAAACCCTGCATTTTATTTCAGATAAATCATTGAAATCAAAAGGATAAACCTGATAATGATCCTTCAAAGACCAATATTTAGAAGGATGCACCTTGTAAAGACTCTCTTTGATTACCCAAATAATGGTCAACAATTCTACTTCATTTATTTTATCTGAAGTCCACTGATGTTCAGATTCATGAAGAAATTTATGCTTAATTCTTAAAATTTTAGGGTTCACTTTTTCCAGATCTATTCCTACCCTGTTTTTGGATACCGCCAAAGAGGCAAACGGGAAAGAGTGCGTAATGGATATCTGAGCCGTATTAGGCCATAGATAGGGTTCACCAATGGTTTTATACATTATTTTATGGTCCGGCAAGAGCATTTTCAGCATTTGGCGCACCATCAAGTGTTCTATTAATTTTTTGGGATGATAATCTTTAGTCCTTTCCAGATTTTCCGGCTCTATGAGTTCATCTACGTTAAAATCATCTTCTTCGCCGTATTTCCAGTAAAGGATTACGGCATTTTCATCAGAATAATCATGATAAAAAGGCATAGGTATAATTTGCCGTAAAATTAATCATTAATTTTTATTTGAATGAATTTTAATCTGTTTAAAAACAATGTTAATTTTTTGTTAATCATTACCAATTCAAAAAATATAAATATAAATTTGTAGCTTGTAAAATTCGTGGATGAAGAAATGGCTAAAATATTCATTTATAAGTCTCCTGTTATTATTCTTAATAGGAGGAAGGTTTTATTGTAAAACCTCAACGCCAATCTTATCATCAGTAAACCATTCGGTTAAGAATGAAAACAAAAATTCTTTTCTGAATTTAAACCAGAATTTTAGTCTTGATTCTATTTTTCTGGAAGCAGATGAAGAAGACAATATTCATTCTGAAAATTTCACGGATTTTTTCTTCAAAAATGATTTTTACAACTCATTAAACTCTGTCTTTGATTATCATTTTATCAAGAAAAAGACAGAATTCAACAACAGAAAATCATTTCATTTACCTTCTAAAATCTATATTCTGATTCGCAATATCAGAATTTGATTTTTCACTTTTTCTTACAATCTCTAAGGCATAGCCTTTATTACACAATTTATCGAATTTGTGTATTTACATATTTTAAACCAAATTTTTAAACATGATTAAAAATTATTTCACTTCATTAGTTGTCCTAATGATTTCATTATCAGCATTAAGTTGTTCAGAAAAAAAAGAAGAAAAGGAAGAAAATGCAGTTTACCCTGTTACAGTTCCTTTAAAAACCAATACCCAAATCACAAAAGATTATATCGCACAGATAAGATCTGTTAAAAACATAGAAATCCGCGCCCAAGAAAAAGGATTTCTTCAAAAAATTTATGTAGACGAAGGGCAATATGTGCATGCAGGACAACCAATGTTCCAAATCATGCCACAAATTATGCAGGCAGAAGTGATGAAAGCCAAAGCAGAAGTAGAACAGTCTGTAATTGAATTGGAAAACGCTTCTAAACTGGCTTCTAACAATATAGTCTCTAGAAACGAGCAAAGAATGGCCAAGGCAAAATTAGATGCTGCAAGAGCAGAGCTGAAATTGGCTGAAACCAGACTATCTTTTACTACCATTAGAGCTCCATTTTCTGGAATCATCAATAGAATTCCTTTAAAACTAGGAAGTTTGGTAGACGAAGGAGATTTGCTGACTTCACTTTCAGACAACTCTGGAATCTATGCTTACTTTAACTTATCAGAACCAGAATATCTTAACTATCAGATGAATATTGCCACAAGAGGAAGCCAAGAAGTAAGTTTGGTAATGGCTAACGGAGAAATGTTCCCTGAAAAAGGAGCTATCCAAAACATAGGAGGTGAATTTGATGGAGAAACAGGAAATATCGCTTTCCGCGCCAAGTTTCCTAATTCTAAGCAATTATTAAGAAACGGTGAAACCGGAAAAATAAGAATGATTTTACCACTTTCTAATGTTTTGGAAATCCCTCAAAAAGCTACTTATGAAATTCAGGACAAAACGTATGTTTTTGTGGTGGATAAAAATGGCATGGCTAAATCCAGAGAAATTACCATTGCACAAGAATTAGAAGACATCTATATAGTAGCCACTGGCTTAAAAGAGAATGAAAAATTCTTGGTAGAAGGCGTTCAAAAAGTAAAAGACAACCAAAAAGTTCAGGTGAAGATGCAAGATCCAGAAAAGGTATTGAAATCTTTAAAAGTAAAGGCTAACTAAACCACCAAATTGAGAAAATTATGTTTAATAGATTTATAAAAAGGCCTGTACTATCTATCGTTATCTCATTGGTAGTGGTATTTCTAGGGGTACTTTCATTGATGAATTTGCCCGTTACACAGTTCCCTTCTATTTCTCCACCAAAAGTAAATATTACGGTAGAATATCCGGGATCTAACAATGAATTGATGATTAAATCCGTAATCATCCCATTAGAGCAAGCTTTAAATGGAGTACCGGGTTTGAAATATATGACTTCTGATGCCGGTAATGATGGTGAGGGTTCTATACAGTTAATCTTCAACCTGGGAACAGATCCCAATATTGCAGCAGTAAATGTACAAAACAGAGTATCGGCTGCGGTAAATAAACTTCCTCCAATTGTGGTGAGAGAAGGGGTGAAAATCTCTAGAGAAGAGCCTAACATGTTGATGTATGTTAACCTTTATAGTGATGATCCAAAAGCAGATCAAAAATTCTTATTCAATTATGCTGACATCAATGTACTTCCAGAATTAAAAAGGATAGACGGTGTAGGTTTTGCAGATATTTTAGGAAATAGACAGTATGCGATGAGAATTTGGCTGAAGCCAGATAGAATGTCTGCTTATAATATTTCTGCGGATGAAGTAATGGAAGCTCTTAATGAGCAGAGTCTTGAAGCTTCACCGGGAAGAACCGGAGAAAGTTCTGGTAAAACCTCTCAAAGTTTTGAATACGTTATTAAATATCCCGGTAGATATACCAAGGAAAAAGATTATGGTAACATCATCATCAAAGCCAATTCTAATGGTGAATTTGTAAGGCTGAGGGATGTTGCAGATGTGGAATTTGGAAGTATGATGTACGACATCTACTCTACCCTAAACGGTAAACCATCTGCCGCCATCACCATCAAACAATCTTATGGGTCTAACGCTAGTGAAGTTATTAAAAATGTAAAAACATTATTGGCAGACCTAGAAAAGAAAGATTTCCCGAAAGGCATGCATTATGAGGTTAGTTATGATATCTCCAGATTTTTGGATGCCTCTATGGAAAAGGTAGTTCACACCTTATTAGAAGCATTTGTTTTAGTAGCCATTGTGGTATTCTTATTCTTGGGTGATGTTCGCTCTACTATTATTCCTATTTTGGCGGTTCCCGTTTCATTGGTGGGTGCTTTTGCGATGATGTCGGTATTTGGTATTACGCTCAACCTTATTTCCCTCTTTGCCTTGGTAATGGCGATTGGGGTGGTAGTAGATGATGCCATTGTAGTAATAGAGGCTGTACACGCCAAAATGGAAGAGAAAAACTTATCTCCTCTAAAGGCTACAGAAGAAGCCATGCACGAAATAAGCGGGGCCATCATTGCCATCACTTTGGTAATGGCATCGGTATTTATACCGATTGCCTTCATGTCTGGTCCGGTAGGGGTATTTTACCGTCAGTTTTCTATCACCATGGTTTCCTCTATCATCCTTTCTGGTTTGGTGGCGTTAACACTTACTCCGGCATTGTGTGCTTTGATTCTTAAAAACCATCATGGAAAAGAAAGAAAGAGAACTCCGGTAAATAGATTTTTGGATAAATTCAATGATGTATTTAACAAAAGTGCCGGAAAATACAAAGGCCTGCTCAATAGATTTGTCTCTAAAAAAATGGTTACGCTGCCCATATTATTGGCATTCTGTTTGGGAACTTTCTTTTTGAGCAACAGTTTGCCATCAGGCTTTATTCCTGGGGAAGACCAAGGAATGATTTATGCCATTATCCAGATGCCACCAGGCTCTACATTAGAAAGAACCAATAAAGTAGCCCATAATTTGCAGAAAATCTGCGAAGATATAGACGGAGTACAATCTGTTTCTTCTTTGGCAGGATACGAAGTGCTAACAGAAGGTACTGGTTCTAATACCGGAACGTGTTTGATTAACCTTAAAAACTGGAGCGACAGAAAACATTCGGCAGAAGAAATTATTGAGCAACTAGAACAAAAGGCAAAAGAATTGCCGGGTGCCAATATAGAATTCTTCCAGCCACCATCCATTCCGGGTTATGGTGCAGCGGGAGGTTTTGAATTACGTTTATTGGATAAAGCCGGAAGTGGTGATTACCATAAAATGGAAGAAGTGAGCAAGCAGTTTGTAGAAGAACTGAAAAAACGTCCGGAATTGGGCAACGCCTTCTCTTTCTACTCTGCCAGTTTCCCTCAGTATATGATGCATGTAGACAATGACATGGCCGAACAAAAAGGGGTAAGTGTTGGTAAAGCTTTAGACAATCTTTCTACTCTTGTTGGTTCTAATTATGAAACAGGTTTCATCCGTTTCGACAGACCTTATAAGGTAATTGTTCAGGCAGGACCGCAATATCGTGCACTACCACAAGACTTGTTGAAACTGTATGCTAAAAACGATAAAGACCAAATGGTGCCTTATTCAGACTTTATGAGACTGGAAAAAGTATACGGAATGTCTGAGATTACAAGACATAACCTCTACAACTCTTCTGAAGTGAGTGGTAACCCAGCCGAAGGGTATAGTAGTGGTGAAGCCATTAATGCCATTAAAGAAGTTGCAGAAAAAACATTGCCAAGAGGTTTTGACATCGATTGGGCAGGGATTTCCAAAGACGAAGTAGGCCGTGGAAATGAAGCCATCTTTATATTCTTGGTTTGTTTGGGCTTTGTATACCTTATTCTTTCTGCACAATATGAAAGTTTTGTATTGCCATTGCCTATCATTCTATCATTACCTGTAGGTATTTTTGGGGCATTTTTATGTCTAAAACTTTTTGGATTAGAAAACAACATTTATGCTCAAATCGCCATGATTATGCTCATTGGTTTGCTGGGGAAAAATGCGGTATTGATTGTAGAATTTGCTGTACAGAAAAGAGCAGCAGGTGAAGAGATAAGAAAAGCAGCCATAGATGCAGCCGCTTTGCGTTTCCGTCCTATTTTGATGACTTCTTTTGCTTTTATTGCCGGGCTTATTCCTTTGGCTTTAGCAACAGGACCCGGGGCTATAGGAAACCGTACCATTGGTACTGCTGCTGCAGGAGGAATGTTGATAGGAACCATCTTCGGGCTCCTTATTATTCCGGGCTTGTATTATATTTTCGGAACTATTTCTGATAAATTGAGAATGGCTGAACATGAAGAAGAAAATCCATTAACAGAAGAAATTGACAACAATGAACCGACTTTATAAAAATTTAGCCATTTGCCTTATGGCAATAGTTCTCATAGGATGCAAAGCACCTATGGCAACAGTAATAAAAGAAGAGGCTAAAAATAATCTTCCCCAAAATTTTGAAAATCAAAATGCTGAAAATCAAAATACCGGGAAAATGCCTTGGAAAGAATTCTTTACGGATCAAAATTTACAAAAACTCATAGAGACCGCTCTTACCAATAATCAGGAACTCCTAAAAACTTATCAGGAGATTGCCATTGCCAAGAGTAATGTACTCTATAAAAAAGGCAGATTATCTCCTTATGTAAATGCCGGAGGTTCTGTTGGAGTAAGAAAAGCGGGTAGATTTACCAGCGAAGGCGCCGGTGATGCCAGCACCAATATTGATGAAAACAAGCCGGTACCAGATCCATTGATGAATTTTGAAGGAGGTCTTAACGCCAGTTGGGAAATTGATATTTGGAAAAAATTGCGCACCGAAAAAGAGGCTGCTGTAGCCCATTATCTATCTACTGTAGAAGGCAAAAACTTTATTTTGTCTAATCTTATCTCAGAGGTTGCTAATAATTATTATGAATTACTTTCTCTTGATAACCAGTTAGACATTATTCATCAATACATCAAGATTAATGAAAAAGCCTTAGAAATTGCTAAAATCCAAAAAGAAGCTGCTGCCACTACAGAACTGGCCGTGAAGAAATTTGAAGCAGAATTGGCAAAATCTAAAGCGGAAGAATATACCGTAAAACAAGAAATTACAGAGAAAGAAAATACCATCAATGCTTTATTAGGAAGATTCCCTCAACCTATTGTAAGAGACAAGGCTGGTTTTATCAACATCGTTCCTCAGAAAATTTCTTTGGGGATTCCTTCAGAATTGTTGCAAAACAGACCAGACATCAGACAGGCAGAATTCGAACTGAAGTCTTCTAAACTAGATGTAGAAGCTGCAAGAAAAGAATTCTACCCTTCTCTAGATATTTCTGCAACTCTAGGATTAGAAGCCTTTAAACCCAACTATTTGGTAAAACTTCCAGAATCTATGGCCTACCAATTAACAGGAGAATTAGCCGGTCCGTTGATTAACAAAAGTGCTATCAAAGCCAATTTTCAGGCAGCAGATGCTAGACAAATACAAGCTTTGTATGAGTATGAAAAGACTATCATCAATTCCTATTTAGAAGTTTCTAATCTTCAGTCAAAGATTAAAAACTTGGATCAATATTATGGTTTGAAATCACAGGAAACGCAGGCTTTGGAAAAGTCTATTGATGTGGCCAATCTCTTGTTCAAAAACTCCAGAGCAGATTATTTAGAAGTTCTCCTCAATAACAGAGACCTTTTGGATGCTAAAATGGAATTGATAGAAGCCAAGAAAAACCAATTTTCTACCATTGTAGACATCTATAAGAGTCTAGGTGGTGGCTGGAAATAAAGAATAAAATTCTTATCCATTATCCCTTTATAGAAATTATCTATAAAGGGATTTTTTTGTTATTTCGAGGATTTAATTTTACGAAATTCATAAAAAAATATCGTATTTTTGCCTAGATTTTTAAAAGAACAAGATGGAAACTAAAACTCAATATTTACCTTATAAGGTTAAGGATATTTCCCTAGCAGAATGGGGAAGAAAAGAAATTATGCTGGCCGAAGCAGAAATGCCAGGCTTAATGGCCATCCGTGAAGAATACGGACCAAAACAGCCATTGAAAGGAGCAAGAATTGCAGGATGTCTTCACATGACCATCCAGACAGCAGTACTTATAGAAACTTTGGTAGCCTTGGGTGCAGAAGTAACTTGGAGTTCTTGTAACATTTTCTCTACTCAAGATCACGCTGCTGCTGCTATTGCTGCTGCTGGCATTCCGGTATATGCATGGAAAGGGATGAACGCAGAAGAATTCGATTGGTGTATAGAACAAACCATCTTCTTTGGAGAAGACAGAAAACCATTAAACATGATTTTGGATGATGGTGGAGACCTTACCAATATGGTTTTTAACAAATATCCTGAGTTAACTGCAGGTATCAAAGGTTTATCAGAAGAAACTACTACCGGTGTACACAGACTATACGAAAGAATGGCGAATGGGACATTGGTAATGCCTGCCATCAACGTAAACGACTCTGTTACTAAATCTAAATTCGATAACAAATACGGATGTAGAGAATCTGCAGTAGATGCTATCAGAAGAGCAACAGACGTAATGTTGGCAGGTAAAAGAGTAATCGTTTGTGGTTTTGGAGATGTAGGTAAAGGTACTGCAGCTTCATTTAGAGGAGCAGGTTCTATCGTTACGGTTACAGAAATAGACCCTATCTGTGCACTTCAAGCTGCTATGGAAGGGTATGAAGTAAAACAATTGGATTCAGTAATTGACAATGCAGATATCGTAATTACTACTACAGGTAACTTCAATATCGTGCAAGCAAAGCATTTCAAGAAAATGAAAGATAAAACCATTGTTTGTAACATTGGACACTTTGATAACGAGATTGACATGGCTTGGTTAAACCAAAACTATGGTCATACCAAAACAGAAGTTAAACCACAGGTAGATATTTATAATGTAGACGGTAACGAAATCATTATCCTTGCAGAAGGAAGATTGGTAAACCTTGGTTGTGCTACTGGTCACCCAAGTTTTGTAATGTCCAACTCTTTCTCTAATCAAACTTTGGCTCAAATAGAACTTTGGACCAATTCTGAAGCTTACGAAAACAAAGTATACATGTTGCCTAAGCATTTGGATGAAAAAGTAGCGGCGCTTCACCTTAAAAAATTAGGTGTAGAATTGGAAACTTTAACTCCAGAACAAGCCAAATATATTGGTGTAGAAGTAGAAGGACCATACAAGCCAGAATATTACAGATACTAATCTTAAGTAATAAACAATGAGCGATAAGTGATTCTATTTATTGCTTTAAAATACAGACTCCTCGGATTTATTTTCGGGGAGTTTTTATTTTTTTGAATAGAATATAAAAATAATTTAATATTCTATACTTTTTCTTTGTAACTTCAATGTATGAGAATCTTCAAGTTACTTCTTCTTTTTACATGTGTTTTCATCAATGCCCAAAGTGGTTTTGAAGTTCTCAACAATAAAAAGAAAATCAACATTCCTTTTCGGCAGATTAACAATTTGATATTTTTGGATCTAAAGGTAAATGATGTTAATCTCACTTTCTTGTTAGATACCGGTGTGGCAGAAACCCTTTTATTTAGTCTTGAAAATAAAGACATTACCTTCGAAAATGTAGAAAAGGTAAGATTTACCGGCCTAGGAGGAAGCAATTATATAGAAGGCTTAAAATCTACTAAAAATAAAGTTGTTGTCGCTAAAAATTTAATAGACTTCAATCATGACATCTATATCATCCTGGATGAAAACTTTAATTTTTCATCCCATGTAGGGATTCCTGTCAATGGCATTATTGGCTATCATTTTTTTAAAAATCATTTAATAAAAATTGATTATAATAAACACATCATCACTGTTTATAATGACAAGTTTTCCCCTGAAAAAAAATTCAAAAGTTTTGAAAAAATTCCAATGAGCATTGAAGGGCAAAAACCATATATCAATGCTGAAGTTCAACAGACTAAAACCTTTTTCTCAGCCAAAATGCTTATAGATCTTGGCAACAGTGATGCTATCTGGCTTTTCCCTAACAGAATTCCGAATTTTAATTATAATAAACCCAATATTGATGATTTTTTGGGAAGGGGCTTTAATGGAGATATTTTTGGTAAACGAAGCCGTATACATGCCATAAAAATTGGCTCTACTCTTCTCGAAAAACCTATTGCAGCAATGCCTAGCGCAGAGTCTGTGCAATCTATGAATTTTGCTAAAGACCGTATTGGATCTATAGGATCTGATGTATTGAAGAGATTTATTATTGCTCTGGATTACAAAAATGGAATATTCTACCTGAAAAAAACTTCAGCCATTAACAATCCCTTTAGATTTAATATGAGCGGATTAGATATAAAGCATGACGGTATGAAATGGGAAAAAGATCTTGTAAGAGTAGACCTTCCAAAATTATCCGAAAACAATAATGAAAAAGGAAAAAGGATTGAAGTTAGCCAAAGTGAATTTCAATATAAATTTGTTCTGAAGCCAGAATATTCAGTTGCCGGTGTAAGGGAAGATTCACCGGGTTTTTTGGCTGGCATACAAAAAGGGGACAAACTTGTTGAAATCAATGGCAAAAAGGTTTCTGATATGTCTTTGCAACAGATTAATGAAATTTTCATGTCTGAAGAAAACAAATTCATAAAAATAAGACTCCTAAGAAATTCGCTACCTCTGAATAAAGAACTCATTTTAAAAGACCCTATTCCATATCAAGAAGATTAGAAAATGGATCAAAAAATCAATAAAATAAGGATAAAGCCCAGATTCAAAATCATAACCGATTTGAAGCAGGAAGATTTTGAAAACCATCTGAAAACCATGATGCAAAAAGAAGGGAATCAAATTCATGGCAATATCAATAAAGAAGTGGCCGTCATTTGGGTAAAAACAGAACACAATGAATTTTGGAAACCTTATCTTTCATTAAGGGCAGAGCCGGAAGATGGTAAAACGGCAATCAGAGGAATTTTTGGTCCCAGTGCTGCCGTTTGGACGTTCTTTATGTTTCTTTATTTTATGTTCAGTATTACCTTTATGGTGTTCATTACCATTTGGTTGGTAACCAAACAGATAAAAAGTCAGGATTTCCCTTGGGCTATTTATTTAGCCATTTTATCCATAATTCTTTTCTTAATGACTTTTTTAGCTACCAAAATCGGTCAGAGAAAGGCAAAATTTGAAATGGAACAATTGAAAAATTTTGCAGAAAAGCAAATACAGAGCATTATTTAGTACTTTCGATTTTATCAATTTTAAGATAAGACTTTCTTATATTTTGCTGCATCAATATTTCTTCCAAATAAGGCTCAATTTCGGCATTTAATTGTTCTTCAGTATAATCATCTGCTTTAGAAGATTTCAGGAGCTGCATCCAGGGTTTATTTCTAAAATCAGGCTCTCCGAAGATAATAACTGGTGTGCCTTTTGCCAATATTTGGGTTCCATTTTTATTCAAAATCCATTGGTCTGCCCAATTGTACATCCAAAAGGCATCTGCTTCCAACATTCTCAAGCAGGAATGTGAGGCATGAAACCCCGGCAAATCATACTGATGCCAACCAATTCCCAGATAATTGAAAATATTAAAATTCCATCTCAATTTCCATTCAGCATTGACGGTACTGATAGCTAGTTTTTTTTTCCAGTTGGTAAATGTAAGGCCTCTTTTGGTAGGAGCAGATTTTTTTCCCATACTTGTAGGTCCCCATTTTATGAGCTCGCCATTTTGATATGAAGCAAAAGCATGGATAGGGTAACTAAAAAGTACCAGTTTATTGATTTTTTCAGCATTCTTAATATGGAGCGGAAACGGACTATAAGCTTTAAAATCTTTTTCGAAAATATCTGGTACTACCAGCGTATCTGCTCTCCATCTGTTTTTATAATCTAATCTATTAATGGCAAGAATAACATATATTTCTTCTTTGGAATATTTTTTTGAAAACAAAGCAAAGGCAGAATCTTTTCTATTAATGACAAAAGGGTAAAATTTAATTTCCTTTTTCTCTTTAATTATTTTTTTAGAAAGAGTATCTTTTTTTACGGTTTCATGGTATATTAAAGTTTTATCAGACAAATTTTCCTCTTTAGTGCATTGCAAAAAAGAGGTCATAAGCATATAAATGGCTAATATTTTGAAAAGCCTCATGCGATACAAATTAATAATTGAAAAACCGTTTATTACAAAAAAGTTACGAAAATCTTTTTAAATCTACTTCAGGATGCAAATCTTTTCCATTTTCAATATGGCTGAACAATTCTTTGGCAAAATAATTTCCATTCAAAATGCCTCGAGCCCCGAGACCATTAAAAACATATAAATTTTTAAATTCCGGATGATTTCCTAAAATAGGTCTTCTATCTTTTACCGTTGGCCTGAAGCCAAATTTCACTTCCCTTACCTCGAAATAATGCGGATAAAATTCTGATAAAGCCTTCGTTAAAGTTTCTACAGCTGCATCGTCTATTTCATGATGAATTTGTTCTCTGTCATAGGTGCCGCCATAATAATAAGAGCCATCATTCAAGGGAAAAACAAAATGTTTCTTTTTGATGGTGTACCCTTCCTCCAGATTTTGTGAAAGTTTTACTTCCAAATGATGACCTTTATTTTGATGCACAGGAATTTCAGAGAAAAAAGGATTTTCTTTTACGCCCATTCCTTCGGCAAAGACTATATTTCTATAATGGATATCTTTATAAATAGGATTTGTGATGTCCAAAGATTGATAATCGAATTTTTCTTTTAATAGAAAACCTTTGTCTTCAAGATATTGCATTATATCATTGAAAAAATTCCTCACATCCAAACGTGCAGACTGATTTACTATTCCACAATCAAAAGGGTTTTTAATAGTATCTAATGAAATGAATTCTTTAGACAAAAAAGGGTTAAGGGTTTCTTCGTCTGCTTTTTTTAGCCAAAGTTCTTTTTCTTTTTCATCATGAAAGACACGCAAAACAGGTTTTTCTATCAGATAATTTTTGCCGGTATATTTTTCTATTTCTTCCAAAGTATTCTTCAAAGATTCTATCTGCTCCTGTGCCAGCCAAAAGGTAGTAAACCTCTTCAAAACGGCAGGGTTGATAATTCCTGCGGAAACAAAAGAAGCACTTTTCTTGCCTTCAGAAAAAAGCAAAAAAGACTTTTGGTGTTTTATCAACTGATGGGCAAAAAACATTGCCGCATAACCATCTCCTACTATAATATAATCTACTGCTTTCATGATTTTTATAAAAAGAAAAAACCTAAGCAAATATACTTAGGTTTTTGTTTATATAAGACATGAGATTTATTAATAATTCCACATATCGTTTTCCATTTCTAGAATCTGATTTTTAATTCTATCACTTTCCTCCAGTTGTTCTTCTGCATCATTAGGAATATAGTCTTTAATTACACCTGTACCCAATCCGTTATCAGATTTATAGATAATAGAAGAGAATCTTCTGGCATTCAGCACATCGTCATAACTAATATCAGAAGAAAGATTTTTACTATTAAAAACTACCGCATTAGCCAAAACTTCTCTCGCATCTGGATAGTATACCCAGAAAAGATCTACCAATTCATCTTTGTTACCCAAAGATACACCATCCGCTGTCTTTTCAGCCATCATAGAAGGATCTTGTCCCATAGCAGCGATACCCAATAATCTATATTTCATTTGGCCATCTCTTCTGTCTATGTACCACATTCCTTTTACCTTAAGAAGTTTTACGGATTCTGTTTTGGTTTCTATAACGTCTGTTCCAGCCTTAATATCTTCAGGGGTTAATTTTTCTCCAGCATTTCTTTTTTCAATCAACCAATTGGTTTCTACCGTTATAGAAAGTCTTTTCTTAATTTCTTCTGGAGAAAGTTTGGTTAAAAACATTTCGTCGTTATATACTTCTTTTATTTTCCCGCTTAAAATATTGTCGATGAGCAGTTGATAAAGAGATTTATTTTGAGAAATCACACCATCTGCATTATGATAGAATGGCTGATTAATTTTTTCATTCATA
>CALJKL010000106.1 GCA_937973555.1 uncultured Flavobacteriales bacterium | reverse complement strand
GGTGAAATAAAAATAAATTACTGGCATACCATAAAGGTTGCATAAAAAAGGCTAAAAACTAATATCTATTAAAGACGGATAAAAAATAAAAGTTATGCAATTTGATGGCTTTGAAATCCATAGTGTACCATATTTAAGAACAGAAAGAAATTGCAAATGCGGGGGCAAATTACATATCGTTAGTAATGGATTTTTAAGTGAATGTTTTTTTTGCGAAAAATGCGAAAGCGTTTATCTAATTAAAATGGTAAAATGCCCCCAAAATAAAGTGAGCAAAGAGTTCAAAGAACAAGCACGAAAAGAAATTAAAAAGTAATGTACTTATCTATAATGGTTAAAAAATAAGGTATGGGGAACGGTTTTTTATTTGATTGGGATTATTTCATAGATAATTTGCTACGGACAGAAGTTGCTCCCGGCAAAGTTATTTGGTCTAAATATTTTAATCATGGTTTTACAGTTTGCTTTAATTAAAAAAGACTAATGGCTTATTCCAGCATTATACCTAAGGCAAAGTATGGGAATTGTTCTCAATGTGGAGCAAAAAATACCGATTGTGTTAAGAAGGGAAAGGAATTGTGGTGCATTCAATGTAATGAAAGGTTTAAAGCAGAGCAGCAAATTGAAAAAGCAAAGAAAAGAACAGCCGCCCGTAATGCTGGGTTTAAACTTCGTAATTTGGATGCACCGGAAAGGGGAACCGAAGAATATTTTGCAGCAGAAAGGCAGGCATTGATAAATGATTTGGATTTTGTTTTTTCACGAATAGTAAGAATTACGGGGAGCGATGTAAATGGTCTTTGTTCCTGTTATACTTGCCCTCTTATTCAACATTGGTCTATGCAACAGTGCGGCCATTTTGTAAAAAGAGGTAATACCCAAATAAGGTGGGATGTTAGAAACGCAAAGCCGCAATGCCGAAAATGCAATGAAACTTTATCCGGCAATTTGGAAATATACGAACAGCATCTCGAATTGGAACACCCCGGACTTCCGGCCCAATTAAAAGAACTTGCCAGAGAACCTTACAAATGGACAAGGGATGAATTAAAACAATTACTATTAGATTTAAGAGCCAAACTTAAAATTATCGAAACCAAATTCAATAAACCAATAAATACATAAGGTATGAAGTACAATTACAGTAATATGTCACCCAAAGAAAAGAAAGAATACGCTGAAAAATTAATGAGGGATGGAGACAAAAGAAGTTACAATGAAATAAAGGCTGATTTGGAATTACAAATATGGTCAGATAGATTTGGCTCTAACATCAATAAACAAAAGAAACATGAAACACTTTAACAAATGGCATCCAGACGAAGGCCCAGAAGATTCTACAACCATGCAAGAAATAGATGAAACATTAAACACAGGACAAGGTAGTATCTAACCATACACAATAACCAAACTTAAAATCACAAAGGAAAGGGGCTTACCTTTGAACTACAAAAAAAATAATTCAATGAAAAAACTATTTATCTACTCATTAGTGATAATCGCTTCTGGTATTTTGCTTTCCCAGACCATTCCCCCACAACAAGAAAAGAAGTTAAGGTTTGAATTTTCAGAATCCCAAACCAATACCATACTACAAGGATTAAATGAACTACCAGCCAAAGTAGCAAATCCAATAATCCAAGAAATATACCTTCAGGCTTCAAAACAAATTCAGGATACTGTAAAAAATAAAAAGTAAGTATGCGGTTAGAGTTTAAAATAGTGTGGAGCAACAAATGGTGGTTAATACCTATGGATAGAATAAAAAAAGACGGGTATTTTATAGGTTATACAAACCGGTTTAAAAATTACACATACAGATTAAAGCCAATAATCAAAAAAACAGTAAAAACTAAAAAGTAATGGAACAGATAGTAACGGTTAAAATTAATGGCAAGGAATATTTAAGAAGTAAAGAACAAATAGTGGAGTTTCCGCCGATATGGCAGTTATTAATTAAGATGTTATTTCAGAAAAAAATAACAAAGCATATTTGCATTAATTTCGATTAAAACCAACCAAAGAACAAAAGTAAATGATCCGAAAGAACTGTATTGCTTGTAACAATATATCTTTGCCAATATTTGAAAAATCGGAAGTTCAGTATTATCAATGTGTTTTTTGTGAAACCGTTTTTAGTGACCCAGTTCCTAATGACAATATGATTGGAGGGGGAATGGAAATAGAAAGAAATACACTTCAAAATATTGACCGAATAAAAAGGTTTTATAAATTATGCCCATCTATTATAGATGGCGTTCCTGTTTTAGATTATGGGTGTGGTCATGGTATGCTGGTGGAAGACATGAAAAAACAAGGGATTGATTGTGACGGGTACGATTTGTACAACCCAGAGTATAATGTTTTTAAACAAGGAAGGACTTATGGGTTAGTTTGCTTAGTGGAAACATTGGAGCATTTTGGAGAACCATTTGGTGAATTAGGGTTAATTTATCAATCGTTGGCCGAAGGG
>CALJKL010000105.1 GCA_937973555.1 uncultured Flavobacteriales bacterium | reverse complement strand
ACAGGTTATTCTCTATGAAATAAATAATTTTATCGAAGAAGGAAGAATGATGAGAGCTCCGGTTTTTTTGGATTCACCGCTCGCTACAAAGGTGACTCAGGTTTATCGAGAACACATGGATAAATTCAAATCATCAGTTCAAGAAGAAATAAAAAATGCGATGGATAATGGGGTTATGGATTTAAAGACAGAAACAAAGAAATCTATTGATGAGTTGGCAGATAATAAAAAAGAGTTTGAAAGTTGGTTGATGAGAATTTCTTCGGATGCAACTAAAAAAGCTAAAATTGAAGTATTTGGGGAGCAACCTAAAAAAGCTGAAAACCCAAGATACGAAGCAATAAAAAAATAAAATAATCTGTATAGATTTCAATAAAATAATCTAATTTTAAAAACAAAACCGATGGCTTTTACACCGTCATTTGCATGTGCGCAATCTCCTACTACTTTTAATATAGTGGTAGTTTCAGATACCAGTACTGGTGCAGATGCAGCGATAACGCAACGTAGGGTATATGTTGAAACGTCTACTGGCACTTTTTTGGTAAATTCAGGAGTTACAACAGACTATACACCGTGGGCTTTAAGTTCCGCTACTATAAATTTAAACATACTTACACAGTCAACAGCCTGTACTATTACAGTAGAATGGCTAGATGTAAGTAATAATGTTTTATATACGTCTACAAGCACATTTTGTTTCAGATATTATCTCAATGCTTTTGGTTATTATTTAACCCAATTAATAGCAGCAACTCCAAACATAATTCAGGACACAAACTTTTTTAATAATTACACTAAATTTTGGTCATTATTAAAAGGTGCTATAAACGCAATAGATTTTGCCGGGGATGTAGCAAATTCACAAGAACAATTAAATATGGCAACGTACATGCAGAACAACCAAAGTCTATATTTTTAATGCCATTACAATATACCATACCTAATTATATTACATTTGGAGAGGTAACCGTTTACCTTATGGGTAATTATGAAGCTGAAGGAGCTATTTGGGGGGCTAGATTGTTATGGTACCAATCACCTGTACTTGTGGCTGCTGTAACAGATTTTCTTGCGTGGGAATGGGAAAGACAGTTGGCAGAAGTAGAATTTAATGCACCTGATAAGATAGGAGTTAATAATGTAGATGTTTTAGGTGTAAATAGCATTGATATATTGGGAGTAAATTAAAAAAAAATAAAAATGTCAATAATACAACCTTTTCAATTAGATGCAAGGACACTTGGGCTAACTGATGTTATACCTACTCAATCAGCAAGTGGGGGTTCAGATGTAGGTAAAAATACACCACAAGAAATATTTAATCTAACAGCATCTTTATCTACACGCACAGCAGCTTTAACGGATGTAATTGCTACTCAAATTTCAGATGGTAGTACGCCAACAGGTAAAAATGCAATAGGAGATTACCAGTCTTTAATATTGGGATATAAAAATTATTGTGGTGTTTTATCCCAAACAGGAACCGCTATCCCAACAGTAGACATTGCCAACAATACATTGGGAGGAGTAATAACATACGTTAGAAATAGTGCGGGTATTTATGTAGGTACAGCACCTTCAGGCTCCTTACCATTAAACCTTACATTTACGCCTACAATGAATCAGCAAATACCTGTGGCAGATCGAACTGTGTTTATGTTTCAATCCAATGCGGATGAAATAACCATTATAGTAAGAAAAATATCTGATGCCTCATTTGTTGATTTAGGGTTGAGTGATTCAGTTACCATTCAGTTTATAGGTTTTAATTCTTAATAAATGCCAACATTACCTAACATAGAGGGAGTTGCTCAATATCTTTATTGGTTATGTGGGCAATTTCAATTACAAGCAAGAAATTTAACACCGGGGTCACCTGTGACGCCACTTCCCCCTATAACTCCTATGCCACCCAATTTAGATTTTTATGTTACAGATAGTGGAACACCATTTGTAACAGGACAAACTGAAGTCGTTTTACCTCAATTCATAGGGTATAACATGATATTTAGTAGAGATGGAGTACCGCAATCACAAGCCAACAATGGCACATCAAATTATTTTTCTTGGAACCCTGTAACTGGTTTAATGAAATTATTGCCTAATCCAGCAGCAGCGGCAGTTAAAGATGAATTATTTTCAATAAATCCGGTATAATGAAATTTATATTATCAATATTATTCTGTTTTATTTGTTTTTTAGGATTTGGACAATCATATCCCAATCCCGGAACTACTAATGGAAGTCCTACAACAAAAGTTACTACAAAAGGCGGCCTTTTTGTTGATAGCACTTTCGGCATTCCAAAATATACAGATACAACAACAGCAAATACTACAAGATCAAAATTATATGCTGGCTCATTTATTTACACTACATCAGATAATGCAACATGGGTACGTAATAGTAATGCTACAAAGTGGTTACAAATTAGTGGTAGTGGCAGCGGTGGCATTGATAGTATCACTACTCAAAAGCAAAACTGCCAAGATATACAGTTGTATTGGGTAGGTGGTGTAAGCGTAGCCTATGATACCATAATGATGTTTGATGGGATTTCAAAAGCTGGCAGCATTACAGAAACTTCACCTGATAATTTTACAGTAACGGAATGGGATTATAGTATTAATTGTGTTCAATATCACACACCACCAGCAGATACTATTTTGGTAACAAATGGTTTTGATACCTTACCAAGATTTTACACAGTATTTGCCAATGCACTTAACCAAGCCGGATTAATTGTAGGCGAAGAATCTCTTAATCCAATTCCCCCACAAGTAACCCCAAACCAGCAAATACTTTTAGGTTACATACTCGAAACATCAACAGGGAATATAATTATACCAGTAGATACAACAGGTAATGGGAACTTTGTTTCAAAAGTTGTTGCTGATACCATATATCCCGGAGCAAAAAAATACATTTTAGATACCCTAACAATGGGTAAGGATATAAATTCAGTTGACCAAACCCATGCTTTTCCAAGTTCAGATTTACGATTTCAATCATGGGCATACGATACACTTAACAATATCAGGTTACAAACAGCAGTAGATTTATTTAATTCATCTGTACCCGGAACGGCAATACCTTCTTATGGGTTTATTATATACCTGAAAACAGCCAACTTAACAAACAGGTTTAATTCAGATGGAAGTATAAACTTTCAAAACAATATAAATTTCTTAGCCAACAGAACAATATCGGCTACCAATACTATTTTAATAGCACCACAAACAGCAAATATTGGTGTTAATATTGCCAATCCCGGAAGCCCATTAGCAACAAATACCCCGTGGTTCAAAACAAATATAGGAGGTAGTACCGCACCACAAGGGGCAATAGCAGATTTATTTCAGGGAGATAGAAGCGATACTGCTTTTAAGATAATGGCAAATGGTAATTTAAGTAATGGTAATGGAGCATACAGATCGCAAGCCAGTTTTTCTTCCCAACAAAAAGGACGTTACGTAATATTTGACACCACCCATACAACAAATAGAGATGGAATAGTATGGAAAATTACCAGCACTTCGATAACGTTAGCGGGTAGTGGTATTGTTCGTGCGCCAACCATTACAGCAACAAACTTTTTTGGTGGAAGGCCAGCCGTTTTTTCATGTACTGTAAGTGGTGGTGCATTGGCTACCATCACAATTTTAGACCCCGGCAGTTCTTATTTTGCTGGTGGCTCTCTTTCTATTGATACTTCAGGATGTACCATTGGAGTAGGGAACGTATTACCAACAGCAACATATTCAGTTACTCAATTTTCATTTGATCTAGGTGCAATGGTTTATAATGTTGATAGTGCATGTTACCAATCATGGAATGGAAGTAGTTGGGATAATATGAGAGAAG
>CALJKL010000104.1 GCA_937973555.1 uncultured Flavobacteriales bacterium | reverse complement strand
TCACAGCCTTAGCCCTATGCTAAATAGGTGGCTATACAATACGTTTTATGGAGCGTGGTATATTCAAACCGAAGTTTAAACGCAAAAAGCCCACTTGGGGCTAATTACGACAAAACACCTATGTTACATAGAAAATGCAACAAAGTTGCAAATCACAATTTGAAAGTAAGGGTGATGGCGGCAATGTCCTTTACTATTTCCTCATAGTAGGATGCCGAAGCGGAGTGAATTGGGTTGAGGGATTTGTAGTCGTCATTTGCAATGATGCAGCAATCTTGTAATATGTCTTGGATGGTCTGCTGCTTGTTGACTGTATCGGTGACGTACCGATCCTTGAAGTAGAGCCGAAGGGAAAGGGTTGATTTTTTTAGTGGGAAGGTAAGTCCCTTGTGTTCCAGTTGTTTTACCCAGTATGTAGATTGTGCCTGAAGGGTTGGGCGGACTTTTTCGAGAAACTCTTTGTATGCTTGGTTGCCACGCATTTTTGCATAGACCATCCCGATGGCTTTGTGAACATCAGCCCATGTAGCCGGGCGAAGTTTTGATTGTTCAATAGCCCATGCTCTTGCATCTCTTCTTACTGCAACCGCCTGTTGGTTGTTTTTCTTGCTGGGGATTTTCCCGGTTAGTATAAACCGAATTGTGGTTGCACCGGAATCCAGCTTGTCTTCTTTCCAAGGTGGAACCGGCACTCCAAAGTGTGTGAATATTCTTTTTCTCATTATGTAAACCTATGGTATATAGTAATTGTTTATATTGACAGATACTTATCAGTATCGTAAAGAATATCAGCCATCATTTCAACTGCTGCATCTAAGCGTTCATCAAATTCTTTTTGCCACCCTAAGTCTGGATACAACTTTATTATTTTCATTCTAAGTGCCTCGTCTTTTTTTCTTGGGTCGTAACTGGCAAAATACCACCAATCCCTTTTCATAATATACATATTACCCTGACATTGGCAATAAGCTGCATAATCTTCATCCTTAAACTGATCTATTGATTTTATAAGTAACCGACGAATATGCTCATTTTCATCAACCGGGCATTTTATTTCGCCACCCGCATTTTCATCTATAACATCAAAATCTGGGCTACCTCCGCTATAATCACCATAAGGATAAAAAACAGGGCTATTTAACCCGTGATAAATTATACTTAATCCTGTTCTTTTTTTAAATTCTTCCGCAGCTTCGCTTTCATAAGTAATACCCCACTCCATTGATTTTACAAGACCGTTGCCATTTATTTCACGATCTATTTCTGTTGAAGTCATTTCGGCAATCTTTGAACGAATTAATGTCATAGCTATTTCACCAAAAAAAGTATCAACAGTTTTTCGTGTATCTCCTTTTTGTCTTGCCCTTAATTCTTCCGGGGTCATTGGGCGGCGACCATTCTGAAACAATTTATGAAAATCAGATGCAGTTATTCGACCTTTACGCTGCATCAACCATTGTTCCCGACCGCCTAAAAAGTAATTACGACTTGCTTCCATCTTTTTTGTCGGTTAGGGTTAATATTTTCTTTTGTGAAAGGATGGCATCGGTGAATTTTGGGTCATTTTGTACTTCTTTAGCACATAAATTATGTACTTTAGTCAATTCTTCCAGTGTTTTGCACTTGTTTATTTCCAAAATTGCATCATTAACCAAAGGATTTTCGGCAGGTTTTGAGTAATTCACCGCTTCTCCCTCGCTTTCTCTTGATAAGGATAACCCAAATAGGTTGCCAAGTTGCTTTAGGGCCTGTTTTTTTGCCATTGCAAGGCACTTCGGGGTGGTAAGTGGTAAAACTGCCATGCTGTGCGCCATTTCGCTTGCAATACCCGTTAAAATCATTTTTTCTGAACCATTAAATAACCTTAATCCCAATTTTACTACCAAAGTAACAGATAATTTGTCTTTTGATACTGAAAAAACCGGATGGGACAAGTCCTCAATATTCCAATACTTGAATATTCTCCATGCAATCGCCTCTAATAATTCTATTTTCATGGTTTTATAAGTTTCTCCCGGCTTCAATATTGAATCAAATTCAGAAATCCATTCTTTTGGCGGCTCAGTATTGCGAATTACCTCATAAACATCCTGATATTTTTGCTCTTTTATCAAATTATCAATATGGGAGAAAATATGCTCGCCGGCATTAAGTTGTTCTTGTATTGTCATATCATTTTTGATTTTATGATTTGTACCGATTTGGCAAGTGCCCAAAAATTGTTCATACTGGATATTTCCATTACAACTTCTTTAAAATCAAATGAATTGCTTCCTTCTTCCCATTCCTCTGTAGGGTCTTCTTTATTTACAACGAAATTTTCGGAAACAATATCTAACCCAGTGAACATCTCTTTGAAAAGGGCTAAATTATCCTTTATAATCTGAACGTCTTCATCTGGTAAAAGGGCTTGTACTTTCATATTTTAGTTATTTTTAGTTATTAATACCCTCTGGTAGCCCTTATTTGGGATAGTTTCATTGGTTTTTTATTTTTTTATAAATGTGAAGTAAGCC
>CALJKL010000103.1 GCA_937973555.1 uncultured Flavobacteriales bacterium | reverse complement strand
GGTAAACAACTTCTTCTACGAATCAAACAAGGCAGAGGAAAAGAAAAAGGAGGAACCTATCAACAAGGAAAGTGGTTTTATTGAGGCCATAAACTCTTGTACATCAAAGAAATCACTAGAAGTATTCCGTAAACTGGTGGAAAGAGAAAACATACCTGAACTAACAACAGCTTTTGAAAATAAACTAAAATCATTTCAATGATAGACTGGTCAAAAGTAAAAATAAGGGCATCTTCAATGGGTGTTTTATTTTCAGAGCCAAAGGATGCGGCAGCTAAGAAAGCTGGTGAACTTTCAGGTACAGCCAAAACATACCTGATAAAAACCTACATCAAAGAATATTGGGGAAGGGAGAAAGATATTACCACAAAGGAGATGCAAAAGGGTATACTGGCAGAACAGGAATTGATTCAATTATTCAGCATTGTAGATGGAAAAATTTATTCCAAGAACGATCAGCGTATGGAAAACGAGTGGACTACCGGCCATGCTGATATTGTGGAACCAGAAGAAATTATTGATGGTAAAGCGTCATGGGATGCCGAAACATTCTTACCAAAACTTCTTGAACCAATAGATAAGCTGTACAACATCCAGCTTCAGACGTACATGTGGCTCTATAATAAGCCCAAAGCAAGGTTAATGTATGGTTTGGTCAATGCCCCTGATTCGATTGTCCAGAATGAGCTAAAAAGCCTCTTATATCGCATGGATGTAATCAGTGAAGAAAGCCCAGCATACCAAATAGCTTCCAAAGAACTGATTAAAAACATGATTTTCGATGATATTCCACCAGAAGAACGGGTAATATCCATAGAAATACCAAAAAATGATGAAATAATCAGCCAAATGCCCGAAAAAGTCCAAAAAGCAAGACAATTTTTACAGCAATTCCACGAAAAACACATGAATTTGTACAAAAAAAACTAAATTTGTCATGAAAACATTATTGAGGTAGCAGTCAATAGTGACAACTAACAATAACTTCCGTCCTTGCAGGGCGGTTCCGGTCTGGATAATTGCATTAATTTGTTGCTTCCACCACAGCATCAAAAAGCAATCAATCCAACTGCTACCCGGGGCCAATCTGCAAGGATTTTTTATGGCAAAAAATAACTTTTCAGATTTTAAAGTCTGGTGTACAGA
>CALJKL010000102.1 GCA_937973555.1 uncultured Flavobacteriales bacterium | reverse complement strand
TAAATAGGCTATGAAAAATAGTCAGTATTTATTTACATACATAAAAGAGAACCGTCCTTCTAGTCTATATATTGTTGCAACATTTACCCATGTTATTTTAAAACTTTTGCAGATCAATGGTGATTCAAAAAATACAAAGATTTTAATTGAACCAAAAATTCTGCGCCTTCTTCACTTTGAGAAAATTCGTATATTCTTTGCGCTATTGCTTCGTGTGATTTAAGCCCTGAAATATCGCATATTTCAGAATTTTTACTGCCCCACGTTGCTTTATTAGGATTAAACTTATTTGATATTGTTCCTTTTTTAAGGCAATCGTCAATATAATATTTAATCTCTAACGATTTATTACCATAGCTTTCGATGAACTGTTTAGGGTTATCAACGGCTGCTTTTCTATACAAAGCTCTGATTTCCTTATTCGTCAATTCATTTCCACTATCGTAATCGTATTCTGGGATACCAAGATACGCCGCATGAATTTTCATTTTAATTTCAGATGCCTCACGTGCGTAACGTAATGCTTCTTCCATTTGATCCACCTGCATAGTAGCAGAATCAGCAATCTTATCCGCATCTACCGTTTTGAATATTCCGGTAGCCGTTTTTGTCCTGAACGGGCTATCTACATTCCAACTGCATATTGTCATGTAAAGAAGCAAAAGCCGTTCGTATCCGTAAAATCCTATTTTACCGTCAATAAACTTATACTTTGTTGTTGAATTAATAGCTTCGGCAATAATATCTTTATCTTTTGGCTGCTTATCTACAAAGATAGAAGTGCATCCTGCGTAATAACGAATATTCCGCCTCTGACCGTTCCATACAATTTGAGAAGAAAGTACAATGTTATGACTTGGTTTAAACCTTTTGGGTGGTAAAACGACTTGTGTTCTACCGCCATTAGATGTTTGTATTACAGGGTGAAGATTTTGGTCTGCTTCTTCAGCCAATTCAAACATATACTTTTTTTCAGTATCAAAGACCTGTGTTAAGGCCAAGTGTTCGGGCGAGTTTTCTATTACTTTTTCAGCTTCGTTTCCGTCGCCTACTTCCACCCATTTTTTTTCAATCTTAGCCCCTGATTGTTTTGATGGGGCTGTTAATGTAGCGTCTGCCATCTTGATTTTATTTAAAAATTAGGGAGTGGCGATATTGCCACCCCCCTTTTGTGTTTATGAGTTAATGCCTTTCAGTATTACAAACTGTTCGGCTGCCGTAACCCTTGAACCAACATAAGCGATTTGCTCATATTTGTTTGAGGCTTCGGTAGTTTTAGTGGGCTGAGTGTAACCCAAAGACCAGCTATAAATACGCATACCAGCCGGAATATCCGGGTTTTGCTGATATACCCATTGCATATATGGCCTCGTGCTGTCGTCTTTAGCGTCTTGGGTCATACCTTGCGGAACAAAAAGACCAAAGTATGCACGATAGTCTCCTTGAGTTGGGGTATAACCAAACAATGCTTCGGCACTCATCCCTTTGTAACGATGGAAGTGGAAGTCAAACGTATCGGTTGAGAATCCACGGAAACCGTATGATGTAGCCGCTTCTTGGCTAAAACCTACTGAATCATAACTGATAGCACCGTTACGGTAGATACCAAACAAAAGGTTGTTAATATCTTGGCGTTGTGTAAGTGCCTGCAATCCGTGATATTCCCGTGGGCCTCCATTAGCATCAAGAACGTTGGTGATGTTTTGGAAGTCACCTACGGCAAAGTTATTTGCGATATAGTCAACTTCTGAACCACGTGATTGAACTACGGGGATAATTCCGTCTGTACCGTTAGTTCCTGAAATGTTAGCAGAAGGAACACCTTCCATAACGATGTCTTCAATAGAAGCCATCATTTGCGTATTCATTTCTTTTACAGCAAGGAACGGTTCATAGAAATTACCATTACCAAAGTCAATCTGGGTTTTGTTCATTGAAGCCAAGTCGCTTGATTTAACAGAAGCACGTGCTACGGTTGCTGTGTTATCATAACGATACAACTTTGCTTGTTGTGTTCCTTGAGAATCTGAACTTTCACCTGCAAGCTGATTACCGAATGTTTCCAAACCTTCCCCAGCATTAAGTTGTGTACCACTTGTACCAGTAATCAAAGCGTAGCTTCCAAGCGGCGTAAGTTCAAGAACAAATGCACCTGTTGTACGGGTGATATTGGTAACCTTTGCTTTACGACCGTTTGATCGGATTTTTACGGTTTGATTAAGCAGGAATGGTGATTGTGTTCCGGTTGCGCCGTTGTTATATGATTCAGGGCTTTTAAGCGTTACGTTAATCGCAGCACCGGAAGTAACTCCGGTTACATTGGTAGCGACTAAGCCAGAACCAAACGGACGACCTTTTTCAAAGTGAGAGAATGTGTTTGTTGTTGTGTTTACTTGCTCTACTGTGGTTCCTCCAAGGATTTCCATTGCAAGTGTGTATTGAGAGTTCCCGTATTTTGCAATAAGACCGGGAATATAATCAGGAATAACAAAGTTCAATTCATTAAATATCGCCGTTGTTATGCCCGATTGATATGCTATGGGGCCCGGTTGGCCGGTTGCACCCCTAATTATTGCTGATGGCATTGTTAATAAGTTTAATAATTTTTAAATTAATTTGTTGGTTGTAACCTACCATTTCCCCTCATGTACGGCTTAAGGGCCATTTCCATCTGTTTATCCAATTCCGTCTGTTGAACATCAGGCAAAACTGGTTGTCGATTTAACCCCGTACCCGCACTATTATCAGGAAGCATCGCTTTTATGGCTGCGTTTTTGGCCTGTTTCATCGCTTCCATAATTATCCTTTCCCGATTTTGGCTGAAATACACATCTTCCAAGAACTTCTTTCTATTGGAAGTTCCGTCTGGATTTTTGTATAAATCATAAAATTTACCGGGATTAGAAACCAAGTCAATGGTTTTAGCAAATCCTTCCCCATCCGGTTCAAACTGAAACTCGAAATTGATTTTATTGGCTTCATCAATAAATGGCAACTTAGTTTCAACATCCTTTGGGGTAAAGGCTTTATATGCTTCCTTTGTTTCAGCGTCAATCCTTTCATCTTCTTCCAACTCTTTCTTGTATTGGAGATATTCTTGGTATTCTGGATCGACCTGTTTTTCTATTTCGGGGAATGATATTTTTGTTTTAGCGGCTTCAAGTTTGGGTTGAGCCATTTTAGCGGCTATTGTTTTCCGCATTTTTATATCGTAAACAGCTTCTTCATAATCCGCCTTTCTTTGTTCAAAATCATCATCATCTTCCAATTCACCTTTTACTGGCTCTTTGGGCAGTTTATATTGCTGTTTGTATTGATAATCAATCTCTTGTTCTGATAAAGTTGGGTATTCCAGTTTCATACCCAGTTTAATAATTTCATCAGCGTTATCGTTAGTAATTTCGCTGCTGGTAAGTTTTTCCAATTTTAGATGCTGGTCTAAAGCAGCGTACACATCGGGAATTTTACCGCCCTTAATAGCATCAAACAAATTTTTACTGAAGTCATTTTCAAATGGTAATTCCACCGGCTTTGGTGGTTCTGCCTTAAATCTGTTATATTCTTCTACGATTGAGAGTAAATCTTCCTGCTTCTCTATACCAAACCTTTCCTTAAACGGAGTTAAATCAAATTGAGGTGCGGTTTCATGTGGAACTGGCGGGGTGGGTGTATTTTGTTCTTGAGTTGGTTGTGCTGGCTCTACTGGCTTCATTCCTAAAGCCAAATCCATTTGCTGCTTTAATTCAGCGGGTATTTCTTGTGATTGCACCAATGGTGCTTCTGGTGTTACTTCATTAATGTCTGCCATAAAATATGGGATTAATAGATTTTAAAGCGTAAATGTAATGACGCTTAATAAAATACACCGAATAAGTATATACGCTATATATATCTTTTTAGGCCGGTATTTTAAGCCGATAGGATGGGA
>CALJKL010000101.1 GCA_937973555.1 uncultured Flavobacteriales bacterium | reverse complement strand
GATGGGCTTTAAATCTGAATAATGCAAAGCACAGCTATACATACTCGACTTTTCGGGCTTATTTACGGAAGCCCCCAGCGTAGCAATATTGAGCGATGCATTTACATCGGCATCCATATTGTTTCCGCAGTTATTGCATTCAAATACCTTTCCTTTTCTATTGCCTATGTGGTGGCAGTTGCTACAAGTCTTGCTTGTGTATCTTGGATTAACAAGAACAACCTGAACACCATTAAGAATAGCTTTGTAGGAAATATATTGACGCAACTGATTGAACGACCACTTGCCAACCCTTGTTCTAAATTTTTTACCTTTTTTAAGCGAAGAAAAGCGGATGCCTTTAAGGTCTTCAAGAGCAATTCCTTTATTTTCTTCTTTGGCAATTTGAACAATTTGTTTTGCGATGGTGTGATTGATTATAGAAGCGGTAGTTCGTTCTCTGCCACTAAGCCTTTTCAAGAGTTTTTTACTTCCTCTTGTGCGTTTGCTTTGAACGGAGCTTCTTACTTTTTGTCTTTTTTCTCGATAATCTTGAAGTTTTTTAGAGTTAAATTCTTTACCATTGCTAAGGGTTGCTATGCTTACAAGACCAAAATCCACTCCCAAGAAAGATTCAATATCTTCAACATCTTGTTCAGGAATATCAACAGTTTGGAAAAGATAAAATTTCCCTTTTTTGTAAACCAAATCAGCCTCACCCTTAATGTAAGGCAAATAAGCAGGATTATGGCAAACAAAGTTTATCTTTTGCCTACCACCGATACACCACAAGGAGACGATATTATCAGGCTTGTAAGTCATAATCCGAGCGTCATAGGCAATAGAGCCAAGTGGTCTGAATGTCCGTTTAGTTTTCTTGTCCAACTTATAAGCATCAGCAACTTTGGCTATTTGCCTAATAAGCATTTGAGAAGAAAGGTTAAACGTAGCCTTGTACGAATGATAGGTGCGATGGTGCAACTTAAAATTATTGAAAATCTTCTCTTGCCACGCCACATCAGATATGGCATTACAAACAGTATTAGCTTCCTTCATCGTTTCGAGAAGCAAGTTAGCCTGTTCGTCAGTTGGCAAAAGTTTTATTTTCAAAGTGAGTTTCACGAAGCAAAGATACAAAATAATTTCACATATCAGAAAATAATTACTAATTTTGTTAAACAATTTAAAGCGTTGCAGTCGCATTCCTCACACCCACGCCAAAAGGCGATGAGTGTGTTTCCTGCTCCAATTTTATGAAAAAATTATTGATGTTTACAGGAATATTCATCATCCCTTTTTTGGGTTTTTCGCAGGTAAAAGATACATTGATATTAGGAGATGATTTTATTGTTTCAAATAAAACTGCTTCTACTAATCCATCAAAAATTGCTACCACCACTTCATTAAATAATACTATTACCACTTTAACCAATGCAGACAAAGCATTATCAGGTAGACTAGACAGTTGTTCTAATGCAGTAAAGGGATTGCAAACACAGATAAATAATTTGCCATTATCGGGAGGTGGTACTTATTATAAATATAAAAACGTATCATCAATATCGTATACCATAACCGAAGCAGATTCATCAACTGTTATATTTTTCACGAATACACTTAGCACAACTACAGTTTCAGTAAGGGCATTAACTAAACCCATAGCAGTAAAATTGGTATCAGTAGCAAAGCCTGTTTTAGTATCCCCCAATACAAGTATTACCATAAGTAGTGTAGCATCTTATAAAAGAATTTCATCAGGAGGGGCGGCTGATTTACTATTTAATTCTACATCAACAGCTAATCTTTGCGGACAAATAACTAAGTAAATGAAAAGATCATTATTATTAATATTATGTACTATTTTGTTTTTTGGGATTGCATTTAATTATGCGCCTGAAAAAAAATATATTAAACCGGAATCATCTGAAAGAACCCAACTATTCAATGAAGGGGATTTTTTCTTAGTACCATTAGTTACACATCACTATTATGTAGATACGTCCGGGAGTGATTCCAATAATGGTTTATCACCAGCAGCACCATTTAAAACAATGGCTAAAGTTCAGTCTACTACATTAGTAAGTGGGGATAGCGTTACATTTAAGTGTGGTCAAACTTTCAATGGAAAAATAAATAAATCTACATCAGGTATCTATTGGGGTTCATACGGAACAGGGGCAAAACCAATAATCGTTTATAGTGGTTCTGATCCATTATACGACAGAAATACTTTTTATTTTACTGGTTCAAATTTATTTATTGAAAACTTAAATGTTACATACCCTTCGCAAAGCCCTGATAGGCATATTGAGGCTTATGTAACAATAGGGATTAAAATAGAAACTGGCGATAACAATACAATTCAATATTGCGATTTTTCATTAATAGGTACAGGTGTATTTGTAAATGATGGTAGCAATAACAACTATATTTATCAATGCTCCTTTACTGATATGCGTACAATAAGAAATGATCCGGGAGCAGACAATGACTACGGCGCAAACGGGTGCCTTTGGGGAAATTCAAATAACAATACCGTATCACATTGTTTTTTTGATTCTTGTTGGGCGTATTCACAAGATTATGGAGTTGATGGTGGTGCTTGTGAATCTTATGGTGCTTGCAGTAATAATAAAATCATTTACTGCTATATAAATTATAGTAATGGTGTAATGGAAATAGGTAGTGGAACAGCAGGAACAGCAGCAGATAATATGGTAGCTTATTGTAAAATAATAAACTGCTCTGAATTAACCTATACAAGTGCAAGTGGGGGCTTCCCTGTTCAATGCAAAAATATGCAGTACTATAACAATGTTATTATAGATACTGCGGGAGTGTTTGGATTTGGTGCCTGTTTTAATTATGCTGGTTCAGAAACTTCGGATACGGTTTTCAATCTAAAAAATAATATATTTTTCTTAAAAGGTGGTATTGATGTAGTAGCCAATAGCGATACATTAAAAACACTCCATCAAAATAATTCCTATTCTGTATCTAGTGGTTCGTCTACCAATTATCACTTAGTTCCCGGAGAAATCAATGTTAGTATTCCAGCTACATTTGTAAATATCGCTACATACGATTTTCATTTAAAATCAACTGCAACATCTAAGGGTGCCGGTCAAACCATAACAGGTTCAGCATGGACACCAATTGATCTCGATGGCCGATCAATAGGAGTTCCTCCTAATAATGGGGTGTATGGAAGTATTGGGGCTAATACCGTTATATTCCCGGCAAATGTAAATGGAGTGAATTATGGATGGTATAGAAATTAAAAGAGGGGCTATAAGAATACAGCCCCGTTGCCTACACATGATTCCTTAGATATTTATAAATACCCATAAGCAGAAATTAAAACGTCCAATATTTTATTTTATTGTATGATTTGAAAAAAAAGGTAATGATGCTAACGCTAATGCTTACTGTTATATGTTTGTGTTTGCGGGGTATTTATCTGAATTTTAAAAAGGGGAATAACAAGTACTGGATGTATGTGATAGTATTGATAATTATTGTTTCGGTTATGTATTGGAGGTGCATGAATAGACTTTATCTTTAAAAACGATACTTTAGAATAGCTAATTTTCGTTAGTTTTGAGAACAAAGATTTTTTAAATGCCTCCTAAAAATGATGGTGTTGAATTTAACACGGGAAATGATCTTAATGCGCTGGGTTTCACAAACAACTTAGCCAAACAAGGCATTATAAAATTGATGTTTTCGGTATTAATAATTATCATACTTTCGCAGCAATATATAATATATTCAGAAAGGAAAACATACGATGCCGCTATCCTAAAATGTAATGAAAGCTCAACCAACGTCCTATTGAAACTATTGGAAGAACAAAATAAAACTAAGGCACTTGTTGACACTTCATACACCAAGCAACCACCAACCAAATAAAAATGAGTTAATCGCTCAATTTTTTTGGCTTATGTACGTTTATGGATTAATGAAAAATGGGATTAACATATTAATAATTGCAGTCGTTACTTTATGCTTTTCTGCATCATCCATTAACTCAATAGGAGGCGCACCCATTAAAGTGAATAACAACCTTTACAACGAAATAAAAACCCTCTCACCCTACAACCAGCACCTAGCCGATAGCTTTTTAAACATAAACAGATTAATAGTTAATAAAACCGTTGTTTATAACGATTCAAAATAGCTTTTTTATTACAAAAATTATTATATTTACATATACTCTAACCACCAAAAAAACACAAAAATGATGAAATCCACCACCTTTTCGATAAATTGGAATGACTTTTTAAAAGGACTTCTTATTTCAGTTTTAGCACCTGTTTTAATTATTCTTTACAATACTGTAAGTACAGGTTCTTTTGATATTGATTGGAAACAAGTTTTAACAGCCGGTGCATCAGCCGGATTAGCTTATATCATTAAGAATTTCTTTACCAATGATACAAGTGCTGCTATTAAATTAATTGAAAAACAAGGCGGCCAAATTAAAGATGCAGAAGGTAATAATATAACATCTAAATAATATGAAAAAAACATTTTTATTTATTGCTCTTGCCGCTTGTTTTATTTCCTGCGATAAGTATTTAACAAAAAGCGAATCCCAAAGCAACCGCCTGAATGAAGCATATTTTACAGTAAAAGCTATGTATCAGGAAATGGTAAGAGGGGAAAGGGATTATAAAGATCATGAGCCGCAGTATGTATCGGTGGCCGCATCATTAGATACTTTGTATGCAGAAGATAAAAAAAGAAATTCAGCATCCGCTCTTTGTCGTCAGGATGAATTACTAATAAAGGGATGGGCTATGCGTCAAGGATACCACAAAGGGAAGGGAACATTGACGGCCAAAGAAGCCAATATTGAAAGGCAGATAATGGATGGTTACTTTAAATCAAGAATAGATTCTGAAAACGCAATAAAATAAAAGATCATGCCCACAACAATAAGCATTAAAGATATTATTCAAGCAAGCGAGGAAGCATTAAAGCAAGCGGCAATCCCTCATGTTCCCGAAGCCACGGGAGCATTAAGTTATTATCTTGTAAACAACTCCCAATTACTAACTGATTTAATGGACGAGGAATTAAGTGCTGAATTTAGAGATTCTCGCTTAAAAGAATTTCCTGAAATTTTGAAAGCACAATTAGCTACGTTTGAAGTATTCGGACAAATGTTAGCAAAAGACACACAGAACGCAACAGTTCAAACAATCATCACTACGTTTATTTCAGTTATTGCTCAATTTATAACTAAAGCATAGTATTCCCAATGACAGTTAATCCCAATCAAAAGCTATCACCAAAAGGTTTTGTTAGTTTCTTTTTACCATACGCTAAAGAATCAGAACAAAAGACAGGTATCAATGCTTTAGCTTTACTTGCACAGGGAGCGTGGGAATCGGGATGGAATGCCTCCTCTGTCGGGTGGATGATGTTCGGCATTAAGGATACGGATGGCATAAATGGTAATGAACAATTACTAACCACAACAGAATACAGCCGCAGGGCTGATCTTAAATTCCCGGAAGTGATAAGTGTTACCCCTGTAATCCGAAACGGTCAAAAATGGTTTAAATACAAGGTTAAAGATTATTTTAGAAAATACAATTCCCCGGAAGAATGTTTTACCGATCATGGCAATTTCTTTTTAAAGAATCCACGCTATGCTGAAGCCTTAAAATTTAAAGATAACCCGGAAAGATTTATTGAGGAAATAGCAGAAGCCGGGTACGCAACCGATCCAAATTACGCCACCAACTTAAAAAAGATAATCGCTATGATGCGAAAATATGTTTAGTGTGTTTTACGATTCATGTATAAGCAATCCCCTTATTTCCATAAGGGGATTTTTAGGTAACTATATACTTGTTTGACCATGACCAAAAAAGAACCAATATCGCAATCTGAATTTAATGATTTAATACGGCAATTAAAGGAGTTGAAAAATCCTGAAAGAGTTCCTGTATTTAATAATGATTGGAAAGAATTTACAGAAGAACAAAAAAAAGAATTAAGGGGGTATATTAGGGGTAGTGGGGAATTTGAAAAAAAGTTACACGATTTTATAACCCATATTTTATAGAATATCTTTCTTTTAAGTCTTTTAATGTAGGAGAATGTACTGCAAAGTCTAATTTTATTCCATTTTTAGAATAAGTTATTTTATTACACCTGTAACATATCCCATCAATAGCTATATAATCATTTGCTGATTTTGGTACAATAGGCAACAAACAATTAATTGGCTTTTCAGGTGAATTTTTGTGTTACGCCTAACCAGCTTGCTAATTGTAAACTACTAATCCCTTTGCTGTGAACAGAAAGAATATATGTAGCTAAGAACCATTTTGACAATGGTATTTTAGTGTTTTCATAGATAGTGCCAACAGTTACGGAAAATTTTTGCCTGCATTGTTTTTCCCTGCATTTAAATATTTTGCCATTAGTAAACCGACAAACGTTTATAGAGCCGCAGAAAGGGCAAGCAGGTGTACCGTTCCAACGTTGCTCTTCCAAATACTGGCGACACTTTTCTTCGCTGTTAAACTCTTTTTGAAAATCGAATATGTTTTTGAATGTTTTCATTGCGCTATTATTATTCAGAACTTAAATATAATGAATATATTTAGCATGCAAAACAGTATTTTAATTTGCATGCTAAAAAAATATATCATAATGTAATAATAATCAATATTTTATAAAATGTTTATAATTTTGCATGATTTGCATGTAGGAAGTATTATTTTTGATAAAAATATTTTATATGGCATGGGTAGCACCAAAATTCACCTCGACTGAATATAACACCGCAGGCAAGGTTTTAATTAGCGGAGTTTCTGTAAATGGAATGAGTATAGATGATGCGCTTATCATTATCAATAATTGGCGTTTGGCTCATCATCGCCCATTAAATGCTTTTCAAAGGAGACTTAGAAGATTAGCCTATACCGTAGAAAAGGGAGAAAAGTCTGCATCCCAAATAAAAGAAGTGGAAGTAATGATTGAAAAAATAATCCCTCCCTCAACTATTCCACCTATCCCATTTGACGAAGAAGAAGAATAAAAAAAAGCCTCCGATAAGACTATCAGGGGCTTCACTTTTAAAAACGGTGCCAAAGAATAGAAATAATTTGGCTCTTTCTTAACTACAACTACCTAAACTTTTAATTGTACATAAGTCTTTTGTAAAGACCTATTGAGGGGATAATACTTTTTTCCTTTTCTTCCCATAGATCATTCATTTTTACCCATAAATCAGTTCCCCTTACTGTATTGCAAAATGTTTTTTTGAATATTATCATGCTGGCTTCAACTCTTTTTAAATCAGAATAAGATTTAGCATTTTTAATTTCTGTTTCTATTTCTGTATAAGCCCATTCCCTTGTCAGTCGTTCCTGTAATTCAGGGAGAAAAACCAACAAAAACAATAGAACCAATATTCCACCAAGTACAATAAATAATACCGGGTGTTGTGTGATAAAGTGCCACATAGTTGTTTTGATTTATTTTAGTGATAAAAAATTGTTTTACATATTTCTTGAAAGCACTACATTCTCCTCTCTTATTTCTAAAATACCAGAATAGGAATGATTACCATTTAATGCTTTAAGATTCATTTCTGCGTAATACTTAACCCCTTCCAAATAACCAAGCATAAATGTTTTTTCATTTACTGTAGTAGGGGTTAAGAAATCATATTCCCCCTCCCGTAATAATTCAGCGTGTTTGTCGCTGGCAGTCTTTGTTAAAATGTTAGTTTCACTCATGATTTATTTTTTAATTGATTATAGTAAGATACTTTTTTATTCTTTTCCCTTTTTTGTTTTTTGAGAAATAGAAATATTTCCCTTTGTTGGTTATGTAGACAGTATGTTCCACCATCATTTCATCTTTGTATATTAATTGGGTGGTAGTAAATTTTATCGGGATGGTATCTACATTGTACAAATAACCATTTTTATCAGCCCTTACCTTTTGAG
>CALJKL010000100.1 GCA_937973555.1 uncultured Flavobacteriales bacterium | reverse complement strand
TTCTCATCTTTTGATCTTCTATCTAATTCATCATTAATAGCTTCTTTTTCTGCTTCAAGATTATTCTTTGTTTTTTCATCTATTGGTATAATGGTACCATCTTCTTTTTTTTCAGGTGTAAGTTCTTTGTCTATTTTTGAAAGCCTTGATTCTAGTTGTTTGTCGGTAGGAGAAGAAACAATTATATCATTTTTATGGGCAGCGATTAAAGATGTAAAATCGGCTTCCTCCTGCATTTTAGGGGGAAAACTCTTTTTTGAAATAGCACGTTGTACCATTTCATTATAAATATAATCTGCTTTTTCTTTTTCTGTAAATGGCTTGCCATTTGTTTTTGTAGATGGAATATTTTTATAAGACTGCTCTGCATAATCAATGTTATCTTTTATTTGATTATACTCATCAGGTGTCAATCTTCTTTGGGAAAGCATTACATCTAATTGTTTCTTGTAATCTTCCGGTTTTTCTCCTAATCTTAACAACGCACCTTTTTGTAATTCTGTTTTATTTTTAAAAGCAGCTTGACCAATTACACCACTAAGAATAGGAAAATTTAATACTCCTAATATTGATTGTTTAAATCGTTCTTTTCTATCAATATCTGTATTATATATTTGATGCTTTAATTCATCCGCCGCAGTCATAGCCCCTTCAAATTGAACACCAGCTTTTGCACCTTCTTTCAAATCAGCAGGTAATTTTTGTATTCTTTGCTTTGCATTTTCAATTAATGGCTGAATATTTTTACCAAACAATTTTACTTCTTTGTTTGGTTTTTTAATTATAGCTTCTATAGCTTCATCCGTCATATTCTTTACTACATCGTAAGAACTTGTATTTGGCTTAAAAAAAGATTTTATCTTTTCAGGAGTGTTTGCACCAGCCATAGCAGCAGCACTAATAGCAGTAACGCCCATAGCATATCTATAAGCATCTGATTCAGATTTCCCTTCTTTGATAGCATTAGCATATTCATCATGAAATCCTGTTGCAAAAGCGGCTGTTGCTGTAGACAAAAACTTTCTCGTAAGTCCTGCTGTTGCGCCACCACCTGTAGCTGTTTCCAAAGCCACAAATGGTAACAAAGTAGTGGCTATATCCGATACTCCATAAAGTATAGATGATGGATTGATATTGAATTTTCCATTTTGTAAAGGAACTCTACCAAATTCATCTTTATGTTCTGCTAACAATCGGTATAAATCACCTTTCTTTTTGTCATTACTTAAAGACTTATTATTTAATATTTCATCAACCTGTTTTTTTAATTCAGGTTTAAATATCATTTGATCGTATTGTAAACTTTTGTTTTCATCTGTTTTATGATAAACACCTTGTTCGTCCATAGATTCCCCCATAATAGCCAATTCACGCAATTTATTGCTTGCATCACTCATAAATGGTGAACTCACCGCCTCCCATATACCATTTCCTGTATTTTTTATTGATTGCGCTCCTTTACCTAAAGTATATTCTAAGAAATTTGTTCTTTGCCCCATTAATTCCTGTACAGCATCATCAATTTTATTTACTAATCTATCAGGATATTTATTATCCAATTCATCAGTTTGTTTTGCTAAATTTTCTGATTTTTGTTTTAATTGAGCAGCTAGTGAAAGTTGTTCAGGAGTTAAACCATTATTCTTTTTGGCTATGTTGCCAAGATTATTCATTTCTTCTTCAACCGCATTTCTTTGTAATCCTATTCCTGTTTCTTCAAGAACCTGCATTAAATGGTCATACCCTCTTTTTTCATCAGGAGATAGCTTTTTTACTTCACTAGGGTCTATAAAAAGTCTTTCGTATTGTTGTGCTTTATCAGGTGAAACATCTTTTAAATATTGATAGCCTAATAAAGCATCGGGAGAAGTTATGTATTTACTTTCAGGAGAATTTTTAGCTGCTGTTTCAAAATCATTTTTCCAAGCATTACCATATACTTTAGAAACTTCTACAGCATAATTTTTTAATAACTCATCTGAATTTTCACCTCCATATTTACTGATAGCACTTGCTACTGTATTTATATTTTGTCGCTGTTGTTCATAATTACCTACACTTGCATTTTTCAAAGAAGAAGAAACTGCATTATCTATACTATCGTATTCATCTTTTGATATATCGTTATTAATTAAAGCATCATCCAATGAAGCCTGTAATCCTTTTTGCCATTTTAATCTACCTAATTTACGATCATATAATTGTTTATTTTCTTCCCTGTCATTAAGTAATTGCTGTTTTGAAAAACCTTTTTTTGCAAAATCATTGTTATCCAATCCTTTTACTTCATTGTTTAATTCTACTGGATCAACTCCTTTTTCATTAATTATATAATCTCTTAAATTAGTGGATTCTTTAATAGATTTTTCATCAGGATATGGTTGTGCCATACCCATACTTCTTCCCATTTCTTCTTCAGAAGGAATTACTTTTTTATTGGCTAAATCTTCGTATTTTTTAGATAAATCAAAAACGTCCTCTTGTGGGTTATTTTCAAGAGAAACTACAGGTAATTGTTCATCAGTCGTATTTGTTGTACCATTTAAGCCGCCATCCGAAGAAACGTTTGATGGTTGCAATGTAGCTTTTTTTTTTACTGTTTCACCTTCGTACCAATCTCCGTTTTCATCTTTATGGTACATAGTACCATTTATTACTTTTGTATTTTGAGGCTCTGCCTGTACAGGTGATTCCAATTCATACCATTCCCCATCCCTTTGTTCGTAGCTTTTATTTCCTATTTTTTTTATTACACCCATTATTATTTACCATTAAGTTTTTTCAACAATTCAGGATCAGTTACTTTTTTAGATTTAATTGGTATAATTGGTTTGGTTGTTTTTATTTCTTTACCAAATTGCCAATCTTCATCTTTACCAGCTTTCTTTTTTAACACCTTCTGCATATCCATAATGTTTTGCCTTGACAATACACCAGCAGTAGCCGAAGGTTTTACTGTTTCTATTTGTCCATCTTTTACGGTAGCTTTTATTTCATCATCTACTGGTATTTTATTTATTTTCATAGTGGCTAAGAAGTTAGCTGGTAACTGATCTCTTTTAATCAATACCGTACCATCTTTTTTAACACCACCATCACTATTAAATACTATCCCATTAGATATTCTTGCTTTCGCTTGTGAATAAAGCGCACCTTCTTGTTTCTTTACTGCATTTCCAGCATATTGTGGAATTTCCTCTTTTATTTCCACATCTTCATTACCACCCAATTCATCTATTGATATTCCCATAGTATCTTCATCTACTCCCAAACCAAGTTGTTTCCTTTTATTCATTCTCTCTAATGAATGCTGATTACGTAAATTTTCCATTTTTACACGATTACGTTCGTTAGCATCCATTATTTCTTTCAAATTCCTTTCTGTCTTAGTAACAGGTGTTGGTGGGTGCATAAGTGCATTTTCCATCGCCATCAATGCTAAATTACGACCTCTTTTTGTTTTTAATAATTCAGGTGAAATTTCTCTTTGGTTTGGAAAAGATGCCTTAAATGCTGGTGTTTCTTTTAAAGCATTATAATCATCCATTATTTTTTGTGCTTCTTCATCTGAATAATTGAATTTTTTAGATATACCATTTAATGTTTTATCCCCAAGAGTTTGTAAGTGCATTAAATATTCATCCGGGCTATTACCTGCTTTATATTGTGTTACCTGCGTAGTTAATCCATCCGGTGATTTTTTCCTTGTATATTCTCCTCTTGGTAATATTTCACCTCTTGCTTTCAATACATATTTTGAATAATCGTTATTATCATCAGGATTTTTAATAATACTATAAATATCAGATTCGTCAATTACGGTAGGCTTCGTTCCGCTTCTAATAGAAGTTGGTAGTGGTAATGGTGTATTTATATCTTCAACCCTTCTTTTTCTTCGATCAGCAAGATAAGAATTGGCATTTTCATTAAAATCATCAGGTTTACTTAATACTCTTTTTTGAGCATCTTGTTCCAATTGTTTTTCTCTTATGCTATCATTGGTATGCCTGAAATAATCAGCTTGTTTTTGTAAAACTGCTTGATGATCTAGTGGGGTAGCTTTATCACCTTTTTTTAGAAGGTTTATGCGAGCAAGTTTATAATCGTTATAAAGTTTTACGTTATCAGGAATATCTGCTGGCCTTACTTTGGTAAGATCATTTTGCAATTCTTTGTCATAGGCTTTTGCAGCAGCTTCGTTTTCTTTCTTTCTTTTTAAATCCTGCTGATAAAACTGTTGCCCCAATCTATCTAATTGGGGTGTATTTACTATAACTATATCTCCGTATGGGCCTCCTACCCTTTGATTCATTTCTGCCATTGATAATTATTTTAACCGCCTACGTAACCTATTCCAGAACCGCCGATTTGCTGTATTTGTGGATTTGAAATTGCGCTGCCCCCTGTTCCCCCTCCTCCAAAACTTCCCATATTAAAGCCGCCACCACCGCTTCCACCACCCATTCCCCCGGCCAAAGAACTACCACCTGCTATTACACTATCTAATCCAGCGATAGTATTTGCATTTCCAGCACCTTTTTCAGACATAGCATAATTGTATTGTGGAATGTATTTATTACGAATGTAATTTTCATAAATAGCCTGTCTGTATCTTCCTATGTTATTATTTACATCCATTAAAGTACGTTGATTATTTAATCGTGCCATTGCATTTCTGGCATCTAATGAAGAATACGCATCATTAGTTGATTGCTGTACGCCTGAAATCAAAGCCCCTCCCATTCTTCTATCTTGCGCTCCCCGAATAGCGGCATTTTGCTGCCTTTGTATATTTCTTACGGCCTGATTATATTGTGCAGACGGAAGCCCTTGTTCTGCATTGATTTTAGCCTGTGTTTGATTTTGCAATACCTCTTGCGGAACTACCATATCTGGCATTTCACCCAATCTGTTCAACCGGCGGTTAGCATCTTTCTTTTGTGCTTGGGCATAAGCTAATCTAATAGCACCGCTCGCTAATTGAGAAAAACCTTGCCCCGTTCCCATTCCTGACATACTAATTAATTTTAAAAGTTACGGTTGCTGATAGCAGAATTAATATACGGTAAATATAAGAAACTGCTGTCATTTCCTTTATAAGTTAGTTTAATTATTATATAAACACCCTTCAACACATCCCCTTCATTTAATGCCTGTAACTGATCGGGCATACTATTGGCATCTCTTAATAAATTTGCATGATACCTCCCTTCCTGTATTTGAAAACACCAATCTTTTATTGCACTTATTTGTGATAATGCTGTTTGATCGTTAGGCTGACTGGTAATTACATCTCCTATTTCTTCGGCAGTCCAAAGCTGGTTAGCTTCATACCCTAAAGATAAAAATGTTTTTGTAAAAGCATCTTTATCATTAAACACAAGTGTTATGGATGGATAATATTGTGTGCCTAAAAAATTACAATATTTACTATTATTATCCCAAACGTGCAACATGCCATTTTTAAAGACAATAATTTTATCTTCAGCACTTGTTATCCAATCCATATTCACTAAATCAAAAAACGTGCAATAAGAATTTCTCTTTTCATTCCATGAAAAAGTATACGGATTAATAACATCAATCCCCAATGAACCTGATTGCAAAACTACAATAGCTTCTTCTTCATAAAAATTATATGCACCTAATATTTTTGAAAAACCGCCATCGGCTCTAATAAAATCTTTGTTATAAGGAGAGAATAAAGGCTGTATATAAAATTGACCTTTATTGATTTCAGATATAGGTGTTAATCCGTCCGCAGATAACCTTACATGATAGGCTCTTATTGGATCAACAAAATAAAAACAATTTCTCCCTTTTGTAAGTGAACAATATTCCTTACCCATTCCATAATTACCTTCATAATATTGAATGTTATTTTGGGTAAGAATCTCATCAGTAGTTGTTAATTGGGTAGAATTACTTTGTATATACCTATTATAAACACCGTAACGACCTACAGCTAATTCCTGAAAAATAATTAATTGTCTTGCCCATGCAGCAAACCTTTGGATTGTTCCTTTTGCTCTATCTACTTCATCAAAATTTAGTGGGAAAAATCTGTTTATCTGATTGATATTTGTGTTTTGCTGATACGCTAATCCCCACCTTAATAAAGTTTGAAAGAAAATAGTTTTTTCATCTGGATTAACTACCCATGACCTTCCGTTTTCATTTATTTTACTATCATAAAAATCAGAAAAATTCTGGTCTACTACTCCAATTATAAAACTTTTATTTGGTTCTGTATATGAAATAGCACCAGATAAAACATCACAAACAAAAGCGTTATCTGAAGATGCTATATGCAAAAATGATTTACTATGCGCTGGCCATGTTATAGGTAAAGAATACGTAAATCCAAATTCTTCCCCATTGGTAAGTCCTGTTTTAGAACCTAAAACATAATATGTAATAGTACCACCGCTATCCGCTATTCCTATTTGCACTCTTACTTGTGATGCTGTAGCTGCTCTTGCTACTAATGCGATTGTTCCTTTTGCTGTAAAAATATAACTTGGTGTATTTACACTAATTGTCCATCCGGCGTTATTATAAAGTCCACCTGTTGTTATTAATTGCTGATAAGGAACATCTGGTGCAACTTCATATTCAGGGTTTAATATTATCTCACTCTTTATTCTTTGCGGAATAATATAACCCGGTTGTACTGAATTTTCAGGTAATAAATCATAGCTAATTATATTACCAACATTTATTTCTCTGTATCTAAAATAAGCATCCCCTCTATCAAATAAAAAAGTAGCTGGTGTTACTAAATCCGTAGATTGATTTTGAATCATCCCCTGATGGAATCTTGTATCTGTTCCCGGATTACCTATTTCATAACGCTGAACAAACTCGTAATAAGTATCAAGTTTTGCTCCGGCAGACTTAGCGGGAGTATATAATTCAATGTAATAATAAAAATATGTTCTGGTAACACCATCCCCAAAATTAAAAAAAGCATCCAAATCATCTGGTAATACAATTTTTAAAAATTGTCCATTTCTTACAATACCATTTATTTCAGGGTTTAAGACTTGTGAATAAATTTCATAATCTCTATATAAAACAGGTGCGCCAACGCTTCCGTCTGCATTATATAAAATCATAAATCTAATCCTATCTCCTGAAGCAAAATCATAACTTATTATAGAATTAGGATTTAATATTTTGTAAGATTGAATGCTTTCAACTGATATATACCCATACTTATCATCTTTATAGGTTCGATCTGAAACCCAGTAAAGATATTTTTGTTTTGTAAGGTTGTTTGTTCTTAAAACATGAAAATATTTAGCCCAGATTGGGGGGCGATGATTTATAGATAAAGAAATGGTTGGTATTTTATACAATAACGTACCTAAACCACCGCCAACATCAAATGTTGTTGTCGCTGAAAATTCAGCACTTGTAGTACTCCCGTTTGTTTTCCCTTTTTCATCAAAATATGCTATAGCATAATTTTCTTTAGTATTCCAATCGTAAGCCTCTTGCGAAATATTTAGTGCTGAGAGAATATACACAGTTGCAGATACTACTGATTCTGTAACGGCTGGTGCAACTACAACATCAATAGCCAAATTAGTAACACTTATTATAGCCGTTTGTTTAACTGTAAACATAATTGTATTACCAGAATTAACTACGGGTGTTACATAAAAAAATGTTCCTTTTGGGAACAGACTTTGGTAAGCTGCGCCATTTATAAGAGTAATAACACCTGCACTATTTAAATTTACAGTTCCGGCAAATGTTTGAACTATACCTTGAAGCCTTGACTTTAATAATACCTGATTAGTCCTACTTATTACAAGTGTATTTGAATTTATACTTACCTGTGTAAACCCTTGACCTGTTGCACTTGTGGATAATCCTGCTAACACATCGGCTGGCGTATCTCCTATAGCTGCTGTATAAGTAATGGTATAAGTAGTTACACCAACTTGTATTTGTGCTGAATAAATATCATTTATACGAATATTTCCTAAAACTACAAACGTTATATTACCTGTACCAAATCCATATAACCCATTTTGAGTAACAGAAAAAATGCTTGAACTATCTAATGCAGAAGCGTATTCTAAAGAGGTAGAAACGCTAACATCAGGAACTACCGGATCAAGCCCTTCCTGAATGCCACCATACACAATTACATTCCCATTCAATAATTCTTGTGTATTTGCAATATCAGGTACATAATCAAACCCTAAAATGTTTTCTTTTTCATCAACTGAAACGTATGCCTCATTATTGTAAAAATAATATACATACACATCGTTATCCGGTATACTTAATTCATCCTTGTCAAGTATTACTACAGAAAATGGTATCCCCCATTCATTACCTGAATTATCTCCTAATTCAGAAGCTAACGACATTGCTACTTCTAATTTTCTTACATCACTACCACCTGTTTGTAATACACATCCAATTCTGCAATTTTTTGTTGGGTTGGTATCTACTTGTGGAGAAACATAATTAAATGGTATAGCAACATTTCCTCTTGCACTCCATACTGATTTTAAATTATCACCATAAATGAATCGGTATTGTGGAAGAAATAACTGCTTACGCATGTTATTTATCAATGCAGTGTTATCATCTTCGTATGCGCATCTTATAGGAATAGATGGCGGTGCTTTTGCTACATCTAAATATTCTTCTAACCAATCAGAACCATAAATTCTGTTTTGTGCTGATAGTAAATTTAATATTTTAGGGCGTTTATTTCTGGCTGTCCATATTAATAAGTCACCATCTTGCTCTGTAGTATAAATTATATTAACTGAAGGAATTGGATAGTCTAAAGAAAAACCTAAAATATCAGTTTGAGAATCTGTAAAACACAATAATAATTTAGTTATCAACCCATTCTTTACATCGTATTGATAAATTCCATTTCTGCCATTACTATTGTAATTAAAAAATATAACCCTTTGTTTTAAAGAATCATAAAAAGAGCCAATACATTCATTATCTCCTACTGGTAAATTATCGTTTGTAACTACGTATGTTCCCGGAACGCCTTCTGCCCTTAAATTACCCGGATTGCCCCTAAACCTTACATTTTTTGACATAGCATGATCTCCCGGAGCAATAACATACCCTGAATCATCTGTATTTAATCTGCCATTAAAATGCTTCTGATCTATCATGATGGCACGTAAGGATTTTCTGCGTATAAAATATTTTTTTCAGGAACTATTGTATAATTTTTGTTGCCATAAGTAACCACCACGCAATCATCGCTATTAAAAAGTATGTATTGCCCAGTTGAAAACAAGGGAGTATTTAATGTTGTAATAGCATCAATAAGCCCTGTTTTGTACGGAAGTTTACTAATAATCTGATTAGGGCTTGTTTGTTCCGTAACACTATATTGATACTTTGACAATGCAATAGGTAAACTCATTAGTTAACTCTTTAAATATTGTCCTTGTGTTTCACGTATCCATTGAGAAATTCCCTGTAATGTAACTTTCTTCTTTCCTAATCTTCTTCTAGCTGATATTGCTTCAGCAAAAAAATCTTGCCTTGTACCTGTTTTCATTTTCCAAGAAATAAAAGCAATGATAGCCTCCTGAAGTGCTAATGGAACTAAAAAATCATCTGATCTTTTAGGATTAGGAATATATTCAAACATGATATTTTCATACTTGAAATTTACTGGCAGCACTATAATTCTATTACCTTCATCCACTCTACACTCTCCATATTCTATTAATCCACCAGCAGCACCAAATAAATTATAATAACCACCATCGTAATAGTAGTTAAAATAAAATGGTGTTGTTCCTAATGCTCCTATAGAATTATTTACATTGGGGAATAAATCTTCTATTCTATTTGGGCTTTCATCACGATAAGTGGTAAGTCCGGGATTTATTCTCAATGTAGTTATTTCATTGTTTGAGTTTAATAAACCTATTTTGCTCCAAGAAAGACAATCTTCAGGAAAGGGAACTGTTTTATTTGGCAAAACTGGCAATCTTACTGTTACTGGTTCGCCACTAAAATCCTGAATACAGGTTAAATAACCTCTCAATCCTAATAGCCAACACCTATCCTGATCGCCGCTTGATTTATCTACTTCATCTAAGTAGTAAGCAACAATAGATCGTAAAGAAACCCATGATCCTATAGCTGGTGTTTGTGACATTATTTTTTAAGTTCTTTAATTCTTTCATAAATTATATCATCCAAATGACGACCAAACCCACCAGTATGCTGAATGTGCAATATTCTTCTTAAAAAAAGTATTTCATCACTTTCTTTTTCTTCAATAGGATAGACTACTTGCGCAATCGGCAATTGTTCTTCCATTTGAGCAGGAATATCAGGCGTTGAAACTGGCGTTTCTATACCGGGTTGTTCTGTGATATTTTCGCTTTCTTTTTTAATTGCTTTAGCCATTTTATTTTATTTTAACTTGATTTATTACCTTGACTTAAATCATCCTGAATTATATCCTGTGGCATCATCATTCTGTCTTTTATTCTTGCCAAAACTTTTGTTACTATCATTTCCTGTGCATCGTCTGGTAAATTTATTGGATCATTTATATTTACCGCTCTTGTACTTGGCATTTCAGCATAAAAAACAATGTTATTCAAAGATATATTATTGCTTGCCCATAAACTTAAAGTACTTGCATAAATACTTCCATAGATACCAGATTGTAATGGCATATCCCTCCTTCTACCTATCCTTTTATTTTTTAAAAAAATAACATCTTGCCCTTCCCAATGTGAAGTGTCAGCCGGGTAAACCCTATTTATTGAATATCCCAATGGAAGTGAAAGCGGAGGCTGTGGTAAGGTAGTTTCCCATTTATTTGATACAGGATTTAAAGTAGCTGTAGCCAATTCAAATGTAACCATATAGGCCTCTGGCACATCAAAGCTGCCTATTACTTTAGCACCACCATATACCTGACCAATTAATCCACTCGACATTGCTTCATTAATATAAAGCAACATTTCATTATCGGATGGAGAAAAAGATTCATTAGGCCAATCGTTATTTACGTGGCGTTTAATCCTTTCTATTAATTGTAACCATGAATAACTTAATGCCATGTTATAATGATATTGATGCTACTATTACCTGTAAATCTACTGCTCCTGTATCGGCTTGTGCTGCTATCGCTGTTGCATCTACAAATGCTGAAAATGAGGCACCGTTAGCAACTGCACTTTCTTTTGCATTACACATAATAAAAGATTGCCCCGGATCAAGTTTTATATCGAAAGTTTCTGCGGATGCTTTTGTTACTCTTATTCTGCACCAATTAGAATTATCTAAATTGGTTATCTGAATATATTTTACATTAGAAGTAACAAATGTACCTGCTGATGAACCAGAAGAAAATTGAATAATATTTGCTTGTGGTGTTGTAAGTACATTGACTATTCTTTTATCATACAAAGCTATGTTTGGTATAATAATTTGATTAGTTGAACTTAATTCTTGTTTACCCAAAGTAATTGTACTTGATATGGTAACAGTTAAATTAGATGGTGTTACAGTAGTAGCCATATTTTATATTTTTAATCGCCGGTAGCGATATTTGAATTTCCAAAATTTACAAAATCGGCATCTTTAAATCTTACGCCGAGTGCTTTTAAAGTTCTTTTTGTTATTTCAATAATTGATAAATCATCCCATTCTGGTTGTACGCTCGTACCTGAATTATAAATTTGCTGCCCATTGGGAGCGATAATATATCCCCAAACAATATCATTAGGTTGCCTTACATAGTCTAACGTTAAATTAAAACTATCAACTAACAATAAGTTTTGAGGGAGTATTTTATAATAGTTTTCGTATTGAGTGTAATAATATGTTTGATCTGTTCTGCTTGGTGGATCAATAACACTTTTCACTACTGAGAAAATCTGTGATGGATTGACTTGATAAACTACCTCATTATTTATCCTTGCAGATAATTTATAAACAAAATCTTCTGGTAGTGTGGCAATAGGTGTACCTATTGTTATATTTTCAATAGGTATTGATGCGGATAAAATAAATGGAGATAATTTCTGCATGATAGTTTCATTCTGAATTAATCCTGTATTAACCCCTTCTTTTCCGTTGTTCCTATTTTGGAATCTACCAAGTAAATCCTGCATGTAAGACTTTTGTTCAGGATTCCACGCATAAAACAAATCTTTAGCGGAAATTCCACCAGCTAAATTTTTATTGGTTATAAATTTAGTAAACTCAAATATGTTATCTACAGACCATGCCATATATCAAAAAGATAGCTTACCTGTTAAAGTAAGCTATCATGTTTTATTTGTTTTTCATTCGTTAGTTATAAATTGCCTTTAATTGTATCAAGAAATCAGCCCCTTCTTCTGTTTGACTGAACTCAAACAATTTTTGTGAAATAGATTCAAAACTTTGTAATCCTGAAATATCGCAAATGACTGTGTTTTTAGAACCCCATGTTGCTTTATTCGGAATTGCTTTTGTTGATATGGTTCCTTTTTTCAAGCAATCATCAACATAATACTGAATTTCTATAGCCCTGTTTCCGTAAGTTTCAATAAACCTTTGCGGTTCTTTTGATGCTTGTTCACGATACTTAGCCCTTATTTCTGTTTCAGTCAAATCATTTCCTGAATCCCAATCTGTCAATGGAATACCTAAGAAGTTTGCATGTATCTTCATTTTTGTTTCTGTAGCTTCTCTTGCAAGTTTCAATGCTTTTTCAATCAAATCAATTTTAGACATTGTTTCATTTGCAATAACTTCAGTATCTAATGACTTAAATACATGATCTGCTGATGGTGTTCTAAATGGACTTAATGTATTCCAACTACAGATATTCAAATACAACAACAACATTCTTTCATATCCAAATGCACCAAATTTTCCTTCAAGAAACTTGTATTTATTTTTATGCGTTTGTGCAATTAATTGCTGGATGGTATCTTTATCCTGTGGTTGCTTATCTGCAAATATTGTTGTACATCCATCGTAATAACGTACTATCCTTCTTTGACCTTTCCAAATAATTTGAGAAGTTAAAATAATATTTCTTGATGCCGGAAATTTCCTTTGCGGCAAAGCAATATTTGATCTTCCTGAATTGGTAGTAAGAATTACCGGATGCGTTCTTTCAGGAACTACATCTGACAGTTCATACATATACCTTTTTTTAGGGTCAAATTCTTGTGAAAGAGCTAAATGTTCTGGACTTCCTTTTATTACAATTTCTTCTTCCCTTTCGTTCCCAAATTCAATTTTAACGGTAGAAGCCCCTTGTGTTTTTAATGGGGCATCCATTGTTGGTGCGTTTGCCATTTTATGTTTTTTAAAAAATTAAGGGGAAGGAATACCCTTCCCCTTTTTAAATATTCACTATGATTGAATACCTTTCAATATGCAGAATTGTTCTGCTGCCGTAACCCTTGAACCCACATAAGCAATCTGTTCGTATTTGTTAGATGCTTCTGTTGTCTTTGTTGGTTGGGTGTAACCTAAAGACCAACTGTAGATTCTTTGTCCTGATGGAATATCAGGGTTTTGCTGGTACACAAACTGAAGGTATGGGCGTGTAGCATCATCTTTTGCATCCTGTGTCATTCCTTGTGGAACAAACAAACCAAAGTATGCCCGGTAATCTCCCTGTGTAGGAACATAACCAAATAATGCTTCTGCACTCATTCCTTTGTAACGGTGGAAATGGAAATCAAAAGTATCGGTAGAGAAACCTCTGAAACCATAAGATGTAGCAGCTTCTTGGCTAAATCCTACAGATGCGTAACTAATTGCACCATTACGGTAGATACCAAACAACAGGTTGTTAATATCCTGACGTTGCGTTAATGCCTGTAAGCCATGATACTCTCTTGGGCCACCATTAGCATCAAACACGTTTGTCATATTTTGGAAATCTGCTACTGTAAATTGCTGTGCAATGTAATCCACTTCTGAACCTCTTGCCTGAACATCAGGAATAACACCTGTAGTTCCGTTTGTTCCTGAAATGTTAGAAGATGGTACACCTTCCATAACAATATCTTCTACGGAAGCCATCATCTGAACGTTCATTTCTTTAACGGCCAAATATGGTTCGTAGAAATTACCATTACCAAAATCAATCTGCGTTTTGTTCATAGAGGCTAAGTCTGTTGATTTAACAGAAGCCCTTGCAACTGTGGCAGTATTATCTAAACGATAAAGTTTTGCTTGTTGTGTACCTTGTGAATCAGATGCTTCACCTGCTAACTGATTACCGAAAGTTTCCAAACCTTCACCTGCTAATACTACTGTGCTTGAACTTGAACCAGAGTGAACAGTATAAGCACCGTTAGGAGTAAGTTCAAGAACAAAAGCACCAGTTGTACGGGTAATATTTGTTACTTTAAACTTCAAACCATTTGAACGGAATTTTACTGTTTGGTTTAACAGAAACGGTGATTGTGTACCTGTAGCACCATTGTTATAAGATTCAGGACTTTTAAGTGTTACACTTACTGGGGCACCAACGGCACCTGCATTTACTTGTGTAGCTACTAATCCAGAACCAAAAGGACGGCCTTTTTCAAAGTGAGAATAAGTATTGGTTGTAGTATTTACTTGTTCTACTACTGAACCTCCCAATAACTCATTAACCATCATGTACTGACTGTTGCCATATTTGGCAATCAATCCCGGAATATAATCTGGAATAACGAAGTTTAGATCGTTAAATATTGCTGTGGTTATGCCCGAAGGATATGCGACTGGCCCCGGTTGGCCTGTAGCACCACGAACTATTGTTGCTGGCATTTTCTTTTAAATTTTTGATTTTTAATTATGTTGTAATGGTTTAGGCATATACCTTGCCAATGACAACTCCATCTGCTGTTGTAATTCTGTTTTTTCTCCGGGTGTTTCTAATGGTACTCTGCTCATTCCTGAACCTGCGGAATTATCAGGTAACATTGATTTAATAGCTGCATTTTTGGCTTGCGTCATAGCTGCGGCTATAATTTTTTCAAAATTTTTGGAGATAAACTCATCTCTGAAAGATGCTTTAGAATCTATTGTTCCGTCTGGATTCCGGTAAGCATTTGATCTCAAAGGGTCGTTGCTAACAGCTTGTACAGTTTTTGAAAACGATTCCTGATCCGGTACGTACTGAAAATCAAATGCAATTTTATTGGCTTCATCAATAAATGGCATTTTAATCCCAAACGAATCAGGGGTAAACGATTTAACTGCTTGTTGAGATGCGGCAAACTCTTTGTCTAATAATTCCCATTCTTTTTGGAAATTATCATAATTAGGGTCGCCTTGTGGTTGTGATATAGAAGGTAATACTAACTCTTTTTTAAATGACAATAATTCAGGCTTTGCCAATTTCGCATCAATAGTCATAGATGTTTTAATATCTGTAACTTTTTCTTTCCATTCACTATGCCTTATTTGAAAATCATCCGGGTCTTCATCTGCTCCTATAACAGGTTCAGATGGGATGCCGTACATTTTATTAAACTTATAATTTATTTCAGATTGGGAAAGTTCTTTATACTTTAAGCCCATTTGAAGTTTAATTATATCGGGAGCGTTGCTTTCATTAATTTCCTGTGAGGTTAAAGCGTTTAACTTTTGTTGTTCACTAAGAAAATTATAAAGTGGTTCGTAGTTGCCTGTACGCAGGTTTTCAAAAATATTTTTACTTTCTTCTACATTATCCCCTTCCCACTTAATTTCAGCAACCGGAGGCTGTGCTTGTAAGTTTTTAAAATTACGGATGTCCTCTACAATTTGTTCAGGGTTTTCGTAATTAAACTCATTTTTAAAAATGTCAAATGAAAATGGATTTTCAGTAGGCGTAACTGGTGGTGTAACTGGTTCCACTGGTGTTTGGGCGGCTGCTGCTACTTCTGCATTTGCATTAGGGATATTACCCAATGAAATCTGCATTTGCTCATGCACTTCAGGTGGTATCCCTGCCGGGATAGAAGCTGTTTGCGCTTCTTGTGATGGTTGTTCAATAATGTCTGCCATAAAATTTAATGGGATTATTTTTTAATAACGTAAATATATAATTTACAGTTATGTGCTTTGAAAAGTTTATACATTGCACTACATTTGTATACATGAAAAGACAAAACAAAAGCACTCCATTTCCTGTTAGATTAGGAAATAAAAAAGCCTTCTTAATGCAAGAGGCTTCTGAAAAAGACAGATCATTGCATTATTTAATAAACAAAATTTTAGAAAAGCACTTAGATGAAAGTGGTAATCTGAAATGGATGGAGCAAAAATTAAAAAATATTAAGCAGGGATTTTAATAGCATATTTAGGAAGAATTGATTTGGGTTTATATTTCACTTCTGCTGTTAAGTCATACGATCCCATCATTGGTAAAATAGCCATCATCAAGGAAATTACTTCGTCATAGGGTGTTCTTTCGCTATGGTTGTAGTCTATTAATTGTTGAAGTAGTGATGGGAAAACTATTTTGTGAACATGACCATTATAACCTCCGGGCAAATCACCATCAACATATTTTTTACAATATTCAAGCTGCGCTTGTAAAGCAAATGGATCAGCAGATTGCGTTCCGGGTTTTATTTTTCTTTCTCCTTTTTTTACTGGGTCAATAGCAACTTTAGGTGTCCATTGTAAAAATCCATTACAACCTCTTTCAGAAAAATAATTATAATATTGGGTACCTGCATCAAGTTCAAAATTAGCTTTTGCCCCATACCACAAACAAGCTTTTAAAACTTCTTCATACAAATGAACTAATAATCTTGGCCTACCAACAAACATAGCTACAGGGTATAATCCAGTTTCTTCTCCATCTATTATTTTTGATCTTTTCATTACGCATATAGTTCCTTTAGAACCTGAAAAAGCAAATTCATCTTTAAAAGTATCAACACCAATAGTATATGCTAAATCATTTTTAGGATCAATATAATTTGCTCCCAAATTAAATTTATTTTCTTCTACGGGTGGTTCCCACAATAACCAATCTCCTTTAGGATCATCAGCATATTTTATTTCTAATTTTCTTATTTTAGACTTGCTTCCTTCAATGCTTTTATAAGTTTCATCCTTTATTAATCTAATCCTTCTTAATGGGTATTGTGATTTATTTATTTCTAAATGTTCAATTTGTTCTCTTATTCTTGTTTCATTAAATTCACACATTCCAGTTTCAAAAGCAAAAGCATCATGTACATCTAAA
>CALJKL010000099.1 GCA_937973555.1 uncultured Flavobacteriales bacterium | reverse complement strand
TCTAAAATAGTTCAATTTACAGCAACTCCATACAGAAATGATAAAAAACCTATTGATGGAGAGATTGTATATAACTATCCTTTGTCAAAAGCATTAGAGGATAAATGTTTCTCAAAAATTTCCTTAGTGTCAATAGATGAACGACATCCTGGGAAGAAAGATGAAGCTATTGCAAGAGCTGCAATGCAAAGACTAATTGAGGACAGAAATTGTGGTTGGCTTAGGCATAAAATGATGGTGAGAACAGAAAAAACTATTCGAGCAGAATTTCTTTTTGAAAAATATAAGGAATGGTTTCCAAATGAGCGAATAGTGATGGTTCATTCAAAAACTAAAGGCAGAAGCAAAGTTATTGAGGAAATCAAGAACGGAAATTATGACATAATAATTTGTGTTGACATGCTTAAGGAAGGATTTGATTATCCAGATTTTAAAATTGCAGCAGTTCATGATTTACATAAGTCTATGTCTGTATTATTGCAGTTTATTGGAAGATTTACCCGAACACAAAATGAGTTGGGTGATGCTTCATTCATTGTGAACTATGCTGATGAATCAATGTCTACAGAGTTAGAAAATCTCTTTCAAGAAGGATCTGGTTGGGAAACTGTTATTAGTGAAATTGCAGATGCAAAGAAAGCAGAAGCTGAATCTTTATTAGCATTTCTTCAAGGTTGTAAGCCATATTCAGGTTTTGATTCTCCAGAAATAGAACTAAACCCAAAATTAGTATATCCAGCATTAAGTTGTGTTTGTTATAGATGTGAACGAATAGAATGGAGGAGGTTTAAAGATTCTTTTAATTTGAAAAAATATGCTATTTCGCAACCATATTTCAATCAAAAAGAAAACGTTTTTTATTTCACAACCCAAAAACGAGAAAAGGTTAAGTGGGCAAGAACTGAAAAAATGCGCGATCAAACTTGGAATCTCGTGATTATGCATTATGATACTTCTACGGGGCTATTATTTGTTGGATACTCAGAAAAAGGACTTGATGTGAATAGTTTAGTGAAAAATTTATCTAATGACAAAGCTAATGCTTTGAATGGGGATTGTGTATTTCGTTCATTCGATTCAATAAAACGACTTAGTATTGTGCATGCTGGAATTTTTAAGCCTGCCAATCATCTTCATAGATATTCGAGACTTAGTGGTGCAGATGTAACTACTGAATTAAGTAAATGGAAAGAAGGAAAGCGATGTCAAAAATCAGATTTCGTTGGTGTAGGGTATCGTGATGGTTTTCCTGTTAGTGTAGGGGCTTCTGTAAAAGGTAAAATTTGGAGCCCTGCTCGTGTAGGAGATTTAAAAGAATGGAAAGCATGGTGCTTAGAGGTAGGAAGGTTAATTACTGATGAAAAAATTGATTCTAATCAATTATTAGAAGATTCTGCCGAAAAAATTCAATTGGAAAAATATCCTAAAGGTCAAGTTATTTTAGCAACTGATTGGGCAGAAGATCTTTATAGTAGAATTCATAAATTAACTATTGAAGTTGCAAATCATAAGTCTATTATGCTTTCAGAATGTACATTGAAGAATATCTTAATACAAGGTAATAAGGCTGACTTTGAAATAAGTTTACCCGAAAGTACAATTGCTTTTTCAATTATTTTGGGTGGTGAACAAGGGCATTCAGTTGTGGGATTGGATAATGTTAATATTAAGGTTGAAGGACTTAAAAGCGATCCTGTAACATTAAAAAAATTCTTTGAAGAAAATCCGCCTACTTTATTTTTAATGAATGGATCTAATATTTCAGGATGTATTCATACAAATTATGGCTCTGCTGAATTAATCCAAATGCCAGAAAATCAAATTAAAACTTTTGATTGGGAAAATGTAGATTATACAATAGAATCTCTATACAAAAAAGGAATAAGGAGAGAAAATTCTGTTCAAGAGTATATGATGAATCATCTCATAAAAAGAGGAGCGAAAATTGTTTTTAATGATGATAATTCTGGTGAATCCGCAGATATTGTTGCTGTTTTTCAAGATGATGATGTAATTAGATTTGAATTAGTTCACTGTAAATATTCAAAAAATGTCAGCGGGTTAAGACTTGAAGATTTATTTGTTGTTTGCGGACAGGCGATAGTTTCTCTTAGATATAAATGGAAGCCTGAAGAACTATTAAAGCATCTCGAAAGAAGAAATGGCATGGGAGTTTTAAAGGGGCAAAGATTTTATCATGGAAATGAAACAGAATTAGATGAAATAAAAAAAGCTTTAAAATATTCCAATGTAGAATTTGAATTTGCTATTGCTCAACCAGGCGTAAAAGCCACTAAAATGTCTATGGATATGAAAAATTTTTTAGCTTCAATATATTCTACTGTAATTGAAATGACTGAAACAAAATTAAAATGTTATTTCAATGCTAAATAAAATAATAAGAATACATTATTATGACTAATAAATTATATGTAAAAGTTGAGTTATTTTGATTCTTTTTAACTAAATTTTGTTACTATTTTGTTACCATAATATTGTAAGTTATTGGTAATCAAAATCGTTTCAAATTCTGTATCGGAAAGTAAAGTTATTTACTATTCATCATTTTTGGATAAATCCTTAAATATACTTCTACTGCCATAGGTTTTTCCCCATAGAGGTTGTTAAGTCTTTCGTCTGCATGGTAATAGGTCCAATGTCCTCCAGCGGTTATATTCATTTTTCCGATTTTAAATAAATCATAATTGAAACCAACGGTTAATGCATTGATAGGGAAAAGAGAATTTTTACCGTAAATATTTTCATCCAAAACCAATTCTTCAGTACTTTTTTCTATCCATTCATATCGGCTATAGAGTGCCCAATTGTTCTTTTTCCATTCTGCTTCTATCAAAAAAGAATTTTCTGCTTTGTGTTCACTTGATTTATTTTTTCCCCAACTAAAAGTAGCATTAAAAATACTGTTGTCTAATAACTCTTTGCTAAGAATAGCTGATGCTGTGGTTCTATAGATATTTTCTTCAGGATGAAGAAGTTCCGGACTTTTGATAAAGGCATGAGAAACTTGCAACGCCCAATTTTTGGTAGGATTATAAGATAATCTTCCACTCCAACTGTCAAAGCGGGGTTTATCAAAATCATATCGGTGTTCATCTGGCTCTCTTCCAGTAAAAGAGGAACCTTCTATTTTAAAAGAACCATATCTGAAACCCAATGTGGCTACCCCAAAGGTAATGTGGGTGGCATCTTGCCAATGATGAGAAAGAGGAGCATCTGGATTGCTGAGTGCAGAAGGACGATGCATAAAGGCCACTGGACCTAAGGCAGGCTCTCCGGGATAGGCCAAGTAAAGAAAGACGTCTGATTTTTCTGATAATGCATGAGCATAACTTACGGATAGTTCCGAGAATAAATCATGCGGATGTTGTCGGTCTACAATAGGCTTTCCTTGATAGGCTTCACCACTTTGGAAAAGGAGAGGGTAACCATCATTTCCCCCTAATGCTGCATCCAATGATGTCATGATGTTGAAATGAAAAAGTCCTTTTTCACCAATTTGTTTTTGTCCCATCAGCATTACCCAATTGGGGGCATCAAATTCATGGTCTCCTCTGCTTCCTTTATTTGTGAAATCCTGATTGTTATATCGCAAAAAGAGATTGCCATGCAACATAAACATCCAGCCTTTATCATGATACATCATTCCGTATATAGGGGATGCATCCGGTAGCCATGCGGTTCCAGAACCATTTCTATTCATAGGAAGATGTAGAGAATACGCATGGTTCATATCCATTTGATGATTCATGTTATGCATCATGAGACTATCGTGCTGACTGTAAAACGAAATAAAAATAATGTTTGTAAAAAAGAAAATTACTTTTCTTATAGAAGGTTTCATTTTTCAATTTTCGTAAAGTTAGTATATGAAACCAGGAAAGACTTTATATCATTTTATGAAAGAATTGTAACATTTTTTTCAAAAAATAAAAGGAATGATCTTTTTAGTTCTTTGTTGGTAAGATTGATAACCTTCAAATTTCTCTGCCAACAATTTTTCTTCCCAATGCAGTTTTATGAGAAGGTCTAGGATCAAAATACAATAGAGGATAATATTGATGATATCTGGTTTTTGCCATACAAAGCCCAAAGCCAATAACAATACTGCCAAATACATGGGATGTCTGATGTAGCCATATAAACCATCTTCCACCAGTTGGGCTTGGTCCCTTGGGATAGGACTAATGGTGAATTTACTTTTTTTCATGGTATATAATGCCCAAAAACCTGTGATTAGGCTTAAAACAATAAATGCGGTACTCCAATTAAAACCCCAATCTATAGAGGTTCTAAAGACCAAACAGAACAATGCGCCAAACTGAATGACGACAAGTATTAAGGCAAAAATGCTTTTTTTCAAAATTTAATATTTAAATTGCAGTATAAAAATACAAAATTATGAATACAATCATCAAACTTTTAATTACTGCTATTTCTGCATATATTATTTCAAAACTTCTTAGTCCTCATGTGCAGATAGACAGTTTTGTTTCAGCCATTTTTTTTGCCGTTGTTTTAGGTGTTTTAAATTTATTTATAAGGCCTATTTTGATGTTTTTTTCTCTGCCAATAAACATAATCACATTGGGATTGTTTTCTTTGGTTATCAATACTATGATTTTTCTTTTGGCGGATTATTTCACAAGCGGCATCAATATTGACGGTTTTTGGTGGGCTTTTGTTTTCAGTATCCTGCTTTCTGTTATAACATCTGTTTTAGAAAGTGTTTTCATCAGCAAAGAAGAATAATTTTTTTTAATTATATTAAATAAAAAAGGCTTCCACATTGGGAAGCCTTTTTTTATGCTTTGTCGTAAAGTTTTTCATAAAGGGTAAAGAATTTTTCTTTAATTGCTTTACGCTTCAGTTTCATGGTTGGGGTAAGGAGACCTTCTTCTATAGACCATACTTCTGGTGTAAGTTCTATCTTTTTAATCTGCTCCCATTTTCCAAGAGATTCATTGAGTATTGCAATGTCTTTCACTATTCTTTTTTTCAGTTCTTGGTTTTGTGCCATTTCTTGCGGAGTAGAACCTATGTTCATGTTTTTTCTTTGAGCCCAAAGTTTTGCAAAAGCAAAATCTGGTTGTATCAATGCACAAGGCATTTTTTCGCCGTCACCCACCACCATAATCTGTTCGATGAATTTAGAGGCTTTGGCTAAGTTTTCTATCACCTGAGGAGCAACATATTTTCCACCAGAGGTTTTGAACATTTCTTTTTTACGGTCAGTAATGTGCAAGAATCCTTCTGCATCTATATGTCCTATATCACCAGTTTTAAAATAGCCATCTTCTGTAAATGCTTCTTTGGTTTTTTCTTCGTCTTTATAATACCCTTCAAATACAGATGGTCCTTTTACGGTAATTTCTCCATCTTCTTGTATTTTTACATTCAAGTTATCCAAAACATGACCTACAGAGCCAATTTTTAAATGCTCAAAACTGTTCACCGAAATTACAGGTGAAGTTTCTGTAAGCCCATATCCTTCTAAAATAGGGATGCCTGCACCGTGGAAAATTCTATTTAATCTTTGTGAAAGGGCCGCTGATCCAGATACCAAAGCAGCTAAATTACCACCTAATCCTTCTCTCCATTTTTTGAAGACTATTTTATCGGCGATTTTAAGTTTTAGAGATTTCGGTTTATTTGGGTCATAGTTTTCCACCAAAGAAAGGGCCCAGAAGAATATCTTCGCCTTCAGGCCACCTGCAGCAGCACCTTTGTCTACAATTTTGTCATACACTTTTTCTACCAATCTTGGTACTACAGACATAATCTGTGGTTTTACTTCTTTTACGTTATCTCCAATTTTATCGATGCTTTCTGCATAATAAATGGAGAAACCATTACTCAAATAAAGATAATAAAGCATTCTTTCGAAGATATGGCACATCGGTAAAAAACTAAGGCACTTGCGTTCATCCAATCCTTTTACTACATCTACTATAATTGGGGTTGAAGCCAAGACATTAGAAACCACATTTTTGTGGGTAAGCATTACCCCTTTTGGTTGACCTGTAGTACCAGACGTATAGATAATGGTTGCCAATTGGTCTTTGTTAATGGTATTAGAAATATCTTCTACTTCTTGTTGATTGTCATCATCTTCTCCTAGGTCCAAAACCTCTTGCCAGTTAGGAGCTCCCGGAATTTCATCAAAAGTAAAAATCCCTTGCAGACTTGGTACGTTAGGCTTTACCTGAAGCAATTTTTCATACAGTTCATTATCCGAAACAAAGCAATATTTTATCTCAGCATTGTTGAAAATATAAATGTAGTCTTCTACTGAAATAGTAGGGTATACTGGAACGTTGATGGCACCAATCTGCAAGATACCCAAATCCATAACGCACCATTCTGTTCTGTTATTGGTAGAAATCAACCCTATTTTGTCACCTGGTTTTATACCAAGTTTTAAGAGTCCTCTAGATATTTTGTTCCCTTTGTTAACGAATTCTTGGGTAGAAGTTTTGGTCCAGACACCATTGTATTTTGTTACCAACGCATCTTCCTTAGGAGATTGATTGAGCGCAAGATGTGCGAAATCAAATAGTCGTGTAGTTGACATAATTTTAATTTTTGATTTTTGTAAAAATAACATTTTTTTATTATTAATAAAAATTCAATTCAATTTTATCAAAATGCTTAAATAATGTATATTTACGAGCAAATAATTAACAAGTATTTATGGATTTTAATTTAACAGAAGAACAACTGATGATTCAGCAAGCAGCAAGGGATTTTGCGCAAACTGAACTTTTACCAGGTGTTATTGAAAGAGACGACCAACAAAAATTTCCGTATGAACAAGTGAAGAAAATGGGAGAATTGGGCTTCCTAGGAATGATGGTAGACCCCCAGTACGGTGGGGCAGGTTTAGACAGTGTTTCTTATGTATTGGCCATGGAAGAAATTGCTAAAGTAGATGCTTCTGCTGCAGTAATTATGTCGGTAAACAACTCTTTGGTTTGTGCCGGTTTAGAAAAATTTGCCAGTGAAGATCAAAAGCAGAAATACCTAGTTCCTTTAGCAAAAGGAGAGGTGATAGGAGCTTTCTGTCTTTCTGAGCCAGAAGCAGGTTCTGATGCTACTTCACAAAAAACAACTGCAATAGATATGGGAGATCATTATCTATTAAATGGTACCAAAAACTGGATTACCAACGGTGGTAATGCTCAATATTATATTGTGATTGCCCAAACATATCCAGAGAAAAAACACAAAGGCATCAACGCTTTTATCGTAGAAAAAGGATGGGAAGGCTTTGCCATTGGTAAAAAAGAAGACAAGTTAGGAATCAGAGGTTCTGATACCCACTCCTTAATGTTTACAGATGTTAAAGTACCTAAAGAAAACAGAATCGGAGAAGACGGTTTTGGTTTTAATTTCGCTATGACGGTATTAAATGGAGGAAGAATAGGGATTGCTTCTCAGGCTTTGGGTATTGCTTCTGGAGCATATGAGCTTTCTTTGAAATATGCTAAAGAAAGAAAAGCCTTCGGTACAGAAATCATTAACCACCAAGCTATTGCCTTTAAATTGGCAGATATGCATGTGAATGTAACCGCTGCCAGAATGCTTTGCTATAAAGCTGCCGCTGAAAAAGATGAAGGAAAAGATATTTCAGAATCTGGTGCTATGGCAAAATTATATGCTTCACAAGTAGCAATGGATACATCTGTAGAAGCCGTACAAATACATGGAGGATATGGGTATGTAAAAGAATATCATGTAGAACGTATGATGCGTGATGCTAAGATTACCCAAATCTATGAAGGAACTTCAGAAATTCAGAAGATTGTTATTTCTAGAAGCATTGCTAAAAAATAAGGCTTTGCCTTTTTATGATTAAAAGTCGGACTTAGGTTCGACTTTTTTATTTATTTTTATTCAAAATTTTTAAACATGAAAAAACTCTGTTTTCTTTTGGTGTTGATGGGTATGAAATTGTTGGCACAGATTCCTACTTTAACGGACGATGTTGCGCTTAACTTGGCAGATAAGCCCATGCATTGCATCAACCAAGAGTATCCCAATAAAACGGCACATGTTATCAATGCGGCTACAGATGCCAAATTGTTTCCCAGTGAATTACATCCTGCCTTTTATGGTTGTTTTGATTGGCATTCTTCTGTTCATGGGCATTGGATGTTGGTGAAACTTTTAAAAACCAAACCTTTTCTGAAGAATAAAGAAGACATCATAAAGTTGCTTAATGGCTCCTTTCAACCCGAAAAAATAAAAGCAGAAGCCCAATATTTTAATAAGTATGAAGTGGCAAAATCCTTTGAAAGAACCTATGGATGGGCTTGGCTGTTACAATTGGATGCTGAGTTGGCTTCTTGCGATATTGCCCAAGCCAAAACATGGCATCAAAACCTAAAACCGCTAACAGATGAAGTGGTAAAACTTTGGAAAGAATATTTGCCAAAACAAACCTATCCCAATAGGACAGGCGTGCACCCCAATACGGCATTTGCATTGAGTTTTGCAATTGATTGGGCTAGGACAGTAGGAGAGAAGGATTTTGAAAGCCAATTGATTGAAAAGGCTAAATATTTTTATTTGAAAGACGAAAAAACACCGGCTTATTTGGAGCCTGATGGGAGTGATTTCTTTTCCCCAAGCCTTCAGATTGCAGATTTAATGACCCGTATTTTGCCTCAAAAAGAATACGTAAAATGGTTCAACCATTTTTATGAAAAACGAAGCATAGAAAACATTTCACAGATTCCTGTAATTTCGGATATCAATGATTTTCAGACTGTACATTTGGTAGGCCTTTCTTTTACCAGAGCTTGGTGTATGAAATCTATTGCAAAATTTTTGCCCGAAAACCACAAATACAAAAAACCATTTGAAGAAACAGCCGACAAATTCTTGTCCAATGCTTTGCCATTGGTTTTTAAAGGAAATTATGGTGGAGACCACTGGTTGGCCAGTTTTGCAGTATATGCTTTAAGCAAATAATAAAAAAATCCTTCAGCAAAAACTGAAGGATTTTTATTTTATTTTGGATTGCTCCATTCACTGATAAAGTGCAGTTTAATATTCGGGAATTTTTCTTGAGTCATTTGGATGGTAAACGCCGAATCTGCCAAAAAAACCGTTTGTCCGTGGTTGTCTTTAGCCATGAAACGTTGCTTTAACCTTGCAAATTCTTGGAATTCTGCAGACTTTTCATCTGCTTCTACCCAACACGCTTTATGAATACTAATAGGCTCATAAGTACATTTGGCGCCATATTCATGCTCCAAACGGTATTGGATTACTTCGTATTGTAGTGCACCTACCGTTCCAATGATTTTTCTGCCGTTCATGTCCAATGTAAATAGCTGTGCCACACCTTCATCCATCAATTGATCAACTCCCTTAGCCAATTGTTTTGCCTTCAATGGATCGTCATTGTTTACATAACGGAAATGCTCCGGAGAGAAACTTGGGATGCCTTTAAACTGAATTTTTTCTCCCGCCGTTAAGGTATCTCCAATTCTGAAGTTTCCGGTGTCATGCAATCCTACAATATCTCCCGGGAAACTTTCATCCACCACTTCTTTTTTATCGGCAAAGAAGGCGTTAGGAGAAGAAAATTTCATCTTTTTGCCCTCTCTTACCAAAAGGTAATTTTCATTTCTTTTAAAGGTTCCGGAAACAATTTTAACAAATGCCAGACGGTCTCTGTGTTTAGGATCCATATTGGCATGGATTTTAAAGACAAATCCCGTAAAATTATTTTCTTCTGGCTTTACCAATCTGGCGTCAGATTCTTTCGGCTGTGGCATTGGCGCGATATCGATAAAAGCATCCAACAATTCTCTCACCCCAAAATTATTCAACGCAGAACCAAAGAAAACCGGCTGTTGTTCGCCTTTCATGTACAATTCTCTGTCGAATTCTGGATAAACAGATTCTATCAGTTCTAATTCATCACGAAGGGTAGCCGCTGCTTTTTCACCGATAATTTCATCTACCATTGCATCGTTGATGTCATCAATAACGGTACTTTCGCCAACTTTTTGTTTTTTCTCTTCGATGAAAAGCTGAATGTTCTTTTCCCAAATGTTGTATATCCCTTGGAAATCACTTCCCATTCCAATTGGCAAGGATAGCGGAACTACTTTTAAGCCTAATTTTTGTTCTACCTCGTCTAGTAAATCAAAGGCATCTTTACCTTCTCTATCGAGTTTATTAATGAAAACCAACATCGGGATGTTTCTCATTCTACAAACCTGAACCAATTTTTCGGTCTGCTCTTCCACACCTTTTGCCACGTCTATTACCACAATTACAGAGTCTACAGCAGTTAATGTACGATAGGTGTCTTCTGCAAAATCTTTGTGCCCTGGTGTATCTAGAATGTTGATTTTATGGTCTTTGTATTCAAAAGCCAAAACGGAAGTCGCTACGGAAATCCCTCTTTGTCTTTCGATTTCCATGAAGTCAGAAGTGGCCCCTTTTTTAATCTTGTTAGATTTTACAGCACCCGCTTCTTGAATCGCTCCCCCGAAAAGTAAGAGTTTCTCCGTTAAAGTGGTTTTACCGGCATCCGGGTGGGAGATGATCCCAAAGGTTTTTCTTTTTGCAATTTCCTGTAATAAACTCATGGTAAAATTTTGTGGGGCAAAAATCGGGAATTTTAATGAGAAATGAAAATGCAGATGAAGGTATTATTATGATGTTTTTTAATTTTTGAATTTTGACTTTTCCTATCTTTGTTAAAATTCACGAGATGACAAAAAGATTAATCTTGGTTACTTCACCACCTGCCTCTGGGAAAACCTATATTTCCAAAAAATTGGCCGAAAAACTGAAACATGTGGTGTATTTAGATAAGGATACTTTAATCCCGCTTAGTAAACAGATTTTTGTGGCAGCAGGAGAGGAATACAACCGCAGTTCTCCTTTTTTTGAAAAATACATTCGGGATTACGAATACATTGCCATTGTAGATTTGGCTTTGGAAGCCTTAAAATATGATGATAAAGCCCTCATCAATGCTCCTTTTACCCAAGAAATAAGGGATGTGGACTACATGAATTCTCTAAAGTTAAAACTCAAAGAACTCAATGCTAAACTGACGGTCATTTGGATTATTACCGAACCTGAAATAGTCCATCAGAGGATGATAGAAAGAAATTCTGATCGCGATATTTGGAAGTTGGAAAATTGGGACGAATACATCAAGACTGTAGATTTTTCTATTCCTTCTACCATAGACGATCCCAATGATGATTTTGATTTCCTTAAATTCTACAATTCTTCAGACGAAGAATACAAAGAGTCTTTAGAAAGAATTGTTACTTTGCTAGAAAACTAACGAAATAAGCCTATTTTTGCATAAACTTTTATCAATGGAAAATCAGTCCCGATACGGAAATTATGTTTTTGATTTTTTAGGTGCCGTTGCGCTTTTCATTGGGCTTCTTTTTGGGGTTGGTTTTGTAGGAGGGTATTCTCTTTTAGCAATTTACCTATTCAATGCTGATTTTAATGAACTGTCTTCTGGTATGCTTTTTATTTTCATATCCTATTTAGCTACGCTTATATTTCCCATTTTGGCTTTTGATTTAATTGTGATAAGAAGTAAAGGACAACGTCTAAATTTCAATATGAAAAGCAGTTCATTCTCAACATATTTATTGATTTTTCCCTTAATGTTTGGTATGATGCTTATCTCTGAATTTATTACAGAACAAATTCCAACAGAAGGAGAGTTTTTTGGAGATATGTACCAGCAACTTTCAAATACATTGTCTACTGTTGCTCAGGATAATGTGGGCATTATTGTTCTTACATCACTTTTTGCACCGCTTTTAGAAGAAATATTGTTCAGAGGCATCATTCAGAAAGGAATGATTAACGGTGGAATGAAGCCTTCAAAAGCCATCTTTATCTCAGCCTTTATTTTTGGGGTATTTCATATGAATCCATGGCAATTAGCCGGGGCTTTTTTATTGGGATTGATATTAGGCTGGGTATATTATAAAACCCAATCTCTATTGATGCCTATTTTACTTCATGCCTTTAATAATTTTATCAGTTCTATATTACTCATCAATGGTAAAACAGAAAGTTTCGGTAACCTTTTTCATCTACCCGAATATATTATCTTAATAATAGGAATCGTTATTTTTTCCGTGTTTTATTTTCTGTTTGGTAGAATCAAAATTAAAAATTAAATAATTCATTTATAAACTATGGAAATCCTTGTAGCAACGCATAATATACACAAGAAAGATGAAATACAACAGATATTGGGAGAAAAGTATAAAGTGACTTCGCTTGCGGATTATGATATTCATGATGAAATCATCGAAGATGGTAAAACCTTTCATGAAAATGCCTTGATTAAAGCTAAATTCTGTTTCGAAAAAACAGGAAAACCTAGTTTGGGAGATGATTCTGGATTGGTAGTACCGGCTTTAGACGGCAGACCGGGTATTTATTCTGCACGCTACGCAGGCAATCATGATTTTGCTAAAAATATGGCAAAAGTACTTCATGAGATGACGGATATTGATAATAGAGAGGCTTATTTTATTACGGTTTTGTGCTTATATGATGAAACTGGCGAACATTATTTTGAAGGCAGGGTTTATGGCAATTTAAGCCATGAAATAAGAGGGGAAAAAGGATTTGGATATGATCCTATTTTTATTCCAAAAAATCATGATATTTCTTTTGCTGAAATGCCTTCAGAACAAAAAAATGCCATGAGCCATCGCAAGCAGGCGCTCGATAAATTTTTATCGTTTTTAGATTCATAAGATTGATTGTCAATATAAATTGTCAGTTTTGTTACAAAAGGTAACAGAGAAAAGAGTATTTTTGCTGAACTTTTAATCTGAAAAACATTTTGAGTACTTTTTTAACCATTCTTGGATTTAATTCTGCTATTCCAACCGTAAAGTCTTCGCCTACCGCACAGTTTTTGGAAATGGATGACCGATGTTTTTTGATAGATTGTGGCGAAGGAACACAGGTGCAGCTCAGAAAGGCAAAAGCCAAGTTTTCTAAAATTAACCATATTTTTATTTCTCATCTTCATGGCGACCATGTTTTTGGGCTTCCTGGATTGATTTCCAGTTTCAGATTATTAGGAAGAGAAACCACGCTTCATGTTTATGGCCCGAAAGGCATCAAGGAAATGATGGAAACCATCTTCAGAATTACGGAAACACATCAGGGGTTTGAAGTGGTTTTTCATGAACTTTTTTCCAAAAAATCAGAGAAAATTTTTGAAGATAACAGAGTAGAAGTCTACACCATTCCATTAGATCATAGGATTTATTGTAATGGTTATCTTTTCAGAGAAAAGCCAAAAGAAAGACATCTCAATATGAAGGAAATTGCTAAATATCCTGAAATTGAAATCTGCGATTACCATAATCTTAAGCGAGGAAAAGATTTTGAATTGAGTGATGGTTATGTTCTTAAAAATGAATCGTTAACTAAACCAGCAGAGCCATCTGTTTCTTATGCTTTTTGCAGCGATACCAGATATTTAGAATCTATTATTCCGATTATTAAGGATGTAGATTTGCTCTATCATGAAGCTACTTTTCTTCATGAGCTGAAAGAAATGGCAGATTACACTGGGCATACTACAGCGCATGAAGCGGCTAAAATAGCCTTGAAAGCCAATGCGAAGAAACTAATTTTGGGGCATTTTTCTAATCGATACAATGATTATCATGTGTTGCTGAATGAAGCCACAGAAATCTTTCCTGAAACATATCTTCCACAACAATTGGAGCCGGTGAAAATCTAAAATATAGATTTTTAAATTTATTTCATCTATCATGAACGAAAATGATATTTTCGATTTTCTCAATCAAAAGGCTGATGAATATAATCATCCGGATTTTATTTTACTAGATCCTATTTCTATTCCACATCAATTTTCTTTAAAACAGGATATTGAAATTTCTGCTTTTTTTGCCTCTACTATTGCCTGGGGAAACAGAAAATCTATCATTACATCTGCTGAGAAAATAATAGACTTCATGGGAAATTCGCCTTATGATTTTGTGCTGAATGCCAAAGAAAAAGACTTTAAAAAACTACAAAATAAAGCTGTTCATAGAACTTTTTCGGGAGAAGATTTCAAACAGTTTGTCTTTAATTTACAAAGAATTTATCACGAACATGAAAGCCTTGAAGATCTTTTTCTTTTGAAAAAAGGAGAAGAAAATTACCATCATTCCATAGAAAGATTCAGAAATGAATTTTTGGGTGAAATCCCTCATAGAAGCCATAAACATGTAAGTTCACCTTATAAAAATTCTGCTTCCAAAAGATTGATGATGTTTCTTCGCTGGATGGTAAGGAAGGATAAAAAAAGGGTAGATTTCGGGATTTGGGAAAATCTGCCTCAGCAATATTTGTCCATTCCTTTGGATGTTCATACCGCTAATATTTCTAGAAAATTGGGAATTCTTGAACGAAAACAGAACGATTGGAAAGCTGTAGAAGAACTTGATGTGGTTATCAGAAAATATAATGTTGAAGATCCTGCAGTCTATGATTATGCACTTTTCGGTTTGGGTGTAACCAAAGAATTCTAAATATGCAGCAATGCCTTTGCAATGGCAAAATAGATTAAAACCCCTAAGATATCATTTGAGGTAGTGATAAAAGGCCCTGTGGCAATCGCAGGATCTATTTTGTTTTTCTCTAATAAGATAGGGACAATAGTGCCAATAACTGCAGCCACCATAATTACGGTAAGTAAAGAAATAGAGATGGTTACAGACACCATCAATTCATTATGATTTACCATAAGATTAAATCCGAAAATTATTAAAGATAAAATCAATCCTGAAGCGGCTGAAACGCTCACTTCTTTGAAAAGGGTCTTGAAAGTATCTTTACCTAAAGTGTTATTAGCCAAGCCTTGTACTATGATGGCAGATGCCTGTACACCTATGTTTCCAGCTGTTGCAGCAATCAATGGAACAAAGAACATCAATGCCGGAATGGCTTGCATGGCACTTTGGTTACCCTGCAATACTTTAGAACCAATCAATCCACCTACCATTCCTATGAAAAGCCATGGGAGTCTTGCTTTGGTTAAATGAAAAATGGTATCACTGGCATCTACGTCCTGAGAAATTCCCGATGCTAATTGATAATCTTTTTCCGCTTCCTCGGTGATAAAGTCTATCACGTCGTCAATGGTAATTCTGCCTACTAATTTTCCTAAAACGTCTACTACCGGTACTTCGAAAAGGTCATATTTTTGCATGAAACGAGCCACTTCTTCAGCAGATTCTGTATCTCTAACGTATTGTATTTTAGTGTTATAAACATCTGAAACTTTAGTAGAAGATGAAGTGGTCAACAATTTTTTAAGACTTAACAAACCCAATAGTCTTTCGGAATCGTCTACTACATAAATAGAGTAGACCTCTTCCATTTCTTCTGCTTGTTTTCTCATCTCTTTTACGGCAGCAATAATGGAAAGATTTTGATTTACCATTACCAATTCTGTTGCCATCAAACCACCCGCTACATCCTCATCATAGCGCAATAGTTCTACAATGTTTTGCGCATGTTCTTCATTATCCAAATGCTGAATGATTTCATCTTGTTGATATTCAGGCAATTCAGCGATAATGTCGGCAGCATCATCAGAATCAATTTCGTTGATGATTTCATCCGCAATTTCCTTTGTAGAAAAAGTCTTGAGGAACTTTTTACGATCTTCCTCATCTAATTCCAGAAGTACTTCCGCAGAGAGTTCGTTGTCCATCAATTCATAGAGAAAACGTTGGTCTTCTACTTCCAAATGTTCAAAAATATTGGCAATGTCTACCGCTTCCATTTCCGAGATCACTTCGGTAATAGATTTTACATTTCTGTCTTCGATTAGAAATTTAAGATTTTCGTATATGTTTTTCTCTTCTATCAAGAATGATGAATTTTATAGTTTGCAAATTTAGAAAAATAAGCCTTTAAAATAAACTAACAATTGTATTTAATTTAATTTTTAGTTGATATAAATTGTAACTTTGTAAAAAATAAAGCAATGAAGTTGAAAGATTTAAATCAGGAAAACACTTCAGCCTTAGATAGATTGGCTGATGGTATCATAGGATGGATAGGGTCTACAGCCTCATTGATTTTCCATACCTTACTTTTTATCGTTTCATTCTTGTTGCCGATTTTCAAAATTGTTCATTTTGAAGAGATGTTATTGGTATTGACTACCATCGTTTCATTAGAGGCTATTTATCTTTCTATTTTCATTCAAATGTCTGTAAATAAGAGCAATAAACATATTGAAGTCATCAAAGAAGATGTAAACGAAATCCAGGAAGATATAGATGAAATTCAGGAAGATATAGATGAAATTCAGGAAGACATAGACGAAATTCAAGAAGATATAGACGAAATTGCTGAAGATGATGACGACGAAGATGACGATGAACACAAGGAAAAGGCTAAAAAGGTGATCCTTAAAAGCAATGTATCTAATAATACCAACGAAATAAAATCTCTGAAATCTAAAATTATCGATTTGCAGACGCAGTTGGAAGAATTAATGAAAAATCAGGATTAAAGAGTTTCTTTCCATTCTTTGGTAAAGCCGATGAAATCTTCTACGCTTAGTTCTTCTGCACGTTTTTCCATAAACGCATGGGTTTTGAGGCTTTCAGGAATGTTAAGAGGTTTCAGGGCATTGCTCAGTTTTTTACGACGTTGATTGAAGCCTGTTTTTACTATCTGTTTGAAGAGTTCTTCGTTTCCTTCCAAACCTTCTTTTCTATTTCGCGTTAGTTTTATAACTCCCGATTTTACTTTTGGTGGAGGATTAAAAACGTTTTCGTGAACGGTAAATAGATATTTTACATCATAATACGCCTGCACTAAAACCGTCAGAATACCATAATCTTTAGTTCTAGGAACTGCCGCAGTTCTTTCTGCCACTTCTTTTTGAAACATGCCTACCATTTCAGGAATCTGCTGGTAATTATCAATAATCTTAAAAAGGATTTGAGAAGAAATATTATACGGGAAATTACCAATTACGGCTACTTGATCATTGAAAATTTCACTTAAATTAATTTTGAGAAAATCTCCTGTAAGATCGGAAGAGCACACGTCTGAACTCCAGTCACCGATGTTTATCTCGTAT
>CALJKL010000098.1 GCA_937973555.1 uncultured Flavobacteriales bacterium | reverse complement strand
AAGATATTAAGGAAAAAGAAAAGTGAAGTCTTATCGGATTTTAAAGAAGTTATTGAACCCGATGTAATTGATAAGGCAAAAACAATAACAGACCATTTACCAAAAGGGGGTGAACTTAAAGGAGTTACTGAAGTAAAAGTTTCAGAAGATGGCGAAGAAGTTAGTTATGGCACAAAGACGAATAAAACAAGTATTTCAGTAAAAGGATTATCTGCGGATGATATTAAGCAAGAAATAGAATTTGAGAAAAAGGTATTAGCAAAATCAAAAAGAGATGCTGAAAACTTCAATGAAGATGAAATCCGTTCTGCAAAAGGGTTGACGAAGCAAGAAAAGGAAGATGCCATAAAAATGCACAAACAATCATTAATAAATAATGAACAAACAGAAAAAATTGTTATCCCATTTTATGAAAAACATTTGGACATACTTGAAAAAGCAAAATCAGAACAATCCCTACCCACCCAAGAAGTAAAGGCAGAACAATCTGCTCAAAAAAAAATAACCAATGGAGAAGAAAAAGCTAAAGAAATAGCCGAAGCTGAAAAACCACCAGTTGATATTAAATTCGATTTAAGGGATGAAGATTTTATGAAATCGGATGAGCCGGTAGCAATGAAAAAACAGTATATTCAATTAAAAAAAGAACATGCTTTATTAAAAAGAATTATTAAAGATTGTTTATAATGCCAGATCAAGAAGAAATAACGTTTAATGAATTATTGGAGGAAAAGCGTCACAAAGAAATAGTATCTCTATTAAAACAGAGAAACCAATCTGATATTAAAATAGATGCTATCCTCAATAAAGCTATCGAAAAAAATACAGAAGCCGTTAGTTCTTTTTTAGAAAGAATTGGAAACATAAAAATTGAAGTTCCAAAAATAGATGCACCAAACGTAACAGTAAATAACAATAACGATCAATTAATTGGTGAAGTAAAGAAAATGGGGGAAACATTGAATAGTAGTATTACCGAATTAAAAGCCTGTTTTGAAAAATATTTAGATAAGGAACCAGCAGAATATGAGTTTAAAATTATTCGTTCAGATGGTGGTGCAATAAATAAAATAGTAGCAACACCTAAAAAATAAATGTAATGGCGGAAAATCCAGTTGTTTTAAACAAGGAAACCATACCGGGTGGGGATAGTATTGCTTGTGATGATATTGGTGGTATAAAATATCAGCAGGTAAAATTTACACTTGGTGGTGATGGAGTAAATCAAGGAACCGTATCTACTGCTAATCCAATGCCAGTAACAGGGAGTGTAACTATAGATGCTGGGGCTTTAGCTACATCTGCAAAACAAGATGCACAAACGGCTGTTCTAAATACATTGGCAACTGAAGCTACTTTAGCATTACTTAAAA
>CALJKL010000097.1 GCA_937973555.1 uncultured Flavobacteriales bacterium | reverse complement strand
GAAGAACAAAAGCGTTTAAAACAGATTGAAGAGGCTGAAAGAGTGAAATCAAGGACTCCTTTGGAGATACTTTCTGGTAACCCAATATATGCTCAGAACTATAGCTTAAAACGTAAGTGGTACGATGACACAGTTTTCAAAAATCAAGCTAAAGAAGAGAAAAAGCCAGAAAAAAGGTTTATAAACGATACAGTGCGATCCGACTTCCATAAGAAGTTCATGTACAAAACAATTCAATAATCGTATATTTCTAAATTTACCAGTTATCATTTGATCTATTTGACTTAGTCAGCCAAACACTAATTATTTTTAATTAATTAACAAAATGATAGAGTCACAGTTCATCAAAACTAGTGAATGCCGATTTTTTGAGAAATACTTCGACGCATTTTGCAAAGAGGTAGACGACGACCTCGAATCTATCTCGTTTCAAGAGTTCTCGAACATATGCCACGATTGTGATAAGTTTAATAAGTCAATTTTAATAAGCATCCTTGACACAATAAAAAGAGAATGTAGAGGAAAAAGTGTACGAATTAAAAACGAGGAAAATATTCGAATAGGAAGAAACGACTTTTTTGTATATATTGAAAAAGTACCCTATAGAAAGGGTACTTCTATTAAATTATTTTTTAAATAAAGAACTATTTAGTAGCTGCTTTAAATTTTTCATCTATAATTTCATCATCAAATATTTTCAAAAATTCTACAGGATTATCAATAGCTACTTGCCTGTAATCTGTTCTGATCGCTTCAAACTCTCTTGATGCACTTGTTTTGACATCTATCAAAGCTATATTCAAATATGGTGCTTGGAAATAAACCAATTCTTCACTTGCGGCAAATGCTTTCTTTATAGCTTCTTCTTGTTTTTGTTGTTTATTATTTAGATCGGCAATTCGTTTTTCCTCTGTATATCTAATAAACAACGGTGCAATTGTTCCTGTCCTATGTTTACTATCCGCATTCCTATTACACATATCTAAGAACTGAATCTTTGTTTTTTCATGCGGCCTTACCTTAATCTCTCCATCAATAATTTCAAACCTGTTGTTTGGGTTTTCTAAAATATTATCAGGAATCTTTTTGCCGTTTTTTTCTTGCTCATCAACAAATATAGATTGCTCTCCCGGCAACCATCTTATTTCCCTTGTACCATCCTCCCAAACAATAATATCTTTATTTGGGAATCTAACGTAAGGTGGATACAAAGGGGTATCCTCTCTTAACTTAACATCGTTTTGTTTAATCAGCCTATAAATAACTAAGTCTGCTCCTTTTTTCTCTCCAAATATTTTTTTATTTGTCTGACTTGTTATTTTATCGCTGGCTCTGTTTGGTTGTGCTACCTCTGCCATAAAATAAAATTTTTAAGATGGCAGCCGTTTAATATCGGCCACCATCTTGGTTATATGAATTTGATTAATAAGTACCCTGAAATTGAGCAAACTGCTGTGGTGCTTTACATCTTGTTCCTACATAACAAATTTGAGTTAATACCAAATTCATTGTTGTAGTTTTGTTTGCTGCTGCAAGACCACCTGATTCGTAAGTATGGAATCTCATTCCCGGGGTTACTTCCTGATATACCCACTGCATGTTTGGCATTAACGTTCCACTTCTTGCATCAGGTGTTACTCCCTGCGGAATAACTAAACCATAATTTTGACGAGCAGAACCTAATGTTGGCATCAATCCATAAACAGAAGGAATAGAGAAGTTTTTATACACCCAAAAATGATAAGTCAATCCTTTTACATTAAAAGATTTAAAACCATACGCTACAGAAGCCCTTTCTTCGCCACCTACTGAAGCATAGCGAATTGCTCCGTTGTTGTATTTGCCAAAAAGCAGCGTATCCAAATCATCTTGCTGATTTGTTTCTTGCAACACATGAGATTCAGAATTAACACCTTGATATTGCTGAACTCTTGCTAATGCTTGTAAATCGCCAATTCCCATAGAACCAACTGTATAATCTACAGTAGGGCCATTGGCTGCAACTTGAGGGATAATACCCAAAGTTCCAATACTACCATTAGAAAGGTTATTTGCAGATACACCTTCAATACAAGCGTTTTCTACAGAATACATAAAACGCTTATTTAATTCTGTTTGGCCCAATTTGTAGTAACTGTAATTTCCACCACCAAAATTAATTGGTGTAGAGTTCATTTTTGCTACGTCAGTAATTGGGTAATCATCACGTATTTCAGTAGTACTACCAGTAATTTTGTAAATTAGTGAGTTGGTAGCAAGCATTTGTGTTGATGCTTCTCCGGCAGCCTGATTACCAACAAGCAATAATGCTTCCCCTGCAAGTATAGTTGATGCTTGCCCCGCTGAAGCAAGAGATTGAGAGGAGTTTACCGGCTTTAATACTGCTGTAGTAGCAGTCACAGTACCAACTTGAAATTTAACCCCAGTTGAACCTACATATCCAATAGTATTTGGCTGGAAACCGTTTTCTGTTCCGCTATTAGTAAGAGAAGCGGCAGTAAATGTAACTGTAATAGAAGCACCGGCAGTTGCACTACCAACGTTAGCATTTACAGTTGCAGATGGAAATGCACGACCTTTTTCATAATGGAAAAATTGCCTTGTAGTAGATGTGCCTGTTTCTGTAACAGAACGCATTGCACCACCTATTTCTCCCATAAACTCAATTAACATCCCATAATTTTCTGCCCCGTATCTGTCGTATAATTCGGGGATTAAATCAGGAATAATGATATTCATATCATTAAAAAGTGCAGAGTTTGTTGCACCTGTAGAACTACCGAGTACCACTGGCCCCGGAAAGCCTACTGCTGGATTTATTGTTGTTGAAGCCATCTTTTAATTTTTTTTTGTGTTATTTATTTAATTGCCAAACACCTGTTGTTTCAGTTTCTCAATATCTCCAACAGGAGCAGATACAAAATTTCTTTGGGTCAAATCAATATTTTTTTGATTGGCCAAAAACCATTTCTTTGTTTCGTTAGCTGCTTGTTTAGAGTTTTCTGCAAGAATACTTTGCCAATTCTCCAATATGTACATATCTGTTGCTAATTCTTTATTCATCGGGCTTCCATCCGGTGAAGTGTATTTAGCAAAAAATTTGTTTGGATCGGCAGCAAGTTCCATTGCTTTTTTAAACCCTTCCTGATTAGGAATATATGTGTTTTCAAACGTAAGCTTACTGGCTTCATCATTAAACTTAGACGTAATCACAATATCTTCCGGCTTCATTGCGGAAAAGATTTCTTTTTGAGATTGAATAAAGGCTTGAAGTTCCAATTCCTCTTTTTGCGCTAATTGAGAGGCTTCTTGGTACTTTTTATATCCTTCATCTGTAATAACAGGTATTTTTAATTCAGATTTTAATTTTACCAATTCTGGTCTTGCTTTTTTAGCTTCAATTAAAAGAAGCTTTTCTACATTACTAACTTTTTCTTGCCATTCAGCGTGTCTTTCATTAAATTCATCATCATCCTCATTTGATTTTTGAACCGGCTCTTTAGGGATGCCAAACATTCTGTTAAATTCAACTTCCACATCAGATGGTGTAAAATCAGCGTATTTTGTTTGGATATTTAATTTAACTATTTCAGAAGCGACATCTTTATTAATATCAGAGCTGATAAGCTTTTCTATTTTTCTTTGAGTATCCAAAATAGAAAAAACTTCTTCTTTCTTACCTGCTACTATAGCTTGTAATAAACGAGAACTTTCTTCATCTTCCAGTACAGGCAATTGAGGTCTTTCTTTTATTAGTTTATAGTCTGCTATAACTTGTAATAATTCTTCTTCGGACTTATAGCCAGTTTTTTCTTGTAAATAAGATGCCATATCTACAAAAGGTGCAGGAGTAGCAACGGCTTCTGGTGCGAGTGGAGTTGATGGTGTTTCTACTGTAGTGGGCTGTGTAGAAACTGGTTGTTCTGTCTGTGCAGGAACAATGTTATTTGGTTGTGTTTCTGGTTGTGGTTGAGTGGATGGTTGAGAACCGTTACCGAAAACTTGTTCCTTAATAGACGCTACTGTTTGTTCGTCCATAAAGGAATTTTATGATTAGTAATCAAAAATAGTTATTAAAATAATATAAACAAATAAAATTTATACATTTACAAAAAAAATATATGCAATACATAAACGATCAAAAGTTAAGAATATTATCTGATTTAATTAATCAAGAAGAAAACTATTCTGTAAGAATGAAATTACAAGCGTGGATAGGAATAAAATCCCATACCCATGAAAATATTGATACATCGAGTTTACTTACAATTTCTCAATATGGTTCAATGAAAAATCAAATTGAAGCATGGGTTACGCAATTGGATATACCTACAATATTTACTCCTGATATTCCCGCACAGATGATTGAAATCCCAATTTCAGAAGAAAAAAAAGAAGAAACAATAGAAACTACTGTTGTAGAACCTATATCAGAAATTGAAGAAAAAGTTCAACAACCAGTTTCTAGTGATGCACCTAAAAAAAGAACATATAAAAAGAAAGAAGATTAGGCAATTTTTAATTTAAAAGTAGGTAAAACAGTGGTTCTTTTTGTTGCATATTGAGGAATTTGCGTCTGCCCCATACATGGTAATATAGCCATCATAAGACTAATCACTTGTCATAAGGTGTTCTTTCGCTATGGTTGTAGTCTATTAATTGTTGAAGTAATGATGGGAAAAATATTTTGTGAACATGACCATTGTAACCATCTACTACATTTCCATCAATATATGTTTTGCATACCTCCAACTGTTGCTGTAACTGAAACGGATCAGCCGATTGTGTTCCGGGTTTTAATTTCCTTTCTTTTTTAGTTGGGTCAATTGCTATTTTAGGTGTCCATTCCAATAGTGTCGCCGCTCCACGTTCATAAAAATAATTATAATATTGAGTACCTGCATCTACTTCAAAATTAACTTTACATCCGTACCACATGCACGCTTTTAAAACTTCTTCGTATAAATGAACTAATAATCTTGGCCTACCCACAAACATGGCTACAGGGTATAATCCAGTTTCTACACCATTAATAATACACGATTTTTTAAATACACAGATAGTTCCTTTAGAACCTGAAAAAGCAAATTCATCTTTAAATGTATCTACTCCTATACCATAATGCTGAACATTTAATGGGTCAATAAAAGACGATATTTTTCTGTATTTATTTTCTTCGATTGGTTTTTCATACAAATACCAATCACCTTTTGGATCATCAGCAAACTTTACTAAAGTTTTTATTTCTTTTTTCCCATCTCTTGTAGTTATTTCTTCTACTTCTGTATATAACCTGCATCTTCTTAAAAAATATTTAGAAGAATTATTTTCAATTTCCTCTATTTGATTTCTAATTCTTGCTTCATTAAATTCACACATTCCAGTTTCAAAAGCAAAAGCATCATGTACATCTAAA
>CALJKL010000096.1 GCA_937973555.1 uncultured Flavobacteriales bacterium | reverse complement strand
TTGGCGCTTGTGCCGTCGTTGCAACTGCCTCACCCGACTCTACATTGCTCGGCCTTTTTTCTTTGTTTTTTGGTCTTTCTATTTCCTTATTCCATGCGCAAACTACAGTTTTTGCTTATCTGAAAGATGAAGCAGGAAAACCCGTAGAAAATGCCGATGTGGACTTGAAAGACTCAAAAAATGAAATTATTGCTGACAAAATCGGATATTTTCAGTTTGTAGATTTAATGCCTGGGCATTATATGATTACAATTTCCAAGTTCGGTTATGAAGATAAAATTTTGGAATTTGACGTAATCTCGGATGAAAAACGAAAAGACTTAGGCGCCATTGTATTAATCGCCAATTTAGACCAATCAGATTTGGGGGTTATTACCATTGATGATATTTCTAATCAGGATGATGATAATCGGTCTCAGCCTACGGTCGGTCTTTTAAGTTCCGGTAGAGATGCTTTTGCCAGCGCAGCCACTTTTGAATTGGGAGCCTATTGGTTTAGGCCAAGAGGAGTAGACAACCGCTATCAAGAGGTTTTGTTTAATGGAGTTCCGATGACGAAGAATGACGATGGAAAGGTAGATTTTAGCAATTGGGGCGGTCTTAATGATGTCACCAGATATCCTTTGGAAAGTGTAGAAAACAACGCCACTTCAGAATATGCTTTTGGAAACTTAGGAGGCTCTACCTATTTCAGTACCAGAGCTTCATCCTACAAAAAGGGCATTTCTTTGGCCTATTCTTATACCAACAGAAGCTATTTCCAAAGAGCAATGGTTACTTATAATTCGGGCCTTATGAAAAACGGATGGGCTTTTTCTTTTTCTGGTTCCAGAAGATGGGCAGACACGGGTGTTATTGAGGGAACGTACCAAGATGTATATGCCTATTTTGCATCTATTGAAAAGAGATTTGGAGAAAAACACGCCCTCAATTTTACCACCTTCGGATCTCCTACTTACAAGGCTTCTAATAGTTCCAATACTCAGGAAGTATATGATATAATGGGCAAAAATTATAATTCATATTGGGGTTGGCAGGATGGAGAAAAGAGAAATTCCAGAATAAGGAAAGCCTTCGAGCCCGTATTTCAATTAGAGCATTTCTGGAAAATAGGCAAGCAGTCTAACCTCAATACTACATTCTCTTATCAGCAAGGAAGTGACGCCAGAAGCCGATTAGATTGGTTTCATGCTTCAGATCCCAACCCTACTTATTACAGAAAATTACCCAGTTTCTGGCACTATACAGTTGATGAATTCAGACAGAACGCACAAATAGACTGGGTGGGGCTTTATCAGGCAAATTATGGCAACATAGACAATGGCGCGGTTTACAGTGTAATAGATGATGTAAACAAAGACAAAACGTATAATATCGTTTCTCATTTCGACACTAAAATTCAGGAAAACTGGAAATTAAATATCAATTTCAATTATCAAAAATTACAATCAGATAATTTCAGAAAAATTAAAGATTTATTGGGCGCCAAATTTGCCAGAAATCTGGATCCTTATGGATACGACCAATCCTATGATGTAGATGCCGGTGATTATAGAATATATCAGGGAGATAGAACGCAATATTCTTATATCCTGAATAGAGACGCTTATGCTATTAATTTTTCTACGGAAATAGATTTGCCAAGATGGAATATCATGGGATCTGTTTTTTCTTCTTATTCTGAGTCTTACAGAGATGGTAAATTCAGAAACCATTACTACCAAAACGGAAATGATTCTAAAGGCAAAAGCAATACCTTTTATGCTTTTGATGCCGGCATAAAGGCAAAAGTAACCTATAAAATAAACGGTAAAAATTTCTTGGTGTATAACGGTGCCTTTTTCACTTTGGCGCCAACACTCAACGAGATTTTCATTAACCCAAGAACTAACAATTTCATTACGCCGAATGTAGAAAACCAAGAGATTAATGCTAATGATTTGAGTTATATTTTAAGAGGACAGGTCTTGAAATTAAGATTGACGGGCTACTATACGACTATTAAAAAAGCCACCGAATTTGCCAGATATTATTTTGATTTAACTCAACAAGGGGCAATCGACCAAGGCAATGCACTGGCGGCTGAAATTCTTACCAATCTAGAAAAAACCTACAAAGGATTAGAATTAGGCGCCGAAGTGAAGGTTTCTTCTACTATTAGCGTAACGGCGGTGGGAAGTTATGGTGATTACAGGATTGCCAATAGCCCTGATGTGGCTTCTTATGACGATAAACACGGCTACAGAGGAAGTGATTTTTGGGGAACCGCCAATATTAAAAACTATAAAATAGCCGGAACTCCACAAAAAGCCACTTCCTTGGGCATCAAATACAATTCTCCAAAATTTTGGTGGATAGGCGTTTCTGCCAATTATCTTGCTGATCAGTATTTGGATTTTTCTTCACTTAACAAGACCAAAGTGCTTTATACAGATCCTTTAAAGGGAGATAATTATTCGGGCGCAACTCCGGAATTGATTCAGCAAATAACAGCGCAGAAAAAATTTGATGATCAATTTATGCTAAATGCCAATGCCGGGAAATCCTTCCTATTTGGTAAATATAGAATGGGCATCAGTATCAGTGTAAACAACATCCTCAACAATAGAAATTATGTTACCGGAGGCTTTGAACAAGGAAGAATAATAAATTTCCCGGAAGCATTAGATGAACTGAAAAGATCAACGCCTTGGTTTGGACCAAAATTATGGTACGACAGAGGAACCACCTTCTTTGCGAATGTTTATTTGAAATTTTAATCGATTTAAAAACATAATATGAAAAAACATTTTTCCCATATAAAAATTTTTATTGGCCTATTTATGCTGCTTTTAATGGGTTGCGTACACGATGACGAATACGCTGCTCCAGATATGAACGGCCAATGCCAGACAGAGTCTTATTTCACAGATCCAGCCAATAATTTTGTGAAATGGACCATTGCAGACCTTAAAAACAAAACTCAAAATCAGAGTTTTACAGAAAATGCTTACGTTACCGGCTATGTTTCCTCCACAGACGAAACAGGTAACATCTACAAATACCTTTACATACAAGATGCGCCATCTAATCCTACTCAAGGATTAGTGATAAGCGCTGATGCGGTAAGCATGTATGCCAAATATCCCCAAGGGTACAAAGTTTATATCAAATTAAAAGGTCTTGCTATAGGAACCTATGGCGGCATCAAACAATTGGGCTATATGACGGACGCAACCTTTGGAAGAATTCCAGAAAAGACAGTTTTTTCGTCTATTATTAGATCATGCAGCGATAAAGCAACCCTGGTTCCGAAAGAAATGACGCTTGCTGATATGAAGACTGCAAACGACCAATATATTGGTTGCTTGATAAAAGTACCGAATGCAGAATTTGATGCTAAAGTTTTATGTTCACAATTTGCTCCAGATGGAGCAACAGTAGATAAACAGATTAATGACCCTACTACATCGGTTACTACCAGAGTAGTGAGAAATAGTGGATATGCCTCTTTTGCCAATCAGACGTTGCCATCAGGAAAAGGAGATTTTATAGGAATTCTGAGTAAATATGGTTCTTCGTACCAATTGTTTATCAATAATGTTTCTGACCTCAGCGGCATGATCAATTTTCCTAGAAAAGACGGCATTACTGCCAATCCTTGTGCTTTTGATTCTTCGTCGTTAACCGCCAAAACTGTGTCGGAACTGAAGCAACTCTACACATCCGGAAACTACAATCAGATTACGGGTAATTTCTATATGAAAGCAAAAGTAACCGCCAACGACGAAACCGGAAATCTCTATAAATTCATTTATGTAGAAGACGCTACCGGGGGAATAAGGGTAAATATCAATAAGTTAAATTTATTCCAGGATGCGAGATTCAAAGTGGGCAAAACGGTAATGATAAAGCTGAAAGACCTTTACATAGGAAAATCCGGTGGAGAATTTCAACTCGGACAGCCTTTCAGCGGAGTCATTGGCCAAATCGCTGAAGCGGATGTCTACAAATATTTCTTTGATTCTAATGAAGTAGCAACGGCTGTTATTCCTACCGAAAAAACTATTCCGCAACTAACAGCAGAAGATGTAGGAAAATGGATAAAAATTAAGGGCGTTCAGTTCACCGAAACAGATTTAGGAAAAACATTTGCCATATCTGCCGCTACTACCAATTTAACTTTGGAAGACTGTTCCGGCAATAAAATCATTCTTAGAACCAGCAATTTTGCTGATTTTTCAGGAAATACAATTGACAATGGCAAAGGAGATGTTTCCGCTATACTAAGCGTATTTAATGGTGCATATCAGCTTTGGATTCCTTATCAGTACAATGCGGATTTTGACAATGTAAGATGCAACGGCACACTACCTGTGTATGAAGTTGTTTTTAATGATGGATTTTCAACGTTAAGCAATTGGACCGCAGTAAGTGTTTCAGGTACACAGGTGTGGACGACGGCCACTTTCGGAAATCCTTCACCAAGTGCCTTGATAGATGGCAATCGCCAGACAAATGAAGATTGGTTGATTTCCAAAAAAATCACCATTTCTTCAGGATATAATGAAGTGTTTTTCACTTTCGAGACCGATGGAAGATATGCAGGATATCCTCTGGAAGTATATGTTACCGATAATTACACAGGAAATGTCGTCAACACGGTTTGGACTAAAAAACAAGCCATTCTGGATACGGATTTGGCGGCGTTTTCGGGCTTTGTAAATTCAGGAAAAATAGACGTTACCTCTTTCAAAGGCAAAGACCTTGTGGTGGCCTTCAAATATACCTCGGCTTCAGGAGCTTCTACCACATGGGAAGTAGATAATTTCGAAGTAAAAGGAGTGAAATAAGTTCTCTATAATACAAAGAAAAACAGCGTCTAATTTAGACGCTGTTTTTATTATTGATAATGAATATTTTCTAGAAAGAAACCTCATTCACTTCTTTACCACGCATGAAAGTCATGTTTTTTTGAGATCCTTTGTAGGCAATGTTTACTAGATTCAGCTGTTTCGGATAAGCCTCTAGCAACATATTGTTTTTAATTCTCAGTGTTGAAATATCAGACACATTATTGGCCTCAAAATATACCCAAACAGTTTCGCCGTCTACTTGACTTCCTGTGAAAGTAAGTGTGGTATTTTGACCATTGATATAGACATCAAAATGATTGTTGACATATTTCTTTACCTCGGCTTCAAAAGCCGTAATGTTTGGATTTATTTTCAATACATCGGCGATGTGCCCAGAATTTAGTTTGGTAGTAAATTTTAATGTTTTGCTTCCTTCTACATAATCCACTTTTGTAAGAGAAGAGTAAAAATCAGAAATATCAAAACTCATTAATACCATTAAAAATAATACGAATAAACCAATTATTTTTTTCATTTTATAAATGTTTAAGGATTTCCTATTAAAGAAATCATAATTTGCTCAAATTTATATAAAAAATGTCAAATCGTGTGCCAAATTCTAAAAATTCACGCTTACAGAGTATTTGTCGTAGAAGGCTTTAATATGAGCAGCAGCCTCTTCTGCGGTATCAACAATCCTGAAAAGGCTTAAATCTTTTTCAGAAATCAGTCCTTTTTTTAGTAATGTATTGGAAAACCAATCAAGCAAGCCAGCCCAAAATTCTGTGCCCACCAAAACAATAGGAAATCTACCTATTTTGTTGGTTTGGATTAACGTCAAGGCTTCAGAAAGCTCATCCAAAGTACCGAAGCCTCCAGGCAATACAATAAAACCTTGAGAATATTTTACGAACATTACTTTTCTTACAAAAAAGTAATCGAAATTGATGGTATAGGGCTTATCAATATATGTATTAAATTGTTGTTCAAAAGGCAGCTCTATATTAAGCCCTATAGATTTCCCACTCCCTTCTTTGGCGCCCTTATTTCCGGCTTCCATAATTCCCGGACCTCCTCCGGTGATGACTCCAAAGCCAATTTCTGTAATTTTTTTGGCGATATCTACCGCGATTTGATAATACTTGTCTTCGGGTTTTAGGCGAGCCGAACCAAAAATAGAAACGCAAGGACCTATTTTAGCCATTTTTTCGTAACCGTCTACAAACTCTGCCATTACCTTGAAGACCATCCAACTGTCTTTGGTAATAGTCTCGTCCCAGGCCTTTTGTCTGAAACTTTCATGAAGTCTTTTATCGTCTAAAGAATTGTCGTCTATCATAAAAAACTAGTTAAAATATTTTTCGGCTTCTAAAACAGATTCAGGTCGTCCTACATCTATTAAATGAGCGTGGTGTTCAAATCCTTGAATGTGATTATCAAACATTAAATCCAGATATTCTTCCATAATAGAAAATTTTCCGGTTCTTTTTATTTTGTCAAAAATAGAAGAATGTAAGCAATGTATTCCGCTGAAAGCCAGCTCTTTAAAATTGTCATTAAATTCTGCTAATCTTGTCTCTCCGGTATTTTTATTCATCCATCCCCTCAAAATCATTTCCTTATTGAAAAGCAGTTTTCTGGAGCTTGGCCTGTCCGAAACTGCCAAACTTGCCACATTATCATGAGATTTATGGAATTTTACCAAGGCAGAAATGTCTAAATCAGTAAGTATATCAGCATTCATAATAATGAAATCTTCTTCTTTTTCCAGAAATTTTTTGGCAAAAAGCAATCCGCCCCCGGTTTCCAACAATTCCTCTTTTTCATCTGAAATATCAATTTTTGCTCCAAAATTTTCTTTCTCCTTTAAAAAATTCACAATCTGTGCTCCAAAATGATGAACATTAATAACAAATTCGTTAATGCCATATCCCTGAAGATATTTGATATTCCTTTCCAAAAGCGGAACATCATTTACCAACGCCAACGCCTTAGGGTGATTATCGGTAAAGGGCTTCAAACGGGTGCCCTTTCCTGCCGCAAAAATTAATGCCTTTTTTACCATAATTGATGAGCGGTTAGTTCAGTTGGGGTTGTTCGTTATGTGAAACGGTTATATTGACCGTATCGGCGTATTTTTTATCCAAAAACTCGGCGGTTTTTAAAGCACCATAGACACTTCTGTGTTGTCCACCGGTGCATCCAAAAGAAATTTGCAGATTTTCGAAACCTCGGGCAATATAATCATCAATAGTTATAGAAACCAATTGCTGAATGAGATCTAAAAATTTGGGCATTTCTGTTTTGGTTTCCAGAAATTCTTGCACCGGTTTGTCGTTTCCGGTTTGAGGCTTGTATTCATCTATCCTTCCAGGGTTTAATATGCCTCTGCAGTCAAAAACAAAGCCTCCGCCATTATCAGATTCATCAGCAGGAATTCCACCTTTTTTATAAGAAAAACTGTAGATTTTTATATTGAGTTTATTGTACATATTTATTTAATTTTTAAAAACTTATCAGTTCATTTCTTTAAGTTTTTTTCTGATTTTCTCAGTTTCTAATTCAAGGATAATTTTTTTCAGTTCAGGATAAAGATTCATTTCTTCTTCCTGTTTTGCAAATTCTACCAAATTCTTAATTCCCTGTTCTATACTGCCCATAAAATGAGGCTTTCTTTGAATCAATCCACGGAAACCATATGCCCCCAATACTTGCATAAAACGGATGAGTTTGCAATATTTTAAAGATGCTCTCAGACTTTTCTTTTCTTCTTCATTATCATAAAAAGAAAAATAATAATCTAACATTTCGTTTTTAAAATCTTCTGAAAAATTGGCCTTTGCCTGAAACAAAAAAGAAACTACATCATACATGGCGGGTCCCTCCATGGCTGCCTGATAATCAATGAAATAAACATCTCCATTGTTTGCCAGAATATTCCGAGCCTGGAAGTCTCTTATCATTAAACCTTTGGGTTCTAAAGCTTCAATTTTTTGAGCTATTTTTTTGAATTCTTTGAGCAGGGTAGATTTGTGATAGTGCACCTCCAAAACATCTACTAAAAAGTTTTTGAAATAATACAAATCATGCATTATGGGCAGTTCATCATATTTTTCATATTCAAATGTTTTGGAAAAGTCTATTTTATTTTGGGTGGCCTTTTGCAGAATTAAAAGTTTTTCTAAAGTTAGTTTTACCAAAGAAACCACCTCTTTGGTAAGCCCTTCATTTGCAATAATTTCTGATAGAGTATTGGCGCCTAAAAATTCCTGAACATAAAGATTCCTTTCCGCATTAATTTTAAAAATTTTAGGGGTGTTAAGTTTCAGTTTTTCAAAAACTTCAGAAAAATAAAAGAAGGCTTCATTTTCTTTGATGTTTTCGTTGTAGGTAACTACAAATTTTTGTTGTTCTGTTTCACCAATAAAATTAATTCTGGAAGAACCGCTTTGTGGCAATGCAAAAAACGAAGCAGAAGGTTGCTCTGTATATTTTTCAAAAAAGTTTTTTGCCTCTATGTTCTTCATATTGCAAAAATAGGGAATTAAAAATATTTAGTTAATTTTGTAATGATGAAAAAAGATTTTAGAGAAATATTATATATACTTCTTAGGTTTCTAGGCATTTGGCTGATTTTGTTTTTGGCCTATCAGCTATACCTCAACCAATTTTCAGGGCACATAGATTTTTTCACGAAAACACTTTCTAACCAAACCCTTTTTTTGTTGAATCATTCTGGCTATGATATGGTTACCAAGGATTTCCCAAAGCATGAAACAGTATTGTTTTATATGAATGGAAAGGCGGCAACACGCATGATAGAAGGGTGCAATGCCGTGTCTGTAATGATATTGTTTTTGGCCTTTGTTTTTGCTTTTTACAGAGGCACAAAGACTTTTTTTTATGCTATTGCCGGAGTTTTTATTTTATACATTTTAAACGTAATAAGAATATATTTTTTGAATATAATTGTGGTAGATTTTCCGGAATATAGCAAGCCAGCACACGATTATTTTTTTCCTGCGGTCATTTATGGTGGAGTTGTGGCTTTATGGTTGGTTTGGATTAATAAATTTGTCATTAAAGATGAGAATTCTTAATTGGGTATGGGTCTTTGTGGGGATTTTGGGCTTAATCTCCATAAGGTTTTTAGAAGACAAAATCTTTTACGATCCTTTTTTAGAATATTTCAGAGGAGATTTTAAGGCAGCAAAAATTCCGGAATTTGATACAAGAAAATTAATTGTTAGTTTATTGTTCCGATTTCTATTGAATTTATTCTTCTCTGCCCTAGTGATACATTTTATATTCCTGAAAAAAAGATGGACCATACAAGCTGTCATTTTGATGGCTATTGCTTTTCTGTTTTTCTTTTCAATATATCTTTGGTGTCTTTTTTCTAAAATGGAAATTGGCTATCTTTTTACTTTTTCGATAAGAAGGTTTGTCATTCAGCCGATTATTTTATTGCTTATCATTCCTATTTTTTATTATCGAAAGAAGTTAAATAAATATCAATAAAATGGCAATGTAGATTGATTATTGTATATATGAGCTTGTTATTTCATAATAGATGGCCCATGCAACAAAAACCAATACAATAATCCAAATCCAAATAGGGATAGTACGTGGTGTTTCACTACCTGTAATTATAAAACTTTTTTGATCTCCTTTATCATAGGCGTTTATCATAAGCGGCAATATGCCGTCTACTACATCTTCATTTTTTAAGCCCTCTATATTTATAGATGGACCATTGGCCACATAAAAATTAATTTTCTCTATCCCCTCTTTGCCGGAAGGAGACCTGCTGATAATTTTAAGCACATGTTTTCCATCGGCAAGCTTCTTTGTGTCAAAATCAAATACTATGGGGGTTTCCAGTTCTGCAATTGGATGAGGTTCTTCGTCTATAAAAAGATACACCTTACTATGAATGTTGTTCATGGCAAATTATTTATGAATAAGGAATATTTAATGTGATTACTGTTTTTTTCTCCTGGTTTCAAAAGATATTTTATAGAAAGAAAGAGAGACAGTATGGTCAATAAAACCACAAAACCTACAATAAACCAATCCCAATTGCTTTCCGGACCAACGCCATGTACTAGATTTCTGGTTATTTTGGGCTGATTTATTTTACATGTTTCACAGGCAATAGAGGCATTTGAAATAAAAATGCCCAGCAAGAGGATCGTATTTGTTAAAAATTTTTTCATTTCTATTTTATTTTATCCATTATTGTTTTTACTTCATCTACTGTTACTTTTTTGGCATTGTTACCCCAGCTGGTTCTTTCGTGATTCATGATGGCTGCTACCTGCTCTGGAGTAAACTTCGCATTGGTGCCCACCGGAGGCATTGTGGCATATTCCGGCCTTGGATCATATCCTTTCATAATGATAGTAACATATAATTCTATGTCTTCACCGGTTACCACCGGGCTGTTTTTCAGCGGAGGGAAAGCTCCAGGAAGACCTTCTCCGTTTGCTTGGTGGCAAGAAGCGCAATTAGCTGTAAATAAATCTGCCCCATTAGGAGCATTTGCAACGCCTGTTTTAGAAGACTCTTTTTCCGGCTGTTTATATAAAAACGAAGGAATTACGGTATTGTCTGTATAATTTACTTGTTTCAAAGATTTAAGATAGGCTACCAAATGAAGGACTTTTTGTGTGGCCACAATTTTTTTGGATTTATGGGTAAGATATTTTGCAGGAATTTTCACTTCTATATCGCCAGAGTCAAGATAATCTTTTTCAATAAAAAGCCATTTGTATGACGGCATGATAGATGCTGATACCGCAGCCCTTGGTTGGTACAAATGCAAAAGATGCCACTCTTCGCTGGGTTGTCTTTCTCCAATGTTGGTAAGGTCTGGACCAGTTCTTTCGGTTCCCATTAAATTTGCTGTATTTCTCCAAATATCTGTTCTGGTATTCATGGCAAAATCTGCCGGAATACTTGGTCTGCTTCCGAAAACATTATCCATATCCACATTTCTTACCTGCTGTGTATGGCATGCCACACAGCCATTTTCTAGAAATACCATTTTTCCTGAGCGTTCTTCTTTAGTCAGAATTTTAGATTGCTTAGGCAGCGGTTTATTGATTTTCTGATTCTCTAAAGCCGGCAAAATAGCAATATAAAGGGTTAAGAAAATAAAAAGCAAAACCGCAGATCCAAAAAGCGTTTTATGATTATTGAAGAATTCCACTGTTCTATAATTTAGTATTAAACTCTGTATTGATCAATTGTTTTTTTGTTGCCAATATTTCAGCTGGGGTTTCAGGGATTTTTATTTCTTCTTCCTTTTTCACCATTTTATAAAAATTAAAAGCGAAAACAAGATGAGATGCCCACATTAAGGTTCCTCCAATGGCCCTCCATAACCAAAACGGCGCCATATTGATAACACCTTCTATAAAAGGTCTTTTTGCCATCCATATTTGGCCCGTTTGAGAGCCGCCAATCATCAAAGATGCAGCATAAAACAAAAGTCCTATAAGTGCCATCCAAAAATGAATGCCCACCCATATTTTAGGGGGCTCTTTTCCGGTAAGCCTAGGCACTAACGTATAGGTGAAGGCCCAAAGCATAAAGGTGATGATACCATACATGGTAAGATGAGAGTGAGCCACTGTAAAATCTGTAAAATGCCACATTAGATTAGTATACCTAAAGGCCTCTACTGTGCCTTGAAACGAGCCTGTAAAATAAAAAACAATCGACATAAAATAGAAAGGAAGAGTGTAACTGGTCTTCAGCTGATACCAAGCCTCGTTGAATGTCAATAAGAAATTGGCGGTGCCCGCCACAACAGGAATCAGCATGCCCGCACTTGCCACAATAGCTGTGGTCTGTAATCTCCAAGGAATAGCGCTAAATATAAAATGGTGGGTGCCAATGAGGGAGTAAAAAAAGATATGGGTCCAAAAGGCCAAAATGCCCAGGCTATAAGAATAGATGGGTTTATTGAGCTGTTGAGGCAAGAAATAATACATTAAACCAAGATTAGTAAACATAAACCACATCCCAATAGCCTGATGCATATAATAACCCTGTATGATGGTTTCTCCTATTCCGTTTTGCCAAAAGGGAAGAAAGCCAACCAATACGATTATTGTGATAAAAATTCCTGCCGAAAAAATATACCAGCTGGAAAGATATATCTCCTTAGGAATTCTTTTTTCAATAGGTTTCAAAAAATTAAGGAATGAAGTGACAACACCCGCACAAAAAAACAGCATTACGGGCCATATGTATTCTCTGTATTCTCCTCCTCCATTGTTGATGCCCGCCAAAATACAGATGGTGCCCGAAAGGATGGATGCGTTCAGCAGGAAAAGAGATATATAGCCTTGCTTGATATTGAAGTTTTCTATGTTGCTTACTTTGGGAATAACATAGTATGCCAATCCTATCATGGCTATAGAAGACCAACCCCAAAGAACCATATTGGTGTGTGCCGGTCTTAATCTCCCGAAACTTAGCCAACTGATGTGGTCTACATCTGGCGCCACAAATTTAATACCCACATATAGGCCTATAGAGGTCCCTATCAATAGCCAAACAATAGCTGAGCCCAAAAAATAAAGAATGAGTCTGGCAAGTCTGGGGGTGATATATTCTTCAAAAACAACACTTTTTTTAATCGGGAATATCCTTAATTCATCTATGGCATTAATGTTTTTAAGGAGGCCTTTTTCATCAGATGCTGATAGGTTGCCAGAAAGAACATGGTCTGGCAGCTCATAACTCAGTTCTTTTTCACGTTTTTCGTATTGCACAAGGTCTTCTTCCGAAAGCGCTCCAATTTTTCTCTGTGCTTCCATTAATTCTTTTTTCTTCAAAAGATTTTGATAAATAGAAAAATATTTTAGAACCACAATTACCAAAATGGCAATAACGATAATAAGAGCCAATAAAATTGTTATTTGAACTCCTGTTTCTTCTAGTAAAAAAGAAGTGGTGCCAACAGCTAAAATATGGGCTTCCATATTGCAAGGATTTAGTTTAGACTTAAAAAACCTTTGTAAAATTCAATTGAAACATAAATGTATATCTGTAGTTGTGCAGAATTCTTATAAAATTTAGGTAGATTATTATAAAAAGTCCATTTTAAGCATGTTGAAATGAAGAAAGAAGCAATACAATTTTGTAACAATTAGCATTGATTTAGTACTAATTAACTTTACTAAAGTAATTTTCATGAAAAAACTAAACGCCTTATTATTCTTATTTTTATTTTCAACGCTTATACTTGCACAAAAAACAATCTCGGGAAAAGTTTTGGACGAAGATGGAAAAGCGCTGCCTAGCGCCAGTGTAACCGTAGAAGAAGTGGGAAAAAACACCATTTTAAATTATGCCATTACCGATGCAAAGGGCAATTATAAAGTAACTTATAATAGTGATGATGATAAAATTTTAGTTAAGGTAAAAGCATTTAATCACAAGACTATTCTTAATCAATACAGCAATATATCCCAGACCTTAAACTTTACTTTAGAAGCGCAAGCTACAGAAATAAAAGAGGTGAAGTTGAAAACCAAACTGATTACCAAAAGAGGGGATACTATTTCCTATGACTTAAAATCTTTTGAAAGTAAATCAGACAGAACACTTTCTGATGTTTTGAAAAAAATTCCGGGAATTGAGGTGAACAAAGACGGTTCTATTTTATACCAAGGAGAGCCCATCAATAAATTTTATGTAAACGGAAAAGACCTCATGGAAGGTAGTTATGGCCTGATCAACAACTCTCTTCCAAAAGATGCTGTACAGAAAGTAGAAGTGATGGAAAACCACCAGCCCGTAAAAATTTTGCAGGATAAGCTTGCATCAGAAAACGCAGCCATTAACGTAAAACTTAAGAATAGCATTACCATAACGGGCAGAGGAGAGGTTTCTGCGGGCACATCGCCTTTTCTCTGGAATTTGAAACTTTCACCAATGCTTTTTACGCCCAAAGTGCAATGGGTTTTGAATTATAAAACCAATAATGTGGGAGATGAGGTAGAAAAAGAAAACAGCATCATGGCTTTTGGAAACAGGTTTGAAGGGATGAGAAGAAATTTTTCTGAAAACTCTTGGTTGAATGTAGAGACCGCTTCTACTCCATCTAATGTTCCGGTAAAAAGATATCTGTTCAACAATGTTCATTATATATCCGCCAATTTATTGACCAATCTTTCCAAAGACTGGGAATTTAAAGCCAATACCAGCTATACCAATAATGCAATAGACAGAGAAAGTTTCAGCACGGTATATAATCAGAATGGGGATTTGGTAAATACGTCTTCGGTTTCCAATAATTTCTATACCAATCAGGCAAAAGGAGAAATGATCTTTTCTAAAAATGCCAATAAAAGTTTCTTTAAAAACACCACTACCTTCAACAGCCTCTGGAACTCAGACGTTGCCAAAACCAACAATAAAGCAAACACTTCTCTCAACTCTGACCAGAGAAGCAAAACGCCGTCTAATAATTTTCAGAACTCACTAAGTGTAATTATTCCTTGGAAGGAGAAGCTGGTGAATGCCATGTCATTTGTAAGTTATAGAGATGACAGACAAGATCTCTTCATTAATCCCGCAAGTTATGTAGCCTCATTGAATGGTGTTGTTACGGGAAGTGAGTTAGCGCATCAATATTTGAATCTAAAAACTTTCGAGGCCAATCATTCCGCTTCAGTGGGACTTTCTAAAAACAGCTGGACGATAACCCCAGAAGTAGGGCTTAATTTTACCAGCAACAAACTCATGACTGACCTTAATGGGGAAGCTGGAAGTACGGTTCAAAATCCGGGAGCAAGCTACGAGAACAATCTCAAATTCCAAAGCATGACGCCTTATGCACAAATGATGGTTAATTTTAAAAAAGGAAGCTTTGAAGCTAATTTAACTGCACCGGCTAATTTTAACAACATTACCGCTAAAGACAATGGAAATCTAAATAAAAGCTTGAATAAAGTGACATATGAGCCTAGGTTTTTCGCAAGATATGATCTTACCTCTTTCTGGAAAATTTCTACATTTACGGGGCTTAGCAATTCTTTTGGAAGTGTAAATGACATTTTCGCCGGCAAGATATTACTTTCTTCTAAAAACCTCTCAACCAAAGATACAGACATTCAGCAGGCACAGACTAAATATTTAGGAACAAGATTAGAATACAGAAATCCACTGAACAATATCTTCTTCAATATCAGCTATAACCTGAATGCCAGAACCAGCAACATCACTTATCTTAATTTGCTGAATGCAAGCACGCAGCAGATTACCGTGAAGGGGTATAATCTCGAAAACACGGCCCAAAGCAATTCTGCAAGAACAGAATTGGGCAAATATTTTCCTAAGTTTAAAACCAATGCATCTGTAGGATATAGCAATTCATTAAGCAAATCTCAGCAGTTGCCTTCTAATCTTACCACTACCCCTACGGCAAATGATTTTCAAAGCGTAAAGACAAATAACCAAGGGGTAACGGCAAAATTCAACAACAATTATTTTTCTTGGCTGAGTATAGATTACAACGCCACTTGGTCCTTCATAGATACCAGCGTTCAAACCCAGATGGGATTGATTAAAAATAAATCTCAGAATTTTAATCACGCTCTTTCAGCTTACGTTTATCCAATAAAAAATCATACGATAGGTTTTACTTGGGACGAATTGAAATTCAAAAATGGCGAACAGAGCAGAACAAATTCTTTCTACGATCTGTCATACCAATATTCTATGGTGAAATCTAAAATGGATTTGGAGTTAAAATTGGTAAATATTGCCAATACCAATACATATCAAGATGTAAGTTTTAATGCTACCACCAATCAAACAACATATAGAACGATAAACATTAGACCGAGACAACTAATGCTTACTTTGAAATTCAATTTCAAATAAAAACAAGATTAAAATTACAAGAAACGCGGTAAAATTTTACCGCGTTTCTTTTTGTGATTTTTTCTAAAAAAGACTTCCTGGAGAAAGATTTTTTTTATCTTTGTTAACAACAAGACCAAATTAATTAATACACTAAATACAAAATTTTCTTTTTTTAACCACCATGAAAGGGATTTTAAAAATCTATCATCCAGACGAAACCCTTAAATACAATATTAACAGCACATACTGCAAAGCGGTTTACAGCAATTCAAAAAACTTTCTGGAAGTAGAAATCATTACAGACGATTCTTTGGATCATGTAGAAGACGATTCTTTACAATATAATTTTCCACAATTATCTTTCGATATTTTTGATTTTCCCATCAGCTCTAACGAGCTTGAGGGTAAAACTTTCACCATAGAAGACACCGAAGAAGACACCTATACCGAAGTAGATCTTTTTGATGACGAGGAAGCCTTTATTTATAATAACGAATTGGTGTTTTCTAAAAATGAGGACAATAATCTTCAGCTGGTTTGGCAAGGTAAAATAGATGACTTTTATACGGGGTCTGAAGAGCCCATTTCTTTTAAAATGAAATGCCATTTTAAAGAAGATGATATTGAAATAGAAGATTAAATTCATCTTCAATTAATATTAAAGTCTTAATTTTGCTGCAGAAAGTAAAAAAAATGAGAAAAATCGCAATTGCTGCAGACCATGCAGGGTTTGAATACAAAGAATATTTAAAAACACAGTTGAGGAATACATTTGAACTGGTAGACTTCGGTACACATTCTTTAGACTCTGTAGACTATCCAGATTTTGTACATCCTGCCGCAACAGCTGTAGAAAAAGGAGATTGCGAATTTGGAATTCTTATTTGTGGCAGCGGACAAGGTGTACAATTAACCGCCAATAAACACCAAGGCATCCGTTGCGCATTGGCATGGCTTCCTGAAATTGCTGAGCTTTCCAGACAGCACAACAATTGCAATATGGTGGCATTGCCGGCCAGATTTATAACGAAAGAACTGGCGCAGGAGATTGCAGAAAAATTCCTTACCACCGATTTTGAAGGAGGAAGACACCAAAACAGAGTCAATAAAATAAGTTGTTAAAATAAAGCCAATCTCCGACGAAAGTTGGAGATTTTTAATTTACAAAGAAGTATATTTACTAAAAAACAATTCATCATAAGCATGAAAAAAACACATAAATCTCAGAAACAGGATCAGAAACTTCGCGAAATTGGGAAGCTCATTCTTCGTTTCATGAACAAAAAAACTTCTAAAGTCTACAATTACAAACAGATTGCAGAAGGCATAGAACACAAAAATCCCAGACAAAGAGAACTGGTGATTCAGGCGCTTCATAAACTGAAAGCCGAAGACAAAATAAAAGAGACAGAAAAAAACAAATACACTGTAAATCTCCAGATTACCGATACCCTTACAGGAGTTATCGATTTTGCAGCCAATGGAAATGCCTATGTAAAAGTAGAAGATATAGAAGATGATATTTTCATTCATCAGAAGAACGTAAAAGATGCTTTGCAGGGAGACACGGTACTTGTTGTAACCTATCATTTTAAAGGAAAAAAACTAGAAGGTTCGGTTTTGGAAGTTTTAGAACGCGCCAACGATACCTTCGTAGGAACATTTCAATACGTGACACATAAAGATTTCGGATTTGTAGTGATAGACAAGAAACAGATTAATACCGATATTTTTATTCCTAAAAATAAATTTAACGGCGCCAAAAACGGGGAGAAAGTAGTAGTAAAAATGCTCTTTTGGGATGCCAATTCCAAAAACCCTGAAGGCGAAATCATTCAGGTTTTAGGGATTCCCGGAGAACATGAAACAGAAATCCATTCTATTTTGGCAGAATATGGTTTGCCATACAGTTTCCCTGAAGAAGTAGAACACGAAGCAGAAAAAATAAACCGCAAAATCACCGCCACCGAAGTAAAAAAACGCCGCGACATGCGCAAGGTCTTAACCTTTACCATAGACCCCAAAGATGCCAAAGATTTTGATGATGCTCTTTCTATTCGGAAATTAGAAAATGGTAATTGGGAAATAGGCGTTCATATTGCAGATGTTTCGCATTATGTAAGGCCAGGCACCATTTTAGATGACGAGGCTTATAATAGAGCCACTTCTGTATATTTGGTAGATCGTGTAGTGCCTATGCTTCCGGAGGTGTTAAGTAACGAAGTGTGTTCGCTTCGTCCTAATGAAGATAAATATACCTTCTCAGCAGTTTTTGAACTCAATGAAAAGGCAGAAATTATCAACCAATGGTTTGGAAGAACCTCCATTCATTCAGACAGAAGATTTACATACGAAGAAGCACAAGAGCGCATAGAAACGGGTAAAGGAGACTTGGCAGAAGAAATCTTAACGCTGGATAAATTGGCTAAAATCTTAAGAAAAGACCGTCTAAAACAGGGCGCCATAGCTTTCGACAGAATGGAAGTGAAATTCAACCTGAATGAAGAAAACGATCCTGTAGGTGTTTATTTCAAAATTGCCAAAGATTCTAACCATCTCATCGAAGAATTTATGCTTTTGGCGAATAGAAAAGTTTCAGAATTTGTTTCGGTGAACAAAAGAGGAGCGAGCAGCGGCAATACTTTCGTATACAGAATCCACGATGATCCGGATCCGGCTAAATTATTGGCATTGAAGGATTTCGTAAGCACGTTTGGTTATAAGATGAATCTGGCCAATACTAAAAAAGTAGCGGAAAGTATGAACAAACTTTTGGAAGAGGTGAAAGGCAAAGGTGAAGAAAATATGATAGAAACACTCGCCATGAGAACCATGAGCAAAGCCGTTTATTCTACAGAGAACATAGGGCATTACGGACTTTCTTTTGATTTTTATTCTCACTTTACTTCGCCCATCAGAAGATACCCAGATTTGATAGCACATCGCTTGTTGCAACATTATTTAGACGGAGGAAAATCTCCCAACTCTGCAGAATATGAGGAAATGATGAAGCATTGTAGCGCCATGGAACGCTTGGCTGCCGATGCAGAAAGGGATTCCATCAAATACATGCAAGTGAAATTTATGGACAAGCATGTGGGTGAAATTTTTGAAGGGGTGATTTCAGGAACAGCAGATTTTGGATTTTGGGTGCAAATCCCGGAAAACGGAGCAGAAGGCCTTATAAAACTGAGAGATTTGATGGACGACTCTTATTATCATGATCCTAAAACGCACACCATCATCGGGAAAAGAAAAGGTAAAGAATATCAATTGGGAGACAAAATAAATATTAAAGTGGTGAAAGCCAATCTCATCGCAAAACAATTGGATTTTAAAATTGTAGATTAAATACTTTAAGGCTATATTTTCTTATCTTTGTTAAATGCTTGAATTAATTCTTTCGGCTGTAGGATTGGGATTTATGCTGAGCCTTGTTTTTCTGGGGCCCATCTTTTTCCTTTTAATTGAGACCAGTTTTTCGCGAGGTCCAAAACATGCTATTGTCCTAGATTTGGGCGTGATATTAGCAGATCTTTTATGTATAGTGGCAGCCTACTACGCCAGTGGAGATTTAGTAAATATTATAGACAAACACCCTGGTTTTTATAGGGTTACAGCCCTTATTATCTTGATATATGGGATTGTAATGATGCTTACAAAAACCAAGATGCACATTCCTAATGAGGCCAAACTCATCAATCAAAATTATCTTAAAACCTTTGTCAACGGATTTTTATTTAATATCCTTAATGTAGGAGTGGTTTTATTTTGGCTGGTGACGGTAATTTCGGTAAGAAACCAGTACCCAGACACTGATAATTTTATACTATACATTTCCTTAGTTATAGCCACTTATCTGGGGATAGATTTTGCTAAAATATTTCTGGCAAAACAGTTCCACTACAAATTAACAGAAGGATTGGCTAATAAAATCCGAAAGGTAGTAGGAGTAATTCTTATTATGTTCAGTTTTTTGATTTTTCTTCAAAGTTTCAAAAAATTTAATCAATTTGACAGGCGCTTAGAAGAAGCAGAGAAAAAAGAAGTAAAATTCCAGAACAAAAAATGAGTGCCAAAATCTTTCCCAAATCTCTAAAAAAAGGCGATAAAATTGCCATCATTTCTCCTGCAGGCGCTGTAGAAGAAACGCAACTTTTGGATACTTTATCTTTAATAAAATCCAAAGGGTATGAGCCCGTTTTAGGAAAATACACCTTCGGGAAATTCGAAAATGGATATCCCTATTCAGGAACAGAAAAAGAACGATTGCATGATCTTAATTGGGCATTAAATGACGATGATATTGCAGCCGTTTGGGCAACAAGAGGAGGATATGGCTGTCAACATCTTGTAAAAGGTCTGAAACTTTCAAAATTTAAGAAAAAACCTAAATGGTATATAGGGTACTCAGACAATACCGTTATCCAAAGCTATTTAATGAAAAAAGGCTTTGCCTCAATTCATGGGCAAACCATTAAAACCGCAGGGTTTGGGGTTTCAGAGGAAAGCTATGAAGGAATTTTCAACATTCTTGAAGGGAAAAAATTAAAATACGAAATAGACGCGCATCCTTTCAACAAAAAAGGAAAAGCAGAAGGCCAATTAGTGGGAGGAAATCTTGCCCTTGTGTATGCCCTTTTGGGCACGCCCTATTCTTTTGATTTTAAAGACAACATCCTTTTTATAGAAGACATTGGCGAAAATTTCTATGCTTTAGACAGAATGCTGATGAGCTTAGATCTTGCAGGAGTTTTCAAAAAAATAAAAGGTTTGGTAATAGGCGGAATGACCCTTATGGGCAATGAAAAGGAAAACAAAACCTACGAAACCAGTTTTGATGAGGTGGCGTATGATATCATTCGTCAGAGAATAGCTGCCTATGATTTTCCGGTAGTGTATGCGTTTCCAAACGGGCATATCTATGACAACAGGCCTCTGATTATAGGTGCTGAAGTAAAGATAAAAGTAGACAAAGAGGTAAGGTTAGAATTTTAAATATTTTGTTATCTTGAACTTGTTGAAAGATCAAATTTAAAATATGGCAGACCACAACGATTTCGGTAAATTGGCAGAAGAATTGGCAGAAGCCTTTTTGATTGAAAAAGGTATGAAAATTCTCGCTAAAAATTTCCGGTATCAAAAAGCAGAAATAGACCTTATTGCCCAAACCGAAAAGCAAATAATTATTGTAGAGGTAAAGGCCCGTGCTACAAATGCGTTTATGTTGCCACAAGAAGCCATCAATAAAAAGAAAATCCGGCTGATTGTAATGGCGGCAGACCAATACATCACAGAAAACAACATCGGTTTAGAAACCCGTTTTGATGTGATTTCGGTGTTGCCTAATGAATCAGGAAAATTAGAAATTAACCATATAGAAAACGCGTTTGATGCGTTTGATGCGAATTAACAACACATCAGATTTTAAATTAAATATGAAGACAGTATTTATCACCGGAGCCACTTCGGGAATTGGCAAAGCCACTGCCGAAATTTTTGCAAAACAAGGACATCACTTAATTCTTTGTGGAAGAAGAAAAGAAATTTTGGAAGAATTGAAAGCTCAATTCTCAGAAAACGAGGTACATACATTGGTTTTTGATGTTAGAAACCAACAAGAAGTAGAAACGGCTATTGCCTCTCTTCCTGAAGAGCTTAAAAACATAGATGTTTTGATTAACAATGCCGGAAACGCTCACGGACTAGACTCAATTGCCGAAGGAAACATTGCTGATTGGGATGCCATGATGGACGGAAACGTAAAAGGTCTGCTATATGTCTCTCAGCCTATCATCAAAATCATGAAGCAAAGAAAGACCGGACATATCGTGAATCTTTCTTCTGTGGCCGCCAGACAAACTTATGCCAACGGCGTGGTATATTGTGCTAGTAAAAAGGCAGTAGACGTGATTTCGGAAGGAATGCGTCTGGAATTGACGGAATTTGGCATTAAGGTGACCAATGTACAGCCAGGCGCCGTGGAAACAGATTTTTCTATGGTGAGATTTAAAGGGGACGAAGAAAGAGCCGCTACGGTATATGCCGGTTATGAGCCTTTGATTGCCGAAGACATTGCCGATGTCATTTCATATTGTGTAAATGCTCCAGACCGCGTTTCTATTGCAGACATCTGCATCTTCCCGAAAGCACAGGCAGAACCGAGAACGATTTATAGAAAATAGGTTGATTTGGTCAGGTGAAGATTCGTTGACTATCTTTGTCAAAATTTTCAAATCACCACATTGTCTCATTTTCAAATTAAATTATGAAAATCCTTCACATAGAAACATCGTCTAAAAATTGTTCTGTTGCCATTTCTGATGGCGAAAAATTGTTGTGCCTTTGTGAAGAAGTTTCAGAAAATTACAAACAAAGTGAATCCCTGCACACTTTTGTGGAATGGGCTTTGGAAGGCGCCGAAATTTCTTTAAAAGATTTGGATGCCGTTTCATTGGGAATGGGTCCAGGCTCTTACACCGGTCTCAGAATTGGCGCTGCATCGGCCAAAGGGTTTTGTTATGGATTACAACTTCCTTTAATCGCGATTAATTCTTTGGATACGCTCGTAGAGCCTTTATTAGGAAAGGGATATGACTATATCATTCCATTGATAGATGCCAGAAGAATGGAAGTGTATTGTGCCGTTTATGATGGAGCTTCCGGGGAAATGCTTTCTGAAACAGAGGCTAAAATTCTGGATGAAAATTCCTTTCAGGAATATGCTGGTAAGAACGTTTGTTTTGTAGGAGACGGAGCCAAAAAGGCATTAGAAATTCTACAATTGCCCAATGCTATATTTGAAGAAAACATTTTTCCTTCGGCGCAATACCTCATCAATAAATCGGTGGAAAAATTCAATCGAAAAGATTTTGAAGATGTGGCCTATTTCGAGCCCTTTTATCTGAAAGATTTTCATGGGGTAAAAAAGAAACCCGCCAGTTGATTTAGTTTTTCTTTACTTCTTTTTTGTTTACAGGAATGGCCTGAATTTTTTGAGGTACTAGGGTAGAACCGTTGTTAGAAAACGGATTGGAGACTGGAGCAGGAGCTAAAGAAGGCTGCTCTTTTTGCTGTAAAGGATTTCCGTTAGCATCAAAAAGTTCAACTTTCAAATCACTTTTAATAACCTTCAGCATGTCTTTGGCCTTTGCTCCTTCCGGAGTTTTACTGTATTTCAGCATGAGCTGTTCCAATTGAAGAATCATCACCTCCTTTCCGGCTGTCTTTCCGGTGTTGAAAGCCTGAAGCAATAAAAATTTAGGAACCAGAAGGTCTTTAGGATATTTTTGTAAAGCTGTCTCAACAATTTTTTTAAACTCTTCAAATTTTTCTTCCGTATATAGCGAAAACGCTTCCTGATACAATTTTTCTACCTCTGCGTCATTGTTTGTAAGTTGCTCTTTTTTAGGATTTTTAACGAATTCAGCATAAGATGTATAAGGGTGTTTTTCCAAAATTATTTGTTTTGCCCTTTCGGCAGCTGAAGGATTTTTTTCATAATTCATGGAGAAAATCTGATACAGGGCCTGCAATTCGGTTTCTTCATCAGTTTTAGAGTCTACCAAACCATAAAGCGTTTTGGTGGCAAGAGGCGTGTTAGAGAAATAGTTTTCATACATTCTTCCCAGTCCCAGACTTGCCGTGTCTCTTGCTTTTTTTAAGGTTAAAATATCTTCGTTTTTGGTTGGGATTTTTTCGATGTAGAATTCCGGCTCCAGTCTTCTTGGGTTAGGCGCGGTTGTAATGCCTAAGGCATTGTTTTTAAGGTCTTCTAGAGTATTCATTTTAGTAGAAGTCCTCCAGTTGTCGGATAGGGCTCTGTCTCCCCAGATCTGCTTAAATTCCGTCTTGCCTTTAGAAATGGCGCTTTGATTTGCAAAATAAAATCCTTTGGTACCGTTAAAATCTATAAAAGAACTGTTATTGTCTGCATTGCTCAATAAGGTAAAATTGGCAGTTTCAAATTTATTGTCTTTAGCTTTTTCAGATTTTTTACGATCCAACTCTTCTTTGGCCTCCTTGGCTTTTATATCTTCAATGTGTTTTGTGAAATAAGCAATCTTTTCATTATTAGACATATTGGCCAATGCCAAAATACTGTCATTTTTTTTGATGAGGTAGTAATTTTTGGAGACATTTTTTATGTTTTCTGCCATGGATTTCAATTTTGCCTTTGCTGGAGGGTAATTCATTACAGCATAAGCAGAATCATAATAAACACCAGCGCTTAAATAATCGTTTTCGGCGAAATATTTTTTCCCAATCTCATAATAAGTTAGGCCACGAACCTGAGGGTCAGATATTTTTTCCTTTAAAGATTTTTTGAAATAGTCTTGGGCATCTTCAATTTTTCCCGTATTCATGGCCATAATGCCCAGTGCATAATAGAACTCATTTTTTCGGGAGGCATAGGTGCCTTTTTTACTGATGGCTTCCAAATATTTTTTGGCCCCTTCATAATCATCCGCTGTTCCACTAAATGTTTTGGCAATCTCTACTTGAGATTTCACTTCAAATTCAAAGTTTCTAGCGTTTTTGTATGCAGTAACAAAACTTGCTCTGGCTTCTTCATTTTTACCAAGGCTTGCCAAGATTTGTCCGCGAAGAAAGGAAATTCTGCTTCTTAGTTTTTTATTTTTGTTGAATCTGTAGGCGTTTTCAAGCTCGGTAATGGCTTCTTCTTTTTTACCTGCATTCAATAGCATTTCAGAATAAAAAACACTGGCTAGTTTTTTTTCGGATTTTCTGAGTTTCAAATCTTTCAAAGCCCTAAACGTCTCGTCTGCCCTGTAATAATCTTTTAGTTTTCCGTAGGCATATCCTTGATAGATTTTCACCAAATTAAGTCTTTTGTCTTTTTTGAAAATCTTTTGAACAGTATTCAATGCATCCAGCGCTTCCAATGGTTGATTTTGGAACAATCTTGCTTTGGCCAAAAGGATATAGGCATCAAAAATTTCCTTGTTTTTTTCCTGACCGTTAAAAAGCATAGAATGCTTCTCAATGGCTTTTTGAGCTTTTATTTCTGCGATTTTTAAAGCACTTGCTCCTTGGCTCGGAGAAGTATTTTGAAAATTTGAAGGAGAACTGTTTTTGTAAAAATTTGCCGGAGGGGCTCCATCTTTCTCGCTTATGCCCAAATTTTCCATTTCTGTCACAGAAATTTGCTCATCATATGTAAGCAGACGAATGAAGGGCGCATGGAAATTGTCCTGATATGTTTTTTCTCTTTGAGAAAGCTCTGTTTCTAAAGCTTCTTCTCCATTGAAAAGAACATTGTAAAAGGTAGTAAAACTTTGGTATTTTCTATTGATATAGGCGTTTTTTCTTGGCGTACAAGCTAAGATGAGTGCTAATAACAGAAAAAAGAAAATGTTTTTTTTCATGAAGTGCTTTAATAACAAATTTTGTCGGTTTTTATTGTGAGGATAGCCCAAAATATTAAAGTAAAAATAGTGAAAATTTTCGCCCCAATTTTTAACAACCAATTTCTTTCAAAATTTCATAAACCAAATGGGTAGGCAGGCCCATAATGGTATAAAAACTACCGTTTATTTTATTGATTTTTGCCATTCCCAGCCATTCCTGTATGCCATAGCTTCCTGCCTTATCAAAAGGTTGAAAGTTTTGGATATAAAAATCTATTTCTTCATTAGAAATTTCAGAAAATTCTACGTGCGCAACATCAGTTTTAGTAACCAATTTTTCTGATGTTTTAAAAGAAATTCCAGTATAGACTTCATGGGTTTTACTAGAGAGTTGCTTTAGCATTTTTTTGGCTTCTTCAGCATTTTTAGGCTTGCCCAAAATGTTGTTTTCTATAGCCACTACAGTGTCTGCCGTCAATAAAACCTCATCTTTTTCAAGTGTCCTGAAGGCATTGGCTTTTAACTCAGAAAGATATCCTGCAACATCTTGTGCTGCTAAATTTTTAGGAAAAATCTCGTCACAATCTATAGAAACCACTTCAAAACTGAAACCTAAATTTTGCAGCAATTCTTTTCTGCGCGGAGAATTAGATCCGAGTAATAATTTCATTTAATTTTTTTACAATTTAAATACTCTGCGTATCGTCTTCTATCCAAGTTCCTTGTACTTTCATCACCTGTTCTATCACGTCTCTTACGGCGCCTTTTCCGCCATGGACAGGAGAAATATAATGAGAAATCTCCTTTATTTCAGCCACCGAATTGATGGGGCAAGCTGCAATACCTGCCAACTGCATCATTTTAAGATCGGGAATATCATCTCCCATGATGAGGATTTCATGATCCTGCAATTGATGCTTTTGTTTGAATTCTTCATACTTCTCCAACTTATGATGCACCTTTGCGTAATAATCAGTAATCCCTAAATAATGAATTCTGTGTCTCACCATTTCGTCATCACCTCCGGTAATCACCCCGATTTTATATTTCTTTTTCAGAGCTTTTACCACGGCGTATCCATCTAAAACATTCATCACGCGGCACATATTGCCTTCGGGCAAAAGATAAACGCTGCCGTCTGTAAAAACACCATCTACATCAAAAACAAAGGCTTTTATGTTTTTCAAATTTTCTAAATAACTCATATTTTAATTGTAAAATTGTAAAAAAGCGAAATGGTAATTTTTCAATTTAACGATTTGGCGATTTTACTTTAAATGATACATTTTCTGTATAGATTCGTTTAGGGTTTTATATATTTTAAGCTGATTTTCATCCGAAATCAATGCTTCATGTAGTTGTAGTGTTTTTTCGTCTCCTCTTACGGCAGGTCCGGTTTGAGCCAATTTAGGATCCAGTTCATGAATTTTCTGCGTGGTTTCATCAATCAAAGGCAAAAAATAATCAAAAGGAATATTTTGACTGTCCGAAATTTTCTTCGCATTTGCAAAAAGATGATTCACAAAATTGCAGGCAAAAACAGCCGTCAGGTGAATGTATTTTCTTTTTTCATCATTGGCCAACATCACTTTGTTAGAGATTTTTGAAGCTACATTTTTCAGTAAAACCCTGTCTTCCTCCTTTTCGGCATCAATGAAAAAAGGAATTTGAGCATAATCCAAATTTTTAGTTTTCGAAAAAGTCTGCAAAGGATAAAAAACAGCTTTTCTGTAATTTCCTTTTAAAGCCTCAATGGAAACAGAGCCCGCTGTATGAGCCACCAAACAGTTTTGGACGTATATTTTTTGTGACATTTCAGGAATGGAAGAATCGCTTACAGCTATTATGTATAGGTCTGCGGCCGCAAGATTTTCCGTTGAAAAGGGAATTTTCAGTTCTTGAGAAATTTTGGAAAGTTCTTCTTGATTTCTCCCAAAAATCTGCGCCACTTCTATTTTGTTTTCCACAAAAGCCTTGGCGAGATGGTAAGCCATATTTCCGGAACCTATAATCACAGTTTGCATGAAGCAAATATAGTTAATTCTTCAGATTAAATTTTCGAAAGAACTTTCGAAACGTCTAGCAGAGTAAGGCAGGCAAAATCTCCCCTGAAGCATTCTTTTTTGCCAAAAACAGAACAAGGCCTGCATTCCAAATCTGGGATGTCTATAATGTCTTTTTCAGATTGCCCATATCCTAGAAATCCTGCAAAATGATGGGTGCCTCCCCAAATGGAAATACATCTGGTGCCAACCAAACTTGCCAAATGCATGTTGGCAGAATCCATAGAAACCATTACTTTGAGTTCAGCAATTTTTTGAAGTTCTTCTTTTAGGGTAAGTTTTCCGGCAAAAGAAGTTACGTTTTCTACTTCTTTTTCCCATTTATTAAGCACTTCCACTTCATGTTTCCCGCCGCCAAAAAGAAAAACGGGTTGCTTTTTAGCCAAAATTTTCAACAGCTCTAGAGATTTTTCCAAAGGCAGCATTTTGCTTTCATGCTGCGCAAAAGGCGCAAAGCCAATTCCTTTTTTTTGAAAAGAATTCTGCGGCAACTGATGAGAAAGCTCCAAAGAAAAACCAAGTTTTCGGAAAACGTCTGCATATCTTTCTATGGTGGTTTTCAGTTGTTTTTTTATTTTGTTTTCTTTTCGGGTAAGCTGTTTTTTTTCTTTTCTTCCTTTATCTATGGTAGCAGTTTTTTTGCCATATAAGCGAAAGAAGAGATTTAAAATTCTTGAACGGTGAACGCTATGTAAATCAGCAATATAGGTGGGGTTTATTTCTTGATTAAGGGTTTTGGCCAGTTTTCTTAACCCCAAAAGCCCTTTGTAATCATCTAGGTTTACTCCACGAAATGACAGTCTTTCTATTCCGGAAAACAAATCGGCATAGGCTTCTCTGGAAACAAAAACAATCTCCTCCTTGGGATTCTGAATCAGAAACTCCTTCAAGGCAGGAACAATCATTGCTACATCGCCCAATGCAGAAAACCTATATGCTAAAATTTTCATTACGATTTTAATTGATAAGCAACGGCATAGAATTTTATTTGTTTGGTCATTGCCATCAGACCATTTGCACGAGAAGGCGAAAGAAACTCCTGCAATCCTATTTGGGAAATAAAATCAAAATCCGAATCCAGAATTTCTTGTGTGGTGTGCCCGCTATAAATCCTAACCAATAGCGCCACAATACCTTTTGGTAAAATTCCATCAGAATCTGCATTGAAGAATAATTTACCATCCTCGAACCTGGCGTCCATCCATACTTTAGATTGGCAGCCTCTTATCAAGTTTTCTTCGGTCTTTTTATCTTCTGGCAGACCTTTCAGCTCTTTACCAAGGTCAATGATATACTCGTATTTTTGCTCCCAATCGTCCAAAAATTCGAATTCTTCAATTAATTCTTTTTGTTTTTCCTTAATTGTCATGCTACAAAGATAATGAATTTGGAAAAGGTAGATTAAAGGATTTTTATTCCCTTTTCAGTTTGTTTTTTTAAGAATGATTAACTCTTTTGTACAAATTTAAAATTTTCGGCGCTTCATTTTCCCAGCATAAATCTTGGGATGCTATTTCTAACTGAGGCAAGTAATGAGCTCTACCGTTATCTAAGACCAACTTTACCTTTTCTGCCAAATGATTGGGCTCATGAGAGTCAATTAACTCCCCCACAGAGTACTTGTCTACAATTTTCTTCATTTCTGGAAAAGGTGAAGTTACCACAGGAACCCTTGCTTGTATGTAATCAGAAATTTTGTTGGGTAAAGAATAAAAATAACTTAAGCCCTTGTTTTCTTCTATGCTTAACCCCACGTCTGCTTTTTGGGTGATTTTTCTAAGTTCTTCGGGATGAAGATTTCCAAGAAATTTAACTTTATTTTCCAGGCCTAGTTTTTGTGTCAAATTTTGATACGTTTCCATAAAAGGTCCTCTGCCGGCAATATGAAACTCTGCATCTTCAAGATGTTGCATTGCCTCAATCATTTTATCAATTCCGCGAGAAAAATTAATAGCACCCTGATATAAAATTATTTTGGGGCTATTCTCAAAAATGTCTTTTGGAGATTCTATTTTGAAAGGAAGATTTCTAACAACTACAGGCCTTACTATAGGATAGGTTTTTACAAACCAGTCTGCATAACTGTCATTGGCAGTTATCATAAACTTAAGCTTAGTAATGATATTTTTCTCTAAAAACCTGAAAACTTTTTGTACCCAACGACCATTAACGGCCGGCATTTCCGTAAAAATTTCATGGCTGTCCCAAACCAGAGGAATGTTCATAATTTTGGACACCAAAAAATTCGGCAATAATGTTTCTAAATCATTGGAATGCAGAGTGGTGCTTTGGTCTGCCCGCTTCAACAATTCCCGAAATAATTTCCATTGAAATTCAAGATATGCGAAGCGTAAAACTTTAGATTTCAACGAAACTCTAAACAAAGGATAAGGTCTCATCATTTGAGGTTCGCCACCCCAGTTACTGCCGATAAGTTCTATGCCATAGCCGTTTTCATACAAAGTTCTACATACTTTCTCTACCCGCTGATCTGTATAGAGATTGTTGAAAACGCTTACAAGAACTTTCATATAATAGAATTATTGAGCCTTTGCTAAGTGGTAGCCCTGTATGACACACAAAAAAGCATTCGGAATGATAATAGGCCAAAGCACACCATTGAAATATCCATAAATCACAAAACAGATACACCCAATAAGATTGATGATCCTAATCTGTTTGATGTCTTTCAGCATAAAACTCAATACTACAAAAAAAGAGGCGGCATAGCCGACATAATTTGACAAAAATTCGTTCATTTTAAAAAAAATAAGACGACAAAAGTACTAATTTCTACCATATTTTTTTGTGAAATAATGCCATAAAGTCATAATAATAGTTTGGTAAAGTATTTGTAACTTTGATGTAAGAATCTGATTATGTTTTCAGATTATAAAACATACGAGGGATATTATCATGGAAAATAAATTTTCAGAAGGCTTAAGCAAAGTCTTCAAACAAAGTAAAAGCGAAGCGAAAAGGCTGCAAAGCGAATTTTTGTCTACTGAACATCTTTTGCTGGGGATTATAGGGACAGATAATTCCGCTAAGGATATTTTAGAAAAACTCCAGGCAGACCTTACACAAATCAAAAGGAAAATAGAGAACATGAGCATTAGTTCTAATCCTTTTGCTGAAGAAAAGAAAAATATTTCATTCACCAAATTGGCAGATTATGCCATCAAAAGAGCAGATTTGGAGTGCAGACAATACCGAGCATCAGAAATCAACACCGTACATCTTTTATTAGGCATTCTCTATAAAATAGAAGATCCTGCCACCAGTATTTTGAGTTCTTATGATATAGACTATGACAGTGTGGTAAAAGAATATCAAGCCATGCTGAAAAATTCGGGTCAATTGCCAAAAAGTTCTGCTTATGATGACGATGAAGAGCGTGAAGAATATAGCCAAATGAAAAAACCTACCGGCAATATTGCCACAGGAAAAAGCAAAACACCTACACTCGATAATTTTGGAAGAGACCTTACGGCGTTAGCCTCAGAAGGGAAACTAGACCCAGTAATTGGAAGAGAAAAAGAGATAGAAAGGGTTTCGCAAATTCTTTCGAGAAGAAAGAAAAATAACCCACTTTTGATAGGAGAGCCGGGCGTTGGTAAATCTGCCATTGCAGAAGGATTGGCTTTGAGAATCAATCAGAAAAAAGTATCTAGAGTTCTTTTTGGTAAAAGAGTAATTACCCTAGATTTGGCGAGTCTTGTTGCTGGCACTAAATACAGAGGTCAGTTCGAAGAAAGGATGAAAGCCATCATGACAGAACTTGAAAAAAATAGAGACGTCATCCTTTTTATTGATGAGTTGCACACCATTGTTGGAGCGGGAAGTTCTACCGGAAGCTTAGACGCCTCCAACATGTTCAAACCGGCTTTAGCAAGAGGAGAAATTCAATGCATTGGAGCCACTACGCTAGATGAATACCGTCAGTACATAGAAAAAGACGGCGCTCTAGAAAGACGTTTCCAAAAGGTAATGGTAGAGCCTACTTCTATTGAAGAAACCATTCAGATTCTGAATCAGATTAAAGACAAATATGAAGACCACCATAATGTCACTTACACCGATGAAGCGATTGCCGCTTGTGTGAATTTGACCGCGAGATATATCACAGACCGTTTCTTACCAGACAAGGCCATTGACGCCATGGATGAAGCGGGCTCTAGGGTATATATCAAAAACATGAAAGTTCCTACCGATATTATTGAGTTTGAAGATAAAATTGAAAAAATAAAGGAACTGAAACAAAAAGCAGTTAAGGCTCAAGATTATCTAGAAGCCCGTAAACTAAAAGACGAAGAAGAACACCTCCAAATGGAACTTTCTGCAGCCCAAGAAAAATGGGACAAAGAAGTGAAAGAGAAAAAAGAAGAGGTAACGGAAGAGAATGTGGCAGAAGTAGTTTCTATGATGTCTGGCGTGCCGGTAACCAAGGTGGGAAAAAACGAAATGGACAAATTGGCCCAAATGGATAATTTGCTAAACGGAAAAGTCATCGGACAAGAAGACGCCGTGAAAAAAGTGGTGAAAGCCATCCAAAGAAACAGGGCCGGATTGAAAGACCCTAACCGTCCAATAGGCACCTTTATCTTCTTGGGAACAACCGGTGTGGGTAAAACAGAATTGGCAAAAGTAATGGCCCGCGAACTTTTTGATTCTGATGAAGCATTAATCAGAATTGATATGAGTGAATACATGGAAAAATTTGCCGTTTCTAGACTGGTGGGTGCGCCTCCAGGATATGTGGGCTATGAAGAAGGGGGGCAATTAACCGAAGCCGTAAGAAGAAAACCTTATGCGGTAGTGCTTTTGGATGAGATCGAAAAAGCACATCCAGATGTATTCAATATTCTATTGCAGATTTTGGACGAAGGTCACGTGACGGATTCTTTGGGCAGAAAAGTGGATTTTAGAAATACCATCATTATTTTGACTTCCAACATTGGAACCAGAGATTTAAAAGATTTTGGTGATGGGGTAGGATTTGGCACATCAGCCAAAAAATCTTCTACAGACGCCAGAGCCAGAGCGACTATAGAAAACGCGTTGAAAAAAGCATTTGCTCCAGAATTCTTGAACAGGATAGACGATATTGTCATCTTCAATTCTTTGGAAAAAGAAGACATCAAAAAAATCATTGACTTGGAATTGGGCAAACTCTACAAACGTTTAGAAAAACTAAACTACAAAGTAGAATTGACCGACGAGGCAAAAGATTTCATTGCTGAAAAAGGTTGGGACAAAGACTTCGGGGCAAGGCCACTAAAACGTGCCATCCAAAAGTATATAGAAGATCTATTGGCAGAAATGTTGGTGAACAAACAGCTTACAGAAGGTGAAGAAGTAATTCTAAAACTGAATGAAGCCAAGGATGCTTTAGAAGGCGAAGCGCCAAAAAAATCTAAAGAAAAAGCATAAAGAGAAAACCACCGAAATTTTTTGGTGGTTTTTTTATTGTATATTGAATTTACAAGCCAAAAACAATTCCAATATTAGGGGTAAAACCGCTGCTGAAAATGCTGGAGGTTTCTTTCCAAAGCACATTGTATAGGACACCAATTTGGAGATAAGTATGAGTATTAATTTGCTGGATATAGCCACCACCAAAATATAATGCGGACTCATTATAGCCTACACGAGTGTCAGTTGATTTTATGTTCTGATTGATAATATATTCTTGAAATTGACTGCTCAAATAAAATTTTCTTCCAAAATAGTAATTGGCATAGGGTCCAATGCCAAAAAGAGTAGAGTAAGAGTAAGAAGAATTTTGCCAATCTATACCCGCCGTCATTCCAATTTCTAGATTTTCAGAAACCTTGTAGCCTGCTCTAGGAGAAATATGCACTCCGAAACCACTATTGGCGCCAAAACGATTGTTGATTCCAAAAGAGCCTCCAAATGTCCACGGACTATTTTGAGCAAAAACAAGGGAAGTAATAAGTACAGAAAAGGCCAATATCAGTTTTTTCATATATTGTTTTTAAATGATGATTTATTTCTATGATTCAAATTTAACGGAAAAATTTCAATTGACTTTATAATTCGTAATTTTGCATCTGAAAAGTCGATTTTATTTTTTTTGACTTTTGAATTAAAACTTTTGAATTAAAGATGAAAATAGTGGTAGGTCTTTCCGGAGGTGTAGATTCCAGCGTTGCAGCATATCTGTTGCAACAGAAAGGACATGAGGTTATTGGCCTTTTTATGAGAAACTGGAACGACGCGTCTGTAACTCTGGAAGACGAATGTCCATGGATAGAAGACAGCAATGATGCCCTATTGGTAGCCCAAAAATTGGGCATTCCTTTTCAGGTGATAGACATGAGCGAACTTTACAAAGAACGCATTGTAGATTATATGTTTGCAGAATACGAAAAGGGAAGAACGCCGAATCCGGATGTATTGTGTAACCGAGAAGTAAAATTTGATGTTTTCTTAGAAACCGCCCTTTCTTTAGGCGCCGAAAAAGTGGCAACAGGACATTATGCCCGTTTAGATTCTTTCACCGATGAAAACGGAAAAGAAGGTTATCAATTATTAGCAGGGAAAGACAACAACAAAGACCAAAGTTATTTTTTGTGTCAACTGAATCAAGAGCAGCTTTCTAAGGCTCTTTTCCCGATTGGAGAATTAACGAAGCCTCAAGTTAGAGAAATCGCCAAAGAATTAGGTTTGGCAACAGCAGAAAAGAAGGATTCTCAAGGCCTATGTTTCATTGGCAAAGTAAGTTTGCCTACTTTTCTTCAGCAGCAATTGAAGGCTAAGGAAGGAGAAATTGTAGAAATTTTCAGAGATTTCCCAGAGTATCATAAAGAAACGCCTGTTTTTAATAACAAAAAAGAGGAATTAGACTTTTTATCGGCTAAGATTCACTATAAAAAATCTGATGGCAAAATCATAGGAAAACATTTGGGTGCCCATTTCTATACCAACGGACAAAGCAAAGGACTCGGCATTGGGGGCCACAAAGAATCTTGTTTCTTGATTTACAGAGATATTCAAGAAAATTTGGTTTTTGTAGGCGAAGGAAAAGATTTCCCAGGCTTGTTTAGAAAGGCTTTGAAAATAGAGCCTCAAGACATCCATTGGGTTCGTGAAGATTTACGCTTGAAAAACGGAGAATCCATGGAAGTTTCTGCCAGAATCCGTTACCGCCAACCTTTGGAAAAAGCCACGCTTTATCAGTTTGAAGACGGACTTTATATAGAATTCGAAAATCCACAATCTGCTATCGCGGAAGGGCAGTTTGCGGCTTGGTATAAAGATGAGGAATTATTGGGAAGCGGGGTGATTAGTTAGTAGGAAAGGTATTAATTATAACCGCACCTCTAGCTCCTTCATTAAAAATAGCTTTTGCGCTTTTCCCATTAAGAAGATTAATTGATTCAATATTTCCTTTATTTAAAGGAATTGCAATAGTGTCTGCGTTTTCATTGTATTTAAAGACAACACCATTTATTACAACTAAAGGTTTTTTTGAAAGAACCCCTTCTTTATATCCTTTTTTAATCTCTTTATCTAAAAAAAATTTTTTGTAATCCTTGTCCTTAAGAGTAAATGTTTTAGGATTACAACTTATTACTGATAGTATAATAAAAATGGATAGTTTTTTCATAATTCTAGATTATTTGATAAGCCATTCTTTAAAATCTTTTACCCGCTCTCTACTCACGGTAATTTCTTCAGATGGCTGAGCCATCAATTTCACATTGTAGTAAGGCGAAGTGTGAATATTTTTGATGAATTCTGAATGGATGATAAACTGTCTGTTGACACGGAAAAATTTGTTCTCCTCCAATACTTCTTCCAGCTCATCAAGTGTAAAATCAGTAGGAAAACTGCGTTCTAAAGTTTGGGCATAGACTATTTTGTTTTCGCTGTAAAAACAAGATATTTCTTCTACCTTCAGCACTTTTAGGTTATAGCCTATTTTCACCAAAATTCTTGACAATTGTGGTTTTTCTTCCTTAATGAGCGCCTTTAAATATTGAGCATTGTTGGGCTCTTCCGAAGGCAGAAAACTTTTGAATTTTTCGATGGCTTGCAAAAGGTCTTCTTCGGAAATGGGCTTCAGAAGGTAGTCTATAGAGTTCAGTTTGAAAGCTTTCAAGGTGTATTGGTCAAAAGCCGTGGTGTAGATGATGAAACTTTTAGTTGGCACTTTTTCAAAAATATCAAAAGACAAACCGTCCCCTAAAACAATATCCGAAAAGATCAATTTAGGGTGTTCATTTTTACCAAACCATTCTACGGCCTCTTCTACGGAATGCAGCGTGGCTCCTAATTGAAATTCCGGAAATTGCCCCAGCATTCTTTCCAGTTTTCTGGCAGCAGGCTTTTCGTCTTCTATGATGACTACTTTCATGGTTCTATCTCTTGTCTTTATCCATCAATTCCTTAATCTTTCTCTCTTCCCAGTCTTTTCCGAGGAAAAAATTAGGCATAAAAACAGATAGGCCATGGGCGATTAACCCAATTCCCCAAAATCCCATCGCTCCAAAGTCATGTATTTCTACTTCATCACTTTTTTGGAGTTTTAAAACCAAAAGAAATAAGTTGACTAAAATGAAGACCAGCGCATGGATGTAAAATCCTTTTACTTTTTTAACTCTTTTTTTGGCGCGCAAATACTGTAGACTTTCTTCGTTATAATTTTCCATGATTATTTGTTTTTCATATATTTTTCAATGGTTTTCCTTTCCCAGTCATAATCAAAAACAAAAAGTTTTACGCCTCTTACTGCCAAGATAATTCCCCAAATCCAAAAAACGATGGAGACCCTGCTAAAATTAAAATGTAATCCGTCAATATTTAAAAGGTCTGAGCCAAAAAAAAGGAGGAATAAAACGCAGAAAACAACCAAGCTGATGGCAAATTTCTTAATGGCAACCACGTGTGATTTTGCAGCTTCATATTTTATTTTTTCTAAATCTTGATTTTCCATAATGTGTATGTTAAAAATTATTGTTTTTATTCATGAGTTCGTTGATTTTCTTTTCCTCCCATTTGTGAAAATAGGGAACAAAAAGATAAATTCCATACCCAAGAATAAAAATTGCCCAAGAAATTACCATCCAAACAGAATAATTTCTTGCTATATCAAAGATGTTTCCAGAGTAATTTTTTCTCACAATGAAATAACTTGCAATTAGAAATCCTATAACTATGTAGTAATACGTTCTGATTTCTTTTACTCTTTTTTCTGCTTTTTGGTAGGCAATTTTTTTATTATAATTCTCTTGATTTTCCATAATTAATTCCAATTACTTGCTTTATTTTCTTCTTTCTGCATGTATTTTCTAATCTGTTTTTCTTCCCAGGCTTTTCCAATGCCAAAGGTTTTGAGGGCATGAATAGAAATCCCAATTCCCCAGCCAAACATTGGCCAGAAAGCCCACCAATAATTAGGGCTGGTTTGCCAGTTGATAAAAAACAAAAACGGAATGAAAACGCAGTATGACATAAGATTTCCGTAGAAACCTTTCAGTTCTTCTACTCTTTTGGCGGCTTTTTTGTAAGCCGTTTGGTCTTGTGATGGGGTATTAGTCATTGTGTTTATTTTTTCTGTTAAAATAGGAAGTTTTACCCTAAAAAAGGTTTCAGATTTTTCTACAAAGACATTTCTGCTCGTCAATAGGTTATACCTTGAGACGATATTTGCTAAGCCCACACCCGTAGAATTATTGGGCAATTCCCTTGCCTGATGATTATTTTCGATGATGAGGTTGCCGTTTTCCGAGTATATTTTAATGTGCAGTGGTTTAGCAACTGTGGCAAAATTATGTTTGATGGCATTTTCTAAAAGCAACTGCAAAGAAAGTGGCACCACATAGCCTTTTTGGTCTTCATCGGAGATGTGAAATTCAAAACTTACGCTGTCTTCAAAGCGGGTTTTCAATAATTCGCAATAGGTTTTGGCAAAATTGATTTCCTCTTTTACAGAGACCAGTTCTTTGTCTTTTTGTTCCAAAACATAGCGGTAAATTTTGGACATAGAGTCTGTAAACTGCTGTGCCTGATTGGGGTTTTCGTCTATTAAAGAGCTTAAGACGTTCAAAGAGTTGAACAAGAAATGAGGGTCTAGTTGATTCTTCAAACTCTCAAATTGTGCGTTGGCAGATTTAGCAATCAGTTTTTGCTCTACCACTTCTTTTTTGGCATTCTGTTTCATGGCGAGCATAAAGCCCCTAGCATGGCCTATGGCAGCAATCAACAACGCAAAATTGATGAAAAACCAATTTATGAAGTTTAGCTCTCCATTAAACAGATTTTCTAGACTTCGTTTTTGAATAACAACAAAATTGATGTAGTTACATACCAAAACCAAAACGATGTTTAGGATTAAGGTGCCTGTTATTGCTGCTATGGCTCTGGATTTTGTTTCTTCTATCCAAGAAAATTTTTGATCCAAAAAATCATTCAACATCATATTTCCCATCCCAATCACAAATGTATACATAGATGAAATAAGAATATTGATGATAAGATTTTCCAGAGTTTTGGAGTGTGCGGTTATAAGAAATGAAACACATCCTATTCCAAGACTAATCCAAAATAAGGAGATAATTCTGGGTTGCATAATTTTTTATTTTAATGAGACAAATGTACCAAGAGCCTTTGCCTTTTTAAATAATATCTTACCGAACGGTTGTTTTTCTTAACTGAATGGTTACAAAACGGGGATGTAAAAATCCACCAAACTTTTTTTCTCCGGATGATCCTGATAGTTGTTGTGGTAGATTTCAAAAGGAGGTGTGTTTCTATAATGGAAACCGTTTTCATTCATCCATTGAAAAAGGGCGCCCCAAGCATTCCCGAATTCTTCATGCGGGATAAAATAACTTCCAACAATATATTTTCCCGAAGATAATGCTTCGGGCAAAACATCTCCGTCCGCTACCATAGGCTCTTCCAAAAGCATTCCCGCGCTCATTCTTACTTTGTCTGCTGGAGTAGTTTTGAAACTGTCATGATATACGGTGATCATTTTTACATTTTCTTTTGGGAATAGTTTTTTTGTAATTGCCCATGAAATCAATTGATCATAAGCTTTCATCATATTTTGCACGCCTACACTTCTTACCGTTGCGAGATGCATTTCGGGAATGATTTTTATTTCAATGTTGTTTTTGAATTCCATAAGGCTAATTTTATACAAAGATAGATTTTAAACCCAAATTCCGCAATAGAAAAAAAAGAGTATTTTAGTATTCTAATATCCAACTGCGTAGCAGTAGAAAAAAATAAGCGATGAAATTCGAGCTATCCTTTACCAATAAAGAGATTACGCCTTGGGGAGGCATGGTGTTTTTAAAGCAAATGTTGGACAAAATCGGCTTTAGAGAGCAAATTGAAAAATGCGAATCTTTACCTGTGTCACTTTCCAATAATTCTTATAAAAAAGAAGTTTTGCTTGAATCTTTTATTACGAGTATTTGGTGTGGCGCCAATCGTTTTTTGCACACAGAAATTACCCGTGCAGATAAGGCTCTTGGGGAAATATTTGACTGGCGAAAGACCCCTGCTCAGGACGCATATAAACGCTATTTTGGCAAGTTTACACAACACATCAACCAGCAAGTTGGGCATCATTTTTTCAGTTGGTTTTTTCAGAATTTGAACCTCAATTATTTTACGTTAGACATTGATTCATCTGTAATTACTCGATACGGAGAGCAAGAGGGAGCAAAAAAAGGCTACAATCCTAAGAAAAAAGGAAGAAACAGCCATCATCCTATCATTGCATTTGTGAACGATGTAAAGATGGTCGCTAATTTTTGGCTCAGGAGCGGCAATACTTCTTCGGCAAATAATTTTGTAGGATTTTTAGAAGAAACACTCTTAAATTTTGGGGATAAGAAAGTAGGATTAGTTCGTTTGGATAGTGGTTTTTTCCAGAAAGACATTATGGATTATCTTGAATTAAAAACACTCCAATACATCATCGCTGCAAAATTTACTCACCCCATTCAACACTTGATAGACCAGCAAGATTTTTGGATAAAAGTTGATGAGGGCATCGAAATTTGCGACAAATATTATCAAGCAAAAAACTGGGAAAAGCCAAGAAGGATAGTCATTGTAAGGCAAAAAATAGCACAACGGCCGAATGCGGCAGGCCGAATATTAAGCCTGTTTCCGGAAGATGAAATCCATAGAAATTATCGCTATTCAGCCTATATTACCAACCAAGAACAATCGGCAACAGATGTTTGGAGAACGTACCGAAACAGAGGCGATGCAGAGAATCGAATCAAGGAATTAAAGGCAGATTTTGGAGCCGAAAGTTTTAACCTTAAAGGCTTTTTCCCTACAGAAGCTGCACTTATATTTTCGATGATTGCTTATAATCTGATGTCAATTTTCAGACTGTTTGTTCTTCAGGAAAAAACGCAGAAAACATTATCTACACTACGATATAGAACCTTTGCTATTGGAGCTTATTTTGAAAAAGTAGGTGACACACTCAAACTGAAGATTGCACTCACCAAAAAACGCAGAAAATGGTTCGTCGGAATTTGGGATTACCCCATAGACTTATCTCAAAAAATTTCAACTGCGTAATTTGGGGTAAAAGTGTTATTTCATAAATTATTTGCTTATTTTACAACTTTAAAGTTGAATTTTTAATTATTTTACTATATTTGCAAAGATAAAAGCACATGAGTACAGAAAAAGAAGTAACCGCTTTTTTAAAAGACTTCAAAACCAAAATGGAAATTTGGGATATTCTTTTTCGAGATGAACGAGGCAAAAATGCACAAACATTAGCCGCTTTAGAGATAAGACCTATAGAGCGTAAAACAATTTTAGAAAATCTAACAGCTAAAGATTATAGTCAAGGTCCCATAGAAGAAAAACTATATGGAGGTTCGGATATGTGGGTGTTTGGTAAAACCATCAAAAAGCAAGAAGTATATATTAAAATTACTTTGGGAGCCTTGGGAACTTCAGTAATCTGTATCTCATTTCATTTAGCAGAACATAAAATGCACTATCCTTTAAAATAAAAAAAACATGAAAAGTCCCATCACAGGTAAAGAAATGCCCTTGGTTACCGAAAAAAGAACCATGGATTTTAGAAAGGAACATTTTCAAATCGTGTTTCATTATTATAAATGTGAAGATAGTGGAGAACAATTTACCACAACTAACCTAGATGAAATCAATTTAAATCAATTGTACAATCAATACCGAGATAAATTCAACATTCCGTTTCCAGATGAAATTATTGCCATTCGGCAAAAATATGGTGTATCGGCAAGTAAGATGGCAGAAATTTTAGGTTTTGGCATCAATAGTTATCGACAGTATGAAGCAGGAGAAATGCCAAGTGTTTCTAATGCTCGTTTGATACAAATGATTAGTGACCCAGATAAATTTATTGATTTGGCACGTTTGTGTGAATCGTTAGACGAAAAAACAAAAGAAAAATACATTCAAAAGGCAAACGTACTTATAGAAGAAAGAACAAGAAACAGTTTTACTTTCAATATAAAAAATTACCTTTTAGGCAATCATTTAGCAGATGCTTTTTCTGGCTACCGTAATCCTAGTTTTGAAAAATTTACCGAAATGGTAGTTTATTTTTCAGAACATATAAAGCCTTATAAAACCAAGATGAATAAATTGTTGTTTTATGCCGATTTTTTAATGTTTAAACAAAGTTGTTTTTCTATAAGTGGAGTGCGTTATCATGCCATTGATATGGGGCCAGTTCCACATAATTTTCAAAGTGTTTTTGAATATTTAGCTAATAAAGATGAAATAAATATTCATTATAAAGAATTTTCAGATGGTGGTTTTGGTGAACAGTTTATTGCTAGAGCAGACCGTCCGTTTAATAGTACTCTTTTTTCAGATTCAGAACTAGAGGTTTTAAATAAAGTAGTTAATACTTTTAAAACGACTAGCACTAATGAAATCATTGAATTAAGTCATTTAGAAAAAGCATGGAAAGAAAATGAACAAGCAAAGAATGTCATTAGTTATGAATATGCTTTTGAATTAATACAAATCTAAAATGAGCAACAATAATTCGGCAATAGTAAGCAAAGTATGGGCGTTTTGTAACACCTTAAGAGATGATGGAGTAGGTTATGGAGATTACCTAGAACAGCTTACCTATTTGCTTTTCCTAAAAATGGCACACGAATACAGTTTGCCACCCCATAACCGTAATTTAAACATTCCTAAAGAATACACTTGGGAAAGCCTCTTACAATACAGCGGAGAAGCTCTGGAAGTGCATTACAGCTTAATGTTAAGAGAACTCGGCAAAAGCAAAGGCATTCTTGGGCAAATATTTGCTAAAAGTCAAAACAAAATACAAGATCCTGCCAAACTCTACAAACTCATCAAAATGATAGATGCAGAACAATGGGTAATGATGGGCGTAAAAGACAAAGGAGATATTTATGAAGGTTTGCTAGAGAAAAACGCAGAAGATACCAAAAGTGGAGCAGGACAGTATTTTACACCTCGTCCTTTAATTAAAGCAATGGTAGCCTGTATTAATCCAGAACCTAGCAAAACCATAGGAGACCCAGCTTGTGGAACGGGAGGTTTCTTTTTGGCAGCTTATGATTGGCTTACAGAACGCAATAATCTAGATAAAGAACAAAGACAATTTTTAAAGTACCATACTTTCAAAGGCAATGAAATTGTAGCCAGTACCAGACGATTGGCTTTAATGAATTTGTTTCTGCATAATATTGGAGACATAGATTCTGATAATTTTATTTCGCCTAATGATTCGCTAATTGCAGATTCAGGAGAGCGTTTTGATTATATCCTTGCCAATCCGCCTTTTGGTAAAAAAAGCAGTATGACGTTTACCAATGAAGCAGGAGAACAAGAAAAAGATGAGTTAACGTATAATCGTCAAGATTTTTGGGTAACTACCAGCAACAAACAGTTGAACTTTGTACAGCATATCAAAACCATGCTCAAAGAAACAGGAAAAGCAGCGGTAGTATTGCCAGACAATGTTTTGTTTGAAGGAGGAGCAGGAGAAACGGTACGCAAAAAACTAATGGAAACCACAGATTTGCATACCATTTTACGTTTGCCAACAGGTATTTTCTATGCCAATGGTGTAAAAGCGAATGTTCTATTTTTTGACGGAAAACCATCCAGCAAACAATCATGGACTAAAGAAGTTTGGGTATATGATTACCGTACCAATATTCATCATACCTTAAAGAAAAACCCTTTAAAATTACAAGATTTACAAGAGTTTATCGAGTTATATCAAGAAGGAAATGTAGGCAAAAGAAAAGAAACCTTTCATGCAGAAAACAATCCGGAAGGAAGATGGAGAAAGTTTACGTATGAAGATATTTTGGCAAGAGACAAAACCAGTTTAGATATTACTTGGCTCAAAGACCAATCTCTAGCAGATTTAGACAACTTACCAGAACCCGATGAAATAGCTAATGATATTGTAGAAAACATAGAATCTGCATTAGAAAGTTTTAGAACAATTGTGAATACTTTGAAATAAAAACACCCAATTTAAAATCGGGTGTTTTTTAGGGTGTAAACATTGTAAATCGTTGATTTTCAATGCTTATTGTGGAGTTGGAGGGATTCGAACCCTCGTCCAAACAAGCAATACGCAAGCTTTCTACATGCTTATTCTGTTATTGATTTTCGTCGCAAAGCAGAGAACAGGCACCCAACTTTACGCTTATCTTCTATGGTTTTCATTCCTAAGCCGAAGTTTCTCAGAACTTATTTCCGCATTGCTATACCCCAGACTCAGACGTCGCGAAACAGAACTTCTGTGGAGCATCTCGCTTCCGTACTGTCTTCCGGAAATTGCTAAACCTACTATACTTCGGTTATTAAGCAGCAAGAGCAAACTCTTCGTTGCCAGTTATAATTTTGTAGCAAGGGATTAAAGAGATCGCGCTACGGTTCTCTGCATGCTTACTTACCCATTGGTCTTGCTGTCGAAACCAGTCAACCCCATGTAATTAAGTCTACAAATTTACTCAAAAAAAATCTTAAACGTTTCATAAATTTTTAGACTCAAGTCACTTTTGTTTTCCTTCTCCATTATCCAGAACTCTCAATGCTTCTTTTGCATCAATAATAATCTGTTTTTATTGTTCAGTATTTACTTCGTATACTACTTTATAAATTTCTTTTGTTATATTCTCTATATTCTCAGAAGAAAAATTAGTCAATAACAATAGATTTATAGGAGGTTTTTTATTACCATAGCTTGGCTGTGTGTAATTTTTTTCAAGAATTTTAAAGCCATTTCTTTCATAAAAGAGAAGCCTCGTTTTTGCCATTTCAGAAAGTGTATCGGGTTCGGTTTCCAAAATGATTTTTTCGAATTTTTCTTTCATCACTTCTACAGTTCTTTGTCCCAATTTTTGATTTCTGAAATCTTCAAAAATCTCAAAATGTTCCAGAAAAAAGAAATTGGAAAGCTCCCAAATAACAGCATATCCAATAAGTGTGTCTTCTTGATGGATATTGTAAACAAAAGCATCGGGGTTATCTGCTAGAGCCAAAAACTGTTCCTTGCTTCTTCTTTCTTCTTCCGGGAAGGTTCTTTCGTAACGGTAAAATATTTTTGAGAGTTTTTTACGCGTCAGCACTTCTTCAAGCCAAATCATAAATCAAATACATTGGGTCTTCTGGTGATAAAAATGTCTTTTACCCAAAGTGTAAAGGCCATCCCAAGATAAATCAGGAAGAAAAAACCTACGGTGGCAAAGGTAGAGTAGATGAAAAATACCCGGAGTTTAGACACGGGAATGCCCAATCGGCTTCCAAATCTGGTCAAGGTACCAAACCATTCCTGCTCCATTTTATGCCTTAAGTTACCAAAGAAATTACTCATTTGCTATTTTAGTTTTTCATTGTTTTGATGGCGTTCAAAATCTCTTTCTGTTTTTAATTTCATTTTCTTATCAAAAGCCGCCTGTAAATCTACACCAGTCTGATTGGCCAGGCACAGCGTTACAAAAAGTACATCTGCCAATTCTTCGCCAAGGTCTTTGGATTTATCAGATTCTTTTTCGCTTTGTTCACCATATCTTCTAGCGATAATTCTGGCCACTTCGCCTACTTCTTCTGTCAGCATGGCCATGTTGGTGAGTTCGTTGAAATACCTTACGCCAATGGTTTTTATCCATTCATCAACCTGTTTTTGTAGTGTGCTAATTTCCATATCAAATTATTGGTAAGCCCCAATGGTAGGGTTAGTTGTTCGGGATACTTTTACAATATCAAGTGGTGCCGCCTGCGCCGTAGCCGTTTTTCCTTTTCCTTTGGCCGGCGAATCTGTTTTTACCCTAAGGTTCAGTTTTTCGGTAAAGTAATTCTCAAATTTAGGATCATTATTTTTCAAAGAATTTATCACAGAAGAATTGTTATCGAAAGCAAAACCTGCTGAGGTATCATATTTCAAAAGACAGTTTTCAAATAAATAAGAAAAAGTCTGCCCCGAAGTGGGTTTCAGCTGTACTGCATTGCTCCTGTCAGTATAGACTATAGAGTTTTTGAGGTTGAAATTCAAAGTACCCTGTTCTGTTGTAGATCCGTTTTTATATTCATTGGCAGCATAAATTCCCAAACCGGGCAATGAACCATTCAGATTCCAGTAATTGGCAAAAGTAGAATGCAGAATATTGTAATTTCCACCTTTGAAAATTCCTAAGTCTGCTTCTCCACAATTGTTCATCACCAGGTTTTCCGCATTTACCGTAGCATTGATACCCAATATTCCATATTCCTGAAAAGTATGAATGATGGTGTTTTTTATCGTTGCAGAAGCGTTGTTGAGTACCAATCCGGTAGTGCCGCCAAAAATTTTGGCATAATTAAGTTGGGCAACTGCTCCTTGTTCCAATTGTATTCCACCCCAGTTCAATGGTAAAGTGTCATGTTTGGTGTCATTTCTGTCGCCTCGGAAAATAACTTCTTTTCCCAGATTTCCATTGGCTATCAATTGCGCGTTTTTGCCAATTTTAAGATTGGCGTTTTTGTGGAAATACACTTTGGAGCCTTCGGCTATCGTAAGAGATTTGCCGTCTGCCAACTTCAGATCTCCGTAGATTATTTTTGCTTTAGTACTTGTCCAGGTGGTGTTTTGGGTTAAAATTTTAGGATTGTCTTTTGTGGAAACAAAAAATTCTACATCCTGTACCACGGAAAGTAGTGTAATATGCTGTTTTGCAACCGCTGTTTCTATCTGTATTCGGTCTTCGGCTATGGCTTCTGTATTAGAGGTGTTAGGTGCTACTTCTACAAAAATAAAAAGGCTGTCTTTCTTACGAAGCGGAATATTGGTGAATGAAATTCCCGGTTTACCATCTACATTTATTTTGTAGGGAGAGGCAGCGCCACCTTCCAGATAAATTTTAGGGATGCTGATGTCTTTATTCTCGTTGTTATATATCTTTATGGCATAGGTCTCGCTTCTTACTTGGCTGTATACAGTGTCTAGTACCAAAGTATCTTCCGAAAAACTCAATTTCTGAGTGGGGGAGGCAAAATTCAAATCGTCTCTATTGCATGAGATCATGAAAACTGCCGACCAAAAGATTAAGGAAAGAATAAATTTTATTTTCATTGAAGTAAAATAAGCGTAAAGTTAATGAAAAAAGCCGAACTGTTTTTATAAACGGGAAATTTTGAAATTTCTTTCCCAAAAATCTTCAATAGGATGTTTGTCATTTCAAAAAATATTTCTATTTTTGCAGTCTAAAAATTAAGCATAATAAAAGCAGTGCCATTACACGCCGTTTATTATCAACAAAATTTAAAAAAGAAAACAAGATATGAAATCAGGAATTCACCCAGAAAATTATAGATTAGTTGTGTTTAAAGACATGAGTAATGACGAAATGTTTCTTTGCAAGTCTACTGCTGAGACCAAAGATACTATCGTATACGAAGGAACAGAATATCCATTGATTAAAATGGAAATTTCTTCTACTTCTCACCCTTTCTACACTGGTAAAGTAAAATTAGTAGACACTGCTGGTAGAGTAGACAAGTTTATGAACAAATACAAAAAATTCTCTAAATAATTTAGACGAGTTTTAAGAATAAATCAGTCCTTCAAATTTTTGAAGGACTTTTTTTGTAAATTTGTTCGTTGTCTTTTCATCATATTTATAAACTAGAAACAATTACCATGCAACTTATTTTTTCTGATGCCCAATTCTGGGAAGATTTTCTACCACTTACCTATACCAGACCAATAGCTGAATTAAGAACAGGAATCTTTACCTTTAAGGAACGTTGGCAAAAATTACTTAATCTTTCTGAAGTTGCTTATATCACAGAAGATTATCTTCAGAAAAAATTCAAAACGTATGAGAAAAAAGAGGGCTTGCTGCTAACTCCCAATTTTATTCCTTCAGAAAATGTCTTAGAGCAAATAAAGGGTTTACAGTTAGGAGAGGCATTGATTTATGAAAACGAAGTATTGGCCGCGAGATTAAATATGGAGAATTTTTCCTTATCACAGATTGATAAAATGAATGATGTGAAGGAGGAATTGCTGTTCTTCAAAAAGCCGACGGATTTGTTTTCGATGAATGACAAAGCTATTGATTATGATTTTGAATTAATCACAAAAGGAAGAACTTCGCAAAAACTTTCTGAAACCAATGGTTTCTTGGGCAATAAAGAAGACTTGTTTATAGAAGAAGGCGCAGAAATAGAATTTGCAACGCTCAACTGTAAAACCGGAAAAATCTACATTGGCAAAAATGCGGAAATTATGGAAGGTGCTGTTATAAGAGGAAGTTTGGCACTTTGTGAAGGTTCTAAAATCAATATGGGTTCCAAAATCTACGGAGCAACTACCATTGGACCGCATTCTAAAGTAGGAGGCGAAGTGAATAATATTGTTATTTTGGGGTATTCTAATAAGGGGCATGAAGGATTTTTGGGAAATTCTGTTATTGGAGAATGGTGCAATCTGGGAGCAGATACCAATTCGTCTAATTTGAAGAACAACTATGCCGAAGTAAAACTATGGAGCTATAAAACCAAAAGGTTTGAAAAAACAGGCTTGCAATTTTGTGGACTTATTATGGGAGACCATTCTAAAACAGCCATCAACACGCAGTTTAACACGGGCACAATAGTGGGCGTGGCGGCCAATATTTTCAAAAGTGGATTTCCGCCAAATGTGATAGATCATTTTTCGTGGGGTGGATTTAAAGGAGATGAAAAATTCAAACTAGAAAAATCCTATGAGGTTGCAGAAAAAGCCATGGAAAGAAGGAAGGTGCCTTTAACCGAAGAAGATAAAGATATTTTGAAATGGATTTATTTTGAAGGATAATATTTATTAAAATATAATGAAAACGCTTTCTAAGATTGAAAGCGTTTTTTATTTAGGATTATTTAAAAGTGTTTTTATGCATTTTTCAAAAAAAAGTAAATCCCGATGTAATAATTTCCCGAAATTAGTTGTCTTACTTACAGAAGTTAATCAATGAATCAAGAAACCTTTAAAAATACTGTTTTTGTATTGAAAAACGAGATGTATCGTTTTGCAAAAAGATTCTTGGTAAGCAGTGATGAAGCCGAAGATTTGGTGCAGGATTTAATGCTGAAACTTTGGCAAAAAAAAGATGAATTGGCAGAAGTCAATATCCGATCTTATGCCTTGAAATGCGTTAAAAACGAATGCCTCAATAAGCTGAAACACGAAACGGTAAAGCAGGGTTTTGTGGATTTACAAATCCATAGAAGTGAGCTTTATAAAATGGATGTGAACAATCTTAGAGAAAAGATTATCAGTTTTATCAACGAACTTCCTGAAAAACAAAAAATGGTCATTCACCTGAAAGATGTAGAAGAATATGAAGTCTCAGAAATTTCAGAAATTCTAGAAATGGAAGAAAATGCGGTAAGGGTAAATCTAATGCGGGCCAGGCAAAAAGTAAAAGAACAAATTACACAACTCATGAATTATGAACAAAGACAAATTTCAAGTGGAATATAAAGAAGTCTTTCAGAAACTAAAGGAAGAGGAAATGAATTGGAATTTTGAAGATTTTTTGGCTAAAGCCGAAGAAAAAACAATTCCTGTTCAAAAAAACAACTCTACCCCAAAATGGTATTGGTTGGCAGCCAGCTTGGTAATGCTTTTCGGATTGGTAATGTTTTTCAATACAGATTTTAATCCTACAAAATTAAAGAACAGAGCTGCAACAAGAATTGAAAGTCAAATAGAAGTGTCTTCTCTTTCAAATATAAAGCTAGATGAAGAATTTCCCTTGACAAAGAAAATAGCAACCGAACCCGCTCTATATAAAAAATCAAAATACAAAAAATCTGCACAAAATTTAGCACAGCATATACTAAAATCTACCAAAAAGCGACACAATACTACACCGGTAGATGCAGAAATAGAAGAGTACAATCCAGATTTTGTAGTGGTAAATGGTAAGCCGATTGCTTCGGAAAATGAAGCCATCAATTATACCAAAAACGCACTGGAAATGCTTGGTGGAAACATCAACACTGCTTTAGAAAATGCTCAACCTGTGAAGCTTTTAACTGTTAATTTTTAAAATTTTTATCATGAAAAAAATACTATTTCTATTTGTATTATTGTTCTCTAGCCTAGAAGTTTTTGGACAAAGTGAAAAACTCAATCAGCTTTTTGATCAGTATCAGGATACAGAGGGTGTTACTTCTATTAAAATTGCCAAACCTATGTTCCGGCTTTTAGCAAATCTGAATATCAATGATGAAGACCTCAGTAAAATAAAGCCTCTTATCAATAAAGTGAATGCTCTTAAAATTCTTGTTGTAGATAGACCGGATAAAGGAAATAAAGATTCTGTTGTGGCATATCAAAACTTCCAAAACGTGCAACAATCTATGCTTTCTGCCATCAAAAATCTTAATTATGAAGAGTTGATGAGCGTTAATAGTAAAGAAAACAAAATTAAATTTCTTGCCGCCAAAACAGAATCTAATGTTTTAGACAATCTTTTGTTGAGCATTAATGGGGAAGACAGCAATGTGCTGATGATGCTGGATGGCAAAATTTCTATGGATGATGTTTCTAATTTGGTGAAAGATGTTCAGGAGAAAACCCCCAAGAAGATTTCAGAAAATAATAATGCTGTTGAGAGAAATGTAGAGGCTTTTCATGGTATAGAGGTTTCTTCTGGGGTACTTGTAGATTTTACGCAAGGCAAAGAACGTAAGGTAGAGATTAGTGCCGATGCAGACAAAATTCAGTATATAAAAACTGAGGTTAACAATGGAATTCTTAAGATTTATATTGATAGAAGTACTATCAAGAATTTAAAATTCAAAAAACTTCTGGTGAATATTCAGAATCCGGTTTTAGATGATTTATATGTGAGTTCTGGGTCTATTTTTAAAACGAAAAATAAAGTTTCTGATCAGAAACTAAATGCACAGGTTAATTCTGGAGCTATAGTAACTGCGGATTTTGATTACAGTTTTATTTCCATTCAGGCAAATTCTGGATCTGTATTGAATCTTGAAGTGCATTCCAAGGAATTTAATTTTTCCGGAAATTCTGGCATGATGGGAAATTTTAGAGGAGCTACAGAAAATTTTTCTTTGAAACTTAATAGTGGTGCGAGTTGTAATGCATTAGATTTAATGGCGAAAAATGTGAAATTAGATCTTCATTCTGGCGCCATTGCAAAGGTGAATGCCAATGCTACATTGGATGTAATGGCAAGTTCTGGGGCTATTGTTCAGTATAAAGGCAAGCCAGAAATCATGTCTCATATTACGAGAAACAGTGGTGCTATCATTAAAAAAATAGACTAAAATGAAAACAAAATTTACTTTTTTATTTTTAATGTTGATTTTTTTGCAGTCTTGTTTTGTTTCTCAAAAGTCTCTTTATAATGAAGAAAAAAATGGCAATGCCACCATTACTAAAGTGAATGTGCCTATGTTTTTGGTAAAGCCTTTTATCAAAAAGACTTTGAGAGAAGATGGAAGTTCTGAAGATGTCATTAATTTGATAAAAAAAATCAGAAAAGTGAAGGTCTACGTTGTAGAAAATGCTTCAGACAAGATGGTAGCAGATTTTTCCGCAAAAACTTTCGGAAACAATATGCAGGAGTTTGTAAGCATCAGCAGTAAAGATTCTAAAATTAAAATTCTGTCTAAAGAGACACGCAATCCATCTTTAATAAAGAACCTCATGTTATCGGTAAGAGATGATCATGAACTGGTTTATGTAAAAATTCTCGGAAAATTCTCTTTGGATGATATTGCGAATATTACCAATGTTTTAGAAAAAAACAAAGAGAGAGTCGTTGTCAAATAATATCAATACTATCATTTCATTTTTAGTAATTGATAGCCAATATTACAATTTAGGCAATTTTTAGAAGCACAATAATTTTTATGGTGATAAAGAAATGCTTGGGTTTCTAACGCCGAATCGAATTTTACTCCCAATTTTTTCCATTCAGAAATAATGGTGTTTTTTTCAGGGTTCAGGTCTTTGTAAAACTCCAAAACTTGCTCCGTTTTTTCGGAATCCAGATTTTTGAAATAGGTATATATCATTGGTAAGATGGCATTCAAAATCAGAATGTCGATAAAATTTCCAGATAGTTTCTTCTCTGTTTTGTCTTCAGAAGCCTTTTCAAAAGTATAATGATTTTCCCAAAATTGAGAAGTTTTTACAGATTCAAAAAGGGATCTCAAATCCTGAATGTTTTTTGCGATGATGATTTTTGAAAAAAGATTGGCATGAATATGATAGAGACTTGCCAACTGAGAAAGTCTTATGGTGGGAAAGGAAGACGGCATCAGCCTCATGAATTTTACCGGAAAGGTATTTCTGGGAATTTTAAATTTAGACTTTAAAAACTCAAATTCCTGTTTCCATTTTTGATTGGTTTCTGTTCCTTTTTCCAATAAATTTCCCATTCCGAAAAGCAGACTTTCTAATTGATGCTGATTTTGAGAAATTTTTTGGATGATTTTAAAATCTATATTCTCGGCAATGGTCTGATAAATTTCTGCATTCACTTTCAGTCCAAAACTGTAGGCTAATTTCTGAAATAAGACGGCTTCATAATTGTTTTTCGATTTTTGAAGCAGAGTTTCAATTTCTACGGATTTTTTATCCAGTTTTTTCAATACATTTTCTTCAGAAAAAAGGAAAGGAATGAAAGCGGCATCAAATAAATTTTCGCAAGGAATAAAATGGCAATTACTTTCCATTGCTTCATATTTTGCCAAGATACTTTCATCAATATAATTTTTTAATTCCAGTGTTGCAATTCCGGCTTTTTTAAGCTCTTCTATTTCTAAGTCATTGAAATATACCACATGCAGAATTACTGATTGATAATCCTTCTGTTGATTGTGATTGTGAAAATGCCAATCAGAAGATTTTACATGAAGCTCTATGTTTCCTGCCAAAACTACATTTTTTGTTTTGATTTTGGCAAAAGAAAAATCCGGACCGGAGTTTTTGTTGAATTTCCCAAAGTCCAGAATTTCGATTTCATTACCATAGATGTCTTTAAAGTCAAAATTCTTAAAGATTTTGTGACTCCATAGATATTGAAGCAAATTTTCGTTCATCACTTAAAAGGTTGTGTTTTAAGTAAAAATACGAAAATTGAGTATTGTTTATTGGATATTTTTGAAATTTTCTATGGTTTCTTCATACATCTTTTCGTAAGCAGGAAGTATTTTGGTAATGTCGAATTCTAATGCTCTTGCCTTGGATCTTTGCTTCATTTCTGCCAGTAATTTTTCATCAGAAAGAAGTTTTATGGCATAGCTCGCCATGGCTTCCACATTGCCTACTTCTGCTAAAAATCCGGTTTCGCCCTGTATGTTTACTTCCGGAATTCCGCCCGCATTACTACTGATAACCGGTGTTTCTGCGGCCATTGCCTCCAAAGCTGCCAAGCCAAAACTTTCCTGTTCTGAAGGCAGTAGAAAGACATCAGCGAATTTCAGAATTTGGTAAAGATTGTCTACTTTGCCCAAAAGCTTTATTTTATTGATGAGGTGCGGATTGTGATGGATAAAATCGTTGATGACTTCTAAATCTGGGCCATCTCCCAAAATGAGCAATTTTGATTTCACCGATTTTTCCACTTTGTTGAAAATTTCAAGAACATCTTGAATCCTTTTTACAGGCCTCAAATTGGAAACATGTATCAAAATTTTTTCATCCGGTGCTGCAAACTGATGCCTTTCGCAGCATGGCAAATCATCAAATTCAGAATTATCAATGAAATTGGTAATAACCTCAATGTTTTTTGTGATTTGGAAAAACTTCAAAGTGTCATTTTTAAGGCTTTCGGATACCGTAGTAATAGTGTCGGAATGATTGATGGAAAACTCCACCGCATGCTTATAACTTGGGTGTTGTCCCACCAAGGTAATATCCGTTCCGTGAAGGGTAGTTACCAAAGGAATATCGGCGTTTTCTTCTTTAAGCATCTGCTTCGCAAAAAATGCAGCATAAGCGTAAGGGATGGCATAGTGTGCATGCAGAATGTCTAGTTGATACAGCTTCACCACCTGATAAATGGTGGAAGAAAGTGCAATATCAAAAGGTTGATGCTTAAAGAGCGGGTACGTCTGCACATTCACTTTGTGAAAGAAAATGTTCGGGTTGGTCATGTCTAGTCTTGCCGGTAATTCTGAAGAGATAAAATGCACTTCATAGCCTTTTTTGGCCAAAGACATTCCCAGTTCTGTGGCTACAATTCCACTGCCACCATATGTTGGATAACAAAGTATTCCTATTTTCATATTTTTATTTGTAAGAACGATTTTTAAGCGTTCTTTTTTATTTTTTTATTTTTAATTCAATTCCGCTTCCTTCCTTCAAACTTTCATTGATAATTACTGGAAGTTTGCCATGGATTTTTGTTTTCCCCAAAAGCGCTTTTGCAGAAGCTTTTAAAGATAAATCGTTGTTTTCATAGCCCACCAAAACCGTTGAAAGAGTAGAAATATCTAAATCTTTCAATGCATATGGAGACCCAAAAACCTCCAAAATGACATTGGCTTTTTTACTGATTTCTGTAATGATGTTTTTACTTTCTTCAGAGATTTTATAAGGTTTGTAGGCGGTAGAATTGTCTTTATGAAGGCCAATAATTACAGTAGCATTCTCCTCCGGGAGAATATTCAATTCGTCTTTAGTAATCAACTGAACCGTAGTATCCAAATTCAACTGATCTAAAAATGCCTGATAAGGGGCCTCTTCCAATGGCAGATAGTAATATTTTTTTTTGCAGCTTAAGGGCAAAAGGTCTTTTTCATCTTTCAGAAGCGTAACGGCATTGGCATATAATTTCTCTGAAAGTGCTGCATGTGAAGCATTGTTTAAATCCTCCTTTATGTTTTCCGGATTGATAGGTTTTAGGTTTTGGAGATTCAACAAAAATTTTGTCTTCAAAATTTTCTTTACGCTTTCTGCCAATCGGGCTTCAGCAATATCTCCCTTTTCTATGGCATTTTTTATCAGAGCTTTTCCATTGGGTACATCCTGAGAAAAAAGCATGATGTCGTTACCCGCTTTGAATGCTTTCAAATCTAGTTCGCCGGCAGGAAATTTAGAGGCCACCGCATTCATATTTAGTGCATCTGTAATAACCAAACCATTGTAGTGATAAGTGTTTTTCAATAAATTGGTAATGATTTCATAAGAAAGTGAAGCCGGAATTCCTGGTTGTTTCTCCAATGCAGGAACGTAAAGATGTGCTACCATTACACCGCCAATTTTTTTGTCCATCAAAGCTTTGAAGGGAGAAAGTTCTATTTGGTTTAATCTTTCGATTTGATGAGAAACCACAGGCAAATCTAGATGAGAATCTTTATCGGTATCACCATGTCCTGGAAAATGTTTCATGGAAGCCAACACACCATGCTCTTGCAATCCCTTTGCGTAAGCCAATCCTTTTTCAATGACGTTTTCTACATCGGATCCAAAACTTCTATTGCCAATAATAGGGTTGTTCGGGTTGGTATTGACGTCTAAAACGGGAGCGAAATCCCAATAAATGCCCATCCTTTTGCAGTCTTCTGCAATTTTGGTGGTCATTTCGTAGATAAGATAATTGTCTTGTATGGCCCCCAAAGTCATGGCCCAAGGAAATTTATGTGCTGTAGGAAATCTTTGGTATAGTCCCCATTCTCCATCAATTCCTATCATCATGGGGATGGCAGATTTCTGTTGAAATTCATTCACCAGAGCAATATGCTTTTCCACATCATCCTGCATCAGAATTAGTCCGCCAATTTTTTCTTTTTCTACTAAATTTCTGATTTGTGAAATATGGTTTTCACCTTTGTTGGTATATAACGCAACAATATAGAGTTGGCCAATTTTTTCATCTAAAGAAAGTTTTTGATAAACAGAATCTGCATATTTTTCAGCATTTTCATTCAGTTTTTTACTATTGTTTTTAGGTGAATACTGTGCGAAAATTTGTATGCTGATAATGCTGAATATGATAAATGTAATTTTTCTGAAAACCATTTTTCTTTTTGTTGTTCAACAAAAATACAAACATATTTCTGTCATTCCTCACAATTAATGATTATTTTGAAATAAAACTTCCTTAGATTTTAATGACTTTGCTCTTTAAAATAGGTGTGATGTAAAGAATATACTTAGAAATATATTTAAAAAGATGACTTCTCGGATTATCAGATTGAAGTAAAATCTCTATCTTTGTGGTCCTTATTTAAAAAAATATTATGAGTGTTCACATAAGCGCAAAAAAAGGAGAAATTGCCAAGACTGTTTTGCTTCCTGGCGATCCACTTCGTGCAAAATATATTGCAGATAATTTTTTGCAAGATGTAAAATTAGTAAGTAAAACAAGAAATATATTTTATTTTACAGGAACTTACAAAGGAAAGGAGGTTTCTGTAGGAGCAAGCGGTATGGGAGTGCCAAGCATTGGGATTTATTCTTATGAATTATACACGGAATACGACGTAGATACCATAATTAGAATAGGAACTTGTGGCGCCTATACTCCAGAACTAAATGTCTTTGATCTTCTAAATGTAGAAAGCGCAGCCAGCGAATCTACTTATGCTGAATATGCATGGGAAATTGAAGGGGATTTAATTGCGCATCAAGGAAATGCATTTGAGGTAATTAATGAGACGGCAAAAGAATTAGGTTTGGCAACCAAACAAACTCCTATACATACCAGTGATATTTTTTACAGAAAAAATCCTGGAACACCTGCTATTGCTGAAAAATATAATTGTTTGGCTGTAGAAATGGAAGCGTTTGCCCTGTTTGCAAATGCAAAACATTTAGGGAAAAATGCAGCTACATTGCTTACGGTTTCTGATGTTATTCCTACAGGAGCAGAAATTTCTGCAGATGAAAGAGAAAGAGCTTTAAAACCAATGATAGAATTGGCTTTGGAGGCGGCGATAAAACTTTAGGATTTTTAAATTTTATTAAAATAGAAACGCCTTGAAATTTTCAAGGCGTTTTTTTATTTTATACCATCATCTTCAAGGAGATGACCAAAATAATCTTTTTTAGTTCTTAGATAGTCTTTGCTTATCTCGTTGGCCTCCATTTGTAAAGGTATTCTTTTATTGAGATGAATATCACTATTCTCTACATATTTAATTTTATCTGGATTGTTGGTAAGAAGATTTATTTCTTTTACACCCAATATTTTAAGGATTTCTATGGCCACATTAAAATCTCTGGCATCAGCTGGTAAGCCCAATTGTAGATTTGCTTCAACAGTATCTAATCCTTTTTCTTGAAGAGAATAGGCTTTCAGTTTGTTGATGATACCAATATTTCTTCCTTCTTGACGAAGATATACTATAATACCTCCGTTTTCGTGGATGTATTTCATGGCAGCATCTAATTGCTGGCCACATTCGCATTTTTTGGAATGAAAAACTTCTCCGGTAATACATTCAGAATGGAAACGAACATTAACTGGTTTAGCAAAATCTGTGTTTTCAGCTACCAAAGCAATATGCGGCATCCAGTCTTTTTCATCATCAGAAAAAGCTTTGATTAAAAAATTCCCATAATCTGTAGGGACAAGAGATTCGGCTTGTAAAGTAATCATTAAATTTTTTTAGCAAAGATACTGTTTACTTTGTCTCCGTAAAATTGATAGAATCTATGAGGCTAATATTGGTCTTTATTTTTACAAGATATCTATTAAGCAATTCTACTTCTTCTGAAGATAATTCTGTTTTTAACTTCTGAATATTTTTATAAGAATTGGTGTAGCCTTTATATGCATGAGATTTTTCTATTGCACTGTCTTTTTTAATAGCATAGATGTAATCTGTAATATTGTGCTTTAATTTATAGACTTCAGAATTAAGTTTATTATTGCTAAAAACAGGAAATTCAGAAATTAGATTAGATAATTCTGAAGTATAGCTTACTGTTTTGGTAGATTTAGCAGTGTTTTGAAAGAAATTTCCTGTTGAATTGTACCCTGCGAAATCACTTGAGAGAGGAGATAAGTTCACTTTATCTACTGTGCAGGATATCAGTAGAAATACAGAAAATAGTAAACTTAAATATCTTTTCATTATTTATTAGACTTTTGATACAGGATTGGATTCAGACTTTCATCATTATACATTTTCATCTGCTTATAGGTCTTCATTTTTACATCACCGTTTTCAATATCTATTAATAATTGATCTATAGCGTTACTCAAGTCTTTTTTCTGCTCAAGTAATATATTTAGTTTAGCAGTACAGTTTGCTCTATGTTCATCTGAGGCGCTTTTCCTGATGGCTTCCTGATTCATGTGATATACCTTCAATACAAGGATTGAAAATCTGTCAATGGCCCATGCTACAGTTTCTGTATTGATTTTAGCATCTGTTTTTGGCGTAATATTTTGGTATTTTTGTAAAAACCAACTGTCAATATATTCTACCAAATCAGTTCTTTGCTGGTTAGAAGCATCGATTCTTCTTTTAAGTTTTAATGCTTCTGCAGGGTCAATGTTTTCGTCTCGAATGATATCTTCTAAATGCCATTGAACGGTGTCAATCCAGTTCTTAGCATACAAAAGATATTCCAAACTGCCTTTTTCGTGTGGGTTGTTTATAGGGAAGTCTACATCATCATGCAGATGATAATCTTCAACTGAGTTGCTGAAGATATTCCAAGCGAATTCTGTAAAAGACATTTTCTAGTTAGAATTTTCTGATTTATTAGAATCTTCTGGTTTTTTTTCGTCTTCTTTTACAGCGTCTTTAAATTCTTTTATTCCGCTACCAACTCCTCTCATTAGTTCTGGGATTTTTTTACCTCCGAATAATAATAAAAGTATAATTGCAACAATAATAATATGTTGTGCAGAAAGGCTTAAGATAACAATTGGTGAAATCATTTTTCGTAAAATTTTTTACAAATTTACATTAAATTTTAATATGAAACCCATCCTAATGGGTCAACTGGTGTAGAACCATTCCAAATTTGGAAATCTAGGGCATAATTTCCGTCAAAATCTGTTCCTACACTACCTATAGTGGTGCCTGCAGAAACTTGTTGGTTTTGAGAAACATTAACATTATCAAGATTTCCATAAATGGTGAAATAGTCTCCATGTTTTACAAGTACGGTTTTAGAACCCCCGCTCACTAATATTTTAGAAACAGTTCCTGGGAAAACACATCTTGCTTTGGTTCCATTTGGAACTACTACTTTTATACCGTTATTTTCTATTACAATTCCTTTAAAAACTGGGTGGGGCTGTCTTCCGAATCTTTCCGTAACCTGACCGGATGGTACAGGGAAAGACATTTTACCTTTATTAGCTGCAAAATTACTTCCTGCTACTACCGCACCCACTCCAAAACTCTTCATTGTTTTTTCTTCTGCAGCATCTTTGGCTTTTTCTGTATTTTCAGCTAAGGTTTTTTCAGCTTTTCTGGCCTCATCAGCCTTTACTTTGGCTGCTTTGGCATTTTCTTCAGATTCTTTTCTTTCTTTTTCAGCTTTGGCTATTTTTTCGGCATCATTTTTGGCAATGGCAGCTTTTTCGGCATCTGCCTTTTTACGGGCCAATTCTGCAGATTTTCTTTCTTCTTCTTCTGCCTTTTTCTTTTCCGATGCAAGGCGGTCTGCTTCTGCTTTTTTGGCTGCTTCAATTTTTGCTTTTTCCTTATCTGCAGCTATTTTTGCCAACCTTACTCTCTCTGCTTCTGCTTTTTTATCTGCTTCTTCTCTAGCTTTTGCCGCTTTTATTTCTTCATTGATGATGATTCTGATGGCAGATTCTAATTTTTTAGATTCAGCTTGTTTGTTTCTTAAATCAATGGTGAGTTTGGCCTCATTTTTCTTAAACTCTTGAAGCAATAGTTCCTTCTGCTTTCGCTCTACCTGTATCACAGACAGTTCTTGTTTTTGCTTATTGAGTAGGTTTTCTTTTTCTTTTACAGATTGTTGTTTAAGTCCAATGGTTCTTTTTATTTGATTGGCTTTGTCATTAATTTCAGCTGCTTTTTTGTCTTGGTATTCGCCGTATTGCTTGATGTATTGTACCCTTCTGATGGCTTCTCCTAGATTTTGTGATGAAAGGATAAAGGTAACTTTGTTTTGTACACCTTTGGTTTTATAGGCTTTTACCAAAATATCTGCATAATCTTTGCGCAGCACTTTCAGTTCTCTATTATATTTATTGATTTCTAACTGGCGCTTGTAGATATCGTCTTCAATAAATCTTTTTTCTTTTTGAGTATTGTTAACTACCTTTTCTCTTAAGGCAATTTTTTTGTTGACATTATTAAGGTACGCCAAAGAAAGTTTGGCTTCACCTCTGGCTTTGGTGAGCTCAGAATTTATGGAAGCAATCTCCTTTTTGATTTCAGCGTTTTGTTTTTGGAGCTGTTCTTTCCTTCCTTGTTGAGAAAAAACTATGGTAAATAATAATAATCCTAATAATAAACTCAGTTTCTTATGCATTATTTATTTCGGTCTTTGTATAATTAGCAGGAATAGAAAATGGTGTTTCCATCTTCAAAAATTCAAATTTCGTATTTTCTATTAAAATTTGGTCTGTTTTCTTGCCTTTTATAATTATTTTAACATTTTTTGGTAGTTTTTGTGAGCCCAAAATTTCATAATTATCATAATTGATTTCTAATGAATTATTGGAATTCACATTTTCCAAATTTACTTTTTTTAGGTCTAGTTCTGGGGTGTACTCTAGAGAGATTTTATATTCACTAGTTTTGCCATCTATTTCAAAAATTTGGTTTTTGATAGAGGTAAGTAAATAACCTTGAGTGTTTTGTAGAAGTAGGTAATCTTTCTCACTAACCGGGATAAAGGTTTTTCCCATTAATAGGTTTTGCAAAGAATTATAATCTATGAAATTTACTTTTAATAAATTGTTAATATAGGTGAAGTTAGAATCTATATAGGTTTTATTGATTTTTTCGTAAGCCTTTATTCCAGAGGGGGTAACCAATGCTCTTGCCACATTGACAAAAACTTGGAAATTAATCCATATTTTCTGATTGTTTTCTATGTAAAAAGTACCATCAATGGTTGGGATAAATTTTCCTGTTTCAGCGTCAATTCTGCTATTGATTTTAATGCTTTCGAAATTGTCTTTTTTATTTATAGCATCAAAAAAAACTTTATTGGAACTAATTGTTTCCGAAGGTTTAGTAGTTATTGCTGTTCTAGCTTTACAGGAAACCAAAACCATTAGAGAAAAAACAAGATAAAGGATATTTTTCATGTTTAAAATTTTAAGAAGTATCGCTACTCTTTTTAACGCCAAAACACACAAAATGTTTTTGTGTGCTTTGAGGGTATTTGTTTATAATTCTATTAATCGTTGCCTTTTGATAAGAAATCCAAAACAGAATAATCTCCTAATGAAATTTCTCTGGAAACCCCATAATACTGAGCGTTGTTCCCAATCATAGAGTTGCTGAGGTTGCCGTGGTTGATTAGGGTGTTTTCCTGAATCAAAGAATTGTCAATATTTGAATTGATAATACAAGTTCCGTTTCCTAATGATACGTAAGGCCCTATTTTAGAATTTTTAATTTCCACATTTTCACCGATAAAACAAGGCTGAATAATTAGACTGTTTTCAATTTTTGCAGAGGCAGCAAAGTTTTTCATTTCTTCTTTTTCGTACTGAAGGATTTTCCCATTGGTTTCTACAGTAGCATTTTTGTTTCCGCAATCCATCCAGTCGTCCACTTTACCTAAAGAAAATTTAGCTCCTTTTTGACGGAGGTTTTCCAAAGCAGTGGTTAATTGATATTCGTTTCCTACTTTTATATCATTGTCCATGATATAATTGATCTCGTTCATCAGTTTTTCAGCAGATTTGAAATAGTAAATTCCAATAATGGCAAGATCAGAAACGAAAGTTTTAGGCTTTTCTACAAAATCTGTAATAAATCCATAATCGTCTAATTTCACTACTCCAAAAGCAGAAGGGTCAGTTACTTTCTTCACCCAAATTACACCATCCGAAACCTTGTCTAAAACAAAATCTGCACGGAAAAGCGTATCGGCAAAAGCTACCACTACATCTCCCTGCATAGAGTTTTCAGCACATTTGATGGCATGTGCCGTGCCGAGTGGCTCATCTTGTGTGTAGATGCTGCCTTTGGCACCTAGTTTTTCTGCAATTTCTATGAGAGACTGCTCTACTTCTGGACCGAAATCACCAATGATAAAAGCAATTTCATCAATCTGTTCTCCGGCTACTTTAGCTATATCTTCTACTAATCTTTGAACAATAGGTTTTCCTGCAATAGGGATTAATGGCTTAGGAACCGTAAGGGTATGTGGTCTTAATCTAGAGCCGCGTCCGGCCATTGGAACTATAATTTTCATGGTGTGTTGTATGATTTTTTATTATTTATTATTTTTTTGAAACTCCCGAACTGCCGAAGCCTCCTTCGCCTCGTTCTGTTTTTTCTAATGAAGTTACTTCTTCCCAGTTTGCGGTTTCATATTTTGCAATCACCATCTGTGCAATTCTGTCGCCATCATTAATGATAAATTCATCAGCCGATAAATTTACTAAAATTACACCAATCTCACCTCGGTAGTCAGCATCTATGGTTCCGGGCGTATTGAGGACGGTGATTCCGTTTTTAAAGGCAAGGCCGCTTCTTGGTCTTATCTGCGCTTCATAGCCTTCCGGCAATGCAATAAACAGACCAGTTGGGATCAGTCTTCTTTCCAAAGATTTTAAAACGATTGGTTCAGAAAGATTGGCATATAGATCCATTCCTGCAGAAAGGGCGGTTTGATATTTGGGTAAAGCGTGTTTGGATGTATTGATTACTTTTATGGTCATCTTTTAATTTTTGAAAGAATAAATTGTTTTTCGCTGTAAATTAATAATCCCGAATAAATAAGGAATAATATATTTCCGATCCAGAAATTATAATTGAAATATTTTACCAAAATAAAACTAAACAGCATTAATAATAACAAAAAGAATGAAATTTTGCCTGTTCTATAAGGAATAGGATAATATTTTTGACCAAGAAAATAAGAAAGCACCATCATCACAAAATAGGCAATAAAAGTAACCCATGCGGAGACCATAAAGCCATGTTTTTCTAATAATAATAGATGTAGCACAATAGTAATTCCGGCGCCAATCCATGATATAGTGGTGCCAAAATGCGTTCTATCTGTTACTTTGTACCAAGTAGAAAGATTATAATAGATGCCAAAACACAAGTTGGCGATTACTATAATAGGGATAATTTCTACCGCTGTCCAATAAGATTTATTGGGGACAAAAATAATTTTCAACCAAGAAACATTAGCGATAATTCCCATGGCTATTATTGATGCGAAAAACGAGAAATATTCCGTCACTTTTGCATAGGTTTCTTTAGCGTTTTCTTTATTCATTTGTTTAAAGAAAAATGGTTCGATACCCATTCTGTATGCTGTTACAAAAAGAGTCATTAAAACTGCCAGTTTATAGCAACCTCCATAAGCGCCTGCGTCAGTTTTATCGATATAATAAATTTGTATGGCCTTGTCAAAATTTTCATTCACCATAAATGCCAATCCAGCAATCATTATTGGCCACGAATATTTTATCATTCTTACAAAAAGCTCTTTTGAAAAAGTGAATCTTACCTTAAAAATAATCGGCAAAAGCATCAATACCCCAAAAAAACTTCCTGCTAGATTGCTATAAAATGGGTATGAAACTTTTTCTCTCATGCCTAATTTTTCTGAAAATGCTGTCGGAATCCAAAGGAATAATGCAATCACAAAAACTGTTTGTAAAAGTGATTGGAAAACTCTTACAGCAGAATATTTTATAGGCTTATTATTGAACCTTAGCCATGCAAAAGGAATCACGCATAAATTATCTAAAAAGGCAATCAAGGCAAACCATTTTATATACTCAGGATTTTTTCCGTATCCTAAATAATCAGCAATAGTTTGATTATAAGCTAAAACTCCAATTAAAAATAAAAAAGAGAATCCTGTAAGAAACCAAAATGAAGTGTTAAAAGTCTTTTCCTGCTGTTCGGTTTCCGAAGAAAATCTGAAAAAAGCCGTTTCGAAACCAAATGAAAGAACAATATTAACAAAGGAAATTAATGCATATAAATTGGAAAATTGAGCAAATGCTTCAGGGTCTATGTAATGTATGTAAAGAGGATTAAGTACAAATAGGATAATCCTTGGCATTATTGCGCCAATCCCATAAATAATCGTTTCTCCAAGAAGTTTTTTCAATTTTTTAACAATTTAAGAATACAAAAATAACCATAAGATTTGAGATTTGAGATTTAAGGCCTTATATTTTTCATGGGATGAAAAAAATAATGATGAAAAGTTTAAATTTGTAGAAATCTTAAAAAGAAAAAATGAAAACGCTTATCCAAAATGCTCAGCTCGTAAACGAAGGCCGGATTTTTAAGGCAGACGTTTTAATTGAAAACGAACTTATTGCTGAAATCTCTACCCATATTTCTGAAGAAAAAGCAGATCAAATCATTGATGCAGAAGGTTCTTATCTTCTACCAGGTGTTATAGATGATCAGGTGCATTTTCGTGAACCGGGACTTACCCATAAAGGAGATATTGAATCAGAATCCCGCGCTGCAGTGGCAGGCGGAGTCACCAGTTTTATAGAGCAACCCAATACAGTTCCTAATGCAGTGACTCAAGAGCTTTTGGAAGATAAATATCAAATAGCGGCCAAAAAATCTTTCGCCAATTATTCTTTCATGATGGGCGGCACCAATGATAATTTGGAAGAAGTGCTGAAAACCAATCCTAGAAATGTGGCGGGCATTAAGCTTTTTCTCGGTTCTTCTACCGGAAATATGTTGGTAGACAATCCTGAAACTTTGGAAAATATTTTCAGCAAAACCAAAATGCTGATTGCGGTGCATTGTGAAGATGAGGTTACCATCCAGAAAAATCTGAAAGAGCATCTGGAAAAATATGGCGAAGACATCCCGATGAGTTGTCATCATCTTATCAGAAGTGAAGAAGCATGTTATATTTCTTCATCCAAAGCGGTAGAATTGGCAAAGAAAACCGGAGCAAGATTGCATATTTTCCATTTGTCTACTGGAAAAGAAATGGAACTTTTTTCCAATAAAATCCCTCTAAAAGAGAAAAAAATTACGGCCGAGGTTTGTGTGCATCATCTCACCTTTACCGATAAAGATTATGAAACCAAAGGCACCCTCATCAAATGGAATCCGGCGGTGAAAACGCAAAAAGACAAAGACCAGCTTTGGGAAGCTTTGTTGGATGACAAGATAGATGTGGTGGCTACAGACCATGCTCCGCACACTTGGGAGGAAAAAAATAATGTATACACCAAAGCACCTTCAGGAGCACCATTGGTGCAGCATTCTTTGCAGGTGATGTTTGAGAATTTCAAAACAGGAAAAATTTCTTTGGAGAAATTGGTAGAAAAAATGTGTCACAATCCGGCAATTATTTTTGAAATAGAAAAAAGAGGCTTCATTAAAGAAGGCTACAAAGCAGATTTGGTGCTCATTAATCCCAATAAAGAAACCACTGTTTCTAAGGAAAATATTTTATATAAATGTGGCTGGAGTCCTTTGGAAGGCGAGACTTTCCATTCTGCAATTACCCATACTTTTGTAAACGGCTTTCTAGCCTATGAAAATGGAAAAGTTTCGGAAGAAAAACATGGGGAAAGACTTCTTTTTGAAAGAAATTAATTTTTTGTGAAACATTTCAATTATATTTTTGACTAATAGTAATAATTAACACCCTAATAGAAATTTAATATGCTTAAAAAAATTATTTTAGCACTTACCGCTGTTATGATTTCTGCAGTTTCTTATGCTCAAAATCAGTTTCAGTGGAAAGAAGCAACAGGAAATGGTTACACCTACAAGTATGTAACTAATGATCCGGCCAAAGCCAGATTTTACACTTTGAAAAATGGCTTAACGGTAATTTTAAGTCCTACCAACAAAGATCCTAGGATTCAGGCGTACGTTGCAGTAAAGGCGGGAAGTAAAACCGACCCTTCTACCAATACGGGTTTGGCGCATTATCTAGAACACATGTTGTTCAAAGGGACTGATAAATATGGGTCTCTAGATTGGTCTAAAGAAAAGCCTGAATTGGATAAAATTGATGCGCTTTATGAGCAATACAATAAGTCTAAGGATGATGCTGTAAGAAAAGCTATTTATAAAAAAATAGATTCTGTTTCTGGAGTAGCTTCCAAATATGCTATTGCCAATGAGTACGACAAAATGATGTCTGCTATGGGGGCGCAAGGAACCAATGCATTTACCAGTTTCGAACAAACTGTTTACACGGATGATGTGCCAAGTTCTTCTTTGGACAAATATCTTACGGTACAAGCAGAAAGATTCAGAAATCCTGTGTTGAGAATTTTCCATACTGAGCTAGAAGCCGTTTATGAAGAAAAAAACAGAACATTAGATAATGATGGAAGAAAAGTTTTCGAAGCATTATTTGCCAATTTGTTCAAAAAACACAACTATGGTTTACAAACAACTATTGGTACCGTAGAGCATCTTAAAAATCCTTCTTTGGTTGAAATCAGAAAGTATTTCAACAAATATTATGTTCCTAATAATATGGGAATCATTCTTTCTGGAGATTTCAATCCGGATGTGGTGATTGCAAAAATAGACAAGGCTTTTTCTTACATGCAGCCAAAGTCTTTTGATAAATATACTTTCCAACAAGAAGATCCTATCGCGGCTCCTATCGTAAAAGAAATTGTAGGGCCTGATGCAGAAAACCTTACTATTGGCTACAGATTGCCTGGTAATAAATCCAAAGATGCTTTGTTGGCAGATTTAGTGGGTCAGATTTTAACCAACGGAAGAGCTGGTTTATTGGACTTGAATTTGGTGAAAAAACAAAAATTATTGAGAGCGTCTGCTTCTACTTATACTTTGATAGATCACGGAATTCTTTACCTTTCTGCAGCACCTACTACAGGACAAAGTTTAGAGGATGTAAAGGCATTAGTACTTAATGAAATAGAAAACCTTAAAAAAGGTAATTTTGATGATAATCTTATTCCTTCTATCATCAATAACATTAAGAAAAGCAAAATCTACGAAACCGAAAAATATGGTGGCAGAGCCAGTTCTTTAATGGATGCTTTCACTTCGGAATTGGATTGGAAAGACCAAGTGGCTTATGTCAATGATTTGTCTAAAATCAAAAAAGAAGATATTGTAGCATTTGCTAATAAATATTTTGGCGAAAATTATGTAGCTATATTGAAGAGAAAAGGAGAGTCTCCTGCAACTGTTAAAATAGAAAAACCAGCAATTACCCCTGTTCAGACCAATGCAGATAAGCAATCTTCTTTTGTGAAAATGGTGAATGATATGCCGGCTGTATCTGCAACACCAGTATTCTTAGATTATAAAAAAGATATCCAAAAATCTAAGTTAGGAAAAGCTGAAGTATTATATGTGCCAAACAAGGATAATGATATTTTCCGTTTAAGCTATAGATATAAAATTGGTACACTAAATGATAAAAAACAAAGTCTTGCTTCTCAGTACATTCAGTTCTTAGGAACAGATAAAATGTCTGCAGAAGAAATTTCTAAAGCTTTCTATAAAATAGCTTGTAGTTTTAATGTATCTGCCGGAGAGGAATATACTACGGTAAGAATAGAAGGACTTCAAGAAAATTTTGAAAATGCTGTAAAATTATATGAAGAAGTTGTAAACAACATTAAGGCAGACGATAAAGTATTGGTAGCACTTAAAGCAAGATTAAATAAAGCAAGAAAAGATGCTAAAGCGAATAAAGGAGCCATCCTTCAAGGATTAACCAATTATGCAATGTATGGTGCTCAGAATAAATTCAACAATGTACTTTCCAACGACGAATTGAATGGGGTAAATGCTCAGGAATTGGTAGACAAGATGAAAAATCTTAATGGATATGAGCAAACAGTAATATATTACGGACCAACTCCATTGCCTGCTTTGGCAGCAAAATTAGGTTCTTTACACAAAGTGCCAGCTACTTTTGCAACAGCATCACCAGTTAAAGTATTCAAACAAGAAGCTTCTACTAAGAACCAAGTGCTTTTTGCAGATTATGATATGGTACAAGCAGAAACTAGATGGGTGAGAAATACAGAAGCATATGACCCAAATAAAAATACGCTGGTAAATGTATTTAACAATTATTTTGGTGGCGGTATGGGAAGTTTGGTATTCCAAACCATCAGAGAAAGTAAGGCATTGGCATACAGTACTTACGGATACTATGTTCAGCCACAGAAAAAAGAAGAAGATTACTATATGTTATCTTATGTAGGAAGTCAGGCAGATAAATTCAATGATGCTAGTGTAGCGATGAATGAACTATTAACTAAAATGCCAGAATTGCCTAGAAATCTTGATTTGGCTAAAATCCAAGTGAAGAAAGATATTCAGACAGAAAGAATTACTCAAGATAACATCATCTATAATTATCTTTCTGCACAACAATTAGGTTTAAATGAAGATGCTAGAAAGAAAGTTTATGAAAATGTAGATAAAGTAACGATGGAGGATTTGAAAAATTTCCATAAAAATCAACTTTCAGGCAAGCCTTATACCTATGCTATTGTGGCATCTGAGAAAAAAGTTTCTATGGATGACATGAAGAAATTGGGAGAGGTGAAAAAGCTTTCTTTGGAAGAAATTTTCGGATACTAATTCAAGAATAATAATCAAAAAAAAGACCGCAATTTGCGGTCTTTTTTGTTTTATAAAGTACTGATGTTTTTGTCTTTGGGAATCCTTCTTTTTGGCGTTACACTCGGTTGATTGGTATCTTCTTCATCTCTTTTTCCGATGCACACCGCAAAAACGGTTTTGTGATGTTCTAACTGTAGGATTTTGGTGTATTCATCTGGGTTTATCCCTTCCATGGAGGTGCTGTCAATATCTAGTGATGCACATCCTGTAAGAAAGATTCCCAAAGAAATATAGACCTGATGTTGCAGCCAAGCCTTTATTTCTTGCTCTGGCTTATGTTTTATATAATTGTTGAAATAGTTAATAGCATACTCTGGCAAGTTTTCAGTAAGATGTTTCTCCAAATAGTCCAAGTCATCTATGGCATTAAAAACCGCCACATGACTGCATTGCAGCACTTTTTCTTTGTTGTGCATAGAGTGTTCTGCCAATTGTTTTTTTACCTCTGCATCATCTACGAAAACAAAAGTCCACGGTTGACTGTTGATAGAAGAAGGAGAAAGGTTAAGGATCTCTTTCAATGTTTCTATCTTATCCTCTGCCACTTTATAATCTGGGTTATACTTCTTAGTGGTATAACGGTGTTTCATTAATTCTAAAAAATCCATATTTTGATATTTTGATACAAAATTACCCAATAAATTCAAAAAATCAGAATATTCATCTTTTTATATATAGATTCTTGAAGTAAAGTATTGTAAGGGAAATATTTTTAAAGGCATTCCGTCTTAAAAATCTGAATTATGACGATAGTTTATTACAAATATTTTATTTTTACAAACCCAACAAAAGATAATGAAATTTTTAAGAGACTTTTTCATCATATTCTTAACTGTTTTTTCCATTCAGATTTTTGCACAACTTTGTGGAGGTACTTTTGGGGCACCTATTTTTTTGGAAACTTTTGGCACAGTCAATTCTCCTTCTCAGGTTATTTCACCGCCATTAACCTATCCGGCCTCTACTTCATACAATTATAGATCTGTCTTCCCGCCAAATGATGGCGAATATACAATTTCTAATACTACAGAATACTTAAATTGGAGCTGGCAAAAATCTTTAGACCACACCAATGATGCACCGGGTACCTACGGCAATATGCTGGTGGTAAATGCGAGTTATACTCCAGGTGAATTTTACAGAAGGAGAGTTTCTAATCTCTGTCCCAATCAAATTTACAGATTTTCTGCCTGGGTTCTGAATATTCATAGAGCGGGAAGTAACTTCATTAAACCCAATGTCACTTTTCAGATACAAAATACTTCTGGGACAATTTTGGGAACGGTTTCCACAGGGAATTTGCAGGAAGAATCTGCAGAAGTATGGAAAAATTTTTATCTGGATTTTAAATCAGATTCTGGCTCCTCTCAGGTGGAAGTGGTTCTCATTAATAATGCTCCCGGGGGTATAGGAAATGATCTGGCTATTGATGATGTTAGTTTTAGTCCTTGTGGCCCTGCTACATCTATTACAGCTTCAGTGCCGGAAATTTTCACAAATGGAATTTGTAATCCCTACCAAAATGTAACCCTTAGCGCACAAATGAGTTCAAATACTTTCTCTAACGTTAATTTTATATGGCAAAAAAGCATTGATGGAGGAAATACATGGACAAATATTACCTCCTCAACCAATAATCCAGATCTTGTTGTTTCTGCAGGTACTTATCAAAATGATGATCGTTTCAGATTCATTGTGGGAGAAGCAACCAATATCAATTTATCTAGCTGTAGAGTTTTTTCTGAAGCTGCAGTTGTTAAAATTAAATCGCCACCTGCTGCACCAGATTCTCAAACGTTTAACTTTTGTCAATACTCTTCAGGCAATAGCATCAGTGCCAATGGCAGCAATCTGATGTGGTATGATTCGTCTACCGGAATTGTTGGTAGCCCATCTGCACCTATAGTGAATACAAATGCAATACAAACATATAATTATTGGGTATCCCAAAGAATTGACGGATGCGAAAGTCCTAGAGCACAAATTACAGTAAATGTAATAGCCGCCCCCAATCTTCCACTAGTTTCAGATTTTAAGTTTTGCCAAAATGCACCTGCTACTGCTTTATGGGCTATAGGGAGTAATTTACTTTGGTATAGTGATTCTTCAGGAGGCATAGGCAGCCCAAATGCTCCGATTCCGGATACTTCTTTAGCCGGTTTTTCTTCTTTTTGGGTAAGCCAGAAGGTTAATGGTTGCGAGAGCAATAGAGCAGAGGTAAAGGTAGAAATATTACCCCAACCTTTTTCTAATATGCTGAAAGACACTTCTATATGTGATGGAGAAAAAATTAACCTCGACGCAGGAACAGGTTTTGTTTCCTACGAATGGCAAACTTCACCTCCTATTTTTGCACAAAGGTTAGAAGTAACTTCTCCTGGTAAATATTCTGTAAAACTTACAGATAGTAAGGGTTGTACTGCCTTGCAAACGGTTGAGGTGACCCCTGGAATTACTCCAGATATCATACGGATTAACAGCGGAGAAGATTTCTTAGAAATATATGCAAATGGAGGAAATCCTCCTTACCTCTATTCCATGGATATGATCAACTGGCAGAAAAAAAATATTTTTTCTGGCCTTAAAGCGGGCATTTACCAGATTTATGTAAAATCAGAAACTAATTCTTGTATTGCCTTTGCCAAGTCTGCGGTTCTATTTGTTCCTAATGTTTTTACACCTAATCAGGATGGCTTTAATGATATTTGGAGAGTGAGTCATGTTGAATACTTTTCTAAAGCCAAACTCAAGATTTATGACCGTTTTGGAAAAGTAGTTTTTCATACCGATGATATTTCTCGTTTTGAATGGAATGGTTTCAGTAGTGGAAGGTTGCTTCCTACTGGTGTTTATTGGTATGTAATAGAATTGGATAATCAGCAGGCACGTACCGGATGGATTTTGCTGAAAAACAGAAACTAAAATACACATTCCGCTTTATAACAGGTTTATTCGTATCTTTGCAAAAATTTTAAGGCTCCAAAAGTTGGAGATACCTATTAATAATCTAATCCCAATTTTAATAAGGGGTTATTAATACAATTTTTATGTCGAATATTGTTGCCATTGTTGGGCGTCCCAACGTAGGAAAATCCACACTTTTTAATCGTCTTTTAGAAAAAAGAGAAGCCATTGTAGATGCAACAGCCGGTGTTACCAGAGACCGCCATTATGGAAAATCTGATTGGAATGGAGTAGACTTCACTGTTATTGATACTGGTGGATATGATGTAGGAACAGAAGATATTTTCGAAGAAGAAATCCGCAAGCAGGTACAGTTGGCAGTAGATGAAGCCACTTCCATTGTTTTCATGGTGAATGTAGAAGAAGGCCTTACCGATACAGACGAAGAAATCTATCAACTTTTAAGAAAAGCGAATAAACCACTTTATTTGGTAGTAAACAAAGTAGATTCTGCCAAAGAAGAATTGGCTGCTACTGAGTTTTATCAATTGGGCATCGAAAAATATTACACACTTTCATCTGCAACGGGTTCCGGAACAGGAGAATTGCTAGATGATGTGGTAGCAGATTTCCCCACTACAGAATACAAAGACCCTTTTGAAGGTCTGCCAAAAATTACAATTGCAGGAAGACCTAACGTAGGGAAATCTACCCTTACCAATGCACTTTTGGATGACAATAGAAACATTGTAACTGACATTGCAGGGACTACCAGAGACAGTATAGAAACGCTTTATAATAAATTTGGGCATGAATTTGTTTTGGTAGACACTGCAGGTATGAGAAGAAAATCTAAGGTGTCAGAAGATTTAGAATTCTACTCTGTAATGCGTTCTATCCGTGCTATAGAACATTCGGATGTGGTTATCTTAATGATAGATGCTACTCAAGGATGGGAGTCTCAGGACATGAACATCTTTTCTTTGGCTCAGAAAAACAGAAAAGGCGTAGTGATTTTGGTGAACAAATGGGATTTGATGGAGAAAGAAACCAATACCATGAGGGATTTCGAAGCCAGAATCAGAGAAAAAATTGCTTTGTTTAATGACGTTCCTATTTTGTTTGTTTCGGCATTAACCAAACAAAGAGTTTTGAAGGCTGTAGAAACAGCGATGATGGTTCATGAAAACCGTAAAAAGAGAATCAAGACTTCTAAACTCAACGAAATCTTACTGCCTATAATAGAACAGACTCCTCCGCCGGCAACCAAAGGGAAATATGTGAAGATAAAATACATTACCCAATTGCCTACTTACACGCCACAGTTCGCATTTTTCTGTAATTTACCGCAGTATGTGAAGGAGCCTTACAAAAGATTTATAGAAAATCAATTGCGTAAACAATTTGATTTTACAGGCGTTCCTATTGAAGTGTATTTTAGACAAAAATAAATCATAAGCCCTTTTGGTATTCAAAACGCCAAAAGGGTTTTTTGTGAAATAAGATAATTTTACGAACTTTACAAAAATAATCAGAATGATAACAGTTCTATCTCAAGATTTTTCATTGGTTAATTCATGGATTAACGAACTCAGAAATATAGAGACACAAGTCAATAGAAATAGTTTCCGTAAAAGCATGGAACGCATCGGTGAAATTGCCGCTTTTGAAATCAGCAAGAGTTTAGAATTCAAAGAAATTGAAATTACCACGCCTCTAGATAAAATCAAAGTGAAAGAAATTGCGGTACAGCCCGTTATTACAACTATTTTACGTGCAGGAGTCCCTTTGTTTCAAGGGATTTTGAACTATTTTGATAAAGCAGATTGTGGTTTTGTGGCAGCTTACAGAAAGCACGATGCCAATGATTATTTTTCCATCAAACAAGATTATCTTACATGCCCTAATGTAGACGGCAGACCTCTCATTGTGGCAGATCCTATGTTGGCTACGGGAGCATCTCTAATAGAAGCATTAAAAGATTTATTGAATCATGGTACGCCTTCTCAATTGCATATTGTGGCGGTTATTGCCAGCAGACAAGGGGTAGAAACCATCGCCAAAGCATTTCCTACAGCTAAAATATGGGTGGGTGCCATTGATGAAAATCTTACTTCCAAAGGCTATATTTCACCAGGTTTAGGTGATGCAGGGGATTTAAGTTATGGTCAAAAACTTCAAAACTAGCATTTAGTTATCAATTGACTAAACGTCTAAAGCCATTACCAAAACACTGATTTTATTTTTGGGATTTTTTAGAATTTCCCAAGCAATGGCACTAAGCGTATTTCCGGTGGTAAATACGTCGTCTATCAATAAAATGTGTTTTCCATTTATTTCTTCGGTGACAGAAAAATCATATTTTGTTTCTGCTCGATGGGCTTTGTCTTTGCTAGCCTGTGCCTTTTGATAAGTATTTCTTTTCAGTATATTTTTATGATGAGGGATTTCCCATGTCTGTGAAAGAGTGTCTGCAAAAAGATGCAATTGGTTATAACCCCTTTGCTTCAATTTTTTCTGATGCAGTGGCACGGTAATCAATAGATCTGGTTTTTCTTCAGAGAAATTTACTTTCTCCAATACCCATTGTGCTAAAATTTTTCCAACTTTTTCTTGAGAACGGTATTTGAGTTGATGGATAATTTTACGACTTAATCCACTTTCTTCAAACTGCATCAAAGCAAAAGCATTTTCTACTGGGAAAAGCAATTTACATCTATTCTTAAAAGGATTTTCACTAGTAAATTCGTGATAAAAAAATTTTATTTGTGAAAAACAAAGTTCGCAAACAGCTTCTTCTTGGGAAATAATTTGATTGCAGTGTAAACAGCGATTTGGGAAAAGGAAATCCAGAAGCATAGAACATTATTTAGCTCTTGATGAAACTAAAATAATGCCAAAAACACCTTAGTTTTTAACCTTAAAACTCCAAGTGAAAGCAAATCTAGAAACAAGGTCTCCTTTTTCGTCTTTGCCCTCAGAATAAAGGGTAATGGTTTGTCCTTCTCCGGTTTCTATAGCTTTCTGAAGAATGGCGTCTATTTCTTTTCCCTGATTGCAGACGAAGTTTATTTTCCCAATAGCTTTTTTGGTGAAATTCGCTTCATTGTGAACCACCAACATAGAAATTTTTATTCTGGATTTTCGTATTTTTTCTGCACAAAGAAACCCTGTAGTGAATTCTGCTGCCATACCTTGCACCGCCCAAAACATAGATTTAAAAGGATTTTGATTGAGCCATCCCAATTTCACTTGAGTGATGCAGGTTTCGCTATTCATCATTTTTAGACGAACACCGGCAATCCATGAAATAGGGATTTTCAGAAACAGATAAAGATTGAATTGAAACTTGTTCATATCACAAATCTAAAGATTTTAATTATTGAAACAGTAAAAAAATGATATGATAAGAATAGTTTTTTAAAGGTATATAAACAAAAAACCACCGAAATTTTCGGTGGTACTATTTATTTTGTACTTCTAACTTCGCACTTTTAAATTCAATTTATTTTATAAATCCTTTATCTTTTAACAGCGGTGTAATTTCCGGGTCTTTTCCGGTAAAATTTCTGAAGGCTTGGTTGAGGTCTACAGAATTTCCTACAGAAAGGATGTATTTTCTGAAACGGTCGCCGTTTTCACGGGTTATGCCCCCATTGTTTTTAATCCAATTCCAGGCGGCAGAATTCAGCATGTCGCTCCACATATATGCATAATATCCTGCAGAGTAGCCGCCTCCCCAAATGTGGGCAAAATAAGGTGTGTGATATCTTGGCGGAACCTGAGGAAGCGTAAATCCGTATTTCTGCAAAACTTCTTTTTCGAATTCCAGAGTAGGCTTAAACTGCTTTTCATCCGTTACCGAATGCCAAGCCATATCTAGGGTTGCCGCAGAAACCAATTCTGTTGTAGCATATCCTTGATTGAAGGTAGCCGCTTTTTTGATTTTATCTACCAAGGCCTGTGGCATTGGCTGTTTGGTTTCATAATGAAGGGCGTAGTTTTTAAGGATTTCCGGTTCAAGAGCAAAAAATTCATTGATTTGAGAAGGAAATTCCACAAAATCTCTAGGGACATTGGTTCCGGAAATGGTGATGTATTTTTGGTTGGCAAATAAACCGTGAAGGGTGTGCCCAAATTCATGGAACATAGTAGAAACGTCATCATAAGATATAAGTGAAGGCTTGCCAGGTGCGGGCTTTTGGAAATTGAAAACATTTACAATTACCGGTTTGGTGTCTGTGGTAAAAGACTGCTCCACAAAATTGCTCATCCATGCCCCTCCGTTTTTATTGCTTCGGGTGTAGAAGTCTAAGTAATAAATAGCCAAAGATTTTCCATCTCTGTCGAAAACTTCATAAGCGACTACATCTGGATGGTAAACTGGCAAATCCGGACGAACCTTGAAGGTAATTCCATAAAATTTCTCGGCAGCATAGAAAACGCCTTTTTCCAAAACGGTTCTTACTTCAAAATAAGGCTTTATTTCATTTTCATCCAGGTCATATTTCGCTTTTCTTACCTGTTCTGCATAGAAATTCCAATCCCATGGTTCAAGGGCAAACCCGCCTTTTTGTTCGTCAATTAACTTTTGGATGTCTACAGCTTCTTTTCTTGCTTGTGTAACAGCAGGTATAGCCAATTGCGCTAAAAGATTCATTGCTTTTTCAGGTTTTTTTGCCATTTGATCTAGAAGATTCAGTTCTGCATATGAAGTTTTGCCCATAAGATGAGCTTTGTCCATTCTCAGTTTTGCCATTTTTTCTAGAATAGTTCTGGTATCATTATCATCGCCTTTTTCGGCCCTGTACCAAGAGGCTTTGAAAAGTTTTTCTCTGGTGGCTCTGTTTTTTAAATTCTGTAAAAGCGGCTGTTGGGTTGTATTAAGAAGTACCAAAAGATACTTGCCTTCATAGCCGGCATTTTTAGCATCTGTAGCGGCAGCGGCAATTTCATCGGCAGAAAGTCCCTCTAATTCTTTTACATCGTTGATTAACAATGCTCCTTTTTTTCTTGCTTCCAATAATTTATTCGTGAATTGAGTGCCCAAAGTAGCCAGTTCAGCATTGATGGTTTTCATCTGCTCTTTTTGCGCCTCACTAAGATTAGCACCTGCTAATTCAAATTTTTCGATATAAACTTCAATCAGTCTTTTGCTTTCAGCATCCAGATTGTCTGTTTTTATAGCTTTTATTCTATTGAATAATTTTGAATTTAAATAGATCTTATCCGAATGGGCTGCAAAAACAGGAGCATATTCTTCTTCAATTTTCTGAAGGACAGGATTAGTATTAGAACCGGTAAGGTTAAAAAATATAATCTGTGCGCGTTTCAGCACTTCTCCACTTTTTTCTAAGGCCAAAACAGTGTTTTCAAAAGTTGGAGCCTCAGTATTATTGGCAATTTTTTCAATTTCTTCAAGGTTTTGTTTTAATCCAAAATCAAAAGCCGGTTTAAAATGTTCGTCCTTAATTTTGTCAAATTCTGGAGCCTGATATTGAAGCGGGCTCTTTTTCATAAAAGGATTTTCTGCCAAAGTAGCATTTACCAATGGCTGCGATGCATTTTCTGTATTTTTCATAGAGGTACAAGCAAAGTTGAATCCCAAGGTGGAAATCAACAAAATAGAGGTAATGTTTTTCATGGTTTAACTGTTGTTAAAATATGAACGAAAGATACAATTTTAAGTTAAAACTATAAAGTTAAAAGTGAAAACTCTAAACAGGAAAAAACGTAAAAATAGTTTTTCCATAATGGATTTATTCTTAAATTGTTACTTCAAATAAATTCTAAATATGCTGTGAAAACATTAATTATTTCTACCGTAATCATTGGCGCCACACTTACTTCCTGCGTCAAAATAAATTCTGAAAAAGGTGAAATTACGGTTTTCAAAAAAGGAAATTTAGAGCAACTGAAAATCGATAAAAACAGTGGGGGAGATGTCTATCTGAAATAAATTTTCATATCTCTTAAAAACAAAAAGCAACCATACTAGGGTTGCTTTTATTTTTTTACCATCCTCCAGAAGCACCTCCTCCTCCGAAACTGCCTCCTCCTCCAAAACCTCCAAAACCTCCTCCGGAGCCTCCTTTATCTCCGAAAATTCCTCCCATAGGGAATGGGAAAAATCCTCCTGGATAAATTCTTCTTCCACTTCTGGTAATGATGACGTCTCCGTCATCTCCACCGAAACGATCATTGTTTTTAGATAGAATAGAGAAAATTATAATCAGAATGAAAAAGATAATCAGAATATGAATAAAACTTAATCCATCTCCTTTTTGGGATGGTTTTTCAATGGGTTTAAATTTGCCTTTTACCGCATCCATAATGGCAGAAGTACCATGGTTGATGCCATTATACCATTCGCCTTTTTTGAAATATGGAGTTACCAAATAATCCAGAATTTGTCCGGCAACAGAAGCGGTGAGGTATTGCTCTACCGCGCGTCCCTGCTGAATGGACATGGTATGGTCTTCAGTGGCAATAAGAAGAACAACACCATTGTCGGTTTCTTTCTTGCCGATACCCCATTTTTCACCAAATTGTGTGGCCAGAAAATTAACATCTTCTCCCTTGGTAGAAGGAATGATGATGACTTCAATTTCTACGGAAGTAGAATCTTCGAATTTGATGAGTTTTTCATTGAGATTGCTTTTTTCTGTTTCAGACAAAAGACCTGTTTCATCATACACTGGCCATAAAACAGAAGGTTTTTCGGGAATCTGATATTGAGCAGAAACCAATAAATTAAAGCAGAAAAGTATGCCTGCTAGTAATATTTTAAGAGAAGGTAATCTCATCAGATAATTCGTTTGGATTATCCCCATTATGAGGAAAGAATTTTTTGAGCTCAAGACCGGTAATCAAAATGGCATCGTAAAGACCTTCGAAATATTTTTCTTCGGAAAAAGAGGTGGTGACTTTGTCGTGTAAATCGTCCCAAAATTTTTGTTGTACTTTCTCATGAATACCCTTATCACCAATAATAGTAAGGTATTTGTGCTGGAAATCAACATGAAAAAGCACCGCATTTCGGTCTTTGGTTTTATCCATGCCCAAATTTTTGAAAATTTCAAAAGCAACTTTTGCATGGTTTTCTTTGGTGCTGCCGTCAATATGTACCCGTATTTCGCCGGAGGAATATTCTTCAGCTAATTTGATGGCTTCCACCAGGGAAGCCATTTGGATATTATTGAGAGGGTTGCTCATTACTTAAAAACTTCAGGTGCTTTTTCTGCACCGGCATCAGCCTTAAAATATGGTTTTTCTTTAAAGTTTCCAAAGAAATTGGCGAAAACATTCGTAGGAAAAGAATTTCTGTAGGTATTAAAATCCCTTGATGCATCATTGTAATATACGGTCTCTGTTCTGATGCTGTTTTCTACTGCGGTATATTCTCTTTGGAAATTGATATATTGTTGGTCTGCCTTTAGGTTAGGATACTGTTCTACCACTGCCATCAATCTGCTAAGGGCCCCAGATAATTCACCTTGTGCTGCTTGGAATTTTGCCATGTCAGCCTCGGTTAAATTAGTAGGATCTATGTTTACAGAAGTGGCTTTAGAGCGTGCTTCAATGACTTTGGTTAAAGTTTCCTGCTCGAATTTGGTATAAGACTTCACCGTGTTTTCCAGATTAGGAATCAGGTTTGCTCTCTTTTGATAAACCGTTTCTATGTTAGACCATTTGCTTTGTACATCCTGATCTTTTTGCACCAATGTATTGTAAACACCTTTGCCCCAAAAAAATAAAATACCGGCGATGACGATAATAATTATTCCTAATGTGCCGATACCAAAACAGCCTTTGTTATTCATTTCTGTAATATTTTTTAATTAAAATAAATTAAATTTAAACTCGATCAAATATACAAATATTATGCTAAATTTGTAGCATAAAGAGTGAAATGGTTACAATAGTTGTTGCAATGGGAAAAAACAGGGAAATTGGTAAAGACAACCAATTGCTGTGGCATCTCCCGAAAGATTTGAAACATTTTAAAGACATTACCAGCGGGCATCCTATCATTATGGGAAGAAAAACCTATGAAAGCATAGGGAAGCCACTTCCCAACAGAACCAATATCGTTATCAGTAGAAAAAAAGATTGGTTTGAAGAAGGAATTCTGATTGTAGGTAGCATCAAAGAAGCCCTAAAATTTGCCCAAAAAATTGATGAAAATGTCTTTATCATAGGTGGTGGAAATATCTATGAACAAACCATGGATCTTACCGATAGAATAGAAGTAACTTTGGTAGATGCAGCATTGGATGCAGATACTTATTTCCCAGAAATGTCAGAAAAAATATGGCAAAAGACAGATGAGGTTTGTCATGAAAAAGATGAAAAAAACCAATTTGATTTTTGTTTTCAGACGTTTGAAAGAAAACTTTAAATTTCAAATTTTTACAATTATCTTTGCACCACTTAATTTTTAACAATGAACAAATACATAAAATTTTTAATAGCCGGTTTAATGATTGCTGCAGGAGTTTACCTGATGATGAACCGACAAATAGGCTGGGGAATAGTAATGGTGTTCTTTGCTGCCAGTCCCATCCTTTTATTCTTCAAAAACGAATATATCTTAATGTCTTTTTGGCAAATGAGAAAACAAAATTTTGAAAAGGCGGCGCAATGGCTAACGTATATCAAAAACTATAAATCTCAATTGCATAGTTCACAATACGGGTATTATCATTATCTGCAAGGATTGACACAGGCCCAGGAAAACCCTACAAAAGTAGAACCTTTAATGAAAAAAGCTTTGGAATATGGCCTTAATATGAAGCATGATAGAGCCATGGCTACTCTAAACCTAGCTGCTGCTGCTTTACAAAAAGGTAGAAAGCAAGAAGCACAAAAACTTTTGGAAGAAGCTAAAAAATTAGATTCTGCTGGCATGATGACGGATCAAATCAAAATGATAAGAGACCAACTGAAAATGCCTTCCATGCAAAAGCATATGCATAATCCCAATATGAGACAAAGAGGAAAGATTAAATAATACATAAATAAAACTCCCGAAAATTTATTTTTCGGGAGTTTTATTTTAAACTACATTTCTCCATCGCCTTGTGCGCTATAGAATTTCGGAATCTGCCAGTGGTATTTTACGGCCAATGTTCTGATGCTTACAATCAATAGAATAGTGATGATTTGATTTACTTCTTCATTAAAACCACTGTAATTTTTCAATAAAATATAAAGAATACCCCCTGCAATTGCTGCAGTGGCATAAATTTCTTTTCTGAAAATCAACGGAATTCTGTTCAGTAAAATATCCCGGATTATCCCTCCAAAACAGCCGGTAATGGTGCCCAATACCACCCCTATAATTGGGTGTAATTCTGCATTGAGCCCTTTTTCTACGCCAATGATGGTAAAGAGACCCAATCCCAAACTATCGAATATGAAAAGGGTGACTTGAAAATTCTTTTCAATGAGTTTGAAAATCATCGTGAAAACGGCTGTGAAGAAAATTAAACTTACCGAAAGCAAATCATGCATCCAAAAAACAGGAACATCTAGCAATAAATCTCTCACCGTTCCTCCCCCCACTGAAGTGACGAAGGCAATAATGATGACGCCAAAAGGATCGAACCTTTTTTGCATAGCCGCAAAACTTCCAGACATCGCAAAGGATATCGTTCCCAGGATTTCTATGGCTAGAGCAAAATTTGGCAACATGTGTGAAAGTTAAAAGGTAAAAAAAAGTTAAAAAAATTAGATCCTCACCGCATCTGGTACCAAAAGTTCATATTCCCCTTTGTTGGAAATAATCTCGCGTACAATGCTGCTGCTGATGAAAGATTTTCCGGAAGAGGTTAATAAAAATACCGTTTCCAGTTTCTTTTTGGCCAATGTTCTATTGGTGTGTGCAATGGCTTTTTCAAACTCAAAATCCGCTGGATTCCTTAGTCCTCTTAGGATAAACTGAGCGTCTTTTTTTAGACAATAATCTACAGTAAGTCCTTCAAAATAATCTACTTCTACATTAGGAAAATCTGCCACAGTTTTTTTGATAAACTCCATACGTTTTTCTAACGGAAACATATATTTTTTTTGAGAGTTTTGTCCAATGGCAATGATGAGTTTGTCAAACAAAGGCACAGCACGTTCAATAATATCTAAATGTCCTAAAGTGATAGGGTCAAAAGAACCAGGGAATACAGCGATTTTCATGTTTGGATGAGGTTTTGTTTTTTTATTTTAAGAGTGCTTTTTCCACTTCATTCCCACAAAGGTCTTTAATGGAAATGCCATAGATTTTGGCTTGTTGTGGCAAGATAGAAGCAGGAGAAAAGCCAGGATTAGTATTCATCTCTAACATGTAAGGAATACCGTTCATGATGATGAATTCTGAACGAGAGAAACCACTCATGCCAAGGGATTCATACGCATGTTTGGCAATTTGTTCCACTTTTATGCGGGTTTCTTCATCTAATCTTGCAGGGGTTATTTCCTGCGAAGCTCCCTCGTATTTGGCTTCATAATCAAAAAATTCTTTGTCCGGAACAATTTCGGTAATGCCCAAAACAGTGGTTTCGCCTTTATAATCTAAAACGCCTACAGAAACTTCCATGCCATCTAGGAAAGACTCTATTAAAATTTCATCATCTTCTTTGAAGGCAAAATCCATGGCTGCGGCAAGTTCAGATTGGGATTTCACTTTAGAAATTCCCAATGAGGAGCCACTTTGGTTGGGTTTTACAAATAAGGGTAACCCCAATTCTTCTACAATTTTTTCATCATTAAAGGTTTCTCCTTTTCTGAGATAGATGCTTTTTGCCGAAGGAATTCCGTATTTCGAAAGCACTGCAAGAGTGTCTTTTTTATTGAAGGTAAGAGCGCTTTGGTAAAAGTTACAACCGGTATATTTTTGTCCCACTGCATCCCAATAGGCCTGCAAAATACCATTTTCGCCAGGGGTGCCATGGATGATATTGAAACACACGTCAAATTTCAATACCTCGCCACTTTTAAGGGTTACAGAAAAATTTCCTTTGTTAATGGGTGTTTTTTCTTCGTTTTCATCTAAAAAATACCATCCTTCTTTTAAAACAACTACCTTATAAACATGGTACAAATCGCGGTCTAAAGAATCAAAAATCAGTTGCCCGCTTTTTAGAGAAACTTTGTATTCATCAGAGAAACCGCCCATTACTACGGCTACATTTTTCTTGCTCATATTTTTGAAAAAACTAATAAGCACAAATGTAATTAAATTCAACCTAAAAAATTCATAATTTTATATATATCTTTGCGTTAATATTCAGGATAAATAAAATTTTATGCTTCGATCTTTTTTCCACTGGAAAGTTATAGTTAACTTGATTTTGGCTTTATGTGTTTTTACAGGTTTGGTTTGGCTTACGTTTCGTTGGCTGGAGTTTCACACCAATCATGGTGAAGAAACGGCGGTGCCAAATGTGGTGAACATGACGGTGCAGCAAGCCATTGAAGTTCTTGATGATCAAGGGTTAGAATATGAGGTAGATAGTTTTAAATTTGATCCTAAATTCAGGCCATACCAGGTGCTAAAAATTTCTCCATTGCCGGGATCCCGAGTAAAAGATGGCAGAACCATCGTATTGAAGGTAAATCCTAAAACCTGGGCACCAGTTGCTGTTCCGGATGTGATAGATCGATATAAATATTTGGCATTCAGGAAATTGACTTTATTGGGATTAAAGGTAGGAGATACTATTTATGAGCCTAACATCCAAAAAGATGCGGTGATTAGAATGTTGTATAACGGAAATGTCATCAAGCCTGGAGCAAAAGTCCCTATGTTTTCTACCCTAGATTTGGTGATTGGTTCAGGGCCGCTTCGTAATGTGGTGATTCCTAATTTGGTGGGAAGAACGGTAGCGGAAGCCAAAGCTATTATTGCCCAAAATTTATTTGAATTAGGAGTTGTAGAACACGAAGATGGCTCTAATGATGATACGGATATGGTGTATTATCAAGATCCTGAGAGTGGATCGGCAAGAGACCAAGGGATGCAGATTGACCTATGGGTAAGTAAAAAGACCCCTGCGGAAATGATGTCTAAAATCAAAGAGCTAGATGCTATTTATAAGCCGGTGGACGTTAATGTTCCTTCCACTACAGAAGGGGATGTAATGCCACCGCCAGAACAAACCCCAGCGCCAACTCCAGAAATTAAAAAACCGCAACCTACTACTAAACCTCAGGCGGATAAACCAGTGGTTAAAAGCAATACAAAGCCTGCAGAAAATAAATCTACAGACACAAAACCTGCAAGTACTGCTACTGTTACTAAAAAACCTGTGGAAACAAAACCTGCAGAGCAGAAACCTGCCAAAAAGGTTATCGTAGAGTAATAAAAATACATTAAAACAAAAAAGCCTCAATTGAGGCTTTTTCTATTTTAAACTATCTCGAGGGATAAGATTTTTATTATAGTTTTTATAATTCTTATCCGTCAATCTCATATTTTCCAGATAAATGTAATAAGGTTTTGAAGGTTCTAATTTTGCTCTGCCCCATTCATTATGTGTCTCTTTCCAGTTGCCGTTTTCTTTTACATAATAAAAGGTATAAACCATGCCAGATTTAAAATAGATCACAGCAACTTTTGCTTTGTCTCCATTAACAAGAACAATTAACTTATAAAATTTAGTATTCTTTTGACTTAAAAGTTCTCTGGTGCTTAAAAAACGTACATTTAAAAGTTTATAATTTACTTTCTTATTGTTAATTTCATTAAAGACGTCTCTATTGAGGCTCAAAGAGAACAAGCTTATTTTTTTTGAAGAGACGGCCTTTGAAATAAGTATTTCTTCATCAGATGTGCCATTATCTAATCTCATGCCTATTGGAAATAGTATGTAAAATATGAAACAAACTGAAATGATATATAAGAAAATTTTAAATAATTTGACTTTCATTATTAATTTTTAATAAATTTTACATTGTTATGATCTACAACAAATCCATAAGTCGCAATTTTCCAATTTGCACCATTTTCTTGTGTCCAATTAAAGAAAAGTCCGTCTGAATAATGTACAAATTCATGTAATAAAACAATTGATAAAAACAATTTTAAAGCACCGGCATCAGTTAACGATGAATTTTCAAGCATAGTTACATACTTTTCATTAATTTGTACCGTATTTGTAGTAGGATTGTGATATCCATAAGCACCATCCAAAGGTTTAATCTCTATTAATGGACCTTTCCCAAATTTTAATTTATCAAGAATTTGTTGTTCATTGAGTCCTGTATATTGTTTTAAGGTTTTCATTACATTTGGATTTGAATCAACATAGTTTGCAATATTTATTACTACTTGAGTAAATTTAGGATATTTTAATCTATCACTATTACTCATAATAAAATTGGGGGAAATATATTCTTCATAATTATAAAATATTGCTCCGCCATCCATGCCAAAATTATTATTATTATCAAATACATTTACGTATGAAATAAAACCTGTTCCATTATAAGTATAGTTACCTTTTACATATGAAGGAGGAGGTATTGTTACGGTTTCTATTTCACCTTCTAAAAGTATGTCATCATCTCCTGTACTTTCTGTGTTATAATATGGTGATGACATTTTTTGTTGATTATTAATCTTCATAAAATGCTTTATAAATGCTTCGGTAATTCCTTCAGCAAGTTTATCGTTTTTGTCCAAAAATCTAAAACTTGCATAGGTGAGATCTTCAGTAATTTTACAGCCTAAAGCTCCAACGTATTCTTTGTTTTTTTTGATTGGAAAAAACACATATTTATTATCATTAAAAATAATTGTTTGTGACGCAATATTTAAGTTTATGTCTCCATAGCTATTTTTGAAGTAAGCATCAAAATTTTGATGATTTTTCATAAACTGAGCAATAATTTCTGCAAACGGATGTGCATAGGAGCTTTGCTCGTCAATACTTTCAGTTTGATTTTGAGCTGTTTTTTCTGATTTTTGTTGTAATGATTTTTTTTCTTCTTCCTCTAACTTAACTGCTTCTTTAATAAAATTAGCCCATAAAGAATTTTGTAATTGAGTAGGAGGTAAATATTGCAAAGTCAGATAATAAACGGATTGAAAGTTTAAGCTTTCTTCACTGAAACGCTTATGATGTTCTAAATCAATTAATAAAGCTATTTTATTGTTGCTTTCATTGATCGGTAACGGGCAGCTCATGGGTTCTCGACGTGCTTCTACATATATTGCCCAGCCGGAACCCAAGCGTTTTAAAACATTATTCAAGCGAGCCATTGCCGCTGTCATTTGCTCATTGCTGGCTGATTCTAAGTCAGGGCCTCGAAAACGACAGCTTCTTTGTAAAGAACCATCTTTATTCAAGACAACCCCGGGCGCAACTAAAGCTGCCCAAGGAAGTAAATCAGCTAAGCAATTTGGATTCTTGTAAAAGGTAGCAGACTTAAACATCGTAGTAAGTTTTCTGTCTTAAACTGCGAAGAATAATCGAAAAAAAATCAGGATCTCGTTTGGTGAAAATCATGCCTACGAGATGAATAAATAAAAAAATAGGCAGCAAATAAAAATTTTGCATTGCAAAAATTAAAGCGGCGCATAAAGTGCTATTAATAATAGCAAATTTTCTGGGGACACCAGCTAATAAAATAGGAGCAATTAACGCATGAAAAACTTTAACTTGTTGGGCTTGATTCATGAACCTGAAACCCCAAATAAATTCATCACTAAAGCGGCAGCAGAATAAACAATAGAGAGACCTAAAACAACTTGAAATAATCTTCGTACACCACTTCCCGCTTCACCGAAAGCAATTCCGAAGCCTGCAATAACAATTGCTATTACGCCTAAAATTCGTGCTACGGGCCCGGTTAAAGAAGTTAATATTTTTTGTAAAGGCGTCTCCCAAGGCAAAGTATCATCTGCAAAAGCATAGGTATAAACAGACATCAAAAAAAATAAAGCCAAAAACCGTGTGTAAAAATACTTTAATTTAGTAATCATTTTCATAACTCATTTTCCGGTTATTTAAGAATATCAGAATCACAGAAAGCTGTATATGGCTTACCGTATCAGTTTAATTTGACTAAAAAATATTTTTTTTTGAGTAAAAACATTTTCAAAATATATGAAGCAAGGTTTTAATTTTCTATAATGAAAAAAATTATTATAATTAAGAAAACATTTAAGGTGTTTATATTATAATTCTACTTATTAATTTTAATAAGAGGCAGTAAATATGACAGATATATGTTTCGAAGCAAACCAAACAATTTTTTCGACCAATAATGAGGCTCAACTTGTTCAACAAGCTTTTAATGCGCAAGATCAATCAATTAATAGGGATTTTCTTTTAAAGAGAATTCTTTTCAACACAATAAGGTACTTGTACTACACGAGAGAAGGATTCATTTTAATGTTTGTATCAAGCATAATAACAACACTAGGAATGGCTTTGCTTCGAGAATCGGGCGCAGTTGGACAAATAGCTCTAGGTATGATGATTATAGGTGCTCCTTTTACCTTGGTGTTTTGTATCACCGCAATGCTAAATATTTATGTATGTTGTAAAGAAAATAGAGCAATTAATCGAGAAGAAAGACAGCCACTGCTTGAAATTCCACTCGAGCCAATTGTTTGAATTAAAATAAAAATGGCTTTATAAAATAAAACAAGTGACTAACCAAGCCAGAATTTGAGAGACGAACAAAAAAACTTACTCACAGTATTGCAAGTTTCTCTAATGGAAATACAATACGCAAGCCAAACAAAGAAAGCGAATCCATTTATGCTTTCTTTGTTTGCGGATATTCAAATTAAAAATTAGTATTTGACTTAGTTCGGAACTAAAGCCAGACGGGGGGTAACTGGCTCATTTTGTTTAAAGTTCTTTTCTAAAGAATCATAAGTTTCTACTAAGAATTTTTTAATTTCTAGAAGGATCTGTGGCGCTTCTTCAAAAACATACTGTTTTTGGTACTGTGTATATTTTTCACCAAGTCCCGCCGAAAATAAAATCGATGCATCGTTTTGATGGTGCGCCTTCCAATTTTCTACAAATTCTTTGTCAAAAAGCCATTGTTGATTCGTAATGGTTTCCTCTTTGTCTGCTTGACCGTTTTCTCCAGGAATAGTCACTATGACTTTCCCTATGATAGGGTTATTAGGTATGCCCTGAGAGGCGGTGCTATACAAATTGTTAGGAATATTCATTGAATTTTGATCTAGGTGAAATTGTTCGTACATGGCTTCTAAGATTAGGTTATAGTCAATAGCGTATTTTTCCTTAATGTTTTCTTTAGTGTGTTGAAATAATCCTTTTGAGGCATATAGTAGTGTTTGTGAAAACTTTATTATCAATGCAAAAACCACAATCGTGGCTGATGAAATCGTATAAAGTCGAGTTATAGTAATAACCCACATGCTATTTGACTTATCATCCTTTTGAGACACTAAGAAAGGTTTCAGTATGTGCTCTAAAAAAAATAAACCCCACTAATTAAAAATTTGGATCTAAAAAATACATCTTAATTAATTCTTAATTTTGTAGATGTTGAATGTTTTAGCCCCCCCCTTATTTTAGTTGTTCATTAGGTTTATCACCCTAACCATAATTCAAAAAAATTAAAAATTCCTTACGAGCCCTAGACCATGCTTTAGCATTGGGTATAGCAAAAATCAGCTGATGTGTTTTATGATATTGGGATGTATTTTATATGCGTCGGCGTTATGATGCGTTTGGATTTGTAAGGATTAAATATGATTAAGCAATGGAATCGTGGAAATTGTTTATTATTATTGTTGTTGGGTTTAGGCATGGCTTCGGTGGGTGAAGCTTCGCAACCCTTATTGACTTTCTCACCCCTGACTTCGACGGTGGTGGCCTTAACTTCGAGCTCTTCAGCGCAAGTCAGTTATCAAGTGACGAATCAATCGACCAAAACACATAGCTTTAGTTTACAAGCTTTGCCTGGGATGAGTTCTGTGGGTGGTGCGAGTAATTGTGGCAGTAGTTTTTCTTTAGCAGGGGGGCGATCTTGTATCTTGGGCTTAGCCTTATCGGGTAGCGAAATTGCGCGTGGGACTTTGATGGCACCTAAGGTGTGTGACAGTACAGGTTTAATGTGTTATTTGCCGAATAAAAATGATCTTTTGCAAGTGGTAACAGGATATACGATTGGTGGAGATATTAATGGGTTATCGGGCAGTGTAACGTTAAGCAATAATGCTGGGGATCTTTATACGACGACGTCAGATGGGATGTTTCATTTTGCGACGGCTTTAGCAAACCAAGCTGCTTATTCGGTGGCGGTGGTGAGTGCGCCGGAAGGACAAACTTGTACGGTAAGTAATGGCTCAGGGGTTGTTTTAAATGGCAACATTGAGAATGTTCAAGTTCAGTGTTCGAACTCATATTATACTGTGGGTGGGACGGTGAGCGGTTTGCCGGAAGGGGACATGGTTATTTTAAACGATGGGGAGGCAAACCTGTCTGTGACGAGTAATGGGAGTTTTACTTTTCCGACGCATTTTGCGAATGCGAGTAACTATGGGGTTACGGTTCAAACCCAGCCTGGGGGTGCCAGCTGTTCGATCACGAATGGAACGGGGACGATTAGTGGGAGTAATGTGACGAATGTGGGAGTGAGTTGTGCAGTGGGGCAAGCTGATTTGTCGGTTAGTGCAGCCCAACTGGCGCTTTATAAAGGGGGGAATGGGCGGGTGATTAACGTCTTGAATCGAGCTTCGGCTAATGCTGTCAATATGGAGGTTAGTTCGAGTGGTTTGCCGAGTGGTACGAGCGTCAGCACGAGCTGTTCTGGCACGCTTCCGACAGCTTCGAGTTGTCAAATTACGATTACGCCGGGTAATCAAGCGAGTAATAGTTGTGATGCGGGCAATGGCAGTGCTCCGACGGCGGGGACGGTCACTGTGCAAGCCAGTAATGCGAATCCGATTTCGACGAGTGTTTGGGTATTAAACTATGGTTGTATTTATCAAGATGGTTATTTATTTAACATTGATGATACGACTTCTGTGAATAGCAGTATTGCGGGTACGGTGGTTTCTGCCGCTGAAGTGGTTTCAGCTAATATTCCTTGGGCACCAGCACAGAATTCTCTTGACACTAATGAAACGGATGGTGCAGCGAATACCCAGAAGATTACGAATGCTTATGGGTTCTCTGGGGAGGATCCTTACGCTGCTAAAGCTTGTGCTAATTATAGTAGTCCGAATAGCTTCACCAACTGGTATTTACCTGCTATTTGCCAAATGGCGCCCGCTACGGATTCTTTCTGTGCTGATGCTTCTATTGTGAATAATATTAGTGATCGTTTATCAGTGCACACTACTTGGGAGAACTATTACTGGAGTTCGACTGAACAGATCCTAAGCAACAGCAGCCTTTTCGCTTATATATTTGAGCCTTTCAGGACTACATATGGTCCTTTTCCAAAAACTGGACAAACTACTGATTTGGGTGTTCGCTGTGCAAGAGAAATAACTTAAAATGTTAGAAGCGCTTTTGGTGGATTAAGACACGGAAGCGCATTTAGCATAGCGCAATGCTGTTTATGAATTGAGTAAATCATTTGAAAATCTGAAAATAAGAAAAGCTTTTTTATCAAAATAGCTAATAATTTAGATAGAACTCATCTTAATTTAAATGGTTAAAACGCTAAAACGCCTCAAATATAACTTCTTTGGGCATAAGTGAAGTAAGTATTTTTTTACGAGGCTTGTTGTTTATTTTTTCGTCCTTTACTTTTCACTTTTCCAATCAACTGTCCGCAAGCAGCGTCGATATCATCGCCTCGGGTTCGGCGAGTAATACAGGTAATATCAGCGGCTTCAAGAATTTGTTGAAAAGCACGAATTCGGTTATTGCTAGAACGTTTATAGATGGTATCTGGAAAAGGATTAAACGGAATTAAATTTACCATGCAGTTAATCGATTTTAAAAGATGAACCAATTCTTCAGCATGTTTTAATTGATCATTTACTCCTTCAAGCATGACATATTCAAACATGATCCTACGTTTTCCGCCCATTTTAAAATAATTGCGACAAACCGCCATTAATTCGCTCAAAGGATATTTTTTATTTAAGGGCACCAAAATATTTCTTAGCGCATCATTAGGTGCGTGCAAAGAAACGGCCAAAGCCACATCGCTTATTTCTTTTAAACGATGCATCATCGGCACAACGCCTGAAGTGCTGAGTGTTACGCGACGTTTGGATAATCCATAGGCTAAATCATCCATCATGATATCCATGGCGGGAACAACAGAATCAATATTCAGTAAAGGTTCACCCATGCCCATCATTACGACATTTGTGATTCGACGGGCATGTTGATAATCAGGGTCAATATTTTTTAAACGCTGTTGCGCCATCCACACTTGACCAATAATTTCAGCAGTAGTTAAATTTCGGCTAAAACCTTGTTGTGCGGTAGAGCAAAAACTGCAATTTAATGCACAGCCTACTTGAGAAGAAACACATAAAGTGCCACGATCATCCTCGGGAATAAAAACGCTTTCAACACAATTTAAATCATTTAATTCGACTTTCCACTTCAAGGTACCATCACTTGCACATTGCTCAGTCGCAATATGTGGGGCTTCAATAAAGCATTCCCGCGTTAAATAATCGCGCAGATTTTTGCTTAAGTCGCTCATTAATGAAATATCATCGATACCACGCTGATAAATCCAACGAAAAATTTGATCAGCGTGAAAAGGTTTTTCCTTTAATTCCTGTATATATTTTTTTAATTCTGCGCGATTAAAATTTAATAAATTAAGCTTCATTTTTTCTTTTTAAGATATTAATTCATCGTCCCGAAAGAAGAATTTAATTTCTGCAACAGCATTGTTTAAGCTATCAGAACCATGTACTGCATTTGCATCAATACTGGTGGCAAAATCAGCACGAATTGTTCCAGGTGCAGCTTCTTTAGGATTAGTTGAACCCATAATATCACGATGTTTAGATACCGCATTTTCACCTTCTAAAACCTGAACCATAACGGGACCAGAAATCATAAAACTTACTAAATCATTGAAGAAAGGACGATCAGCGTGAATGGCATAAAATTCTTCAGCTTGTTTTTTAGTTAAATGAATACGTTTAGCTGCAACAATGCGTAAACCATTTTTTTCAAATCGATCATAAATAGCGCCGATAACATTTTTTGCTACTGCATCTGGTTTGATAATCGATAAAGTGCGTTCAATTTCAGCAATCATAAGATCCTCATTTTATTTATCATTAAAAGGGCAGCATTGTAGCATAAGTCTTAGTCCGAAAAACTTGTAGAGTTTTTTTGATCAAAATAGTTCAAAAATTTAGCAACATTTTTTTCTGGTATCTCTTTTTGATTGAAAATAGCAGAACCAGCCACAAAGGTGCTTACACCATGATGCATTAAATTTGAAATATTTTCTAAGTTCACACCGCCATCTAGTGCGATTTCAATGGGTTTATTTTGTGTTTTTATTTTTTCTTGTAGATCTAATAATTTTTGATAAGTCGTTTTAATGAATTTTTGTTCGCTAAACCCAGGATTGACCGCCATGACTAATATAAAATCCAACTCAGATAAAATATAATCCAAATAATTTAAAGGAGTTGCTGGATTTAAAGCCACACCTGCTTTAATACCAGCCGATTTAATTAGTTGCAAAGATCGATCTACATGTTTACTGGCTTCTGGGTGAAAACTAATTGCTTGAACTTCAAGTTCAATAAGTTGTTTTATCATTTCATCAACTGGTTCTACCATTAAGTGCACATCTAAAAAAGTATTAATCCCAAAATTTTTTAAGGCTTTAACGATTTCAGGGCCAAAGCTAAGATTAGGCACATAATGGAAATCCATAATATCCAAATGCAAGCCATGTGCACCTGCTTTTAAGACCGATTTAGCCTGCTCGCCTAAACAGGCTAAATCTGCAGCGAATAAAGAAGGGTAAAGTCGAAAAGGAGTCATAATATAAAGATTTCCATCGTTATTTAAAAAAATTAATTTAATTTTTTCCAAATTCTGTACATATTCTATTTTATCTTGATAATTTATTTACTGCTCATGCTATAAAAAATTGCTATTTAATTAAATTTGGGTTTGCTATAATACGGCGAATTCAAAATCTTGGAGCATTTTAAAGCTATGCTAACTTTATTTCATTTACTTATTTTAATGATTGCAATTGGGTATTGTGCTTATTACCGCGCTTCCTTTTTGACATCTATCATTGTAACAGGCGTCATTCTCTCCTTTTTAACTTATTTTAAAGATTTATATGCGCCTATACTCGTAACAGTTTGGATACTGTACATTCTGATTACACTGGTTTTTGGTATTCCACCTTTACGCGCACGGTTTCTGACTAAACCTGTTTTAGCTTTTTTTAGACGTGCTCAACCACCTATGAGCAATACAGAACGAGAAGCCATTGATGCAGGTGATGTATGGTGGGAAGGAGAATTATTTACTGGTATTAATGATTGGAAGAAGTTGCTTAATATGCCAAAACCCTTGCTTACAGATGAAGAGCAAAAGTTTTTAAATGAACAAGTCGAACATTTATGCAGTTTGTTAAATGATTTTGAAATTACCGCAAAATTAAATGATTTGCCCCAAGATGTATGGCAATACATTAAAAAAGAAAAATTTTTAGGCATGATTATTCCAAAACAATATGGCGGCTTGGGATTTTCTGCTGTTGCTCATTCTTGCGTTATCACTAAAATCACAACCCGTTCTGCTAGTGCAGCGGTTAATGTCATGGTACCTAATTCTTTAGGGCCTGCTGAATTATTGTTACATTATGGAACGGAAGATCAAAAAAATCATTACTTACCTCGTTTGGCCACTGGCGAAGAAATTCCTTGTTTTGCACTCACGGGCGATGATGCCGGAAGTGATGCTGGTGCGATTACCGATTTTGGGATTGTCTGCAAAGGTACATATCAAGGTCAAGAAACTTTGGGCGTTCGATTAACCTGGAATAAGCGTTATATTACTTTGGCGCCTATTGCTACGGCTTTAGGGCTTGCGGTGAAGTTACGCGATCCTGATCATTTATTGGGTTCGAATGAAGAAATAGGCATCACTTTATTTTTAATTCCAACTACTCATCCGGGTGTGGAAATTGGTCGTCGTCACAACCCCATGGGCATGGCTTTTATGAATGGTCCAACGCATGGGAAAGATGTGTTTGTTCCGTTGGATTGGATTATTGGCGGTGCGCCTATGGCTGGTCAAGGTTGGCGCATGTTGATGGAATGCTTATCAGTAGGCCGTGCTATTTCTTTACCGGCTTTAAGTGCAGCTGCAGGTCAACTGAGTTATCGCGCTACCGGCATGTATGCGCGGATTCGTCAACAATTTAAATTACCGATTGGGAAATTTGAAGCAGTAGAAGCTAAATTAGCAGAATTGGCTGGTTATAATTATATGCTGGGCGCAACTAGAACCTTTACTGCATTTGCCGTAGATCAAAAAATTAAACCTGCTGTCGCTTCTGCCATTAGTAAATATCATATGACAGAAATGATGAGAACGGTTGTATCGAACACGATGGATATACATGCGGGTAAAGCTATTCAGCTCGGACCCCGCAATTACATTGGTAATGTTTATCGCTCTGTTCCTGTAGCCATTACAGTAGAAGGGGCTAATATTTTAACCTGGGGTTTGATTATTTTTGGTCAAGGCGCTATTCGTTGTCATCCCTATATTCAAAAAGAAATGGCCGCCGCGCAAAACCCAAATTTAGATCAAGGTTTTAAAGAGTTTGATCAATTATTAATGGCTCATATTGGCTATGGCATCAGTAATTTATGTCGTAGTTTTTGGATGGGATTAACTGGCGCAAAATTTGTTTCCACGCCTCAAAACAATGGTTTAAATTATTATTACCAACAATTTTCTCGTATGAGTACTGCTCTGGCTTTTGTTTCTGATCTCACTATGATGGTTTTAGGTGGAGGGTTAAAACGTAAGGAAAGTCTTTCAGGCCGTTTAGGCGATGTATTAAGTCAGCTTTATTTAGGTTCGGCCGTATTAAAATATTTCCATGACTTGCACAATCAACCAGATGATTTGCCCTATGTGGAATGGTGTTTGCAAACTAATTTAAATAAAATTCAAGAAGCATTTTCAGATTTTTTTGCTAATTTCCCTATTCCAAGTTTAGCGAAGTTAATGCGTTTTATTATTTTCCCTTTTGGTTGCAGCTATAAAAAGCCCAGTGATAAATTAGCGCATCGACTTGCTCAACATATGATGTCACCTTCTGCTTTACGTGATCGATTAAGTAATTTAGTCTATCAAGGACAAGCTAATCCGGAAGATACTATTGGCCGTTTAGAAAATGCTTACAAGTTAATTATTGCTACCGAAGCAGCGTACCAAGAATTACAAAAAGCAATAAAAAATGGTGTTATTGATCGAAACCTAGCTTATGACTCTATTGTAGAACAAGCTTTAAATTTAAAATTAATCACCAGCGAAGAAGCTGTGGCTTTAAAAGAAGCTGATGTAGCTCGCCGTGATTTGCTTAAAGTAGACGATTTTGCTCCAAACGCATTTGAAAGAGGTAATTTATGAATTCCCTTCCTCAAGAAAAACAAAATAAATTAAGCGGAAAACCTGTTTATATTATCGATGGTGCACGAACCCCTTTTCTGAAAGCAAAAGGGAAACCGGGTCCGTTTAGCGCCTCCGATTTAGGGGTGGCAGCTTGTCAAGCTTTATTATTGCGTCAGCCATTTAGCGCTGATGCCATTGATGAAGTTATTACCGGTTCTGCGGTAGCAAGCCCGGATGAAACTAACATTAGTCGATTAATTGCATTAAGAGCCGGTTGTAAAGAAGATACACCTGCTTGGACAGTCCAAAGAAATTGTGCTTCGGGAATGCAAGCGGTTGATGATGCTGTTAAAGATATTGCACTGGGTCGCTGTGATTTGGTATTAGCAGGCGGGGCAGATGCGATGAGTCGAGGCTCGATTTTATTTAATGATCAAATGGTAAATTGGCTCGCACAACTAAATCGTGCGAAAACATTTGGTCAAAAGTTAAATACTTTTTTAGCTTTTCGTCCCGGCTTTTTGAAGCCAGTCATTGGTTTGTTGCGAGGTTTAACGGATCCCATTTGTGGAATCAACATGGGACAAACTGCAGAAATAGTGGCAGCAGATTTTAATATTAGCCGAGAAATGATGGATGAATTTGCTTTACGTAGTCATCAGTTATTAGCTCAAGCACAAAATAATCAGCATTTAAGTGAAATAGTTCCTATTTATGATAGAAAAGGTAATGTATATATTTCAGATGATGGTTTACGCGCAGATACAACGTTAGAAAAACTCGGAAAGCTTAAGCCAGCCTATGATAAAAAATATGGCAAAGTCACGGCAGGAAATAGTTCGCAAGTAACCGATGGCGCAGCATTTTTAATTTTAGCCAGTGAAGAAGCAGTTAAAAAATATGCTTTAACGCCTATGGCAAAAATTTTAGATGTAAATTGGGCGGGTTTAAATCCAGCGGTAATGGGCTTGGGGCCTGCGTATGCTATGGCGCCTTTATTAACTCGAAATCAATTATCTTTAAATGATATTGCTCATTTTGAAATCAATGAAGCTTTTGCTGCACAAGTTTTGGCTTGCATCAAAGCTTTAGCTGATGAAAATTTTTGCACTCAAGCTTTAGGTCAAAAAGCAGCTTACGGTACGCTTGATATGAATCGTTTAAATGTCGATGGAGGTGCCATTGCTTTGGGACATCCCATTGGCGCTACCGGAGCACGTCTTATTTTACATTTGGTTCATACTTTACAAAGAACAAAAACCAATTTAGGTATTGCTTCTCTGTGTATTGGTGGGGGGCAAGGTGGTGCTGTCTTGATTGAACGCGTTTAAGGTTTTTCTTGATGAAAAGCGAGTTAATTTATCCTGCAGCAGGGATGCTGCAAGCAACTCAATTATCAATACAACTCGCTAGTTTAGGCTATTGTGATACCGCTTTATTGGACAGTCAATTAAACAGCTTGTTTGTTTTTAACCCTACTAAAACAATTGAAATTTATGGGAATAACGAACTCAATTTGCATTTGGGTTTGATTTATTTGAAAAAAATCCTATTAAATCCTTGGAAGCAATGGAATCGCCCCATCAGGTCTATTGTAGATAGTTTTTTCAAAGTTGCGAAATACATTTTGCAATCTACGCCTGTTCAAAAAAAACTTCTTTCTCAATTAGAAAAAATCAAAGAACAAATCAATTATTTTGGTTCGATAGATCACCCTTTAATTTTTAATAATTTAGCAGATATTTATGTCGAATTATCTGCACAGCTTAATTTAAATTTAAAAATTTTTGGTCAGCAAAAATTCCTTCAGAATCAAGAGATTTTAAATAAAATTCGTGTCTGCTTATTGATGGGTATACGATCAGCTGTGATATGGAAACAGTTAGGAGGGCAATTTTTTTCTTTATTTTTATATCGCGAACATATTTCGCACAAAATTAATCATCTTTTTAAAAATAAATAAGATGTGCGAATTTTGCCCCCTAATTTGGATGGAAATAAAAGGCGTAAAGAACCGATTCTTGTTGATGGAGTAAGGGTTTTAAGAAAAAGTTTGATCTACCCCTCGGGCGTCATCCCGCGGCATCCAAGGTTTTAAAAAACTTATTTGAAATACGTTCTGCCGTTTTCAACAAAGTTTATTCATTAAAACATGAAAATAGATAGAGTTATGCAATAAGGCTAATTTTAAATTTCCTTACATCAACATTTAAGCTGCTACTCAAGTACAAATTCCATTGCTTCAAAAGTGTGAGGAAAATAAGGATGCATTGCTTTTGCGATAGCATGAGCTAATAAACTATGTTCTTTTTGGGTGCCATTGCCTAAACGTTGCTTTAAATAAAACATCATATCGCGTAAAGTAGCAGAAACATATAAACGACTTTCTGTTAAACCTTCGGGTAATAAAGAACGTGCTACTTCTTTGGCGATGCCTTTTTCTAAAGCTTCTTCATAATGTTTTTGCGCTGTTTCCCAAAC
>CALJKL010000095.1 GCA_937973555.1 uncultured Flavobacteriales bacterium | reverse complement strand
ATGACATGGTTGCCTACAAAGGAACAGGGTATAATAAAGACAAAGTAATTTGGTTCATACAATCACTTTAATCATGGCAAAAGCAATTATAAGCAGCACATACGATGACAAATATTTGTACTTTATTCCTATCGTAACTTGGTGCTGGAACCGTCTTGGAGTAGATGTTATTTGTTTTGTGCCAGAAATAAATGATTCTAAAACGTACCAAAAACCCGCACTTATTGTAGATACAATGGGCGCACAAAATCTAAAATGTAAAATACATACATTTTCAGCACCAGAACACAAAGAAGCTACCTACGCCCAATGCAGTAGGCTTTATGGAGCCTGTTTAGATTTACCAGAAGATGAGGTTCTTATTACTTCTGATGTGGATATGGCGGTGTTTCAAATTCCAGCAAATGTATCTGGTACATTTAGCGTTTATGGCTATGATTTAGTACCAGAAGGGCAAATGCCAATGTGTTATTTAACTGCTTCAGTAAAACAATGGAGAGAAACTTTCGGGCTTGACGGGAAAAGCTATCAACAATGTTTGGACGAAATTCTCGGCCACGAAGAAATGGAAAACATGAGGGGAAATTTATGGAGCCGTGACCAAGAAATTGCATACGATAAAATAACAAATCGTTTTTCACATACCGCCATAAAAAGAGCAAGACCAGGTACTCAATTTGCAGAAAACAGGTACGACAGAGATGATGCTTTTATACTTGATAGACTATCCCCAGACACCATTGATTTCCACATGCCACGTCCGGGGTACGAACCGCAGAACTTTGAAATAATAATGAAGATACTTAAATACCACTATCCAAACGATAACTTTGATTGGCTGGGTTCCTACAACGAACGATACAAACAATTATTATGAAATACGAAGACTTAAAATACTTGTTAATGGAGCAGACCATAAAGATTTTGAAACCGATGGTGGAGAATGGAAAACAGCAATAATATTTATCAAATGAGAGCCGTAACTAAATATATAGAAGGTGTACCGGAAGAATGGAGAAGTACTAATGATTGGGATAGCCATAGAGAGTTGTTGTGGTTGGCTTTAAGTAAA
>CALJKL010000094.1 GCA_937973555.1 uncultured Flavobacteriales bacterium | reverse complement strand
TTCTTTTCTAACAACATTAAATATTCTTGATAACTAATCTTAGGCAGATCTTTAAAGATATTCTCAAAATAAAGATTTTCATGAGATTCATCTAAATTGAAGTCTATTTTGGTTGCTATCCAGTTATTATATTCAGAATTTTCATCATCTTTAATTTCTAATATTAGCCCTGGTAACCCCCCAAACTTATATGGTCCTTCTTCATATTTTATTTTTTTGGTATAGTAAGCTGTTAGTTTAGACCCCCTAAAGACTATGGTTGCTTTATTGCATATGTAACCTAATATTACTTTTGTATCATCATAATTAGTTTCCCAGTTTAAGGCAGGAATATCATCTTGTATTTGGAATTGTTCATCTCCTAAATTACCATTAAAAACAACTTTATTTTTTGATTTATTATAAATAATTTGATTATTTTTCTCTTTAATAACAAATATTGGAATATTTGATTTGCTGTCTATTTTATTTTTGGAAATATTTATCGTATCCTTCAAACCTAATATTTTATTATTTTTAATGAATAAATACTCGGTATATGTAAAATATTTTGAAAGATTATTTTCATAAGTAACTTGTAGTTCTTGAGAATAAATAAAACTAAAAGTAAAAAATAAAATAAAAGTTACAATAATTTTCTTCATAAATTTATAAATTTAAAATACTAATTGTGGCAAAAAATTACCACAATTAGTTTAATTCTAACAACCTGAGTTTAATTGTTCGTTTAATTCTTGCAATCTATAATTCATTATACCTTGACAACTTGAATATCCAAAAGAATAATAAGTTTCTTTCCATGAATAAGTACTACCATCAGAATAATATGCTGTAAAAGTAATTACACATGTGTCATTTGGAGAATAAATTGATTTTTCTGCTGTATACTTTGTTAGGTTGTTACTCGCAAAAGCAAATGTGGTAGCACAAAATAGTGCTGTAAATAAAATTTTTTTCATAAGTTAATTTTTTAAAATCTTGCCTACTAACTTTTTCGGGTGTCTGTTCGGCTTATTTTCCCCGTTACAAAAATAGTTTAAGTTGGACGGTTCTGTAATTCTTTATTTGTTTTTGGTCAAAGCGTGACTGTCGGTTGAATTTAGAACGGTCGATAAAAATTTCTTGAAACAATCAAATATACGCATTGCGCACAAATGAAATATATACTATTGCGCTTATCATTTTATAGAAAAAATATAAGCAATTGATTATTATATTGTTATTTTTTATTTATATTTGGATAAACGCATAAAAACTATGATGAACCAAATTTATACAGAGCAATTTGTAACCATCCTCCGTAGGCAACGCTATGCAGAAAAAAGCATCAAGACGTATGCCTCTCACTTGAATTATTTTTTGAAAACCTTGCCCAAAGAAAATCCCAATGAAATGACACAACAGGAGTTGGAAGATTTTATCAACTGGCTGGTAGATAAAAAGAAAATAGGACCCTCTTACCAAAAAGCCATGATTGCTACGCTCACCAAATTCTATAAAGAGGTTTTTCTACGCCAGATTAATCTAAAGCATCTCTCTCCCAAACAAAAAGAGCAAAAACTCCCAAACTTTCTCACCAAGCAAGAAGTAAAAAAATATTGGACACTACGGAAAACCTAAAGCACAAAGCCATCCTTACTACCATCTATTCTTGCGGATTAAAACTAAGTGAAGTGCTAGAACTCCGCATGGCAGATATTAAAACGCATGAGAATATGATTCTCATTCGGTCGGCAAAAGGCAAGAAAGATAGGATGGTAATGCTTTCGCCGTTACTCTTGGATTTACTGCGCACCTATTATAAAACATATCAGCCTCAGAATTACCTCTTCGAAGGGATAGCAGGAGAAAAGTATTCTGAGCGCAGTATACAGCAAATTTTTAAAAACGCTTTGCAAAAGGCAGGCATTATTTCTCCAGCATCCGCCCATACATTGCGGCATTCCTACGCCACCCATCTTTTGGAAAACGGGACAGACATCAGAATCATCAAAGAACTTATGGGACACAATAATATAAAAACCACTGAAATCTATACCCATATTACATCTATGAGTAAGAATACTGTAATAAGTCCTTTGGATTTTCTATAAACAAAAAACCCGCCCTGATTACTCAGGGCGGGTTTTAAATATTTATCTCAGTATAAGGCTGTTACATCATTCCTGGCATACCTCCTCCCATTGGTGGCATAGCTGCCTCTGCTTTAGGGATTTCAGTGATTACGCATTCTGTAGTCAATAGCATACCTGAAACTGAAGCGGCATTTTCTAACGCTACTCTCGTTACTTTGGTAGGATCTATAATCCCTGCCTCGAACATGTTTACGTATTCGTCTGTTTTGGCGTTGTAGCCAAAATCGTCTTTTCCTTCAGCTACTTTCGCAACAATTACAGATCCTTCTCCACCTGCATTGGCAACGATTTGTCTCAATGGCTCTTCGATGGCTCTTTTCACGATTTTGATACCGGTAGTTTCGTCTTGGTTGATTCCTGATAGGTTATTTAAGGAAGAAACGGCTCTTACTAAAGCAACCCCTCCACCAGCAACAATACCTTCTTCTACCGCAGCTCTAGTAGCGTGAAGCGCATCATCTACACGGTCTTTTTTCTCCTTCATTTCCACTTCAGAAGCCGCACCTACGTATAGTACTGCCACTCCTCCAGCTAATTTTGCCAATCTTTCTTGAAGTTTTTCTCTGTCGTAATCTGAAGTAGTAGACTCCATTTGTGCTTTAATTTGAGAAACTCTTCCTTTGATTTCGGCTTCGTTTCCGGCTCCGTTTACAATCGTAGTATTGTCTTTGTCGATGGTTACTTTTTCTGCTTGACCCAGCATAGAAATGTCTATGTTTTCCATCGTGAAACCTCTTTCTTCAGAAATTACTTGTCCACCTGTTAAAATAGCGATATCTTCTAACATGGCTTTTCTTCTGTCTCCGAACCCTGGTGCCTTAACAGCAGCAATTTTAAGAGAACCTCTTAATTTGTTTACCACCAAAGTAGCTAGAGCTTCACCTTCTACTTCTTCAGAAATAATTAAAAGAGATTTTCCTTGTTGTGCTACTGGTTCTAGAACCGGTAATAATTCTTTCATAGAAGAGATTTTTTTCTCTACCAAAAGGATATATGGATTTTCTAATTCTGCCACCATTTTCTCCGCATTGGTTACAAAATATGGAGACTGATATCCTCTATCAAACTGCATTCCCTCTACTACATCTACAGTAGTATCTGTACCTTTGGCTTCTTCTACGGTAATTACGCCTTCTTTGCCTACTTTAGAAAAGGCTTCTGCAATAAGGGTACCGATGGTATCATCATTATTGGCAGAAATAGATGCTACTTGCTTTATTTTTTCTGATGAATCTCCTACTGATTGAGACTGAGATTTTAAATTTTCTACCACTGCGGTAACAGCTTTGTCAATCCCTCTTTTCAAGTCCATTGGGTTAGCACCTGCCGCCACGTTTTTAAGGCCTTCTCTTACGATAGCCTGAGCCAAAACAGTAGCTGTAGTAGTACCATCACCGGCAATATCATTGGTTTTAGAAGCCACTTCTTTTACCATTTGGGCACCCATGTTTTCTACCTTATCTTCTAACTCAATCTCTTTTGCTACGGACACCCCGTCTTTGGTGATATGTGGTGCTCCGAAAGCTTTTTCTATTACTACATTTCTTCCTTTAGGACCTAAAGTTACTTTTACTGCGTTTGCCAAAGCGTCTACTCCTCTTTTAAGAGCGTCTCTAGATTCAATGTCGAATTTTATTTCTTTTGCCATAATTTCTTAAATTTTTTAAATGATAAATTTTAGATTATCCAATAATCCCTAATAAATCTGATTCTCTAACAATTAAATAATCTTTGCCGTCTAGTTTTAACTCAGAACCGGCATATTTTCCGTAAAGAACTCTGTCTCCTACTTTTACTGTCAATGGTTCGTCTGGTTTTCCTGTTCCTACTGCCACTACAGTTCCTTCTTGTGGTTTTTCTTTTGCGGTATCAGGAATGATGATTCCTGAAGCTGTTTTAGTTTCCGCCTGTACAGGCTCTACTAATACTCTGTCTGATAATGGTTTAAAATTTACTGACATAATTATGATTGTTTTATATTTTTTCTGGGGTGTTTTTCTCCAAATCTGTGCCAAGCAAATTTAGGTGAAAAATTGTCAGTTTTGGATATTAATAAGGTGAATTTTTGGCAGAAAAAAAGTCAACCAAATTTGGTTGACTTTAATTTTTATCAATAAAAAAACTGAAATTTAGTTTTTCTTACCTGCGGCTTGCATAGGATTTACAGCGCCACTAGATGCTCCTCTGGATCTCGTCATGTTGCTTTTGAACACTTGGAATTTAGAAACATTTTCCGGTGCCGTTTTGTCTGCAGACCAATAATTATTGGTAGTATCTATATCTGCTGTTTCCTTCATAGGGTCTAGCTGAACAGATTTTAACTTCTTATCAAAATAGAACGTTTTAGAAACTTTATTTTCATTGTGTCTCCAGATTTGTGCAGGTGTTTTGTCATATGCCTTAGTACCATCTTCAAAAGTGAATTCTAAGATGATTGGCATTACCAAACCTCCTTTGTTAACAAAATCTACTTGATAACCGGTGATGTTTTTAAGGCCTTCTTTTTCTTTATCATCAAGATTTTTAGCCGGATCAAGGTTGATAGAATATTCTTTAGAAGTGTCTACTTTTTCCATGCCTCTGTCATATCTCCAATAGAAATCTCTTAAAGATTTATCTTCGTCTGTTTTGAAAACAATTTTCTTGTCTTCTCTGTTTCTAACTTTAGAAATATCTTCAAAGTCATTTAAATTAGGTTGTTCTACTTTGTATTTGATATCTCTTGCATTTGCTTTTCCATCAAAATCCGGAGTAGCTACTGTTACCTTGTCTATGGCAATATCTACCGGATCTATGCTATAAAACCATCCTCTCCAGAACCAATCTAAATCTTCACCAGAAGCATCTTCCATCGTTCTGAACAAATCAGCAGGCTCCGGATGACGGAATGCCCATCTTTTTGCATAAGTTTTGAAAGCTTTGTCAAAAAGTTCTCTTCCCATAATGGTTTCTCTCAAGATATTAAGCCCTGTTGCAGGTTTAGAATAGGCATTAGGCCCAAACTGAATAATATTTTCTGAGTTGGTCATAATAGGTTCCAATTGATCTTTTGGCAACTTCATATAACTTACTATGGTATGAGCAGGTCCTCTTCTTGATGGGAACTTATTGTCCCATAGTTCCTCTGTAAGGTATTCTACAAAAGTGTTCAATCCTTCATCCATCCAGCTCCATTGTCTTTCGTCTGAGTTGATGATCATTGGGAAGAAATTATGTCCCACTTCGTGGATGATTACTCCCAACATTCCATTTTTAATTCCTTCTGAGTAAGTCCCGTCTTTTTCGGTTCTGCCATAGTTGAAACAGACCATAGGATATTCCATTCCGTTAGCTGCCTCAATAGACTGTGCTACCGGGTATGGATAAGGAACGGTAAAATCTGAATACGTTTTAATGGTATGTGCTACTGCTTTAGTAGAATATTTGCTGTAAAGGTTATAAGCTTCTTTTGGATAAAAACTCATACACATTACTTTGTTATTGTTATCTGCAATCACCTGTGGCATGGCGTCCCAACAGAATTTTCTAGAAGAAGTCCAAGCAAAGTCTCTTACATTCTGTGCTTCGAAAACCCAAGTTTTTCTTTCTTTAGATTTATTTTTTTCAGCTTTTGTAGCTTCTGCCAATGTCACAATTTGTACTGGTTCAGTAGCGTTTTGTGACTGCTTGTATCTAGCCAATTGAGCTGCTGTAAGCGTTTGCTCATAGTTTTTACATTCTCCAGTTCCGGCTACCATATGGTCTGCAGGAACGTTCATGCTTACTTTGAAATTCCCGAAAGTAAGGGCAAACTCTCCACGTCCTGTGAATTGGTGGTTTTGCCATCCTTGGAAATCAGAATAAACACACAATCTAGGATACCATTGCGTCATGGTAAAAAGGTGGTTGCCATCTTCTGGGAAGAATTCGTATCCGCCTCTACCGCCTAATTTTATTCTGTCTGGAATATTATAATTCCAATCTACTTTAAATTTAAAAGTTTCCCCTTTTTTTAGTTTTTTAGGCAAATCTATTCTCATCATGGTTTTATTCACCACGTATGACAAAGGATTACCATTGGCATCGGTCACTTTTTCTAGAGTTACCCCAAAACCATTGTCTTTTACAGGCAAGTCTGTTACTTTCAGTCTGTCTGCAGATGTCTGTTTTGGCAGAGTAGAAGAAGACTGATAGCCTGCGTTTTTGGTATTACTGGTACTGTTTTCGTCCAACTGCAACCAGATATATTCTAATTCATCAGGAGAATTGTTATAATAGGTAATGGTTTCAGAACCTTTAAGGTTTAATTTTTCTTCATCAAGATAAGCGCTGATGTCATAATCAGCACGTTGTTGCCAATATTCGCTTCCCGGCGCTCCTGAAGCCGTTCTATAGGTATTGGGCGTTGGTAAAATGGTTCCCAATTGCTCAAATTTGTTCCCGTGATTGCTCCCAGGATTATTCTGAATATTCTGAGCAAAGGTAAATGCTGATAAGCATCCCATTAATAAAAGACTTAAACACTTTTTCATTATAAAAACTAATTTTTTATGGATTTGTCAACAAATGTAATCATTTGTTACTAATAAGATTGTTTTTTTTCTATTATTTATTGCATAAGATTTAATTTTCAAAGAAAACAAAAAAATAAAGGCTATTTTTTAGAAAGGCAACCTTTGTAAGATCATGTTTAATGAAAAGATTAAAATCACTAATGAAACTCCTATAATCCAATATTTATTTGGAAGTTTTAAAAATTTAGACACCAAAAAATGCAACAAAAGGGCTATAGAAACTACTGCAATTTGGCCAATTTCTAATCCTAGATTGAAACCGAAAAGTGGAACAGCAATCTGTTGTTCTGAAGCCATCATCAGTCTCACCGAATTAGCAAAACCCATCCCATGAACGAGCCCAAACAAAAGTGCCAGAATGTAATTGATCTGAATGATTTTTTTTTCATTATTAGAAAAAAGCAAATTGTCTAAAGCTGTAAAAGCAATGGTACAGGGAATCAAGAATTCTACCCAACTGGAAGGGAATCTGAAAACATCTAAAACACTCAAGGCTAATGTTAAAGAATGTCCGATGGTAAAAGCAGTTACCAAAATCAGGATTTTTTTGAAATCCCAAATGCTGAAAACCGTTACCAACGCCAAAATAAATAACTGATGGTCTAAAGCATCTTTCGAAATGATATGCCCCCAACCCAATTGTAAATAAAACCAAAAATCTTGCATCATAAAATTTGAGTTACGAAAATAATGATTAATTTCGAGACGAAATCTGAAATATTTTACCCATGAAAAAAATATTATTTCTTTTCTCATTATTGATTAGCCTTTTGTCTCCGGCAAAAGATATACATCCTTATCATCTTGGCTCTGTAGAAATGGGCTACAATGCCAAAACCAAAACTTTTGAAATAACCGCCCGTTTTTTCCTAGATGATCTAGAAAATGCTCTGAATTCAAAATATAGCAAATCGCTTCACTTTGGGGAAGAAAAAAGCAAAGCCGGCATCAATGAAGCTCTTCAAAATTATTTCGCTGAATATTTTAAATTGAAAAATAACAACAAATCGCTTAAAATCAACTATATAGGCTTTGAAGAAGACAAAGAAGGCGTCAACATTTATTTGGAATCAGAAGTTACTGATAAACCCAAAAAAGTAGAAACAGCCGTGAGCTTGCTTTATAATCAATTTAACGATCAGATGAATATTGTTCATATCATCGTCAATGGAGAGAGAAAAAGCAGCAAACTGAATTATCCCGACAGATATCTCTACCAGCTTTTTAATGATTAGAAGCTTTCGCTCGTTTTCTTAGAAAAATCATATAAATCTGGGAAAAAATCTTCATAACAGGAACGTAAAAAGTCTTTGTGATGTTGAAAGAATCCATACACCGGAATGTCGTTGTCTAGATATTTGGCCTTGTTCAGAACATTAGTGATGCTGTATTCCATGCCCCAATCAAAACGGTAATTATACAGCCAATTGTCTTTTTCCATTCTTGGCAGTACTTTCCTAAAATTTTCGGGCAGATGGATTTCATGATGGTACAAAACGCGGTAAACATTTGATGTAAATTCCCGCCATTCTTTAGGAGATTTTATACTGACATCATTGGCCAAAAAATAATCAAAAACCACATCCACAAAAGCTCCGGAATAAAGCCTCACAATAGGCTGAAATACAGTTTTGGCTTCTAAAACCTTAGGATGTCGGTCTGTAAATTCATCAATGGCTCTGTGCAATTTTATTCCTTGTTGAATTCCTTCCGGAAGTATATCTCTTCCTTTATTGCCGATGAAATCACCAATCATATTACCCACAATTTGCTCATCGGTAAAGGAAAGAAATGTATGGGCCAGGAAATTCATTTTAGATTTATTTTAATCTTTAAATATCTGTTTAAAGTTAGTGATTTTTCAGATATTCTAAAATGAATTTATTGTTAAAAAATCTTCTCGTGAAATTCTTCTATTTTATTGACCCCTTCTATTTTGATGCTGTAATTTTTCTTAGAAATTTTGTTCTGCTTCGAAATAAATATTTTTTCGTAACCCAATTTTTCGGCTTCAGAAATACGCTGTTCTATTTGAGGCACCGGCCTTATTTCTCCACTCAAGCCAATTTCTCCTGCAAAACAAAATTTTTCTGAAATGGCAATATCTTCATTGCTCGATAAAATAGCCGCAATTACCGCCAAATCCAGTGCTGGGTCATCGGTTTTGATTCCTCCTGTAATATTAAGGAATACATCTTTGGCGCCTAACATAAAACCAGCACGTTTTTCTAATACCGCCAAAAGCATATTCAGCCTTTTAGCATCAAATCCCGTGCAACTCCTTTGTGGCGTTCCATACACCGCGCTGGATACCAAAGCTTGAATTTCCAAAAGCATAGGTCTATTACCTTCCAAAGTTACCGCAATGGCATTTCCTGAAAGCTCTTCGAATTTTTTGGTAATCAAAATTTCTGAAGGATTTTTAATTTCTTTTAACCCTTGGGTTATCATTTCATAAATCCCAATTTCTGCGGTAGACCCAAAACGGTTTTTTTGTGCTCGCAATAATCTAAAAAGATGATTACGGTCACCATCAAAATTTAGCACCACATCTACCATATGTTCCAAAACCTTAGGCCCGGCAATCTGTCCTTCTTTGGTAATGTGTCCCACCAAAATTACCGGAATATTATTTTCTTTGGCAAATTTTATCAATTCATTAGAACATTCCCTAATCTGTGAAACTGTACCCGGAGAACTTTCAATCAACTGAGACTGCAAGGTTTGAATAGAGTCGATAATCATCAAGTCCGGTTGCAGATTTTTAGCCTCTTTCAAGATTTTTTCTACTGACGTTTCAGTGTAAAGAAAACAATTAGAGTTTTGAATATCCGTCAATCTATCGGCTCTCATTTTAATTTGAGAAGCACTTTCTTCCCCAGAGACATAGAGAATTTTTTTCTTCATCTTCAAAGCCAATTGCAGCAAAAGGGTTGATTTTCCAATTCCGGGCTCACCTCCAATCAACGTTACTGAGCCCAAAACAATTCCACCACCCATCACGCGGTTCAGTTCATCACTGATGGTTTTCAGTCGTTGTTCGGTTCCTGCTTCTACTTCGGTAATATTGACGATTTTCTGTTTACCACTGCCGAGAATATCATAATGTGGCGCTTTTTTCTCCACTATTTCTTCTACCAATGTATTCCATTCTCCACAATTCTTGCATTGTCCATGCCATTGAGAATACTGACTTCCGCAATTCTGACAGTAATATGCCGTTTTAATTTTTGCCACAGATTTTACTTTGATTTTTCTGCAATTTACAAATTTTACTACAAAAATTGAACACAGAAAAATACCGCTTTTCTGTCATCAAGCTAAATGATCTCATTAAAAATCCTTTCATAAAATAAAAAAAGTTATTCCGAAAATCATTAATTTTAGAAACTTAATTAAAGCCATGAATCTACAGTTCAATACCAACGAAGACAACAATAAACTAAGACTTTCTGAAATTGTGCAACTCACTGCTAAAATCAAAAAAGGCGGTGGCGAAAATGCACTTCAAAAACAGAGAGAACAAGGCAAAATGACCGCAAGGGAAAGAATTGCCTATTTGTTAGATAACGATGAAGAAGCTATTGAAATTGGTGCTTTGGCGGGACATGAAATGTATCCCGAGCAGGGTGGTTGCCCTAGTGCAGGGGTGGTGGTGAAAATCGGTAAAATTTCCGGAAAGCAATGTATCGTTGTGGCTAATGATGCCAGCGTAAAAGCAGGCGCATGGTTTCCTATTACGGCCAAAAAAAATCTTCGCGCTCAAGAAATTGCTATGGAAAACCGTCTGCCCATTATTTATCTCGTGGATTCTGCAGGCGTATTTCTTCCAATGCAAGATGAAATTTTTCCGGATAAAGAACATTTTGGACGCATTTTCAGAAACAATGCCAAGATGTCTTCTATGGGCATTGTTCAGATTTCTGCCATTATGGGAAGTTGCGTGGCAGGGGGAGCTTATCTTCCCATTATGAGCGACGAAGCCATGATTGTCGACAAAACCGGTTCTATTTTTTTGGCAGGAAGTTATTTGGTAAAAGCTGCTATTGGTGAAAATATTGACAATGAAACTTTAGGCGGAGCCACTACGCATTCCGAAATTTCAGGCGTTACGGACTATAAGGCCAAAGACGACAAAGATGCGCTCAATAGGATTAAAAATATCATGAAATCTATCGGAATTTTCGAAAAGGCAGGCTTCGATAGAACTGAAAGTTTCCCACCAAAAGAAAATCCCGAAGATATTTTCGGCATCATTCCAGCATCCAGAGCAGAGCAGTATGATACCTACGAAATCATCAAAAGACTGGTTGATCAATCAGAATATGAAGAATACAAACCAGATTATGGCAAAACCATCATTTGTTGTACAGCTCGCATTGACGGCTGGAGTGTGGGCATAGTGGCCAACCAGAGAAAATTGGTAAAGTCTGGAAAAGGCGAAATACAGTTCGGTGGCGTTATCTATTCCGACTCTGCAGACAAAGCCACTAGATTTATTGCCAATTGTAACCAGCGCAAGATTCCTTTGGTTTTCCTTCAGGATGTAACGGGCTTTATGGTAGGTTCCAAATCTGAGCACGGTGGTATCATTAAAGATGGAGCCAAAATGGTGAATGCCGTTGCCAACTCCATTGTGCCAAAATTCACGGTTATTACTGGAAATTCTTTTGGAGCTGGTAATTATGCCATGTGCGGCAAAGCGTATGATCCAAGATTAATCGTTTCTTGGCCTTGGGCAGAATTGGCTGTAATGGGCGGCGCACAAGCCGCAAAAGTTTTGGTGCAAATTCAAGAATCAGCGCTTAAAAAACAGGGTAAAGAAATTTCCGAAGAAGAACACAATCAGTTGACTGAAAAAATAACCGCCAATTATACAAAACAGACCAAATCTGAATATTCTGCGGCAAGGCTTTGGATAGATGCCATTATAGATCCCTTAGACACCCGTAAATGGATTTCTGCAGGCATAGAAGCCGCCAATCATTCTCCTATTAAAGAAAAGTTTAATTTGGGGGTGATACAGGTCTAAACCTGTTTCCTTAATCCATTTTATCAAGTAGGCAAATGCTTTTTACTTCAATGCCATTTTCCTGTACAAAATACCTTTCCAAAGCCAAATGCTCGTTGGTAACATCTATAATAGTAAAATAAGACGGACCATAGGTAATCATATTTTCCTTATTTCCTGTTTCAGGATTTTTCTCAAAAGAATATTTGAGTTTATATTTTATAGGCTCCGAAGTTCCACAAGTATAATGAAAGAATTTTTTTCTATTCATTTTAAACTCATAAAACTCATCGCCGGATGTACAACTGAAATAATTAACAGGATTACCTTGAGCTGAAAACTCCTCGAAATTCCCTTTGTAATATCCCACAATTTTCCATTTTCCATTTAATCGATCTTCGTTAATCTTTCCATTGGCTTTCTTTATAGACCAACTAATTCCTTTTACCGTAGTTTTTACGGCTCCTACCGCCACTTTACCTACAGTACTCACGGCTGATACGGCTGTGCTTACAATACAAGAATTAAAAATTGTGAAAATACAAAGACTTAAAAAGATTTTTTTCATCAGGAATAATTTATGAATTCAGTATTATATATCTAAACATTACAGAAAAATTCAAAATAAAGATATAAAAAAATCCTCAACCAATACTGATTGAGGATTCAAAATAAAAACTGGCGGCGACCTACTCTCCCGCGTTAGCAGTACCATCGGCGCTAGAGGGCTTAACTTCTGTGTTCGGAATGGGAACAGGTGAGCCCCTCTGCTAAAACCACCCTAAAGGCTTTATATAAGAGGTTAGATTTTAGTATTTAGATGTTAGACTTTCTCTAACTTCTAATTTCTTTTTTCTAACTTCTATTTTATCGATAAAAACTTTCACAAAGAGTAAACCTTTCTCCTTTCGAGTGCCATACTAGGCTATAAATCTACGGGTAATTAGTACTACTCGGCTATGACATTACTGCCTTTACACCTGTAGCCTATCAACGTCGTCATCTCCAACGACCCTTAAAAGAAGTCTCATCTCGCGGCGAGTTTCGCACTTATATGCTTTCAGTGCTTATCTCTTCCAAACATAGCTACTCAGCGGTGCACCTGGCGGTACAACTGATACACCAGAGGTTTGTTCAACACGGTCCTCTCGTACTAGAGTCAACTCCGCTCAAACTTCTAACGCCCGCAATAGATAGAGACCGAACTGTCTCACGACGTTCTGAACCCAGCTCGCGTGCCACTTTAATGGGCGAACAGCCCAACCCTTGGGACCTTCTCCAGCCCCAGGATGTGACGAGCCGACATCGAGGTGCCAAACCTCCCCGTCGATGTGGACTCTTGGGGGAGATAAGCCTGTTATCCCCGGAGTACCTTTTATCCGTTGAGCGATGGCCCTTCCATACAGAACCACCGGATCACTATGTCCTGCTTTCGCACCTGATCGACTTGTAGGTCTCACAGTCAAGCACCCTTATGCCATTACACTCTACGCACGGTTACCAAGCGTGCTGAGGGTACCTTTGAAAGCCTCCGTTACTCTTTTGGAGGCGACCACCCCAGTCAAACTACCCACCACGCAATGTCCTTCTTTCGAAGTTAGGCTCCAAGTAAACAAAGGGTGGTATTTCAACGTTGGCTCCACCAACACTAGCGTGCCAGCTTCAAAGCCTCCCACCTATCCTACACATTGTTTACTCAAAGTCAATACGAAGTTATAGTAAAGGTTCACAGGGTCTTTTCGTCCCATTGCGGGTAATCGGCATCTTCACCGATACTACAATTTCACCGAGCTCGTGGCTGAGACAGTGCCCAGATCGTTACACCATTCGTGCAGGTCGGAACTTACCCGACAA
>CALJKL010000093.1 GCA_937973555.1 uncultured Flavobacteriales bacterium | reverse complement strand
GCCTAACATCAACCGAGATGTTGTCATAACAATTAAAAATATATGTGACAATAATGCAGACGGTAAAGAAAGTATAGACCTTAAAACCTTTGAGCCCCAGATTAATGTAAATAACGAAAATGTTTCATTTACCTATTATCAATCCTACAATCCGGCTACAGATGTCTTTTCTAATCAATATACAGATCCTAGAAATGTAAACTTGTCTAATGGTACCGTAGTATATGTAAAGGTGAAATATGCCACTTCTGCTTGCTATTCTGTTTCTAAATTAACTTTCAATTTAGAGTTTTATCCGTCTATTTATCTTGACAAGACAGCCGTTTTAAAACTTTGTGATAAGGAATTGAATTTTGGAGAATCTTTTGATCTTACGAGTGCTATCAGCCAAATTTTTGATCAAAACATTAATCCTATTTTGTTGCAAGACCTTAAAATCACTTATTATGCAAACGAAGTAGATGCAAACAATGGCATTCCGAGTACGCAGATTACATCCCCATATATAACCTTGGCAGGTAATATTTTTGTCTATGCCAGGTTTGAGTCCAAAATTAATGGCTGTTATTCTGTAGCACCTATTAATTTGCTTTCTTACTTTCCAGTAAAGTCAAAAAATTCTATAATCAAAATTTGTGATAATAATTTGGATGGCTACTATGATGTAAATCTTTTGGCTTACAAATACCAGATGGTACAAATCCCAAACCCCGAAAACAGATTTACATTTTATATAAACCAAGCAGATATAGATGTTCCTGGTAAAGAGATTCAGAATCCTGAAAACTTTATCCTTAATCCTTATGTTTCTAAGATCTGGGTAAAAGTAGAAAATCTTAAAGATTGTGGAACTTTTGCGGAAATAGACTTCGTTAACGGAGCCAGATTGGCCTTAACTCCATCACAATTCAATATAACCCAATGCGATGAAGGGAATGATGGTAAAGAGACTCTCAATCTCACTGCTTTTGAAACCAATTTTGGAGCATCCTATACTTATGAGTATTTTGAAACACTTCAGGACATGAACGATTATAAAAATCAAATTCAGAATCCTGGCAGTTATAATTTTGATGTTGCCAAAGGCATTTCCAAATTTTATGTAAAGGTTTCCAAGGCAGGGTTTTGTCCGGATTTTTATACCATAGACATTACTCTTAATAAAACACCAATGATAAACATTGCAGATTATTATTACTGCAAAAACGATAATATAGGATTAGACATAAAACCTAATTTTACGGGGCTTAATGTTGTTTATTACAAATGGGAATACCCTGATGGTACCATAAAAGAAGGCGCAAATCAGGATTTTTTAACTGGGGTGAAAACAATAGGTACCTATAAACTTACGCTTACCAATTCTATGTCTTGTACCTATACGGCTGTCTTTAAAGTAATTAATATAGATACTCCCGAAATAATCTCTCTAAAAGGTGAAAACGATTTTTATGTGGTAGAGGCTACTGGTTTGCCAGGTAGAAAAATAGTGTATTCTATGGATCTCATTCATTGGCAAGACAGCAATATTTTTGGTAATTTAAAAGTTGGAGACTATAGCTTCTTTGTGAAATATGAGGACTCTAATTGCTATGGTGATGTAAGGAGAGGAAAAATATACACCGTTCTTAATTCCTTTACACCTAATGGAGATGGTGTTAATGATTATTGGAAACTTACAGGATTAGATGTTTTTAGTGATAATTCTACTTTAAGAATTTTTGACAAATATGGTAATCAGGTATACCAACAGACCAGCAATACAGAATTTGTTTGGGATGGTAAGATGAATAATAGAAACCTCCCTACAGATGCCTATTGGTATGTAATCATTGCAGCAGATGGTAGGACCTATAGAGGCTGGATTTTGCTCAAGAACAGAAATTAATTATAATTTCTATTTTCAATAACATATTTTACCAATTCTGATTTACTGTTTATTTTCAGTTTTTTATAAATGTTTCTAATATTCATTCTTACGGTATCAATTGAAATATTAAGTTTGTCTGCAGTCATTTTATAAGATAGTCCTTCAGAAATGGCAAGTGCTACTTCTACTTCTCTTGGGGTTAGTTCTTCTAAATTATTTTTTTTCTGAGTGAAATAATCAAAAATTCTTCTGGCAATCTTTGGCGTAATAAAAGCGCCTTCATTGATGACAGAGTTCAAAAGTTCTTCTACATATTCAAAAA
>CALJKL010000092.1 GCA_937973555.1 uncultured Flavobacteriales bacterium | reverse complement strand
ATCTAATACCATTTCATCATAAACTACATTCTTATTTCTATCGGTTTTATGGTACACTTTTTCTTCTTCCAAGCCTTCACCCATTATTGCCAATTCTCTAAGTACATTGCTTTGGTCTGACATAAATGGAGAAGATACTGCCTCCCATATACCCTGTCCTGTATTCCTTATCCCTATCCATGCCTTACCTGCTGTGTAACTGCCTAAACCTATTTTCTGGCCCATTATTTCCTGTAAAGCATCATCAACCTTATTTTCTATTCTTTCTGGGTATTTGCGGTCAAGTTCTTCTCTCTTTTGGGTAAGTTCTGCTTGTGCATCTTCCAGTTTTTTAGCCCTTTCTATTTGCGTTTCCGATAGTCCACCCTGTTCAGTTGCTATTTTTTTAAGAGAATTAATTTCTTCATCAATAGCATTTTGTTTTAAACCTATGCCCGTTTCTTCCAACCTAAGCATCAAGTGGTCGTAACCAGCTTTTTGGTCAGGGTCATCTTTAATAAGGTTTTTATCAATGAAAAGACGCTTATATTGTTCTGCTTTTTCAGGGTCAACATCGGATAAATATTGATACCCTAATTGTGCATCATCATTTAAGTATTTACTTTCGGGAGTGTCTTTAAATGTTTTATCAGACTTATTAAACGGATTGCCATATATCTTAGACGCTTCTACTGCAAAGTTTCTAAGAATTTCATCCTTTTTTTCCCCTCCGAATAATTGAATTGATTTTGATACGCTTCTTATTGCATCTCTTTGATTCGTATAATCCCCTTGGGATGCTGTAATAGGCAAATTGTCTATTTGAGCCTTCAAATTATTATAATCATCAGGTTTTATACCCCCTCGATTTACCAAATCAAGTAAAGATTTTTCAATACCTGATCTCCATTTTATGTTAGAAAGTTTACGTTGGTATAATTGATTATTCGTTTCTTTATCGGGGAGTATATCTCTTTTGTAATTATCCAATAAGTCATCGGATAAATCTTTTGTATCTTCATAAATACCTTCAAAATCTATATTAGGGAAATCTTGTTTTAATTTTTCTGCTTCTTTTCTTTTTCCTTCATCAATAACTGGTTGGGCCATACCCCTTGACATACCCATTTCAATATCTGAAACTGGCTTAACTGCCTCACTTAGTTGCTTAAATTTTTTGGATAAACTTACCGGGTCTGTTTCTACTAATTCACCAGATGGTGTAGAATACATTTCAACCGTTGGTATCTCTGTACCACCCACGCCACCAGATAGGGCATTGCCAGCTT
>CALJKL010000091.1 GCA_937973555.1 uncultured Flavobacteriales bacterium | reverse complement strand
TTTTCCCATTACTACCAGTAAGAGCAATAATTGGGATTTTGAGCAAATTTCTATGAAGCAGAGCAAGCTCTTGTAAAAAAAACAAGGTAGAAGGAACATAGAAAATATTTTTAGCAATATTTTCAAATTCTATTTGTTCTACAATCACAGCTAAAGCACCGTTATCTATGGCTTCTTCTGCTTGAATTGCAGCATTAAAATTATCACCAGAAAACGCAAAGAAAATATCATTTTCTTTGATTTTTCTACTGTCGATTACTACTTGATTGGATTGTAAAAAAATAGGATAAAATTGCTCTGCATTCATAGGTCAAAAATAAAAAAATCCTTTCCAAAAAGGAAAGGATTTTTAAATATTTAAGATTTAATTATCTTTTTGTTCTTTTATTATTGATATCCTTAGCATCTTGTGCAACACGGAAACCTACCCACCCGAAAGATTTAGATTCATCTTTGAATCTTCTTTGTCCCGGATCTAGCCAATAAGAAGTATCCATCCACGAGCCTCCTTTTACAACTCTTACAGAATTAGAAACTGTAGTGGTTCTTGGTTTTCTGTCTTTTTGCAAAATCACTCTTCCTCTGTCATCAACAATAAACTGATTTTTCGGAGCATTGTACATGTTATATTCTGCAGTGGCACTGTCTACTTCTTTACCATAACCAGCTTCTAGTGAAGACATGAAATCACCATCTCTGTAATTTCTTTGATCTTCTACGGTTCTTCTTTCATAAGATCCTGGCAAACCTTGATAAATTTCTCTACCATCTGCCAATCTTTCATATTTCATTCCTTTAGCATCTACTTTTTTATAGGTTCCATCAGAATTTTTTACTGTTTGTTGTGGCATATTGCCTCTGTAGTAGTTAAAATCACTTGCTTCTTCATCTATAATTGGTCTATAAACATCTGCAGTCCATTCTGCCACGTTACCATACATACCATAGATTCCCAAGTCATTAGAAGGATATTGTCTTACATCAGAAGTGGTGGGTGAACCATCATTGTTCCAACCTCCTACACCAGAGTAATCTCCTCTTCCTTGCTTAAAGTTTTCTAAATACATTCCTCTGTTACGCCCTTTTTTACCCCTTAATTTTTCAATTTCAGGAAGCTTACCCAGATATTTATTGTATTCTCTATTTTTCTGAAGACCAAGAGCAGCATATTCCCATTCTACTTCTGTAGGAAGACGGAATTTGGTTACCAAACCTGCTGTAGCATTTCTATTGGCAGATTGTATTCTGGCATTAGATGTTTTGATACCAGACTGTTTTTGCATTCTTTGTTTGTTGATATAAGAATCCAATTCTGGATCGTTTGCTTTGTATTTATCTAGATTGAAAGCATTAGCACCTTGATTGTTGGCGTCATTGGCATAGTAGTTTTTAGCAATGATTCCTTGTTTCATCAATTCAAATTCATTGGCTCTGTCTGTAAGCCAATCACAATATCTGGAAGCCTGTTGCCAAGAAACACCAACTACAGGATAGTTGTCATATTCCGGAGAACGGAAATAAGTTTCTGCATAATCGTTTCTTGATAATTTATTGTTCCAAACCAAAGTATCTGGTAAAGCTCCACTGTAAATATTTTTAAAGCTCGGATCTGATGGCGGAAATACAAATTTTAACCATGTGACATATGAACGATAGTCTGCATTGGTAATTTCTGCTTCTCCGATAAAAAATGAACTCACCTGCATTCTTCTTGGGGTATTATTCCAATCATGCATTACGTCATCTTTTACTAAGCCCATTGTAAAGGTACCTCCTTCTACATATACCATATTAGGCCATCCTTTAGGTTTTTTTTGTTTTCCAGAAAAAAACCAACCTTTAGAATCATTAGCCTTCCAGCCATTCATTCCAACTTTATTTTTGGTTCCTCCACCATTTTTTACTTTACCGCCTCCACCACAGCTCGTTAGCAACAGTAACATTCCTAATGAAAGCAATGAAATAAACTTTAGTTTTTTCATAATTAATCTAGATAATTTTGAGCTACAAAGAAAAATAATTTATTTTATTAATCAAACACTAATTGTAAGATTTTTTCATGTTTTTTAACGTTCTAAAATTAATTTTATTGTTCAATATGAAAATTTTGTTTTTTTCGTTTATTTTGTACTCCAATTTCAAAATATGAAATCTATAAAATATTTACTTTTTATCTTATTGGGTTTTGGCACTTTTTATTCTCAGAAAACTACCATTCAATGGGAAGGAAACACAATATTAGATTATGGCACCTTCAAATATAATCTCCCATTTTTTAAAAACGTAAACTATTCTGTAGTGAATGGCATTCCTTATCTTGCTTATACCCTAAAGAATGAAATTGGAGAATATGAAGTAAAAAATCTGGTTTGGGAAAAAATCTCCACTAATGAACTTTATGGCCTAAACAAAGACAATATCCCTGAGGATGAAATCGCACAGACCAACAACCAAACTATTAATAGCGAAAACATTACCAATATTGTAATCGCTACATTTAAAAAAGACAAACAGAATATATATAGGTTGGCGTCTTATGATTTGGTAAAGAAAGGACCAATGCAGAAAACATCTAGGCAATTACTAACTTCAGGCACTACCGAAAACCCTCTGAAAAGTGGCACCTTTTATAAAATAAAGGTAGACAAATCTGGTATTTTTAAAATCACTACAAAATTTTTAAAAGACAATGGAATCAACCCTTCAAACATCAATCCAAAAAATTTCAGGATTTATGGAAACGGGGGGCTAATGCTTCCAGAATTTAATAAAGATTTCAGGTATAGTGCCCTTCAGGAAGATGCTATACAGGTAATCGGAGAAGATGACGGAAAATGGGATGATGGAGATTATGCCCTATTCTATGCTCAGGGACCTCATGGATATAACCTATTTGACATTCAAAATGGCAACGGGCACAAAAGAAAAGACACCAGGCTTACCCATAAAAGTCAGAATGTTGTCAATATCTATGAAAATTATTCTTATTATTTCATCAATTTTGATATTGGTGCAGGGAAAAGAGTTGTACCATCAGACATTACCCCGCCTTCTAATTATTATACCAGATATGATGATTACCAATATCTGAATGAAGAAAAATTCAATTTCCTTAACATAGGACGTTTGTGGGTAGGTGACGCCTTTAATACCAATAAGAGCATTATTTTCAAAACCCTTTCACCTATTCAGTTAACAGATAATATAAAAGTTAAGACTACTTTTTTTGTACAAAATACTAATAACGATAAGATTACTTATACCATTAATGGACAAAGGACCATTACTTATACAGTAAGCAATAACTCTGATACCAAAATAATAGAATTGCCTTGGGATTTTACTGAGAATAATCTATCCGGAAATGAGATCAAGCTAGATTATACCATTAATTCTTCTAATCCTTTGGCGGCCTTTTATTTTGATTTCGCAGAAGTTCAATATAAAGAAGATTTGAAATACAATGATTCACAAATGAACTTTCGTGTCTTTGAAATCACCGAAGGAAACGGAGAACTTTATGGTTTTAAGATAGACAATACTGCAAACCTAGAACAAGTTTGGGACGTTTCAGATATCACGAATGCCAAGAAAGTGGTAAACAAATCTACCGGTGGGCAATTTTCTTTTGGATATATTGCCAACAGCAAAATTTTCAACAACGAATTTGTGGCCTTCAAGTCTTCTGCAGCTTTTGAACCGGGGTTTGTAGAAAAAATTGAAAATCAGGATTTGTCTTCACTTCAAAATGTAGACTACCTCATCATCACCACCAAGGAATTTACTCCTCAAGCAGAACGAATTGCAAACTATTACAAAAATGCCAAAAATTATCATGCAGAAGTAGTAGATGTAAAAAAGATATACAATGAGTTCAGCTCTGGAAGCAAAGACATTACCGCTATAAGAGATTTCGTTACAAAGCTCAATACAACTTCAGGCAGCTTGAAATACGTTTTGATACTTGGAGATTCTAGTTTTGATTTCAGGAATAAAACGACCTCCAACCAAAACTTCATCCCAAGTTACCAGAGTGATTTTAGTGAAAATTTTGAAGCCTCTTTCGTAACAGACGATTATTTTGCCATGACCTCTCCACAAAACTCTGTCTATATTTATTCCATATTTCCAGATTTGCCAATAGGAAGACTTCCTGCACAAAATCTAGAAGAAGCCAAAAAACTGGTAGATAAAACACTTTCTTATTACAATGCGTTACCAGGGCAATCTACCCCTTTTGGAGATTGGAGAATGAAGATGAATTTTGTGGTAGATGACGACCAAGATAGCCGAATAGATAACAGTACAAGCCCCTACCTGAATGGTACTTTTCATGACGCCATGAATAATGTTCTTCAAAATATTTTTGAAGGAAATACAGACAAACCCGAATACAACATCAGAAAACTATACTTGGATTCCTACACAGCACAAAGCACCGCCGGTGGACAGCGTTACCCGCAAATAAACCAAGCCATTACCAATGCCATGGGCAACAGTTTGTATCTATCTTATTTCGGACATGGCGGAATCAACGGTTGGGCACAAGAAAGAGTACTTACTTTACAGGAAATTAACTCATTCAACAATTACAATAATATATACAGCAGATTCCCATTTATAAGCACTATAACTTGTGAATTTGCACTTTGGGACGATCATAACACTTCTTCCGCCGGAGAACAATTGCTGAAGTTATCACAAGGAGGAGCCAATGCTATGATTACCTCCAGCAGGGCTATAAATGTTATTTATGGAAGATTGTTTTCTGAAAATTTCAACAATAATCTCTTTAAACTTTACAACAGTGATTTTTGGGACATCGGAAATGCTTTTCTGGAAGCCAAAAAACAATATGGCGCAGATCCAAATCATTTTAAGGTAAATCTCCTGGGAGATCCTGCCCTAAAATTAAGCAGGCCTAAAAACTTAATCGTAATAGACAATATCAACTCTCCGGTTCCCGGACAGCTAAGAGCACTAGATTTCGTGAAAATCTCCGGGCACATCAATAATGATGCTGGCACCCTCAACAATAACTTCAATGGAAAAATAGTAATTGATGTTTTTGATAAAAAACTCAATAAAAAAACATTAAACAATGATGGCAATATGGTCCCCATACTCAATTATATTGAAGAAGGAAGTCCTATTATAAAAGCTTCCGGCACTGTAACCAATGGTAACTTCACTGTAGAATTCTACATTCCTAAAGACATTAACTATACCCTTGGAGATGGAAGAATACTGGCCTATGCAGACAATAACGTTTTTGATGTATTCAACAACAGGTCACAAAAAATTGGGGACATCAATCCAAATGGAATTAATGACAACCAAGCTCCAAAAGTTCAGCTGTATTTAAATAATACCAACTTTGTAGATGGTGGAATTACCAACACTAGCCCCAATCTTTTGGCGTGTGTTACAGACGACACGGGCATTAATTCTACAGGCTCGGGAATTGGGCACGACATTACTGTAGTGCTAGATGGTGAGACTATAAATACCACTTTACTCAATGAATTTTATGCTCCAGGTTCAGGAAACGGCTGCCTCAATGCTTCATTTTTAGATTATCAAAAGGGATCTGTAATGTATCCATTCCAAAATCTAAAACCGGGAAATCACCAAATTACTTTTAAAGTTTGGGACATTAACAATAATTCTGCCACACAAACGTTAAATTTTGTAGTAAGAGATTCTGACACCGAAAATTTGATAATAAATAAATTATTAAATTGGCCGAATCCTTTTACCAGTAAAACATATATCCAGTTCGAACATAATTGTGATGATGTATTAGATGTTAATGTCCAGATTTACACCATTACCGGAAAATTGGTAAGAACGCTTAGTTCTGCTGTTACTTCCAATCCATTTATGGAAGGTTACAGAACCAATAAAACCGCAATAGAATGGGACGGAACGGATGATTTTGGGGATACTGTAGCAAAAGGAACTTACATTTACAAAGTTTTTGTAAAAAGTCAAAATCAACAAAAATGTAAAGGATCTGCCTCAGCAGTAGAAAAAATGGTAATTTTGAAATAGAAAAAAAAACATATGAATTTAACCAGACTATTTATTTTAGGAATAACGTTAGGAATAGGAAGTTTAGCCTTTGCTCAAAACACAGCAGGCCCAGTACTTACAGGGGCTCCTTTCTTAAGAATCTCACCAGACGCCAGAGCCGGCGGTATGGGAGACCAGGGGGTGGCGACTTCTGCGGATGGATTTTCCCAATTTTGGAATGCTTCTAAATATACATTCAGCAGAAACTCTTCTAATGTTGCGCTGAATTATACCCCATATATGAGCAAGCTAACCAATGATGTGTTTCTGATATATGGTGCATATAGCACTCTTCTTGGTGAAGAACAAAGATCTTCACTAAGTGCCAGTATCTATTATTTTAATATGGGATCTGTAGATCTTACAAAATTAGTAGGCAGCGAAGTAGTATCCGAAGGAACCGCAAAACCTAATGAGTTTTCCATAGATTTGGCCTATGGTCTAAAATTATCAGACTCTTACTCTATGGCAGTAACCGGAAGATTTATAAGATCAGATTTATCCGGAGGCTTCAATACAGACAGTTCTTTAAAACCAGCCAATACTTTCGCAGTAGATGTATCAGGATTTTTGCAGACTCCCAAATTTGAAAGTTTTGGAGATTATGAAGGTAGAGTAAGAGCAGGATGGGCAATACAAAACTTAGGGCCAAGACTAGATTATACCGGTAACGAAGAATCTCGTTCATATTTACCTACCAGCTTCAGATTGGGAGCAGGATATGATTTGTTTTTGGATGAAGTAAACAAGATAGGCATCACCGCTGAAGCCTCAAAATTATTGGTTCCCGGACCTGAAATTTCAGGGACTGACACTAATGGAAATCCTATCTATGATGTACCCAACGTAGGGGTAATAGAAGGTATTGGGAAATCTTTCAAAAATGAAAAAAGCATTATGTACAGTGGTTCTGTAGAATATTCTTATGACAATGCATTCGCCGTGAGAGCCGGTTATTTCCATGAAAGTGAAGTACAAGGTGCAAGACAGTATGCCACAGTGGGGGTTGGGTTAAAATATCAGTCCTTTGGGTTAGACCTTTCTTACTTGGTGAATACTTCTAAGGTAAACACCGCACTAGACAACACGTTAAGATTTGGTTTCACATGGAATATTGGAGAAGAATCTTACAATAACGAAGATTAATTAACCTTACATATCTATAAAAAACCACCGAAATTAGGTGGTTTTTATTTTATCTACAATCAAAGCTTCAAGTCTAAGCATTCGACAGCGCGGATTTGCAATCCTTACTTATTAATTAAAATTTTTTGTTTTAGAAGTCATATCTTTACATATGTCTACTAAGTACAAAGCAACAGAAAAAGAAAAAACCTTTATTTACAGTTGGGAAATTAGAAAAAGTAATAATAATAAGATAATAATTATGT
>CALJKL010000090.1 GCA_937973555.1 uncultured Flavobacteriales bacterium | reverse complement strand
ATGGCAGATAATATAGAAGAATTAAAAAAGAAGTTGGCTCATTATGAAAAAATGTATTCCATAGGGGAATATGATTTAGCGATAAAGGGGTATGTTTCTTATGTTGAATTAGTTAAGCAGCAGATTGATTATATGAAGGATTTTAAATTGAAAGAACATATAGACGGTAAAAAAACGGAAACAGTATTGTACGACAGGTCAATGGCAATAGGCGAAAAATTACCAGATATGATAACAAGAATGAACAGGCTAAAAGATGAATTAAGGATTGAATTTGACGAAAGCGAAGGTAAGCCTAAAATAAAATCAGTTTCACCACAATCAATAGGATTATAAAATGTTTTATCCAGTAGAAGGCGGTTCGGTTTATGAAGTAGAGGACAATGCGTTTGGCTTTGTTTATAAATGCCAGTTGCCACCAGCAGGCTACGGAGTTAATTCTATTACAGGTGAATTGCAAGAAACTGACATTATAAAGCGTTCTGATATACCTGAAAACCAATTTTGGGAAAGGTATCAACTACCTAAAGATTGGAAGGATAAAACTAAAAGAGAGAAAGAAATACGAAAAATAAACAAAGATTATTTTGACCCTACACTCGAAGAAATAAGAGTTAGGGAATGGAAAAGAAGGTTGTGCGGGGTATGGTTTTACAATTATAACCCGTTTAAAAAAGAATCGGAGTTGCTCTACATGACCGGCACTCATTATTTGTATTGTACTTATTGGATATTTCAGGGTAAATACATGGACTTTCGTATTACAGATATGGAAGTTTTCTACATACTTAAATATTGTGAAACAGACCCGGATTGTTTAGGATTAAACTTTTTGACACGCCGTAAACTTGGTAAGACTGCTATAAGTGGCGTATGGGCATACGATAGAACAAGTAAGCGTCCAACTAACCAGCATTGCGGTATTCAGAGTAAGGATGATGACGGTGCAGAAGAAGTAATGAAAAAAGCGATTATTCAGCCCTGGAAAAAATTACCAGACTTTTTTCGACCTGTTTACGACCTGATGAAAGGGGATGATCCAAATGAACTTAGATTTTTTAATACTTCAAGGCGTGGTAGTGTAGCTGAACAAGAAAGAGAAGAAGAAGATGCTTTAGAAAGTTGGATTGATTATGGGCCTGCAACAGAAGGTTATTATGACGGCCCGGAGTTGGATACATACATATCCGATGAGGCTGGAAAGGTAGAGAAGAAAATCAGTATAAAAACCCGTCAAGATGTAGTAAGATATTGTTCGGAAATAGAAGGTAGGATGAAGGGTAAACAGCTCTATACAACAACGGTTGAGGCCGACGAAACAACAGCAGATGAACATGAATTTCAGGAATTGGTGTATGATAGCAACCCATTAAAAAGAAACGAAAACAATAGAACTATTACTGGATTATACACTTATTTTTTACCAGCGCATAAAGCATATCATTTCGACAATGTTTATGGTTATCCAAACGTAGAATCAGCCGTAAACTATCTTATGAATATGCGTAATAGCTTACAAGAGCAAGGTAAACTTAGGGCATTGGCATC
>CALJKL010000089.1 GCA_937973555.1 uncultured Flavobacteriales bacterium | reverse complement strand
TTTATTGAACTCTACAAGGGTTTCTATTCTATCTTCTACATCGGTTATGGCGCAGGCGGTGATGGCGTCTTTTCGGAAAATCGATTTACGATGCAATATCTTCCTGTACTTCTCTACTATCTCTTGCGCCTTGGCTTTTGGGTCTGTCATGTGGTGGGGGTTTTATTGAAGAGCCATTATAACGGTTCCGGGTTCTATTCCAAAATTTCCGCCATGTAGAACATACGACACCCCTCTTGCCAGTTGCCTACCAGTATATTCGTTATTCTTATTATCCCACTCCTTTAATACGAGGATGTCGCCCTTTTTGAAATCACGGTCGTTTTTGCGAACCTCAAATGTTTTTCGGCCCATAAAAACCTCTTCAAAGTATTCAGGCCATGTTTTCAATTCGTGTATCATAACTTCTCTTTTTTAATTAGTAAATAATCCTCCGGCTTTATGCCGTGGAAGGTTAATACCGCCATTTAAAGGGATTTTTGAAGTCAACCTCATTCTTAATACCAATGAACCCAAATAATAATAACGCAACAAACAGCACAACCACAATCAGTATATAACTAAGAGGGTTGTATGGGTTTAGCCTTTTTTTATTGCCTCTCTCCATAACAACGTAAAGCGTTCTCAATACTTTTCTCATTGCGTTTTATTTTCAATTAATAAAATGTCGTTTTCTTTTATGCCGTTAGCTTCATAATCGCATGGGCGATCCGTCAACTCCGATGCCTTGCCAAAAAGTGACCAGGAGCCGGGAGGGTAGCAATACGTTTTTGATAACCCCGTTTGTCGTATAAAACAAGTAATCCCTGTCTTTTAGGTATCCCCTCAAAGAATACTGTCCTGTCCAAATAGTCAATGTGTTTGCATCCTCCGGCAATCCCGCCACAATTAACAATCGTCCTTCTGGTATGGGTAGGGTTAGGGTTCTCATTTGGCTTGGTTTTTATCTGGAAAAAATACACGACCCTTATACTCCTTACCGCAGCCTGTACAAATTCTCTTTGCGACCCATCCGGGTATGCCGTTTTCGTCACGATCCCCGGGACTACCAAAATGCTCGTGCTTCATAAAAGCAATACGATGTAGCCTATGGTCATGAAATACTGGCTTTTCGCACTCTTTTCTTGTTCTATGTGGTGCATCAAAACCAAAGTCAGCAACAAAATTATTCTGCACTTCATCGTTGAAATATCCCATCTTCTTTTTTTATATGCCCCGCAGGGCGGTGATTAATTGGTTAGTCTTTGGTTTACTTCTTCTGCTGTGGTAAGGTTGTTTTCCAGTAGGTAGATAAGCATGGAGGCACGGGCTTCGGCTTCGTTTACTCCGCTTACTATATGCCTACCGTACCCTGCGCCCTCTTTATCTAAGTCATATTCCCATAGCAAATACCAAGGCATACCATCATTTGAAGTTGTGTCACACTCTGACATATGAACCCATCCGCCCATTTCATTAAGGCTACTTGGGTGTGGTAGCATAACCCCTAACTCGGCTACGGTGAAGGCAGGATATTTTTCGCATTGATCGAAATTCGAGTGCTGCCATTTTTGAATAATATCCAATGGCGTGATCGGGTCAATGTTGATAACGTGCCAGAATAAAGGCTCGGCTGTTACGCCTAACGCCGTTAACTTCTTCGCCTGTTCCAGCGTACATACTTGATTTTCTATTTTCATAACCTTGTTTTTTTACTTGTTTTAAAAGCAGGGGGAGGGCGAACGGATCGGTACACCATTTAA
>CALJKL010000088.1 GCA_937973555.1 uncultured Flavobacteriales bacterium | reverse complement strand
CGCCGATGGTACTGCTAACGCGGGAGAGTAGGTCGCCGCCAGTTTTTATTTTGAAAAGCTCATCAACTTAGTTGATGAGCTTTTTTGTTTTATAGCCTTTACTCAAGTAACAACCCTAAAACTCATATCAATGTAAAGAAAATCTGCGTCACTGCAATAGGGATAGAAGCGGCATACTTTTTCTTTTTTAGGACTCTTCGACACCGCTTATAGTGACAGTGAGAAAAAGAAAAAGATATAGCGGAGAGCCCGGCCCGAATGGTTTGGCCTTGGAATGGGCATGAGGGATTGCCATAAAAAAATCCACTCCAAAAGGAGCGGATTCTGTATTTTAAAAGTGTTTAGGTATTATCCCAATACTTCTTTTACTTTATTGGCAGCTTCTTCTAAAGTAATCGCTGAATGAACGTTTAAGCCTGATTCATCAATCAATTTTTTAGCTTCTACTGCATTGGTTCCTTGTAATCTTACGATAATTGGAACTGGAATGTTGCCCATTGCTTTGTAAGCGTCTACTACCCCTTGTGCAACTCTGTCGCAACGAACAATACCTCCGAAGATATTGATAAGGATAGCTTTTACATTAGAATCTCTTAAGATGATATCAAAAGCTGTCTGAACTCTTTGAGCATCTGCAGTACCTCCTACATCTAGGAAGTTGGCTGGGTTACCACCAGATAATTTGATGATATCCATTGTTGCCATCGCTAGACCTGCTCCGTTTACCATACAAGCTACGTTACCGTCTAATTTTACGAAGTTAAGACCTGCTTCACCTGCTTCTACATCCATAGGGTCTTCTTCTCTTTTATCTCTTAATTCAGCCAAATCTTTGTGACGGAATAATGAGTTATCATCTAAAGTTACTTTAGCATCTACAGCACAGATTTTGTTGTCTGAAGTTTTCAATACTGGGTTGATTTCGAATAATGAAGCGTCAATCCCAACATATGCTTTGTAAAGCGCATCAATAAACTTCACGAATTCTTTGAAAGCATCACCTGATAATCCTAGGTTGAAAGCAATTTTTCTAGCCTGGAAACCTTGTAATCCCAAAGCTGGATCTATCACTTCTTTGTGAATTAAATGAGGGGTTACTTCTGCTACATGTTCAATATCCATTCCTCCTTCTGTAGAATAAACCACTGTATTTTTACCCAAGGCTCTGTCTAACAAGATAGATACATAAAATTCTTTGGTTTCTGTTTCACCAGGATAATATACATCTTCAGCAACTAAAACAAAATTTACCTTTTTACCTTCGGCAGATGTCTGAGGAGTTATCAACTGCATGCCGATGATGTTTTGAGCATTTTCTTTTAACTTATCATAGTTAGGAGAAAACTTAACGCCGCCGCCTTTTCCTCTACCACCAGCGTGAACTTGAGCTTTTACTACCCAGCCTTCGCTACCGGTCATTTCTTTAAGTTTATTGGCTGCTACTACAGCTTCCTCTACGTTGTTTGCAACGAAACCACGCTGGATTCTAACGCCGTAAGAAGATAAAATCTCTTTTGATTGATACTCGTGAAGATTCATAATATTTTAAAATTTTGTTTTGAATAATAAGATGTACAAAAATAAAAAAAAAGCCCCAAGTGAAAAAGGAAAAAGGGCTAAGATTTCATATTATTTCCTCTAATTTTAAGATTAAGCTCTGTATTTGGCAAAATAATAAATCAATAATGCCCATCCCGAAATCATCATGACCCCGCCAAGCGGAGTAATAGGCCCCAGAAATTTTAGGTTTTTACTCATAACCTCTTGAAAACTCAAGAAATAAATACTTACCGAAAACAAGAAAGTTCCGATGATAATGAACCATGCAGCTGTTTTTTCGATACCGGTTTCCATTTTCAAGAAGAATCCTAAAACCAAAAGCAACAAAGCATGGTACATTTGATATTTAATACCAGTTTCAAAGCTTTGGAGTCTCTCCAATGATAATATCTTTTTGAAAGCATGGGAACCTAATGCTCCCAATATTACAGCCATCATTCCGTAAATAGCGCCTATGATTAAAGTAATATTCTTCATTTTACTTTTGTCTTAATTTATTTAACTCCGCAATCACTTCATGGTGGCTTACGGTTTTGTCTTTGAAGTAGTTTACGAAAAATTGTTTTTCTTCTTCGGTAGCATTGAATTGATTCAAGATATTGAAAAGGTGCATTTTCATATGTCCTTTTTGGATACCTGTAGTCACCAAAGAACGAAGTGCTGCAAAATTCTGCGCCAATCCCGAAACGGCCAAAATGCTCATCAATTCTTGGGCTGATGGTTTGCCTAATAGAGCCAAAGAAAATTTTACTAAAGGATGAAGATTGGTTAACCCTCCTACAACGCCTACCGAGATAGGCAGGTCAATCCAGAATCTGAAGATACCGTTGTCTATAGTACAATGCGTTAGAGATTTGTATTTTCCATCTTTGCTAGCGTAGGCATGTGCACAGGCTGCCGTTGCTCTAAAATCGTTTCCTGTAGCAATCACCACTGCATCTACTCCGTTCATAATGCCTTTGTTATGCGTAGTGGCTCGATAGGGTTCTATCTCTGCAATAGTAACGGCCTGCTTAAATTTCCAAGCGAATTCTTCATTAGAAATCCCACTGTCGTCTTTTAAATCATCTATTTTACAGGAAACTTCTGCTCTCACGATACAATCTGGGGTGTAGTTAGAAAGAATGTTCATTACCACCTGCAAAGAATCTTTTTCTTCTTGGGTAAAATCTTCTGCAATAACTATTTCTGCTTTAAGCGTTTTACCAAACTGCTCGAGACAAGAGTTGATAAAATTGGCGCCCATAGAATCTACCGTATCAAAACTTGCCTTTAATTGAAAATAATTGGCCAGCTCAGCGGTTTTATCGATGAGTTTAATATCCAGAATTCCACCTCCGCGGTTTCTCATATTGGCGGTAATGTCTTCAGTGGCTTCGAAGAGTTTTTTCTTTAATGTAAAATTGAAAAAATGCAACAGTTTATGAGCTTCAACTTTAAAGATGAAATGCGTATGTCCTAGTTTTTCGGTATTGATGATGGTGGTTTTAAAACCGCCTCTTTCTAACCAAAATTTTGCTGATTTGGAAGCAGCAGCCACTACAGAACTTTCTTCTACTGCCATGGGTAAAGCCATTAATTTTCCGTCAATTAGGAAATTGGGTGCAATACCATAAGGCATGTAAAAATTAGAAATAGTGTTTTCCGAAAATTCTTCATGCAATTTTTGCAAATCAGGATTTGAATTCCAATATTGCTGAAGCATCTCTTGGTATTCTTGATTGCCTTGTAAATATTCATTGATTAACCAATCTATTTTCCCATGTTTGGAAAGTTTGGAAAAACCTTCTACCGGCTGATGATTCATAGAAATATTTTTATTTTCAAAGATACAAAATTAGAATGGAAGCATTGAAACAAGTTTATAAGATATGATTTTAGGATTTGAAATTCAGGATGATATGAAAATTTTCTAAATTTTTCATTTGAAATTCTTGCAAATAGGAAAAATTGTATTAAATTTGCACCACCAAAAACGGTATAGACTCATGGTGTAACGGTAGCACTACGGTTTTTGGTACCGTCTGTCGGGGTTCGAATCCCTGTGAGTCTACCAAAAGTTTTTTAAACCTTCTGATTTATCAGAAGGTTTTTTTATTTCTAAAAATTCTGTAATCTTCCCATATAATTTTATAATATATTCAATTTTAATTTATTACAATTTTGTATTATGAAAAGTATTTCAATTAAGGTTGATGAAAATGTAATTGCCTTAGTGATTTATCAAAACATTCAAATTGAAGCCAATCATGAAAAATTTCGAATTAATAGAGGATTATTTTATAAAACTTCATCGAAATTATGGGATTTCTGAAGTTTCTTATTACGATCAAATGGTATTATTAGACGACAATAATATGAAACAATTGGTTTTTATGTTTGAAGCGTTTAATCAGGAGTTTGATAATTTGATACATCATTGTGATTTAATCTACAATGAATTAGAAAAGGGCTTTTCTTTAAAAATTAGAAAAGATATTAACAATAATTATCTGGTAAATATATTATAAAAGCCTATCGTTATGAATGCTTTAATTTTAATGATGGTATCGGTTTATATAGGTATATTTTGTTTGCCTTTTTAGGCAGTTTTGTTACCGCGATAGTTTTAGGTAAAAATGTTTTTATAGATTTTCTAGATGGAACAATCATATTTGTGGGAATTATTACATCTTTTATTTTAACATTCCTTCTAAAGAAAACTATTAACGGTTAATATAATCTCACTATATTTTCTTCATAAAGTTTATTATTTATTCGGCGCCCTCATAAATGAAATGTGATTTATGAGGGTTTTTTTATGAAAAAAAAACTAATATATTGCACAATT
>CALJKL010000087.1 GCA_937973555.1 uncultured Flavobacteriales bacterium | reverse complement strand
TTTTTTCATAATGAGCCAACTTCTTTTTTAATTCTTCTATATTATCTGCCATATATTTTTATCTTTTTTGTAATGCTTTTCTAAACTTTCTATTAGACCTGCTTTCTTTTTTATCTTCTATCTTTTCTTGTCTTGTTTTATCTGGAATATTATATTCGGGATGCTCTTTTAAAAATAATTCTTTACCATTATTGTAGCCTTCCTCGTACAATATTCTTAACTTGTCTTCCTTTTCTGAATCTGATAATTTTGAATATACTTTATTACTCCCTTCAAACGTAGCCATATCATTTATGTACGGAGATATAAGGTTTTTTCTTTGCTGCCCTACAAGTTCTTCTAATCGTGCTGCATCTTGTGTAGGTAACTTAATTTCTACCCCATTTTTTTCAATAATTGGTCTTACTGATGGTGGTAAAAATTTAGTATTATTGGTTCTTTTATAATCTTCATAAATAGGCTGTGCAAAGTTATCCGGGTTTGACCTGCTGATACCAAAAAGCCTCATACCGAAATTGTCTCTCTTTTCAAGTTTATCACCCCATATCCCAATTTTTGATGGCGGGTATTGGTTAGTTAAATCACGATACAATTTGCTTCTTGTAAGCATTGTATTATTTAATTCGCCTAAAAAAGTATCTGCCTTTTGTTTAGTATAGTAAGGCATTGCCGCTTTTTCTACTTGTGCCAATGCGGCTGGCTGAACCACGTTAGTAAACATATTAATTAAATTCACACCGTAATTCTGAAAGTCTTTTCTTTCTATTGCTGTCAATAATGAAGATGTGTTACCAAAAACACCCTGATTCAAGTCTTTTAGTGCATCAATCTCTAATCCACCTAAAGCCGCATCCCAAAATTCAGCCTGATTTTTACGTTGTTCTGGAGTCATTTCTTCATTCTTTCTTGCTATCGCATCTGCTATCGTTCCCCAATGCCCAAACCAACGCATTTGGACATTTAGGCCATTTTTTATATCATCTGGATTTTTACCTTGTGCTGCGGCAAAAAGTTTAGACACATTTATAGTTCCTTGTTGTTCGTAGTTCTGTTCCCCCTCTCTTTCTTTTTTTGTATCTTCTGCTGTATTAGATGGCCTTACTGCACCTGCGCCAACTAATGATATTACTACTGCCCTTGTAGCCATACCTACTGCACCATGAGCAAACCAATATTTTGCCTCATTCAAATCTTTTGCTGCCGATGTGTTATCCTTATCTCCTAAAAACTTTTTATAACCACCATATTGTTTGGCTGCTGCTTTTGCACCATATATTATAGATTGCAGAAACGCTACTTCTGGATTAACTAAATTGTAATAACTCCAATAGGCATTGGATGGTATTTTTATGTACGGGGATATAGTTATAGATTTTGCAAGACTTCCCAATCCGCTTTGTTCCCCACCAAAAGCCCTATTAATAACATCATTCAGCATATTATCCTGCTGGAAAGTTGACCTTTGACCTTCTTTGATTATTATATCCTTAATATAATCCGCTTTCTTGCCAGCTTCCGCATCACTTAATCCTTTTTGCTTATAAGCACGATAGGCTTCTTCTCTTGGGAAATCAATAAACAAATCATAATCAATATCTTTAAGCCCAAGTGCTTTTGCAAATGCTGCCGCTTGCGCTCCTTCTGCGGCAAACCTCTGTGGCTTATCGCCCAAATTTAGGGTACGGGCTACTATTTCTGCCGGGATACCTACCGTTGCCTGAAGTGCTTTATCCACCTGCTGTTGTGTATCTAAATTTTTCTTCCCTCTAAAAAAAGCCCACAAATCTCTTATCGCCGTAGCGGGTCGTATTTGTTGACCTTGTATTTCTTTTGCAACATAGTCTGCTCTATTCAGTCCAGTAAAAAATTGTTGAAACGATTCTTTAGTCCCTAATCCTAATTTACTGAAAAACTCTGCTTGTGCTGCTTTAGATAGTATATTTGTTTCAGGAGCAATTTTACCCCCCGAACCATATTTTATAGCTTGGTCAATTATTGTTTTAACTATGCCTACCGGAAGCCTTAATGTAGTTTGATTCCAAATATTATAAATTGGGTTATTAACCAATGCAGGGATACCTAACGTATTTAACTGCATTATTGAAGTAAGCCTTTTTATTATATTAGGTCGATTATAAAGAAGTTCATTTAATTCTTTACTTGCTTTTGCTGCTTTGGTTTGTGCATCAAAATATGCTTTGCGTGCTTCTTGAGTTCTTTCAACTCTTGCTCTTTCACCTGCTTCATCAACAAGATTTGTTTCTTTTACTAATTCCTTTAATCTTGCCGTTTCCGCTTCTGTTAATTCACCACGCCCGGTTATGTCAGCAATTATTTTTTTGAAATCAGCATAGTCTAATCCTCCACTTTCCACTATTTTCTGAAATGACTTTCTTACTACTTCTTCTTTTTCTTTATCAGTAAGCCCTTTTAATTTTTTTCTAAACTTATCAAGTATTTTTGCTTTTATTTCTTCATCTGTTAACGGCTTTTTAGTTTCTTTATCTTTAAGTTTTTCAGACCACTCTTTTCTGAACTTTTCTTTATCCCAATTATTATTACCTATTTGTTCTGATATATAATCTATGGCTTTTTCTATTATCTCTGCAATTTTTTCTCCGGCATGGTACGCTTGCCTCATCCCTTCTAATGCAGTAGTAATTACCTTTGGTGGTATAATAGTTGAATATGCAGCCCCTCCCTTAAATTCATCTTTTGCTTTGTCAAAAAACTCATCTACTTTTTTTATTCTTGATGCCCTTGCTTCAGCACGTTCTTTTTTCAGTTCTTCTTTAGAATACTCTTTTACAGTCTGCTCAAATTCAGGTTCTTTCATCATTTCATCAAAGAACTCTTTCCATGATTTATCTTTTGGTTTTGACCATTCTTCAAATGCTTGTTTTCTTTTAGCATTTTCTATCATCTGAATACCTAACGGAGATTTTTTGTAAAAGTAATTGATGGCAGAACTAAACCTACCACCTTTTCTACCGGCTTCATCGTATTTAATGCCTACTTCTGCAAACTTTTTTGCTAAATCATACTTTTCTTGTGGTGTTTTTGCATTTTCTTCTAATTTAGCCAACCGATTAAGGCTTTCTGCATATATTAAAGAATTTACATCCCCATCAAATTTTTGCGCTTCAGCCAACAATACTGCATCATCTATCCCGTACTGGTCAATAACCGATTTAGCTACATCTTCTGCTTCTTTTTGGCTTGCTGTGTTATATTTAAGTCCTTTTTCTTCAAAACCTTTTCTTGATTCTTCTGGTATGTTTTTGGCTGATACCAAATGATTAAGAACGCCTTTATCGTTTAGTTTACCGCTTTCTTCATTACCAACCTTATCCGTTGGTGGCTTTGGGGGGTTGTTCATCCCTTTGCCACCTTCTAAAACGGCAGCGGTTCCTTCTGGTTCAGTTCGTCCAGTTTCAGTAGTACCTTCTGGTACTGCTTCTTTAATTCCTTGTTCTTTGGTTGGTTCTGTAACCTCTGGTATAGGTTTAGTAACTGGTTTTGTAGGTTGTTCACTTGTTTGTGTTTTTGGTTTGCCAAGTAGGTCTTCTACTGCTTTTACTAACTCCTGTTGTTCTGGTGTACGTTTACCTTCTTCAATAGATTTTGCTTCATGATATTGCTGCGATTTTATCATTGCGCCTTCAGGTGAATAATCTGCATAACCATTACCTTTTTCCAACGCTTTAGCTGTACTCTCTACGTCTCTTAATGCAGGATTATCAGATACAGTAGGTTGTTCTGCCTTTGCTTCTTCTTTACCTAAAATTTCATCAAACATTTTACGCAATTCAGGGGTAAGTTCTTTGCCTGTCAAAGATTTGTAAACCGCTTTAAATGCTTCTGTTATTTGGTCTAATACTTTTTGGAACACTTCGCTAAATCCTTTTCCGCCTTCTCTATGATATTTCTCCCATGCTTTTGCAATAAATTCTTGGACTGCACGATATTGTTTGCTTGTTGTACCATCTTTGAAAGCATCATTACCATTAATTAAATCTTCAACTGTTACTTGGTTTTTAGGATTGGCTTTATTAAATTCATCAACAATCGTTTGAGTATGCTTTACTCCCACTTCATTGCCTTCTTTTGCCCCATCAATAATAGCTACTACTGTGGGGTGCATTATTTCGTGCGTTAATGCTACTGTGGCTCTTGGACTGCCATCGAAGTCTTTTATTGCTTCAATAATGTTTTTACCGCTTTCTATTCGGTATTGGGCTTCTGCATCTTTAAACAACGGTTGCCCACCTTCTACACTTGCTTTTAGTTCGGGTGTTATGTCTATGGAGTGTTGGGTGGAAGTTGGTGCTGATTCTAAAACCATTTCATAATTGCCTGCTTCACGAGATTCAATAAAATCATTAGCCTTCTTTAATGTAAATCCCCCACCTACTGAATTGCCTGTTGTTTTATTTATTATAGTGTACAGATAATCTTTTCGTCCACTTTCAATCTCCACCGTTTTCGGTTCTTGCTTAAACAAACTCTTTGCTACATTACCTACTATGCCTAAACTACCTTCTGTTGGTGAACCATAAAAGCCTTTCATGCCTTTGCCGCCAATCTTCAAATCATTACCTTCAAGTTTATGTTCTGATTCGTCAAGCGACAACAACTTTTCTGCCATGTCTTTCCCTACCAATTCATCTAATCCTTTCCCTTTGTAATCACCACTCCATGTATCACCCTGCCTTACTATTTTACCTGTTGCTTTATCAACTTCAATGCCTATACTTTGATTGGGAGTTGAAATAAATACGTCAATAGTCCCTTTTTCTTTGTTTGGTGTGTTTTCTTTATGTTTGGTAATATAATCCACCTGCTTACTTAAATCATACCTTTCATTCTGTTGTTCTCCTGTTGTCCATGCAATCTTATCAGCACCTTGTTTTACTGCTTCTTTAAGGGCTACTTTTAAACCTAATTTAGTCCATGCGTTTGTGTCGGTTACGAAGGGGGCAGATGGTTGTCCTTGACTAAAAGATTTCTCTGAAAGTTTTTCTCCTTCTTTTCTTAATTTATCATGTTCTTCTTGTAACTCCCAATACTTTTTATTTTCAGCACCAATTTTTTTCTGTTCTTCTAATATTTCAACTCTGCGCTTAATATTCGCTTGCCTTTCTTTTTCATAAGCAGCCCTTTCTGTATCGCTTATAGCAAACCCTTCCTTCTTCCCTTTCTGCCCCCAATCACTTTGCACCTCTTCCAAAAACAACACTTTATTACCATCTGCATCGGTTCTTGTGTTCATTCTTAGGTGAACAAGTATGTTAGGTTCGTCAAAATGACTACTACGGAAAGTATTTTTCTCCATATTAGATTCTGTCCTTCTGATTATTTCAGAATCGGACATATCCCTTGTTACTTCTTTTTTTGGCATCGTAACCAACACCTCTTTGTAGTTTTCCTTTTCTCCTTCAAGTTGGTATTGAGAGAATTTGGAGCGGTTCTTTTCAGGGTTTACATCAGCATTTGCCTCGATGTAACTTTTAGCATCAGGATATGAAAAATCCCTTTGATATTCTACACCATTTATTCTAAGATTAAACCTATCACCATCTTTATTTGATTTTTTTGCTTCTACCCCACCATAAACTTCTTCCCATTCATTACCAAGACTAAACATTTTATTTTTAATTTCTTTAAATGGTCTGTCAGATTTTACAACTTCTACAACTTGTATTCTATTATCTTTGAGATACTGTTGTATATCTGCTTTAGATACTGAACCTTGTTGTTGATTTAGCCAATCTGTTAGTCCTGTCCATTTAGCTTCTTCCCCTTTAGCAAATTTATCAGCCCATTGTTTTGCGGGTAACTTATCAAACTTACTATCATTAACAATCTTTTCAAGTGGTGAATAAAATCCATTAACTACTTCGGGTTGTACATTTTTTACTTGAACATCTTTACCGTTTATTTTTAAAGAATAAGGTTTTTCTTCTCCCTTACCAATACCTACCCAATCACCAACTGTTTTAGCCGTAGTTAACCCTGCATTTTTCAGCCCTTCAAATACCCTTGTAACTACATTCGTTACAGGTTTTGCCATTTCATCGCTTACTCCAAAGTCTTTTACTTTTTGCTCTACTTCCTTACCTAATACAGTAGGTTGTTCTGCCTTTACATTATTTTTACCTTCTCTTGCAATAATATTTTCTATTGAATTAATGTTAGGTTCTTTATTTGACAAAACTTGTCTTATGCTTGGTAACACGTTCAAGTATTGTTCTTTTGTCAAATTGTATTTTTTAGCTAACTCTCTTATTGCAGGTAATAAACTTTGTTGACCTTTCTTTACGTTATTTTCAATGTGATTTTCGTGTCCTGCAATACTTTCTTCTACTGTTGGATTTTTCCAATCAACTTTACTTAAATCTACATTTTCAATATCCTTACTCCAATCCACATCTCCCCCTACACTACCTACTTGCTCGGATTGTTGTTTTTGTTTTTCTTCTGTTTTAGTAGTATCGCCTTTTGACTTAATGATATTGTTTACTGCTTCCAGTTCTGCTTTGGCATCTGCCATTTCTTTGTCGGATAATTCTGGTTTTCCTTTTTCATCCAACTTGGATATTGCTTTTTCCAGTTTATCCTTCCTATCATTAAGTTGTTTTTCTGTTA
>CALJKL010000086.1 GCA_937973555.1 uncultured Flavobacteriales bacterium | reverse complement strand
TCATTAATTAATAATATAATGAAACTTGGCAGGTTCGATCAGGATGTTATTAAAGCCTTTGTGTACGATATTTTAGCAGACAAGGTAATCTGCATGGATGTATATGTAGATCAGATTACCGGAGAAATTAAGTACGATTATATATATCCAGATATCTTTTATACTCTTGCAGGAAAAAGAAATGATGGTAGCGATGATGTTGCTCATGGATATGAAAGATCAGTTCCGGTATGGGAATTTTTACAAAAAGCAGGTAATAATTTTATTTGGGATAGGGATTGGAGAAAATTATTGTGGGCTATAAATTATAAAGCGAATCAAAATTTCACAGGCTTTGTGGTGAATAATGTAGCGTATGATTGTGTTGGAAATTTAAACTGGCTATCAGAAGCGGCTGTACCTATTGGTGCTGCATCAAATATGCTGCAATGGTCTCAAGCGTGGACTTATGAAATTTATATGGGTAAAATCCAATGGATAGTTCCACAAGTTACAGCTACGTATAAGTATAAAAAGGATGATTTTGGAGGTATAACTAATCCATCAAGTATGCCTAACAGTTGGCAAATAACAACACAAGAACAGAATGATGGGTATGAACAAAAAAGTTTTTATCGTGAACAAACTTATGAGGCATATTATATTGCTACCTCATCTGTTTCCCAATGGATTTATAATTGGGGTAAACTATACCATCAAAATTTAACAGGAGCAAATGATGAATATTCAAATTATTCTATTCAGTATTATCGTGAAAGAGGAAAATCAGCAGTAGAATTATCTATACCTTATTTGAAATTAGCTAATGATGCTTTTTATAAAATGGTTTGGGCTGTATATGAAGCCCATCCTGATTGGGAAGTTTATCAAATTGAGGAACTAACTGCATTAGCTAAAAGTATGTATAGTCAAGCTGTAGCTACTTCAGGAACAACGGGGCAATCTCCAAATAATATTCAAGATCAATTAACACGATTAATTAAATATTTCAGGCAAAATTTAGTGAAGCTAAAAGCTATCCCAAGAGTAGACGGAAAGCCTATGCCACAAATGAATAATATTCCTGTAAAAGAACATAGGGGATTAGACCCTATTGCTATTGCCATGCAATCAGTTTGTACATGGGCAGAAAATCAAATTTTTGAAAAGCTGGGAATAAATGATGTAAGAAGGGGAACTATAGATAATGCAAGAGAAGGATATAAACAAAATGTAGTAGAAACACAATATTCTAAAAATGTAACCGGCTATGTTTACAGGATGTGTTCTTATATGAAATTGAGAATAGCAACTACTACACTATTGTATGCTCAAGATATTATAAGATTTGGCGATTCTATTCCTTATCGCTGGATTCAAAGATTGATTGGAGAGGATAATTTTGAAGATTTAAAAATAATAAAAGATTTTGCAGCTCACAGATTCGGCATAACGATAGAGGATATAAATACGGATATGGAGAAGCAGAAAATTATACAAGCGGCAGATATGTCATTGGATAAACGTGATGGAAGAGGTGGCCTTTCTTTTGACCAATGGTTTAAAATAACAACAGCAGCTAATCAGGATTACAAAGCGGCAGTAAAAACTATCACTATGGAAGATAGAATAAGGGCTAAAAAAGAGCGTGCGCATAAACTTGAAGAAATGCAAATTCAGCATGAAAATTCTATGGCTTTGGAAAACCAAGTACAACAAGGTAAAATGGCAGAAGCTCAATTAATTCTTCAGGGAAAAACAATAGATGCTAAAGCATTGGTAGCATCCCACCAAGTAGATGCACAAAGCAAAGCACAGGTTAAAAAAATGCAAACTGATGCAGAAGCTCCTAAACAGCAAGCAAAAGCCGAAGCTGATAAAGATATAATGCAAAAAGAAAATGATTTAAAACAACAAGAACCATTACCGCTTAGTTAGTATTTTCTAAAAGTGGATTTATAAATAACCTAGAAACTATTATACTTGGAGATACCCCTATTTCTTGAGATATTTTAACTAATATTTCCCAAGACGGATTAGAGGGATAATATTTTCTTCTTTTAGATTTTATTTTTGGAGATAGCATTTCATTTGTACATACAACTTTAGACTTATCTAATTCCGCCAATTTTTTAGTTAAATAATGACGCAAACTTTTTGCTCCATTATTTTTTGCCTTTTCCTCGGCAATAGACCATTCCAAATCGGTATAATAAACTTCTATTCTTTCTTTTTTCATATTATAAAAAGGGGGTTTCTTTTAGCCCCTCCAATATACATAAAAATACAATACATACGTTCACTATTATACTTTTATGATAAGAATAAAATAAATCAATGGCTGAAGAACAAAAAGTAATAACCCCGGAGCAAATATCCAAGCAAAATGAAATGAGAAAGCATTTAGGGAAAGAACCTATTGCAGCACCACCGGCACTTTCAGCTACAGCCTCTTCAGATACAAATACAGAAATTAAAGAAAACACAGATAATCCCGAATTGACAGTTGAATTTCAAATGGCTCAACTAGAACAGCAAAGGATAGATTTAGAAAATAAAAACAAACAATTAGAAGAGGAAAGGATTCAATACGAGGAAAAATTAAAAAAGATTGAATCTGGTAAAAGAAAAGCCAGTGTCGAACCAGAAACTACGGTTCTTTCTGAAGAAGATAAAAAAAGAATTGCTTTAGAATATTTGGGAGTTAGTGATATTTCCGAGGTCGTTAAAAAATCAGAAATAAAGCCAGAGCCTACTGAAGAAGAAAAGCAACTTTTAGCCCAGCAAAGAGAAAATGATAAAATAGCTTATGCACTTCAAAAAAACATTTTTTCTAAAAAAGAACTGGAAGAATTTATTTCAGATACAAAAAATCCTACCGAATTAGTTTATTCTAAATACTACGAGCAACAAAAAAGTATTGATCCCGAATTAAGTGATGACGATATACGTAGTGAGTTTGAAGATCGCTATGCACTTAATCGTGAGGAAGGATCAAGATTATATAAAAGAGGGCAAGAAGAAATTTCACTTATTTATAGCAATATCGTAAACTCTAAACATTCAAAGATTTTGAATTTTGATAAAGAGTATGCTAATATTGAAGCTAATGCTTTTTCACAAAAAGAATTAGAAAATAAAATACAGATTGAAATTCCACGTTATAAAAAAGAAGTTGAAGAAGTTTACAATTCTTTAAAAACAATTCCTATTCCATTAAAAGGAAAAACTTATCAAATAGATATTCCTTCAGAAATTATTGATGAACAAAGAGCTATTGTATTATCTGATGCTTATGCAAAAGAGCAAATAAAAAATGGTTGGAATAAAGAGCAATTAAGAGCAGTAGCTAATGCTGCTATTATTCAACAAGCATTTAGCATATTGGTTGAAAAAGCTGCTGACCAATATAAGTTTGAAAATGAAAAGGGTGCGCATGGTATTATAGAAAGAGGAACGGGAAGAACAGATGCAGCACCAACAACAAGAGCTGAAACACTTAGAAAATATCATGGTGAATTATCAACACCTTCAAATTAAAAAACGTAAAAATTAATAAAAATGGCTATACCCGTATTTAGTAATAAGCCTAAAGTTTGTACAAGGCAATTATCACTGGATGAAATCCTAACACTTGAAAAATTCAATGTATTAACTGAAAGCTCATTGGAAACAAGTACAGTGGCTGCAAATGCAAACGTTTGCGGCGACCCGAACTTGGGCACAACTTTCGTTAAAAATGTAGTTCACCAAGTAATTCGTTGCGGTGGTGATAACATTGATATTAACTTCTTCCGTGATCTTTTCCCACAAAGGCCAACAATGGTAGGTACTAAAAGATGGTACAACCATTATATCTGCGATACAAACATGAATATATATGCAGCAGCAAGTGTTACTGGTAGTGCGCCGGGAGCGGCAGCCACCTTTCAGGTGCTAAAGCAATTTCATGGTGGTAGTGGACACTATTCATTGCCTTCAGTTGGTTATTCAATTTGGGATAAAGATAGAATGATTGAATACAGAGTTACTGCTGTAGATAATGCGATTAACTACGCACATAAAGTAACTATTCAGCCATACGATGAAAACATTACAGTTAGCATTAAAGCTAATGTAGGTTATCTTGTAACACCTGCACGTAGAGTTGGTGGTGATAGCTGTAAACAAATTGAAAACTCAATGTCAACTATTGGATATTCACAAGAAGTAAGACCGCTTCGTGTTCGTAAAGACTGGGAAATTGAAATTGACCTTTTACGTGGCTACCTTGATAAAATTCAGTATTCTGTAATTTATGATATTCAAGGTAATGCTATGGATGCTTGGGATGTATATGAAGCACAACAAGCTCGTTTAGGTGTACAAATGGGATTAAATATTGCTTCTTTTATCGGTACACCAGTTACAAACTCCTCTTTAATTTCTGATTCTGATCTTGGTAAAATTGACCAATTCTATACAGGTTTTTATGGATTACTTCCATCAATTAAATTTGGTAATGGTGTAGTTTATCCATTCCGTTCTTCAGTAGGATTCGATTTTGAAGCAGACGGAGAGCCAATTTTCTTATGGCAGGATTCTCAAAAACGTACCAGCAAGTTTCTTGTTATGCACGGATTGGGATGGAGATTTGGAAACAATAACAGGACAAACAAATTAGTCGCTCGTACTGATGCAGGTAAATTCCAATGGGAAGCATATAGGAGACTTGGTGCATTAAGTGGAGATACTTATGAGCAAGAACTAGCTAAACTTGGTATCGAATCTTATAAATACGAAGGATTTGAACTTGATTTTAAACGTATAGGCGCATTTAGTGATGTACGTTATGCAGGTAGTGATTACTACAGTAATCTGGCTATCTGTATGCCAAAAGAAGGTGCAAAAGAAAATGGTCGTCCAATTGATCCAGTTGAATTTTATCAGGTAGGACAGAACGGATGGACAGGTGATTATTTTGAAAGCTATGTTGATAACCGTAAACAAACTACAATGTGTGAAAGCATTCAGGGTTATTCAGCAGAATCACTTGCATTCGCACTTCATTGCCCTGACCTTTGGGTATTAATTGAACCAGCTACAGACGCATAATAAAAACAAATAAATTTCTATATGGCTTTGACAACATCAAAAGAAAAAATAAACTCTTTATTCATCGAACCATTTGATTGTCGTGATAGTGGTTTTGTAAGGGATGAAACTTCAGGAACTCCTTATGAGGATCGTTTAGATCGTCCGGGAAAGCTAATTATCCCAAGTGAAGGGTATATGTATTCATCTGATGGGAAATCTTTGATACCAATTCGATATATAAAGGGATGCCCTGATATTGAAGTGGAAAAACAAAAAGCAAAGGGAATAGAGCCACACAAAGGAGTTAGTGATAAAATTGTTCTTGAAAAAACAATGAGAATCTATGAGGATGGTGCTGAAGTAGGTTTGTATCATTATTTGAAAAATGTGCTGTATCGTGGCGATTTAGAAAAAAGAGGAAATGCAACACCATTATTTAGGGTTGTAGATACAAATAAAGCTGAAGAAGATGCTATACTTCTTGAAGAGATGGAAAACGAATCCGTAGGGTTAGTGTATTCTTTACAAACCAGAAAAGGAGACGTATTTATTTATCAGGAAGATAGAATAAATACATGGTGCGAATTTTTTGCAATAGGAGGAGAAACCCCTGCACAAAAAATAAGAGCTTTAGTAATAAAAGCAAAAAGTAATCCATCTGATTTTTTAGAGCGTGTAAAAGTTCTTGAACAAACAGTTTCTACATATAT
>CALJKL010000085.1 GCA_937973555.1 uncultured Flavobacteriales bacterium | reverse complement strand
GTAATAGATATTTCGAATTTATTAAAAAAATAATCGAATTATTATTATTATTTAGGTGATAATAAGAAAAGTCTATAAAACGGAATGCTTTTTTTGAACTATTTTGCTAAATATTGTCTCCCAGAAAGTGATTTTACCAAGCCCGAAATTTCCAAATCCAATAAAATTGGCAGTAATTTGTATGGAGCAATGCTTAAATTTTCACTTAAATCATCCAAAGAAATTTGTCCATATTTTGCAATGCAATCATAAATGGATTGAAATTCATTATTCAATTTAACGGTCTTATTTTCAAATAGGTTTCCTGTTTTAGGTTTTAATGTCCTCATGCCTAATTCATTCATTATATCTTTAATGTCGTTGATAATTCTAGCTTTGTTCTGGGAAATGATAAGGTTACACCCTTGGCTATATTTGTCGGTGATTTTTCCGGGAAGAGCATAGACCTCGCGGTTATAATCATTTGCAAAACTGACTGTACTTATAGAGCCTCCTCCAAAGGCAGTTTCTACCACTATAGTAACCGGAGAAAGCCCTGCAATTATTCTGTTTCTCTGCAAAAAATGCTCTCTATCTGGCTTTTCTGAAGAATTAAATTCCGTCAATAGAGCGCCTCCGTTGGTGATCATTTCTTGGGCTAATTTTTTGTGTTGAGAAGGATAAAATGTATGTAAGCCATGCGCCAAAACACCTACTGTAGAAATTCCGTTTTTAATTGCCTCTGCATGGGCACAGCCATCCGTGCCCAGAGCTAACCCACTGACTATAAGGAGATTTTCGCCTTTAAAGGCCGCCAAAAGCTCCTCTACAAATGTTCTGCCATAGGCAGTTATATTACGGGTACCTACAATGGAAACGGGGATTAATGACTCATCATAAAATCCTTTTTGATAAAGTATAGCTGGGGCATCATTGCATTCGGAAAGAAGTTTTGGCAATTCGTTTTGGTGCCTGAGTTTTATTTGGATGTTGTTTTTTCGACAGAATTCCAATTCTTTTTCGGCAAACTTCAGAAGGGATTCATCCCCTATAGATCTTGAAATTTTATCTCCAATGCCCGGAATTTTTTGCAATAGTTTTTGAGAAAGCTTCCAGGTATCTTTTGCAGAACCGGCGGCCCCAATAAGTTTCATGAAATTGACATCGCCCACAAAAGGGGATGCCCTTAAGGCAATAGCGTAAAGGTATTCTTCATCATTCATCCTCAAAAATAAGAAAAATAATTACTTCTTTTTCCTTATTTCATCTAAATGATCCCAAACATTCTCTTTTTTGAATTGAGGCATTTCTTCGAAATGTTCTGGGTGGTTTTCTTTGTATTCTTGCCAGAGTTTATCGTCTTTTTCACTATAATAATTGGGAAATTCCCAAATAAATTTTTTCTTTTTATCCTGGTGCTTTTTCCTAAAAACCAAAGCAAGACAAAGCCCTACAGCAGATCCGGCAAGATGTGCCTGCCACGAAATTTTACTCGGCTGATCGAGTTTGTAAAAAAGTTCTTCAGGAAAAATCCCCCAGATTAATCCCCCATAATATAACGCGACAATAAGAGAAACCGCCAACAATTTTTTGTCTTTCCTGAAAATTCCACTAAAAAACAAGAAGAAAGCCAACATATACACAATACCACTTGCCCCTATAATGCAAGTATATACGGGCGCTTCGCCAAAGAAGTTCATTGGTGGAAGCAGCCATACAATCATTCCTGAAGAAAGCCATCCCCAGAAAAAAATATGGTCTGCCAACTTGGGATAAAACTGATAAAGCAAAAACAACAGGGCTGCAATAGAAATTGAATTGCCAATAATGTGTTCTAAATTCCCATGCAACAATGGCGAAAAGATTACCCCCTTAAGCCCTTCTGGCGCCAAAGGGATCAATGATCCGTCGCAATTGTCTATTAATCCCATATGCTGAATCAAAAACCCCACCCACATAGCGATAAGCATGAGGATGGGCATGATGAATGCTTTAATATGAAGTGAATTTTTTAACATTGATATTATTCTCACAATTAGATTGCCAAAATAATTTTACGGAAATTTTGGCTAATTTTTATTTGAAAACTTTAAAAAGAAAGACAAAAAGTTAGATTTCTTCGTTTTCATGAGGCTGTATTTAACATAAATTGTAATTTTGAACGGTTTTTTGTAATATTTAAATATGAAAAAGTTTTTTCTACTGACCTTTTCTTTGTTTTTAGTTGTGTTTTTGAAAAGTCAGGTTTTTGAAGGAAAAAAAGTTGTGGATTCGTTGAATGCGATGAATTGGAACAAACAAATTCCCGATTTAGATTCACTTGCCGAAGTTTCTTTAGTGAAGCTTGCCACAAAAAAGAAAGATACCATCATTCTCATTCCTAACAACATTTCTGTAGAGCCTCAAATAGAATTTCCTCTTACGCCCTTTCAACTGATTAATACTCCTCAAGAAAAAAATTGGTTTTTTTATGGCCAAAACAATATGATCTTCAATCAATCCAGTTTCAACAACTGGAACTCTGGAGGAAATAATAATATTGGCGTCATTGGAAAAATTAATTATAATTTGAGCTTTAAAAAAGGAAAGCATTTTCTAGAAAACAGCATGCTTTTGGGATATGGTTTCGTTGCAACAGATGGCCAATCTACAAGAAAAACGGAAGATTACATCAATATCCTCTCCAATTATGGATATGATTTGGGCAAAAACTATTATTTGTCTGCTGGTTTTCAGTTCTTGTCTCAATTTGCTCCAGGATATAATTACAGCAAGACCCCGGATCCCAATTATGGAGACAGAATATCAAAATTTATGGCGCCTGCTTATTTCAACTTGGGGATGGGTCTTTCCTATAATCCAAGCGAAAACTTCCAGGTAATTGTAAGACCTGTGAATGGCAAATTTACTATTGTTGCCGACGAACTTTTACAAAAAAAGGGTCTTTATGGTTTAGAAACCGATGGACAAAAAATAAGAAAAGAGCTTGGGGCAATGGTCAATATATTATACCGCACCAAATTGTATAAAGATATTTCCTTTACCAATTCGCTCAACTTCTTTGCCAATTACCTCTTTCATACCGAAAGGATAGATGTAGCGTATAATATTTTACTAAACTTCAAACTGAATAAGTTTATTTCTACCAATATTTCTGCAGACTTATTGTATGACCATGATCAGGTGCAGAAATTGCAGGTAAAGCAAACCTTAGGAATAGGATTATCTTATAATCTGGGATTGGAATACAAAGACAAACCGAAAAATAAAACCTTAAAACCTTTTGTAAATTAATTTTTTTCTCAATTAACAATTAAAAAGTATTTTTGTATCCTAAACAAAAACACTTTATGATGAAAAAATTAATTTTAATGCTGTCTGTTTTTCAGGCAGTTGAACTCTCTGCTCAGGATACTAAAATAGACTCTACCAAACATTGGTCTATAGAAGGGCAAAATACATTAATGCTCAATCAGGCTGCGTTTTCCAATTGGGTAGGTGGTGGTGCCAATACAATCGGCTGGCTTGCTGGTGTCAATTACAGTTTCACTTTTAAAAAAGACAGAAACCTTCTGGAAAACAACGTTGTGCTGGGTTATGGACAAAACGACACTCAAGGTTTGGGCAAAAGAAAATCTCAGGATATTATTAATCTTAGTGCCAATTATGGATATAAGATTGGCCGAAACTGGTATGTTTCTTCAGGCGCCGGTTTGCTTACGCAGTTTGCTGCTGGATACGCTGACGGCAACAATCCTGCTGCTGCCAAAATTTCTAATTTTATGGCCCCTGGCTATCTAGATCTTGGTGCAGGTTTTACTTATAGACCTAGTGAAAATTTCACGATGACCCTAAGACCAACAAATGCAAGATGGACTTTTGTGCTATACAAAGATTTACAAAAAGCGGGCAATTATGGGTTAAAGAACGATGGAGATTCTTCCTTATTTCAGTTTGGGTTTTTAGGAAATGCCAAGTATAAAGTAAATCTTTTGGAAAACATTACCCTTATGAATACGGCTTCTGTGTTTTCTGATTATCTGGATCATCCGGAAAGATTGGTGTTGAGTTACGGAGGAATTCTTAATATGAAAGTCAACAAGCATATTTCTACTAATATCACCCTAGATTTATTCTATGATCATAATCAAATCAAAAGAGTACAGTTGAAGCAGACACTGGGCGTTGGTTTTGCTTATAATATAGACAACGGCGTGAAATTCGCCGAAGAAAAGCGAAATAAAGACTGGAAAAAATAATCAGCAAAAGAGGCTTTACAAAGAGCCTCTTTTTTATTAAATTAGCAGAAAATACTTCTACATGAATACGGCACCGCAAATAAGCAACAATAAAATAAGACAGGTCATTATGCTTGGCGTTATCATTACGTTGGTAGGCGTTATACTGTTTAATCTTAGTGATTTTATGCCTTCACTTTTGGGTGCCATAACACTGTATATTGTATTTAGACCCATAAATTTCAGACTTGTAGAAACAAGAAAATGGAAACCCTGGGCAGCAGCATTAACTATTATTTTCCTTTCTTTAATTGTAATTATTTTGCCTTCCTACTTTCTTATCGATTTTATCATTCAAAAAATAGGAACCCTGCATTTATATACTGAGCAGTTTAAAAATGTTATTGATCAGGTACAGACTTATCTGGAAAACAAAATCGGCATCAATATATTGAGTGATGAAAACAAACAGAAAATTGCAGATTTTGCAAAAACAGCTTCTAAATCTATCATCAACACTACTTTGAATGCTTTGGGCATTATTGCAGCCATGTTTTTCATTCTCTACTTCATGTTTACCAAAAGCAGGAGATTCGAAAAAATATTAATGGGCATTACTCCACTTAAAAGTTCAAACGGTGCCATCATAGGGGGAAAATTCAGAAAAATGGTGGTGGCAAATGCTATAGGGATTCCTTTGGTGGCATTAGGGCAGGCCATCACTGCGTTAATAGGTTATTTGATCTTTGGCGCGCCAAGTCCCATTTTGCTTTTTGCCCTTTCATTTTTTACCAGTATGATTCCTGTTGTTGGGGCATCTCTTGTATATGTACCCGTGGGACTATACATGATGGCCATTGGAGATACTACAGGCGGAGTTGGAGTAATTGCTTATGGATTATTAATTACCGCCTCTATTGATAATGTATTGAGGGTAACGATTCTTAAAAAATTAGAAAATACAGATCCTTTGATTACCGTCTTTGGAATCATTCTAGGGCTAAAACTTTTTGGATTTTTAGGAATCATTTTCGGACCTATTTTGGTCTCTATTACTATTTTGCTGATACAGATTTACAATGATGAATTTGCCGAAGAAAATGAACAGCACCCTTCCCTGATTACATCCCTGGAAGATGAATCAACTGCTGAAAATGTTGATCTAGACATATAAAAGAATGATAAATCCTGAAATATTAAAAGAGATCTGCGAGGTAAAGATGCCTTTCGGAAAACATGCCGGAACGGTTTTGGCAGACTTACCCATTTCCTACCTAGAATGGTTTCACAGACAAGGAATGCCCAAAGGCAAACTTGGCATGCAACTGTCTACCATTTATGAAATAAAACTGAACGGTTTAATGGATTTATTGACACCCATTCGTGGGGCGGTGAATTACGAGAAACCTAAAAAGAAGGTGTATAAGTGTTAGAATTACCCTTTCAACGCCGCAATTTCATCTCTCAATTTTGCGGCAGTAAGGAAGTCCAGATTTTTAGCAGCCGCTTCCATGGCTTTTTGTTTTTCAGCCACCAATTTTTCTATATCCACGCTTCCATAGGCGGCGCGTTCTTCTGCCACCTGACGGATAATCTCTTTTTGGGTGTAAGACGTATCCGGGAAGTCCTTGGCTCTTCCTACCAAATGTTCAGAAATTTTCTTGTTGAGCGCTGTAGGAACTTTGTTGTGTTCCTCATTGTATTTCATCTGTTTTTCTCGGCGGTAATTGGTTTCATCTATGGTTTTTTGCATAGAATTAGTGATTTTGTCGGCGTACATAATCGCCTTTCCGTTCACGTTTCTTGCAGCCCTTCCCACTGTTTGAATCAAAGAACGTCTAGACCTCAACATGCCCTCTTTATCAGCATCCAAAATGGCCACCAAAGAAACTTCCGGCAAATCCAAACCTTCTCTCAAAAGGTTTACTCCCACCAACACATCAAACAATCCGGTTCTTAAGTCTTGCATGATTTGGATTCTTTCCAGAGTCTCTACATCAGAGTGAATATATCTGGTTCTTATGCCGAATTTGGTGAAATATTTAGTGAGTTCTTCTGCCATTTTTTTGGTTAAAGTTGTCACCAAAACCCTTTCGTCTTCTTCTACTCTTTTTTGGATTTCTTCAATCAAATCATCAATTTGATTCATGGTTGGTCTCACCTCAATTACCGGGTCCAAAAGCCCTGTAGGACGAATAATCTGTTCGGTATAGATTCCTCTACATTTTTCCAGTTCATAATCTGCTGGCGTTGCCGAAACATAGATAACTTGATTTTGCATTTCCTCAAATTCCTGAAATTTCAACGGGCGGTTGTCCATCGCTGCTGGCAATCTAAAACCATATTCCACCAATGCTTCTTTGCGACTTCGGTCTCCGCCATACATGGCATGAACTTGCGGAAGCGTAGCATGTGATTCGTCTATCACCATTAAGAAATCCTTCGGGAAATAATCTAGCAGACAGAAAGGCCTTGTGCCAGGCTCTCTGCCGTCCATATAACGAGAATAGTTTTCGATTCCGGAACAATAGCCTAGTTCTTTAATCATTTCTAAATCCAATTCTGTTCGTTCTTGCAAACGTTTCGCTTCCAAAGGTTTTTCTATTGAATTAAAGAAATCTACTTGCTTCACCAAGTCATCTTGGATTTCTCGGATGGCTCCATTCAATGTCTCTTTCGAGGTTACAAATAAATTGGCAGGATAAATATTTATCTGTTCAAATTCTGAAGTTACATTTCCTGAAACCACATCAAAACTTTGTATTTTTTCGATTTCATCTCCAAAAAACTGAATTCTGATGCCATTATCTGCATACGCTGGGAAGACGTCTATCACATCTCCTTTTACTCTGAATGTACCTCTCGCGAACTCATTAATACTTCTGGAATACAATGCATTAACCAATTTATGAAGGAATGAGGTTCGGGAAATTTTAGAATTTTTTTCAACCTCAATTAAAGACTTATTGAACTCTGTAGGATTCCCAATACCGTAAATGCATGATACTGAGGCAACAATCAATACATCTCTTCTCCCCGAAAGCAAACTTGCCGTAGCGGAAAGTCTTAATTTTTCTACCTCTTCGTTAATGCTTAAGTCCTTTTCTATATAGGTACCCGTGCTGGCAATATAGGCCTCGGGTTGGTAATAATCATAATAAGAAACGAAATATTCTACGGCGTTTTCCGGGAAAAACTCTTTAAACTCCATAAACAATTGCGCCGCCAAAGTCTTATTGTGTGCCAAAACCAAAGTAGGCTTCTGCACTTTTTCTACCACATTGGCCACGGTAAAAGTCTTACCAGAACCCGTTACCCCCAACAAAGTCTGATACTTTTCTCCGGCTTCTATGCCTTCTGAAAGTTTCTCTATGGCCTGCGGTTGGTCTCCGGTAGGTGCAAATTCTGATTGGAGTTTGAATTTCATGTTTCAAAAATACAAAAAAGGCAATTGATAAAATTCAACTGCCTAACAATATTATTTTTTGAAATTTTCGATATACATCTCTGTTCCAAATTTTTTGAGCGTCCTATTGCTTCCTATAAAATCTTCAGGCACAGAAAACAAACTTTTTCCGCCAGAAACCTGACGGTTTAATTTTACTCCTGTAATAAGTTCAATGGCTTTAGACAAAGCAGGATCCGAAGTGTCGCCAAACTCCTTTAAAGTGCCAAAATAGGAATAAGAATCTATGGCATAGTCTGGTATTATACCTCCTTTTGTGGGGTTTGCTTCTTTTTTTCCGTTGTAGTAAGAAAAAACGATAGGTTGCATCGCCCATTTATGAGAAGTATTTTTAGTATTGTATGAAGTATAATCTGATGATGGCGAATCATAAAGAGTAATAGACCCTACAAATTTTCCATAAGTCTCTGCGCCCACCGTCACCACATTGATATAAGCCCTAAGCCCTTTTATGGTAAGCTCACTGGCAGAAGCTGTTCCTTTGGATGTAAGAACATATACTTTGGTTAGGTTAAGACTATTTACCGCTTGCTGACCTGTATTTTGGGTTTGTCCGCTTACAAAAGAATAGGTATTTACTTTATCGCTTAATTTGTCTGTGCTGTCATATTGATTGTGTTTATCATTGAAGTCGTAAACTACATATGGAGAGCCAGTAAGCCCTGTTACCATTTGCCCTAATGCAACAGCCGTCTCAACAGAACCCCCTCCATTATACCTTAAATCTAAAACCAATTCTGTAACACCATCTATTTTCATCTGTGCAAAGGCAGCATTAAGTTCGTCATTATAAATTGATTGAAATCCATTATATACTAAATATCCAATTTTCTTCCCGTTGACATCAAATTTCTTATAAAAAGCCACAGGATTTTCTTCTAATACCGCAGAAGTGACATTAACTTTTTTCTTTTCCCCGGAAGTGACAACACCTGAAGAGGTAACGCTTACCGTCAATGGAACCGTTACAGAAAAGTTATCACTGAAAAGTTGTTTATAATTATTAATGGTAAGGGTAGCGCTGTTCACTTCAGAAATCACATCGCCTCTTACGATTCCCGCAGTTGCCGCAGGAGAATTGGGCACTACATAATTCACAATCCCTACCACATTGGTGTTTCCTGAATCTTTATAATACAGAGAAAGGTTCATCCCAGAATCTTTGCTGATGCCACTGAACTGCTGCAATAAAGTATCTACATCACTCACAATCCAAGAGAAACGGTCCGTGTTGGGGTAATCGTTCAACAAACTATAAAATAAATTGTCTGGGGTTTTAGGATTGATAAACGCTGCATACTGACTGCTTGTTCCGAAACTGTCGGCAAGATTAGGCACGTCTTTTTGCCAATAATACCATGAATTTAATCCCTTCCAAACAAAATTATTGATTTCATTAACTTCTATTTGCCCGGAAACAGAACCCGTGCTGTCTCGATTACAGGAATTTATTATAAAAAAGCTAAACAGTAATATTACCAGGCTGTTTAATTTATTTTTCATATTTTTATTTTTTGTTAAAAACCCAAATTTATGAAAAAGTTGATTTCATTAAGTTGCTTTTTGAGTATATTTTTATTTTCCATGAGCTGTAAAAATTATTGCTTTCAAAAAACCCCTGACGTTCTGCATCCCGTTTATTCTATGTATAACATTTCTGGGGAAAAAGGATATCTTGTGAAATTCGAACTAAGCCATGAAGCTCAGCCTACAGCTGTAATCATCAATAAAATAAAGCAAAACATACCCCCTAAAAATAAAAACGGATTGAAATATTCCATAAATGTAATTTCTGAAACCCGTAAAATAGAAAACTATAAAATAGAGGGAACGCGACAAGATAACGGCATTATTTTCCAGATAAAAAATAAGGAAATATTTAAGCCTGTAGAGTTTAAATTAGAATAGTTTAAGTTGTTTTTATCGGCTGTTTATCCGAATGAAAACCCGCCACGCCGCCACTTACGGCAAATTTCATGGCTTCTGCGGCACTCATACCCACTACGGGTTTTACATTTTTTTCGTCGGTGATGATCACCCAGCCTGAAATAGCGTATGAATGCGGCAGATAGACCGCTACATGATTAGGCTTACCTACATCTTGCATGTCTTTTTGAGTTAGGAAGCCCACCCTCCAGATTTCCGGTGTTTCATTGGTCTTTACCCATACTGGAACATTGAACTTCTTTTTATCTCCTACGAAAGAACTCATTACATCTTTGGTAGGTGAATAGATGTGTTTTACCCCAGGTGTTTTTTCTAGAAAATGATCCAAGCTTTCAAAGATAAATTTTCCAAAAACAAACTTGTTGAAGAAATAACCAATGCCGGTAATAAACAGGATTAAAGAAATAAAGCCCAATCCCGTTCTGTTCCATTCTTCCGGGAACGGGATAACGCTGTCCAAAGCATCAAAAACAACAAAAATAATATAGAGTGTAGCGCCAATAGGCCCCACAATAATCAACCCCTTCAAAAAAGATTTAATGAAAAGATTTAAAATTTTGTCAAAGGATGGTTTTTTCATTTGTACTTTTTTCTAATTTCTAGAAGACTATCCGTGCACCGTCTCCTTTTTACCGTAAGACTTTATGATTTCTCCTTCGTATTCCAGCCATTCTTCCCAGCGCTTATTTACCTTTTCAGGATTGCCCAATTGTCTGGCAAAACCAATGAAGGTGGTATAGTGATTGGCTTCAGAAATCATCAGTTCTTTGTAAAATTCTTTCAGTTCTTCGTCTTTTATATTCTCCGTCAAAACTTTAAAACGTTCACAACTTCTGGCTTCTATCATGGCCGCAAAAAGCATTTTGTCAATAATTAAATCTTCTCTACTTCCCTGAATGATAAATTTGAAAAGTTGATTTACGTAATCATCTTTTCTGGTTCTACCCAAAACATAGCCTCTTTTTTTGATGATTTCATGCACTTGATCGAAATGGTCCATTTCTTCTTGTGCAATCGCTAAAAGTTCGGTTACAATTTCTGTATGCTCAGGAATCATAGTGATAAGACCTATAGCATTGGTGGCGGCTTTTTGCTCACACCAAGCGTGGTCTGTTAAGATTTCTTCTAGGTTTCCTTCTGCTATGTTGGCCCAGCGGGGGTCTGTCGGTAATTTTAATTTGAACATTTTTACTTAAATTTTGTCAAAATTATTTCATTTTCTTGAATATCAAAGTATCCTTCTTCCTCTTCTTTAAAATAAAGGATTAAATGACTGTCCTTTGTTTTATATTGAGTGAGTCCAAAAATACCTTTATCATAAACTTTTAAAATATTTTTGAATTTTTTATTTTCAATTGTAGCCAAATAAACATTTGAGGTATCTGTATATAGGTGATACAAATTATTTTTCCAAACAAAAGAAGCAAGGGCAATAATTCCGATGCTATCCAGCAATTTTTTTGTTCCTTTTTTAGACTTAGATTCTACATCTTTAACTGAATATATGCCCTTGCCATTATAAAAACTTTTTGGTTTTGGCAATTTAAAAACATCTAGTTCGGCAGGATTATCAATCTCAATTATTTCTGTACTCCCACTCATATGAGTTAAGGAACTCGTTACAAAATACTCCTCATCAATCCTATTTACATTTATTACACACGTAGCAGAGGCCGCAGTTTCTTTATTGGTTTTTTTATTTTCAAAATAAACAGTCCCTCCCCACTCTCCACTGCATGTTTTTCTCACTTTATAATTTTCATCCTCATAAAAAACATTACTTTTTATAAATTTTAACTTGTCAAAAGTTTCGGATTTATTTGCGATTCTTTCCTTAAAAGAAAACACCGTTTCTTGTGCTTTCATTAAAAAAGGAAACAAAATAAAGATGAAATATTTTTTCATAACATTAATTTGAGGCGGTTTTCAATCTCAAAAACTCTAAAATTTTCCAGCCATATTCGTCTATTTTCTTAAGTAATTCTGCAATCAAAATGGCCAAAATCACATTTAAGATATAGATGGTTACCATCAGCACCCAGGTGTTTACGCTTTCCTTAAGGGCAGCAATGATGAAATACACGATAGAAGAACTCATCCCTTGGGCAAAATAATAGAAGATGGCATTTTTACCTATATAGTTGATGAAATTGTCTTTGGTGATTTTCAATCGGTTATACAACACAAAGATGGTGGTTAATGAAAGCAAAGACCAAGTAATGTATGGAAGTTTTGGCGGGAATTTCTGTTTGTTGATTTTGTAGAAAATATCACTTCCAAAGTACCAGAACAGTACAATAAGTGAAACGGCTACCAAAGCATATAGTGCAGGAACCACTATGTTTTTAATCCTTTCACCCTTCAGAAGATGGGCTATTAAAAAAACCGCCAAATAATAGGCAACATAGCCTACCTGACCGGAAGGATAATAAGGTGCGTAGTTTTTAACCACATCATTTCCTATGTTGAAATACAGTGTTAATGCGATGCAGATGCCGATAAGCCACTTCAGGTGTTTTGGAAAAAATTTTAAGGCCAATACTCCTAAAATGGTTATTATGTAGTAAACCTTCAGATACCAGAAGCTGCCCATTACCACCGGAAAACTATCGCAATTGCTATAACTGTGCAACCACCAATTGCCCAAAACATCCCAATTGAAAGCAGAGTTTACACTTGGGATTCCGTATTTGGTTCCGAAAACACTGTAATAAGAATTCATGCCTTCTTTACCCAGAATATTAAAGATTCCAAACTTCATCAAGCCATCCAAGAGAAATAAAAAAGTCACGAATATCATATACGTCACTTGAAGTTTTAGAAGACGATACAAGGTTTTTTCTACATTATTACCTGAAGTGAGTCCACTCAATGCAAAAAATACGGGCACATCTACCAGTAAACTTAAGGTTCTCACTTCCGTGGGAAGATACAATTGCCCACTCCAAAATGCGGTATGGATAAATATTATGGAAAGGGTGGCCAAGCCTTTGGCAAAATCAATGTAGAGGTCGCGTTTCATCATAGTTTATTATCTCTTTCAAAGGTACAATTTTCGTTCGAAATAAAAAATTTGAGCATTAATGTGGATAACTTAATTTTTTTTCTTATTTTTGCACCTCGAATTAACTAAAAAATATATAAACAATGTTTGCAATCGTAGAGATAGCAGGGCTTCAATATAAAGTTGAGCAAAACCAAAAGTTGTTTGTTAACCGTTTAAAAGGAGAAAAAGGAGACAAAGTTTCTTTTGATAAAGTTCTTCTTACTGTAGACGGAACTGTAACTGTAGGTGCCCCGGCTGTAAGTGGTGTCGCTGTACAAGCGGAAATTCTGGATCATGTTCAGGCTGATAAAGTAATCGTTTTCAAAAAGAAAAGAAGAAAAGGTTATGCTAAGAAAAATGGTCACAGACAACAATTAACCCAAATTCAGATTGTTTCTATTGGTGGTGCTGAAGCTCCTAAAGCTAAAAAAGCTGCTGCTAAAAAAGAAACAACAGAAGAAGTGGTAGCTGAGAAACCTGCTGCTGCTAAAAAACCTGCTGCTGCTAAAAAGCCAGCCGCTAAGAAAACTGAAAAATAGTATTAATTTACGATAAAAATTTTTAAATAAAATGGCACACAAGAAAGGAGTTGGTAGTTCCAAAAACGGTAGAGAATCTCACTCTAAAAGATTAGGCGTGAAGATTTTTGGTGGTCAAGAAGCTATTGCCGGAAACATCATCGTAAGACAAAGAGGTACACAACACCACCCAGGTGAAAACGTGGGAATGGGTAAAGACCATACTTTGCACGCGCTAGTAGATGGTAAAGTAGTTTTCAGAAAGAAAGCAAATAATAGATCTTTCGTATCTATAGAACCAAACGCATAATAGTAGCGTTATAAAAAATTTGAAACCGTCTCATTACTGAGACGGTTTTTTATTTGTATATATAAACCTTCTCAGAAAAATGTATGGCTTTATTATTGCTATTTAATTACAATCAGAATTTATTTAATCCTAAACAATTTTATTATGAAAGGAAACGATAAAATGCTCACTGTAAGTCAGATACTTAATAAATTGCGTGAGCGAGGAATTGAAAATGAATTGAAAATGAATGAAGACAACATGTTTTTTATTGAAAACACTGATGTTTTTTATAGAGACCCAAAAGAATTAGAAATCATAAAAATTTATAGATTTGAAGGAGACAGCAACCCTGATGACAATGCAATTCTATATATCATTAGAGACATGCGCGGCACAAAATCTTTTTTGTTAGATGCATATGGTGCCCAAACCAATATAGAAGAAGAATTTATAAAATTTTTGAAAGAAATTCCGATTAAAGAAACTGGTGAATATTAAAAAGAGAAGCTTTATCGCTTCTCTTTTTAATATTTATTTTTAATAAAGATGTAGATCTACAACGTATCCTTCATGCGCTCTTATGTTGATAAAATTACCTCCTTCAAAATGGAGATACTGCCCTTTAATGCCTTTCAAAATACCCTCAAATTCTGGCTTCGATTCTAAAGTGAAAGAATTAATCTTATCTGGGGCTTCATAAGGGAAGTCAATTTTCCAAACCTCTTTTTCATCAATGGCAAATTGCTTGCTTTCTTTAGGAAAAAGGTCTGCTATTTGGTTTCTAAATGCAATGAGATCCAAATCATCTTCCAATGTATCCTGCAACATTTTTCTCCAATTGGTTTTATCGGCAAGATGCTTTTTGAGTTCTACTTCTATCACTCCGGCTTCATATCTATTGGTGGTTTTGGCAATTGGGATGGCAAAGGTAGCTCCCTGGTCTATCCATCTGGTAGGCACTTGGGATTCACGCGTTACCCCTACTTTCACATCACCCGTATAAGCCAAATACACTATGTGTGGTTGCAATTGGATTTCTTTTTCTACCTCAAGGTCTCTTTCTGCTATGCCAAGATGAGCTGTAGAAAGTTCCGGCTTCAGAATGGTATCGCTGGCATAAGGACTTTCAAAGAAGCATTTTTTGCAGAAGCCCATTCGGTATAGTTTTTCGTCTTTGCCGCAGTTGACGCATTCATATCCCGAATGTCTGATTTTAAAATTTTTTCCAAAAAGCTGGTTCATATTGAGCAAATCTCCGGATAGATTGAGATAATACTGGATGGGAGTGCCCAAAACGGAAAACATTTTCAGAATTTGACCTTTAAACTGCATGAATGTAATTTTCAGTAAAAATAGGAAAACATTTTTTATTGACCTTCTCATCCATTATTTTTCTTTCAAGGATTGAGGCGAATTCAAATAAAATTTTTAAAAAATTTCATGTAAATTTGTGTAACATTAAAAAAGCATACTTAAAACGCAAATGAATTATTTAGTAACAGGCGGCTCTGGGTTTATTGGTTCACATCTTATTGAACATCTTTTAAAAGATGGACATTTTGTCATCAATCTGGATAATTTCGACGATTTTTATGATTATAAAATCAAAGTAAAAAACACTTTGGAATCTATTTCTTTGCCTTCAGAATTTCAATTCACAGATAAAGAGAATGACATTAAAAAACTCATAAACTACACTAAATCAAATAATTACACCCTTTATTACGCTGACATCAGAGATAAAGAATCCTTGACTCAAATTTTCAAAAACCATAAAATAGACGTTCTGATTCATCTTGCCGCTTTAGCCGGCGTAAGACCTTCAATAGAAAGACCGATGGATTATGAAGAAGTGAACATAAAAGGCACCATGCATCTTTGGGAACTTTGCAAAGAATTTGGGGTTAAAAAAAATGTAATCGCTTCATCATCAAGCGTTTATGGAAACAATGAGAAGATTCCTTTTTCTGAAACCGACAATGTAGACAAGCCTATTTCGCCTTATGCAGCTACCAAAAAATGCACAGAGATTTTGGGCCACGTCTATCATCATCTTTATGACATTGACATGGTTTTTCTGAGGTTTTTTACCGTTTTTGGCCCAAGACAAAGACCGGATTTGGCCATTCATAAATTCACCAAACTGATTTCCGAAAATCAGGAAATTCCTTTTTATGGAGATGGTTCTACTGCGAGAGATTATACTTACATAGATGACATCATAGACGGCATCGTAAAATCTATACAACACGTAGAAAAAAACGATAACGTGTATGAAACCCTAAACCTGGGCGAAAACCAAGTGGTGACACTGAACGAAATGCTTGGTGGTATAGAGCAGGAACTGGGAAAGTCTGCCATCAAAAAAAATCTACCCTTGCAACCGGGAGATGTGCAAAAAACAAATGCAGACATTAAAAAGGCACAAAACCTCATCCATTATCATCCAAAAACCAAATATCAAAATGGCATAAAAAAATTTGTGGAATGGTTTTTGAGAAATAACAACTAAATTTATTGAAAATCAGAGATAAAAATCTTTTTGTTTTTATCTAATTTTATACTTTTGCAAAAATTTTATAATTATGTACTGGACATTAGAATTAGCATCATACTTAAGCGACGCACCTTGGCCAATGACGAAAGCAGAATTAATTGATTATGCCATCAGAACTGGAGCGCCAATGGAAGTAGTAGAAAACCTTCAGGCGATTGAAGATGAGGGCGAAGTATACGAGAGCATAGAAGAAGTATGGAGTGATTATCCAACGGACGAGGATTTCCTTTGGAACGAAGACGAATACTAAAAAAATCGGTCGGTGGTCGGCATTCGACAATCGACTTTTTTTTGATTCAAAAAATTAACATTTAAAAAGGCTAAAAGCCATATGCTGAAAGCCGAAAGCAAAAATTATGAGTTTTCTAGATAAAATTCTGAAAGGATTTCTTGGCGACAAAAACGCCAAAGACCTTAAAGAAATTAAAAAAGTAGTAGACAAAATTAAGAAAGCAGAGCCTGCTATCTCGCAGCTTTCTGACAATGAATTGAGAGCAAAAACTCATGAATTCAAACAAAAAATTGCAGCTGCTACCGAAAATATTACTTCGCAAATTGCCGAAATAAAAGAACAAATAAAATCATCTACCAATGTGGATGAAAAGGAAAGTCTTTTTGGCACTATCGAAACGCTGAAAAAAGATTCTTACGAAATCGAAGAAAAGGTTTTGGCAGAAATTCTTCCGGAAGCTTTCGCGGTGATTAAAGAAACCGCAAAAAGATTGGCAGAAAATGGTGGACTTACCGTAAAAGCCAATGAATATGACAGAGAATTGTCTTCTGTAAAAGATTTTGTGGAAATAAAAGGCGAAGATGCTTTCTGGAAAAACAAATGGGATGCTGCCGGAAAAGAAGTGGTGTGGGACATGGTACACTACGACACCCAATTTATTGGTGGTGTTGCCCTTCATAATGGTAAAATCGCCGAAATGGCTACCGGTGAAGGTAAAACCTTGGTGGGAACCCTTCCTATTTACCTTAATGCCCTTCCTGGTCGTGGGGTACACGTAGTAACCGTTAACGATTATTTGGCAAAAAGGGACTCTGCATGGATGGGTCCTATTTACCAATTCCATGGATTGAGCATAGACTGTATAGACCTACATCAGCCAAATTCTGATGCGAGAAGAAAAGCCTATCAGGCAGATATCACTTATGGTACCAACAACGAATTTGGTTTCGATTACCTTAGAGACAACATGGTGTCTTCTCCTGATGAACTGGTACAGGGAGAACTGAACTTTGCCATTGTGGATGAGGTAGACTCTGTTTTAATTGACGACGCCAGAACGCCGTTGATTATCTCAGGACCAGTGCCTCAGGGAGACAGACATGAGTTTGATGTGTTGAAACCTTCTGTAGACAGAATTGTTTCTGTTCAGAAACAGATTGTTACTCAACTTTTGAACGATGCTAAAAAACTCATCGCTGCAGGAAACAAAACGGAAGGTGGTTTCAAGCTATTACAAGCATACAGAGGTTTGCCTAAAAACAAACACTTGATAAAATTCCTTTCTGAGGAAGGAATTAAAGTTCTTTTACAAAAAACAGAAGGAGAATATCTGCAAGACAATGCCAAAAGAATGCGTATTGTAGATCAGGAACTTTATTTTGTAATTGATGAAAAAAATAATCAGATAGACCTTACCGACAAAGGGGTAGAATATATGTCTCAGGGTAACCAAGACGCCAACTTCTTTGTTTTGGAAGATATCGGAACCTTGGTTGCAGAACTGGAGGCTAAAAACCTTCCGAAAGAAGAAGAATTTGCCCAAAAAGAAGAGCTTTTCAGAAATTACGCCGTAAAATCTGAAAGAATCCATACTTTAAGCCAATTATTAAAGGCTTATACTCTATTCGAAAAAGATGATGAATATGTAGTTATAGAAGGTGAGGTAAAAATTGTAGACGAACAAACCGGCCGTATCATGGAAGGAAGACGTTATTCAGACGGACTTCACCAAGCGATAGAAGCCAAGGAAAATGTAAAAATTGAAGCAGCTACCCAAACGTTTGCTACCATTACCCTTCAAAACTATTTCAGAATGTACAACAAACTTGCCGGGATGACGGGTACAGCAGAAACGGAGGCAGGAGAATTCTGGCAGATATACAAACTGGATGTAGTGGTAATTCCTACCAACAGAGCAATCATTAGAGACGACAGACAGGATTTGGTATACAAAACCAACAGAGAAAAATACAATGCCGTAATTGATGAAATTGAAAAACTAACAGCGGCAGGAAGACCTATCTTGGTGGGTACTACTTCAGTAGAAATTTCTCAATTCCTTTCTAAGGCACTTCAAATGAGAAAAATCCCTCATAATGTATTGAATGCTAAACTTCACAAAAAAGAAGCAGACATTGTTGCAGAAGCAGGTAGAGCGGGCGTAGTAACCATTGCCACCAATATGGCTGGTAGAGGGACCGACATCAAACTTCAGGGGGATGTAAAAGCTAACGGCGGTTTGGCCATCATTGGTACCGAAAGACACGACTCTAGACGTGTAGACAGACAGCTAAGAGGTAGAGCCGGAAGACAGGGAGACCCTGGTAGTTCTCAGTTCTATGTGTCTTTGGAAGACAATTTGATGAGGCTTTTCGGTTCTGAAAGAATTGCCAGAATGATGGATAAAATGGGACATAAAGAAGGTGAAGTGATTCAGCATTCTATGATTACCCGTTCCATAGAAAGAGCTCAGAAAAAGGTAGAAGAAAACAACTTTGGTATCAGAAAACGTTTGCTGGAATATGACGATGTGATGAACAAACAGCGTGATGTTATCTACAAACGAAGAAAAAACGCACTTTTCGGAGACCATTTAAAATATGATATTGCCAATACTATTTATGATGTGGCGGCTTCTATCGTAAGCAACACCAAAGGCGGAAACCAGTTCAAAGAATTTGAATACGAAATCATCAAGTATTTCACCATGGAATCTCCTGTGACGGAAGCCGAATTCAAAGCAAAATCAGTAAAAGAAATTACGGATATTGTTTTTGCTAAAGCAGAAGAAGACTACAAGAAAAGACTGGAATTATTGAGAGAAAGCTCTTTCCCAATCATAGAAAATGTTTTCAAACAACAAGGACATCAGTTCAAAAACGTACAAGTTCCTTTCTCTGACGGCAACAAGACAATGACCATCATTACAGACCTTAAAGAGGCTTATGATACTCATTGTGAATCTATGGTTAATGATTTTGAGAAAAACATCTGTCTTGGTATTATTGATGAAAATTGGAAACACCATTTGAAAGAAATGGATGATCTTCGTAAATCTTCTCAAGGAGCTGTTTACGAGCAGAAAGACCCATTGGTCATTTACAAACAAGAGTCTTTCCACCTGTTCAGTGAAATGGTAGACAAAGTAAACAAAGAGATTATTTCTTTCTTATACAAAGGAGAAATCCCAACGAGTTAAAAAGAAAACTTTCTTTAAAATAAAAATTAAAACTTCTTCGTTATGTAAATATGAAGAAGTTTTTTTTATTTTTGGCGAGTATTTTATTGATTTCCTGCAACGGTCAGGAAACTAAAACTCAATCTCATAATCAAAGAAAAATGGAAAACAAGAATTTAGAATATGCCACTTTTGGCGGAGGATGTTTTTGGTGTGTAGAAGCGTGTTTTGATATGCTGAAAGGAGTAGAATCCGTAACATCTGGTTATTCAGGGGGGCACAAAGAAAATCCTACTTACAAAGAAGTATGCAATGGGGATACCGGACATGCAGAAGTGGTACAGATTGCATTTGACCCCAAAGTGATTTCTTATTCACAATTGTTGGAAAGTTTTTGGTTCTTGCATGATCCTACCCAATTGAACAGACAAGGAGAAGACATTGGCACACAATACCGTTCAGTGATTTTCTTTCACTCCGAAAAGCAAAAAGAAGAGGCCATAGCATCTATGACTGCTTCAGAAAAAACCGGAAAATGGCATGGGAAATATGTGACCCTGATTGTTCCTTTCGAAAAATTTTGGCCGGCAGAACAGTACCACCAAAATTATTACGACATCAATCCAGATCAGCCCTATTGCAGTGCGGTAGTAGGTCCTAAGGTGGCCAAATTCAAAAAGCATTTTGGTGAACTTGGACTTCTAAAATAAATAAAAAAACACGGAAAATTTTCCGTGTTTTTTATTTCAAGCCTTTAAAAAACTCCCACATCACAATGCCTCCACATACGGAGACATTTAGGGAATGTTTGGTGCCTAATTGAGGAATTTCTAAGCATTCATCTAAATCCGTCAAGATTTCATCGGAAATACCCTCCACTTCGTTTCCTAAAACCAAGGCATATTTTTTTGTTGCATCAATGCTAAAATCTGTAATCATGGTAGAATTAGAAGTCTGCTCTATTCCCACCACTTCGTACCCCAAAGTCTTTAGGTCTATGATGGCCTCTTTTACATTTTCATAATATTGCCAGTCTACACTTTCTGTGGCGCCCAAAGCGGCTTTGTGAATTTCTCGGTGTGGCGGTCTTGGTGTAATGCCACACAAAATAATTTTTTCTACCAAAAAAGCATCAGCTGTTCTAAAGGCTGCTCCTACATTGTGCATGCTTCTGATATTATCAAGTACTACTAACAAAGGGATTTTTGGGGTCTGCTTGAAGGTTTCCACATCTATTCTTCCTAATTCTTCTAACTTCAGTTTTTGGATAGACTGCATTTTTCGTATTTTTGGGCAAAATTAAGGTTTTAAAAACAATCTCAATATTGAAATGGCAAAAAAAGAAACTCCATTAATGACTCAATACAACAGCATCAAGGCTAAATATCCTGATGCTCTTTTGTTATTTCGGGTAGGAGATTTCTACGAAACCTTTGGACAGGATGCCATTACGGCTTCGCAAATTTTGGGGATTGTTTTAACCAAAAGAAACAACGGGGATTCTCATGTAGAATTGGCCGGTTTTCCTCATCATTCGGTAGATTCTTATTTGCCGAAACTGGTAAGAGCCGGAAAACGAGTGGCCATTTGCGACCAATTGGAAGACCCTAAAATGGTAAAAGGCATCGTAAAAAGAGGTGTTACGGAATTGGTAACCCCTGGGGTTACCTTCAATGAGCAAGTGCTGCATTCTAAAAAGAATAACTTCCTGCTTTCTCTTCACAAAGAAAAAGAAAAATACGGGATGGCTTTGGTAGACATCTCTACCGGCGAGTTTTTGGTGGCAGAGGGAAACGCCGAAAAACTGTTACACATTGTTCACACTTTTGACCCTTCGGAAATCATTTACCAAAGAACCGCTGAAATTCCTTCTCAGATTAAAAACAAAAACTGTTTTAAACTAGAGGATTGGGCCTATCAATATAATTTTGCTTACGAAAAACTGAACGGTCACTTCAAAACCAAGTCTTTAAAAGGCTTCGGCATTGAAGAACAAAAATTGGGAATTACTGCTGCGGGGGCTATTTTTGCTTATTTGGTAGAAGACACCCACCATTCTCTGCTTCAGCATATTACCAAAATACAGTCTATTCCTCAGGATGATTATCTGATGATGGACAATTTCACGCTGAGAAATCTGGAAATTGTTCATTCCAGCAGTTATCAAGGAAAATCGTTGCTCGACATTATTGATAAAACCTCTACAGCAATGGGCGGAAGGCTTCTGAGAAGAAGGCTTATTCTTCCTTTGAAATCTGTAGACGAAATTAACCGAAGACTTTCGTTGATAGAGTTTTTCAACATAGAGGATGCTTTGAAATATGAAATTCTGGATTTGCTGAAAGCCATTTCAGACCTAGACCGTTTGGTAGGAAAATTGGCTGCTGAGAAAATTTCACCTAAAGAATTAGGTTATCTTCGTCTGAGTTTGATTAATATTCATAAAATCAAAGAATTGCTGTCTTCTCATCATGATGTTTTGGCATGGTTAGAGCCTTTGAATAATTTGGAAGAACTGATTGCTTATCTTCAAAACCACCTCAATGAGGAACTTCCCGTTGGTCTTAACAAAGGAAATGTAGTAAAAGAAGGCATTTCTGAAGAACTTGACCGATTAAGAAACCTACAAAGCAAAGGAAAAAGTTTTCTGGATGAAATGTGTAGCCGAGAAATAGAAAGAACCGGCATTACCTCCCTGAAAATAGATTTCAACAATGTTTTCGGATATTACATAGAAGTTAGAAACACGCATAAAGATAAAGTTCCGGAAGACTGGATTAGGAAACAGACTTTGGTGAATGCAGAACGCTACATCACCGAGGAACTGAAGGAATATGAAAACCAGATTCTGGGTGCTGAAGAAAAAATTTCACAAATAGAGGCACAATTGTACCGCCAAGTTTGCGAAAATGTATTGGTGTACATAGACCAAATTCAAGAAAACGCCAATATTATTGCCCAGATAGACTGCGCTGTAGCTTTTTCGGAATTGGCGATTGCCGAGAATTATACCAAACCTATCCTTAACGAAACTTTTGCCATCAACATCCAAGAAGGAAGACACCCTATCATAGAAAAGTCTTTGCCTTTGGGTGAAAAATATATCCCGAATGATGTATTTTTGGATAAAGACTCACAGCAAATCATTATGGTGACGGGTCCCAATATGGCGGGTAAATCTGCCATCCTGAGACAAACCGCCATTATCTGTTTGTTAGCACAAATAGGGAGTTTTGTTCCGGCAAAGCATGCAGAAATAGGCATTTTGGATAAAATTTTCACACGCGTTGGTGCTACTGATAATATATCTGCGGGCGAGTCTACCTTTATGGTAGAAATGAATGAGGCGGCTAATATCTTGAACAACATTTCGGAAAGAAGTTTAATCTTGCTGGATGAAATTGGGCGCGGAACCTCTACCTATGATGGGGTCTCCATCGCTTGGGCCATTGCAGAATACCTGCACCAGCACAGTACTCAGCCCAAAACTCTTTTTGCTACCCATTATCATGAAATGAATGAAATGACCCTGAATTTTGAAAGGATTAAAAACTTCCATGTGACCATTCAGGAGAATAAAGGCAACATTATCTTTCTCAGAAAACTAGTTCCTGGAGGCAGCGAACACAGCTTCGGGATTCATGTGGCAAAATTGGCAGGTATGCCTGCTAAAGTGGTAAACAGAGCCGGTGAAATCTTAAAAACGCTAGAAGAAACTCGCTCTCACAATGGTTCTTCAGAAAAAATAAAACGCGTTACGGAAGAAAACCTTCAGCTTTCTTTTTTTCAGTTAGACGACCCTGTTTTGGAAAACATCCGCGAAGAACTCACCAAAATAGACATTGACACCCTTACCCCTATTGAAGCTTTGATGAAACTGAATGCCATCAAAAAAATGATTGGGAAATAGCACTATACTTAATTTCAACTTTCTCTTTTTTTGATATATTTTTAAATATTTCTATATATTATTGGGATATTTTATATCAAAAAACCTAATTTTTATCATTTCTCATTTTACTTTTTTAAATAATTTTATTTATAATTTTGTTTTAATATTGTGTTGATGCACCTACTGATATGAAAAATTTTTTCTCTCGATATCAATATGGCCTATTGGGGATTCTTCTTGGGGGAATTCTAGGATATGCTTATTATTATTTTGTAGGATGCAGCACCGGCACATGCGCCATTACCTCTAATCCCCTCAACAGCACCGCATATGGTATGGTAGTGGGCTATCTTATTTTATCTACTTTTCAAAAACAAAAAAATAAATAACATGTTAGGATTTTTAAAAAAACTATTTTCAGGGTCTTCTGTGGATTATAAAGAATTGATTGCCAATGGTGCGCAGATTATCGATGTAAGAACCCCTGCAGAATTTAATGGCGGGCACATAAAAGGGGCTAAGAATATTCCATTGCAGTCTCTTGGACAAAATATGGGAAAAATCAGTAAAACCAAACCTATCATCACCTGTTGTGCAAGCGGTGCAAGAAGCGCCGCTGCTAAAAACCTGCTTTCTAATAGCGGCTTCTCACAAGTTTTTAATGGTGGAGGCTGGCGAGGACTTCAATCTAAAATCTCGTAATTGATGAAGAGCTTACTCGCGGATTGGAGCTTCCGAAGGATATTTTATCTAGTCGGTGGAATATGGATGATAATACAATCTGTAATGGACAGTATGTGGGTTTTGGTGCCGTTTGGAATATATTTTGCCGCCATGGGACTTTTTAAATTTGGATGTGCTGCTGGAAACTGTGAAGTTCCTTATTCAAAAATTGAAAAACAAGAAAATATAAAATAAGTAAAATGTCACAAAAATTTCTTGAAATCATTAATTCGGAAAAGCCTGTATTGATAGACTTTTTCGCTGTTTGGTGCCAACCTTGCAAAGTGCAATCTTCTGTTTTGGTGACCGTAAAACAGCAAATTGGCGACAATGCCAGAATTATAAAAATAGACGTAGATCAATATCCAGACATTGCAGGAGAATACAATGTAAGAGGAGTGCCTACCCTAGCAATATTTAAAAAAGGCGAATTACTTTGGAAGGAAAGCGGAGTACATGATGTAAATACATTGGTGAATTTAATTAACCAATATAAATAACCTACAAACATGTCTAATTTTCCGGTATATAGTGCTTGTGATTTAATTTCTAAGGAAAATAAAGAAAGTCAGGTAGTTATACATGAATTGAAAGACCTATTAACCGAAGAAGAATTTATTCCTAAAAAGCCACACCGGCATACTTTTTACCAGGTTCTTTTTGTAGAAAAAGGATCTGGCATTCATAAAATTGATTTCAAGGAATTGGAAATCAAATCGCCCGCATTATTTTTTCTATCCCCTGGACAAGTACATGATCTGGTGTTCGACAGAAAAGAGACAGAAGGTTTTCTCATCAATTTTAATGGAGAATTTTTCAGTTCTTTCCTCACCAAATCAAATGATATAGGCAATCTCCCTTTCTTTGGCATCAGCAGTAAAATAAGTTGTCTTTCCATTTCTGATGACAATCTTGAATCAATAAAAAATATTTTCAAAAAAATTAACCGACTGTTTATTTCTAAAGATAGAATGTTTCAAGAATTGATAAGGACATCCCTTTTAGAATTATTTTACAGCCTATTAAGCCAAAGCAGCTACAATACTGAAAACGTAAATATTACCAATCAACAAAATCTAATCTATAAATTCGAAAAATTGGTAGACGACAATTTCGCGGCTGAACACTATCCAAAATTCTACGCTGATAAATTGGCTGTAACCGCTAATTACCTGAATTTTGTATGTAGAAATTACTCTGGCAAAAAGGCGGGGGAAATAATACGAAACAGAATAATTCTGGAAGCCAAAAGGTTATTGGTGAATTCTGAAATGAGCATCTCACAGATTTCTTTTCAATTAGGGTTTGATGATAATTCTTATTTTACAAAATTCTTCAAGACTTATTCCGGAAATTCCCCTTCAGAATTCAGAAACAGCCTAAATAAATAAAAATTACCATTTATAGTCGATTTTTCACTTGTTGAAAATGTTATTTTCTGCATATTTTTGCTTTGTAAAAACTATAAAACAACTTTCGAACTTTTCATATTTTTATACAAAATGCAACGAGAAGACTTTATTCCGTTGCATTTTTTATTTTTGTCTCAAATTCTTTCTTATTTTTATTCAAATTTTACATCATGAAAAGATTTGGACTTTTATTATTGCTGGTTTTTAGTATAGGATTTTCTCAAAAAAAGGAAATTTTATCTGTTTTGCAAGCCCAACAGAAAGCATGGAATGCTGGAGATCTAAATGAGTTTATGAAAAGCTATTGGAAAAGCGACTCTCTTTTATTTATAGGTTCTCACGGGCCTACCTATGGTTGGCAAAAGACCTTAGAGAATTACAAAAAAACGTATCCCAATAAAGAAAAAATGGGAACATTAGAGTTTTCGGGGATACAAGTTAAAATGCTTGATAAAAATTACGCTTTTGTTTTGGGAAAATGGAAGCTCATCCGCCAAAACGACTCTCCGAACGGGGTGTATACCTTAATTTTTAAAAGATTTGAAGATGGGTGGAAAATTATCTCAGACCATTCGAATTAGCTTTTTAATTCGAAATCATCTGCATCATTCAAAAAAGGGAATTCTTGTCTGAATTTTTCTAATTTCTGAATGTCCAACTCAGCAAAGATTAAATCTCCTTTTTTTGTAGAAACATCTGTTCCATCTGCAAAATAACAATGGCTGCTTTCCTGATAGTTTAGCTCATTGCCATCCTCTCCGGTTCTGTTAAGAGCAAAAACATACACTTGATTTTCAATTGCACGAGCTCTCGTTAAGGTTTCCCATGCTACAACACGAGACTCTGGCCAGTTGGCAACATTCAGTATCACATCGTAATCTTTTTTGTTTCTAGAAAAAACAGGAAATCTGGCATCAAAACACACTTGCAGCAAAAACCTGAAGCCTTTGTATTCTACAATCACCCTTTCTCTTCCTGGTGTATATACTTGGTCTTCACCGGTATAAGAAAAAAGATGTCTTTTATCGTATTGAAAATGGCTTCCATCTGGTTTTACAAAATAAAATCTATTATAAAATTTGCCATTTTCTTTCACAGAAACACTTCCTCCTATGGCAGCTTTTTTAGATTCGGCAAAATTTTTCATCCAGTTGAGTGCTAATTCTGTTTCATCAGCCACTTCTTTCGGTTTCATATAAAAACCAGTAGTAAACATCTCGGGAACCAAAAAAAGATCGGCTTCAAGATTTTTAAATTTTTCTTCTATCAAAAGAAAATTTTGCTGTTTGTCTTTCCAGATAATATTTTGGCTTAACCCAATGATTTTCATATGCCTTAAATTTCAAAAATGTAATTATGTTTTACAAAATTATCATAATATCTCATTCTAGAACAACAATGGCATATATTTTTCGTTTTAACTAAACTAACAATTAAATAAATTTCCATGAAAAAATTAGGATTAGCATTTGTGCTGTTTTTTTTGAGCCAAATGACCTTTGCGCAAGCATGGCAAGGACAAGGTGACCAAAAGTTACAAGTGGGTTTTAATGGATGGGGAAATGGAACGGGGCTTACTGCCACGTATGATTATGGTATTGCAAAAATAGTATCAGTAGGTGCTGGAGCAAATTTTTATTTTAATGACTATAAAGATGACCGAAAGGTTTTTGTCTTCGGCAGATTAAATGTTCATTTACAGGAAGCTTTAGACATGCCTTCAAAATGGGATTTATACCCTGGCTTAGACATTGGGGTCTTGGGAAATACTTTTGGATTGGGTGCACACCTTGGGGTGAGATATTTTTTCAACAACAATGTAGGGGCATTCTTAGAAGCTGGAAACAATGGTAGTTTGGGCCTTTCATTTAATTTTTAAACAACTAAACAAAGATTATATAAAAGACACTTTAAACGGTGTCTTTTTTTATTTGTTATGACTTAGTGAAGCAGATTTACTACATTTGCATAACTTTTAAAAAACATAAAGAATTAATGGAATTAGCTACTCAGATATTTCAGTTCATATTAAGCATTTCAATCTTAGTTATTCTGCATGAATTTGGGCATTTTTTGCCTGCTAAATTGTTTAAATGTAAGGTAGAAAAATTCTACCTCTTCTTTGATCCTTGGTTTTCTTTGGCCAAGAAAAAAATCGGGGAAACAGAATACGGAATTGGCTGGCTTCCTTTCGGAGGATATGTAAAAATTGCCGGAATGGTAGACGAAAGCATGGATACCGAGCAACTGAAAGAGCCTGCAAAACCTTGGGAATTTAGAAGTAAGCCAGCTTGGCAAAGACTCATCATCATGCTAGGTGGTATTTTTGTAAATTTGGTGCTTGCTTGGACCATCTATACTTGTCTCAATTTATTTGTCGGAGAAAAATACCACGATCTGACAAAATTCGAAAACGGAATTTCCGTAAGTGATGAAGGTCAAAAAATGGGGCTCAGAAATGGGGATAAAATATTGACCATTGATGGAAAGCCTGCCGTAAGAATGGAAAACTCTATGATTAACATTCTACTGGCAGATGAAGTGAAGGTTCTAAGAAATGGAAAAGAAACTACTTTTAAACCTAATGAAGAAGGAATTGGTGAAATTTTGGGAGCCAAAACCACAAAGCTTTATATCACCAATAGGTTTGCACCCGTAGTAGATTCATTAATTGAAGGACCGGCAAAAAAAGCCGGCATTTTGAAAGGAGATAAAATCGTAGCTCTAAATGGACAAAAAATAAATTTCTTTGATGAATTATCCAATTCTTTAAAAGAAAATAAATCGCAGCTCATAACAATTGACGTTATCAGAAACAATGAGCTAAAAAGTTTTAGTCTTACCGCCACTAAAGAAGGGAAAATAGGATTTTTTCCTGATTTTAAAGTTGCTGAATCTGCTTTTGATAAAACAGTTTCCAATAAAAAATACAATTTCTTTCCTGCCATTACAAGAGGCTTCGTGAGAACGGTAGAATCTCTTACCATGCAGATTAAGCAGTTTAAATTGTTATTTAGCAAAAAAGTTAAGGGCTACAAAAGTGTAGGAGGTCCTATTGCCATTGTAAAAATGATGCCTAAAGAAATAGATTGGGTAGCGTTTTGGAGTTTCACGGCTATGTTTTCTGCCTGGTTGGCGTTTTTAAACATTTTGCCTATTCCTGGTTTAGATGGTGGTCATGCCTTATTTACGGCTTGGGAATTGATTACTGGTAAGCCTGTTCCACAAAAAGTATTGGAAAATGCACAGACCATTGGGGCAATTTTATTGATGGGGTTAATGTTATTAATCTTTGGATCAGATATTTATAAGGCCATTACTGGAAAATTCTAAAATTTTCCCTAAAATATTTGGTGCAAATGGAAAAAACATTTTATATTTGCACCACTCAAAAACACAAGAGTAGCCTTTTTAGCTCAGTCGGTTAGAGCATCTGACTGTTAATCAGAGGGTCGCTGGTTCGAGCCCAGCAAAAGGCGCCACATTATCAAAGAGTTATCGATTTACTTCGGTAACTCTTTTTTATTTTGCAAGATTTGACCTTGGTTTTGGATTCGGAGGTTAAGAAAATGGTGAGGAGTTTAAGGTTAAACTAAACACAAAAACCTCTTCTTATTTCTATAATAACACTTTTATACCAAAAATTTCTCAATTCATATTCTAAATTTTTTTGATTTTCAAAATTTAAGTAGAATGAAAAACATCAAAACTATATCCTTTTTTTATCGTTATCATTTTTAATGGAGTATTGATATTTTCCCAAAAGATTGCTTACACCCTTCATTGGTAAAACTTTACTTGAAAATTTCAAATGTCTCAATTCGTGAATTCAACCCACTATTTAATGATTTTTTAAATAAAATGACATGAATTCAAAAACAGAAAAATTAATTTTGAAAAAACTAAAAACAATACCATGAAACACAATATCTCAAAATAAAATTTCATTTCCCGTGATCTAAAAGCATAATGATGAAAAGTGAACTAATGATTTTGTGGGAAGTGCATTTAGTTACTTCTCACTAATCATTAAGTTATAACCCCTCAATTTTAATCTGGTTAAGAAATGTAAAACACCAACCCCCGATAGAATAATTCTTAAAAAACTAAAAACACTATGAAAAGTATTAAAAGATTATTAAAAAAAAGCATTTTAGCGGTGACTCTAATAACTTTTAGCACCACTATTGCTCAAGTAGGCATCAACAACACTTCTCCAACAGAGACTTTTGATGTGGCTGGAACTACCAGAATTAGAAATTTACCCGCAAATGGTTCCTCTAATATCATTTATACTAAACCAGATGGTTCTAAATCTACAGCAATTGATCAAGCTTTTACTGCTACTAGAACCGTAACAGCGGATAAGAATGGGGTTTTGGGATATGTTGATGGGATTCCTGCACAAGCCGTTACTGAATCTACGGGCTCTACCATAATTAAGACAATTTATCCCGCCATTGCTCCAGACCAGACCAAAACAATATCAATAGGAGGAATGACTTTTAGAATTGATAATACATGGGGAATTCAAATGGCTTTAACGTCTTCAGTAAATAAAACTATTTATGTTGGAATGAATCAACAATTTGCTTCAAATGGTTTTGAATACGCTAATTATACTCATGTATTTACTACCGCTAATGCTACAACATATAGAAACGTTGCCAATAATACTTCTAATGATTTATCGAACTATGAGCTAAATATTCTGCATATTGTTGATGTAACAGAAAATGTTTATTACAGAGTTACATTTTATGTTTCTGGTCCTACGGGAACCTCTTCACAAAAAGCTTTTGTAATTGTTGCAGAAAAATTCTAACTCTTTTTGTGCAAAATTTTTCGGAAAAGATCTTATACCCGTAATGAAAATTCGTATCCTGACTTACAGACAAAATATAAAAAAGGTGGTTTAGCGCTCCGCAGAAGCATTTGTGTAATCCGAAAATTCAATTCTACGAACATGCTTCAGCGAGGTTTGACGGGGAAGAAGCTCGCAATCTCTTACTGCATATAGCCGAAATATTAAACAAAGACAATTTTGATAAAAAAACAATTAAAAAATATTATGAAAAAAACAATTACTTTCCTAACGATTCTTTTATCAGTGATTACTATTAGTGCGCAAGAAGACATTAATTTATTGACTTATGCTAATACTCAAGACATTAATTTTTTCAATACAATTAAAAATGGAACTCAAGTAAAAGAATATATTACAACTAGTGAAAATAGTGTGAAAATAGGTGACACTTTAATTCTTGGCTCTCCCACTTCTCAAGAAACAAATACTAGGACATATGCTGGCAGTTATGGGAATACTTTAAGAGGAGGAGTAGCACAATCAAGAAGTACTTCCACAAAAACTTACGAATTTATAAAAATGGGCAGACCTGCAGGTTTTGGTAGTATTATGACGGCTATGAATGGAGACGCACAGATTATGGCAGATAATAGTCTAAAAAACACTACTGTTGTTGTAAGCGAAATGAAAACATATCACAGAGGTAGTAAAAACAAACCTTTATATGTTGTTATCGTTTTAGGGGAAATTAACGGTAGAGCTTTTGGTATAAACAAATATTTAAGCGTAATGGATACAGAGTTAGCAATTGAATCAGGCGAGCTTTTATTAAAGAATAGAAAAATGACAAGAGAAGAAGCCATTACAAAATTAAAAGAAGCAAAAGAATTAGTGGAAATTGATATGATGAGTAAAGAAAAATTTGAGGAGTTAAAGACAGAGCTCGCACCTATTATTAACAACAAAAAATAAAACAACTTTTCTAACATTGGTTTGGTAAAATGGAGAGCTTAGCACTAACATCAAGGTATTATTTTCAATTAAACATTTGTAAAATATTGAAATTAACGCCTAGTAATTCTCCTCTTCGACAAGCTACAAAACGTTTTTTGCTATTAAAAAAGCCCACTAACATTCTGATATATCTTAGATAAATTAAATATTTAATTAAAGCTCTATGAAAATTGTAACAATTAAAAGTTGGTTATTAAAGAAACAGGGGGTCGCTGGGTCGAGCCCAGCAAAAGCGCAACATTATCAAAGAGTTACAGACAAAAAGCCGTAACTCTTTTTTATTTGAGCAAGGTTTTTGACGATTTTCTGTAAATTTGGAGGAGTTTAAAATAGAAAAAAGCCCCATCAGAAAAAATAGGGCTTCTTTGTTTATGTAAATCTTTTCCTGATTATTTAGAAATCAAAAGTTTAGTTGTTTGTCCATCTACTTTTAACATATACACTCCATTTTTATAAGAAGAGGTATTGATGGTAAGAGTTGTTCCGGTAGCTTTGGTTGAATACAATAACTTTCCGCTCATGTCAAAAAGGCTTACTTCTGCTCCTTTAACAACGTTAGAAATCGTTACGAAATCTTTGGCTGGGTTTGGATATACTGAAAAGGCTTTTGCTGTTAATTTTTTTGTAGAAAGAGAAGCTGCGCTGATTTTGTATAATGCCGAAAAAGGGTTGCCATTATTTGGGTTATAGGCTGTAAAAAAAACATTTCCATTAGCATCAACATCTAATGCCAAGAAATTACCATTTGATCCATCATCAATAGTATCAGAAGTTCCCAAAGAGGGAGTATAACGATTCAGCACAATAATATTTGAAGCATTTTTACTTGTATAGTATATTTTTCCAAGATTGTCTACAGCCAAAAATCCAAGATTCGTTAAACCCAAAACCACATCTACCGATCCTGCACCTGGGTTTGCAAGATCTATTTTAATAATTTTACTATTTCCTGGGCTTCCACCACTCATTGTCGCATACAAGAACCCTCCTTGCACATAAAGAGCTCCCGGTATAAAACTACCTCCAGAATATAGAGTAGTAGGAGCTGAAGGCGTTTGCCCTGAAATATCTACATAATTAATTGACATAGTGCTTTGATCAGAATAGTAAAATCTATTCCCATTAATAAACATACCAGATTGAGATGTCCCTTGTTTTGTAAAAATAGTTGTAGGGTTGTTAATATTTTGCATATCAACCTTTTTGACGGTACTAGTAACATTGGTATAATTCACTACAACATAATAAAGATTGCTGTTTTCATCAATAGTAATAAACGAGGCGGATTCGTTTACAACTGCCCCTTGGTCTACGCCAGAAGGATTGAGCTTCATTACGCCCGCACCATTTGGACCTCCAAAACTTACATAACTATCTCCTGTAGCCTTTTCTATTACTAGTTTTTGGATAGAACCTGCTTGAGGCTGAAAAAATATAGAACTATTTTGTGCAACCACTAGGCCAAACATAAGGCCAAAAAATAAAATAAATACTGATTTTAATTTGTTAAAAAAGTTGTTTTGTTTCATATGTTTTAATTTATTTTAATTGTTTTTGAATCCAAGTATATTATGAGAAGTAAAATCTCGCGCGAAGTTGTAATAATTATTTATGATAAAAGTATTATTAGCCGTTACCTATTGTTAGTTATTTGCTCAAAAAAGGAGCTTTATTTTATAAATAATGTTAGTTTATAGAACTCAAACAACTGAAATACAAACTTTTATATCTATTAAGAATGTTAGTAAGCAACAAAAAACAATTGACTTCATTTGGTAAAGCCTCTCAATGTTCCTATTATTGCATTTCAAAATATACTGCAATATGGGCGTGAAATTTCTAAAACACAGATCCGTTTTTAATGAATCTTTTCTGAAAATTTCAAATGTTTCAACCCTACTTTTAGGGGTTGGTCTCTTTTTTTCATCATTTATTGGGGCGCAAGAGCGTATGACCGAATACAATAAAAACTTTACTTTATTTGATTTTAATGGTGGTATTAAAAAATTAAGTTCTTATTATTTTCAAAAATACCAGCAAAATAAACAAGATCAAGACCTTGCCTATGCTCGTTATTCTGAAATATATATTCATAAAAAAGACACCCTGGGCAATTTAAAAAGAGCGTATGAAATTATAAGATATAGCAAGGAAAATTCAGAACTAAGATCCAGAGCCTACTTTTGGGCGGCTGTTTTTCTAGAAAACAGTGCCTTAGATTTAAGCCTAGACTATCTCAAGAAATCAGCCCAACTTAATGAGGCCTATAATTATGAGTTGGAAAAAATCCTTACCTATCATGTTATAGGAAGGGTATATTACAAAAAGAGAGATTATCAGATGGCGCTGCTTTACTATGAGAAGGCACTACGTGTCGCCCAACAAAAGAAAGATTTGCTGAACATGAGCTCTATGTACAATAACATGAGCTTGGTCTATGATAAAGAAAAAAACTACCCTAAAGCTGTTGCTTATGCTCAAAAAAGCATCCGCTTTCTTTACAAACCAGAAGACTTTTTCTTTCTAAATGTGGTAAAAACCAACATTGGTGATTATTATTTTAAGATGAAAAAATATCCAGAAGCAGAAACCTATTATAATTCTGCTTTTCAGTATTATTGTAAAATCCCAGAAAGTAAAAGTGACCTCTCTTCCACTATTCCCAATTTATACTCCATCTACGAAAACAATCCTTCAAAAAGAGAACCTTTTATTGAAAAAGTAAAAGCGCTTTTGGACGCCGACAAAACAAATCCCATTAACATTACCATTCTAAAAGTGATGCTGGCAAATGCCTTTAAAGAGGGTAATTTAAAAGAGGCTGAAAAGGTTTCGGATTTGCTAAATAGTTATACCTTAGAATACAAAAGATTTCTGAACAAGAGGCACGCAGAGACATCTAATTTATTGGCACAATATATTTCGGGAGAGTTTACTAACGAGCAGAAAATACAACAACAAAAAGACACCATTCGGTATATGGCTATTGCTGCTGTGTTGATTTTGCTTTCCGGAGGAACCTATTATTTATTCCGAATTAAAAACTTAGAAAAAAAAGAAGCCATCATCCAAAAAGAATTTTTAGAAAAAGAAAACTCTTGGATTCAGGAACGATTCAACTACATAAAACTCAATCTGGAACTTAAGACCAAAACAGAAAAAGAACTTTTGAAACGCCTGAAGAGCCTTAGAAAATCTCAAAATGATGACGCTCAAGAGGTTGTAAAAGAATTATATCTTAATATTTCTAACTTATTACAGATAGACAAAAGGCAAGAGTCTGACCTTTTAATAGAAAACCCCGCTGATGATCTATTTCTTGAAAAACTAAAGAACTTGTCACCAGATCTTACGCCTCTAGAGCTTAAACTTTGTGGCTACTTGCGCTTGCCGCTTACATCTAAAGAGGTGGCTACATTTATAGACTCTACCCCCGGTGCCGTAAGAGTGGCCAAAACCAAAATAAAGCAAAAATTTTCTTTGCCGAAAGAGCAAAAACTTGATGATTTTTTGAAAAATTTATAACCTTCCATTAAAAAAGCCTTCCAAAATTGGAAGGCCTTTCTTTATATAAAAAATTCACATGGTTATTTAGCAATCAAAAGCTTCATCGCTTGTCCATCTACTTTTACCAAATACACTCCATTTTTATAAGATGAGGTATTGATGGTAATTGTTGCACCAAAAGACCTGGTCTGGTAAAGCAACTTTCCTGTCATATCAAACAATGCAACATCCGCTCCCTTAGCAAGATTAGAAATCGTTACGAAATCTTTAGCAGGGTTGGGGAAAACTGCAATCTGCGTTTTAGCTACCTCGGTGGCGCTGAGAGAAGAGGCGGTAATTTTCTTAATTGATCCAGAACCCTGTGCGTCTGTAAAATAAAGATTTCCTGAACCGTCTAAAACTATGCAGGAGGCATCTACACTACTGGCTAAAACCGTAATATTTCCTCCTGTGGAATTCATTCTCTTTACAGATCTATTACCATAGTCAGCTACATAAATCCTTCCACTACTGTCTATTGCTACCCCCCTTGGCCCATTGAACCCAGTACCCAAAGTCACAATATTCTGTCCGTTCGCATCCATTTTTTTAATGGCATTATTTCCCTTATCGGCTACATATATATTACCATTAGCGTCTACGGCTACGCCATAAGGGGAACTAAATCCACTTCCCAAATTCACGCCGTTTCCCCCAGAGGCATCTTTCTTTGTGATGTTATTACTTCCACTATTAGCCACATAAAAATTCCCTGAACCGTCAATTGCAAGCCCAAAGGGAGACGCGAATCCAGTATTTGCAAAGGTTACTGTACTCTGTCCATCAGCACTTATTTTTCTAATTCTGTTATTACCAATTTCGGTAACATAAATATTTCCGCTTCCATCCACGGCTATTCCCATTGGAGAATCGTGCCCACTGCCCAATGTTATTAAATTTTGCCCGTCGGAATCCATTCTTTTTACCAAGTTATTTCCAGAATCACTGATATAAATCTTACCATTAGAATCTGTTGTTAGTCCATATGGAAAATTAAATCCCGTGGCAACCGTGGTAACCGTCTGAGCAGAGAGGAGAATAGCATTAAAAAAAAGACATAAAGTCAAAAATTTCGAAATTTTTAAAAAATAGTTTTGTTTCATAGATTTTAGTTGTTATTTTTTTGTTAATAGTAAATGTTTATCTCTGCGATATTAATTTTGGCGAAAATAGTTTTTTGAAAAGGATATCATTAAATCTTGCGCGTTAAAAAGCGTTAACAAGCGCTTATTTATGTGGAAAATTCGTGTTAACACATAACCACAAAACCTTATTTAAACCCCCATTGATGGGCTGATTTTTACATTTAGTTTTTTACACTTCTTGTTGTAAAAAACCATTTCATGTTTTATGCTTAATTTTGTAGAAATAATATTGATAATGATAATTAGTAATATATTTAATAAAAAAATATCAACCTTCACCCTCGTTCTTTTTTGTTCTATTCTGTATTCACAAAATGAATACAAAAATTTTTACCATAGAATGAATGCCATTTACCCAAATGAAAAAGGGTTAAAAATTGCTCGAGAAGAATATTTAAAAAAATATGAAAAAACCCAAAATGCAGATTACTTTGCCTTTTCAAAAATTATTGATATTATTTTTATTAAGCCCGAAGATTCTATCAAAAACTTAAGAAGTGCATACAAAATCATTAATGTTGCAAAACCCGAAACATCTGCTAGAGCCGAGGGATATTATTGGACCGCGGTTTATTTGGAAAGGAGTTCTTTAGATCTTAGTCAATCATTTCTCAAAAAAGCCATTGATATCAATTTAAAAAACAACAATGAATATTTACTCCCTATTAATTATCACATCTTAGGAAGAAACTACTACCAAAGAGGGGATTATAATAATGCTCTTGCTTATTTCAAAAAAGCAATGTATTATTTTATAAAGCAAAGAGAAATTACTCACATCAGCTCCATGTACAACAACTATGGGTTGGCATACGCCAAAATGAGACAATACCCTCTTGCCATAAAAAATGCAGAAAGAGCCATAAATGTATTAAAATCCAAAAAAAAAATAGTGTTTTATGAAGTAGTGTTTTTGCATTCTATAATATCTAATTTAGGAAATTACTACTATGAAATTAGGGATTTTAAAAAAGCATTAAATTGTTATGAAAAAGTGTTTTTGTTTTCAAAATCAAACCCTCAAGCGAAAAACAATTTATCCGGCATCTTGCTAAAAATGTCTCAATTGTATAAAGAAAGCCCCGACAAACTCAACAATTTCACCAATTCTCTACATAGATTATTAGATGAGGACACCAACAACCCTCTTAATACAGAAATACTAAAAATATTTCAACAAAATGCTTTAGATAAAGGAAACCTAAATGAAATTAAAGAGACTACTTATCAACTTAATGATTATCGAGACCGCTTTAGGTTGATGCTCCTTAAAAAACAAAGACAAACCAATGATGATCTCAATAAGTACATCATTGCTTCTATAGAAAACGAGCAATTTATCTCAAAGCAAAGTGAAAAAATAAAAAGCTTAGTACTTTATTTTATTTTAGCATTGCTGTCTTTAGGAATATTTTATTTTTATAAAATCAACCGATTAAACAAGGAAAGAGCTGCAATAAAAAACAATCTGCTGGAAAACGAAAAGAGAGTCATTTTTGAAAGAATGCAACACCTTAATCTGAATCTTGATTTAAAATCAAAAACAGAACAAGAGTTTCTCTATCGTCTCAAAAAATTAAAGAAGGAGAAAAATTATGATGCTGAAGAAATTATCAAAGATCTTCACCTTAGCATTTCCGGCCTTCTTAATATTGACAGAAAGCATGAAATGGAGGTTCAGAAAAAAAATATTTTGAACGAGACTTTCATGCAAAAATTAGCCCAAGATTTTCCGGATCTTTCTCCCAACGATTTACAATTGTGTGGATACATCCATCTTTCTATGACTAATAAAGAGATCGCCTTACTACAAAACCTTACGGCCCCTAGTGTAAGGGTATACAAAACAAGGCTAAAATCTAAACTCGGCTTAACCAAAGATCAAGATTTAGAAGTTTATCTAAAAACGAAATACTTGTAACTGTGTTTTTTCAGTTTCCTAAATAGATAAAGGTATTCACCGATAAACTTTTAGGGGTAACATCCAAAGCCGCTCCAGAACCGCCAGAGTAAACCGTCACACCATGGGTGTGTGATCCCGCATTGGCACTGTAAAAGGCGGCTATATCTACAGTATGATTGTGATCGCCGGCATTTCCTGTATAATGCCCCGCTGAATAGGGATCGTTGTCCCCATCCGTATTTGACCCTGTCCCAAACCATCTATTATTCCATCCTCTGTTTTCTGCAAAATAATAATCATCAAAATAATGACTGTGGTTTCCATTGGTTGAAGTATAGGTATTGGGAGGATCTACTACATGGGAGTGGTCTCCTGAATAATCCGTACTGCCGCTAAAGGCAATATTGGGGAGGTTAGACTGTGTTATGGTTTTGGTGCTGCTTCCGCTTACACTGCCAAGTGTAGTTCCGTTTTGCACCAAAAAAGCATTGGTAGCATTGGGCAGATTGGCCCCAATGCCCAACGCTGTGGCTTGTGTCTGCTGAGTTGTTGTAAGCGAAGACTTTAATCTCCCGTCCAATTTCACCCATCCATTATGATCGGCAGTCTGAATACCTGTTTTTATGTCGCCATATGTACTGGAGCCTGAATTTCCAGAAGCTGTAGCTATGGTAGCCCAGCCGGTTCCATTCCAATAATAGTAGCCTGCCGCTATATTAGCATTACTGCCTGTATTATATACCAACAAACCAACCGCAGGGGAAGCTATGGTAGAGTTGTCTGTTGCACTGGTTAAAGTAACCCTGGGCGGCAAGAAGCCTTTATTGGTAGAATAAACCTCCAGCTTAGCAGAAGAATTGGGTGTGGCGGTTCCTATACCTGTTTGTGCATGCAAGTTTACAACTGTAAAAAGGCCAATGAATAAAGCTAATGATTTCATAGTTTTAACAAAATGACTACAAAATTAACTAAAGCTTCAATTCTATAAAAACAAAATTCTACTTTAAATAAAAAAACGAAATATTAAGATTTAATATTTCGTTTTGTGTTTAAAATTCAGTTTCGATTAATGAATGATCATTTTTGTTACCGCACCCTGATTTTGTGATTTCAACATCAACATATACACTCCTTTTTCGAGACCCGAAACATCTATAGATGAAGAACCGCTGGAGTTTGAAAGTTTTATATTTTTAATGTTTTTACCTGTTAAGTCAAATATACTTAAGGTTGCATCTTTCACATTGTGATATTCCACCTCTGCTGCTCCATTTTGCACCGGATTCTGCTTTAAAGTAAAAGCAATTGGTGAAGACTGCTCTGTAGTGGCCAAAGGATTACCTCCATCAGGATCATTGATGGTTACAGTACCCGTTGTCCCATTGATAGATGCGTTGGTAGGATTAGATAAATTCACATAAAATGTTTTGCCATTGTCTGGCTGGCTATTATCTTCTATTGGAATAGAAATGGTCTGTGTTGTGGTACCCGGGGGGAAGGAAAGCGTTCCAGAAGTAGAGACATAATTGGTGCCGCTTGCTGCTGTATTGTTTGCGGTTGTATAATCTACCGTTACTATACTCGTGCTTGTTCCCGTAAGGGTAACCGTAAGAGTGGCATAAGTAGTCCCTACACCTTCAGTAACACTAACGTTATTAATAGTCAAAGACGGAAATGATGCCAAATACGCATTCAATGCATCTAAGATTCCATTTGTTGCTGCATTTCCAGTAACCGAACCCCCTTCTACATTCTGAGTATTATTTCCAGTTCCCGTTTGAATTGGAATTGGTGAATTACCATTAAAAGTAAGCCCTATTGCGGTATATGGAGAAGCAACTGAAGCTCCTTTTATAATATAACTACTAGTTCCATTGTTTCCATTGGTGGCTATCGATTCATTAGTATTATTAGCTGGTATAAATACAACTGTTGTTGGCGTTCCACTTGGCGCTCGCCAATTCAGAACTCCTGGTATGGTATGCTGTTGTCCGTTAGCATCAACTAGAACAACATTTCCTGGAACATCATTTCCCTGCGTCGCACCTACAAAAGCCCCCGTTGTAGAGACTTGGGTAAATCTTACATTCTGTATTCCCAAATAAGAAAAATGGTAAGCAGCAGGGGAATTATTACTCCCAGCATATGTTCCTATAAATCCGCTAGAAAAAGGAACTGAAATGGTTCTACTTTGAGAAAAGCCTTCTAACATAGAAAACAAAATACCCAAAACCAAAAGTAATTTTTTAATCATATATATTTATTTAATTCGTTTTTGCAAAAATATATTTTATTTAATATAAATTTAAAAAAAATTTTTACCATTTTTGTCAGATCTTTTTAATTGAACTCAGAGATAAATTTATCGTCGATGACAGAGTTATGAAGCTTCTTAGATATATCTTTAGCTTCATTAATAAATCTCTCTGTGTTCGCTGGGCCATTGTAATATGATATTCTGTTAAATTTAGCAAGTGCGTTTTTATAAAAACTTTCATTATTTCTAATAAGTTGCAGCGTGGTAAGTCCGGCTCTCATTGCCAAAGGATTTCCACTGAGAGTTCCAGCTTGGTACACCGCACCATTTGGAGCAAGATGATTCATAATTTCGTTGCTACCAGCAAATGCACCAACTGGTAAACCACCACCAATTACTTTTCCGTAGGTTACCAAATCGGCTTTTACACCATACACTTCTTGTGCTCCACCAAAAGCGAGACGAAAACCAGTCATTACTTCATCAAAAATCAACAAAGTACCGTTTTCATCACAAATTTTTCTCAAATTTTGTAAAAAATCATTTTCAGGCAATACACAACCCATATTTCCAGCAACTGGTTCTATAATGATGGCTGCAATTTCACCAGAATTATGATTGAATAAATCTTGTACTTGTTCCCAATCATTATATCTTGCCAAAAGTGTATCTTTTGCAGTTCCTGCGGTAACTCCAGGTGA
>CALJKL010000084.1 GCA_937973555.1 uncultured Flavobacteriales bacterium | reverse complement strand
AAACTATGATATCCCATCGAAAAACATTTTCTATGTAGATTCTACGCTGCAGTTTCTTCAGGATTTGGCAAAATTTCACAGAAGCCAACTAAAAATTCCTATCATTGCTCTTACCGGTAGTAATGGAAAGACTACTACAAAAGAGCTAATTCATGCAGTTCTTTCTCAAAAGTATCATGTTCAATACACTTTTGGAAATCTTAATAATCACATCGGAGTACCATTAACCCTATTGTCTATAAAGCCAGAACATAATATGGCGGTAATAGAAATGGGGGCCAATCATCAAAAAGAAATAGAATTACTTTGTTCTATTGCCCAGCCTAATTTCGGATATATCACCAACTTTGGAAAAGCCCATTTAGAAGGTTTTGGCGGGGTAGAAGGGGTCATTAAAGGAAAATCTGAATTATATGACTATTTAATAGCCAACAACCAATTTATAGTTGTTAACGAAAATGATCCTATTCAAGTTGAAAAAACTGATGGATATGATTTGGTGATTCCTTTCGGAAGGAAAGATTCTGAATTTTATTTCGAAAAAATCACCGAAAACAATTGCGTAGGGTTATTGTATAATAATGTAGAGGCACTATCTCAGCTTACAGGAGAATATAATTTTACCAATCTTTGTGCTGCAGCAAGTCTTGGACTTTATTTTGGAATAAATTTTTCTTCCATCAAAAAAGCGATAGAAGAATATACACCTACCAATATGCGTTCTCAAATCGTTAAAAAAGACGGCAAAATACTGGTGTTGGATACCTATAATGCCAACCCAAGTTCTATGAAGGTTTCTCTGGAAAATTTCAGTCAGTTTGAAGGTACTAAAACTATTGTTATCGGAGATATGTTAGAATTGGGTGAGGAAAGTACTTCTGAACATCAACAGATCTTAGATTTGGCTTTATCTCTTAATTTTGACAAAATTATCACGGTAGGACCACATTTCAAAAAATCTAACCCTAATGGTAATTCATTTGAAAAAACAGACGAATTGATATCATTTTTAAAGGATAATATACTTAGTTCGGATAATATTCTTCTAAAAGCATCAAGAGGAATTGCCTTAGAAAAAGCTCTGGATTATATAAAATAAAAGGTTGAAATTTTTTCAACCTTTTTTATGACTCAAAAACTTCATTCAGAATGAGTTTTATATTTTTGAAAGTATTGGGAAATACTGTTTCTTGAATGTCTTCAATGGTTTTCCAATCTACTTTAGAAATCCCTTCTTCAATTTGAGGTTTTGGTGTTTCATTTCCTGTGTAATTCATTCTAAACCAATAAGTTGCTTTTAAGACTCTCATGTCTTTGTCTTTTCTTTTTTCTTTGTATATATGAAAAGTAGTGTTTATAAAATCTTCTAAGATTAAATCATTTAGACCGGTTTCTTCTTCCACCTCTCTTAAAGCAGCATTTTTCAGGAGTTCCTCAGGTTCTAGTTTGCCCTTTGGTAGATCCCATTTTCCTAGTCTGTGTATAAAAAGTATTCTGTTTTCTTTATTGAAGACAACTCCTCCTGCGGCCTCTACTACGGTAAGCATTGAAGTGAAATCTTCCCAAATTTCACCTAAATCTTCTCCATAAATATTAATTTCAGTACAAGATGTATTTTCTATTAAGTCTAAGGCAATTTCAAGGCTGGTAGAACCATCAAACTTTACATTTTTTTCAGCGTTTGTTAAAGATTTACTGATGGTTAATTTTTTTTCATTGATAAAAACTTTATACATTTGCAGGATAATTAATTTATTGCAAAAATATTAAAAAATGAAATTAGAAGGAAGAAAAATAATCGTTAATAAATCTTCAAAACAACTTTTTGATCTGCTGAAAACACCAGAAGATTATAAAGATCTTATGCCGGATAGTTTAACGAGTTTTGAGCATAGGGAAGATGGTTTCAAATTTGGTTTGAAAGGTATGCCGGAGGTGGCTCTAAAGATTGCAGAATTGGTGGAAGACCAAAAAGTAGTACTGAAGTCTGCAAGTTCTTCTTTAGATTTTTCATTGGTTGGTTTAATGAATCCTCTTAATGAAGGTCAAACTGAAGTGCAGTTGTTTTTTGAAGGAGACTTCAATCCTTTCATTAAAATGATGGTAGAAAAACCATTGCAAAGCTTTATCAATACCCTTACAGATAAAATAGAACAATTGTAATTGTTTTAAATTGAAGATAAATAAAAAGGTTTCAGAATTTTCTGAAACCTTTTTTATGCTATACTTCCACTGGAATGGTTTTCTGAGCTTCCTGTTGCGCTGCACAAAACATTTACCTCGTTTCTTATTCTTAGCATCCCCATAAAGGCAAAAATCAAGGCCTCTTTGAAATTGATGATATTCGTTTCAGGAATAATGATTTCAGCTGGGGATTTTATTTTTAATTTTTCAATTAAATAAGTATTGAACGTCCCACCGCCAGTCACCAAAACTTTTTTAAGATTATTGTCATTAAATACTTTTGAAATTTGAATGGCTATGTGTTCCGTAAAAGTGGCAAGAATATTTTCCGGAGTTTCATTTTTTAGAAGCAGAAAAAATTCTTCGTTTACAAATTCAATTCCTAAAGATTTTGGATGTTTTTTTTGATAGAAATCAACTTGATTTAGTTTTTCTAATATTTGGAAATTAATGTTTCCTTTTCTTGCTATATTGCCATTTTCATCATATGAATAGCCTAATTTTTCGGCATAAGAGTTCAGCACCACATTTACCGGAGAAATATCAAATGCTATTCTTCTATCGTCTTGTTTGAGTGAGATGTTGGAAAATCCGCCCAGATTAAGACAAGCATCATATTTAGAAAATAACAATTCGTCACCAATTGGGACCAATGGTGCGCCATTGCCTCCCATTAAAACGTCTTGGCTTCTGAAGTCATAGATTACAGGTTTTTGGGTTGCTATTTTTATGGCTTTGCCATCTCCAATCTGAAGGGTGAACTTTCTTTGTGGCTGATGAAAAACCGTATGGCCATGAGAAGCTATTAAGTCAATTTTTGTAATCTTATTTTTTTCTATGAATTCTTTAACTTTTTCTCCAACAAAGAAGCCATATTCCTTATCTAGAGCCAATAAGTCTTCTGCGGAAAGGTAAACCGAATTTTGAAGTTTATTTTTCCACTCTTGGGAATATGGAATAGTTTCTGCGATTATGATTTCAAATTGCCAACTTTCTTTTTTTTGAAAATTTGTATAGCAAATGTCTAAGCCGTCAAGACTGGTTCCAGACATTAAGCCAATGGCAAAATAAGCTTCCATGCTAGTTTTTGGGATTAGTAGGCATTTTTTTTACGTTGAAGTCGCCAGAATTGTTGTAGAAAATATATTCTGTGAAATCATCTTTTGCGTTCATGCCGTTGGCTGCCACAAAAATAGATCCGTCTTTGTCTGTAATAAAAACGGTATCTTTGGTGTACATTCTTTTGTTTTTCTTATCCCAATAAATAGATTCCATTACAAAAGTTTGCCCTTCATTATTGATTACTTTTACGTGGCCTTTGGCTTCGTAGAATTGTTTCTTCTCAATGATTTTAGCATATTTTGCCCAAAGTTTACCTGGAGTTTTTGGTTTTTTAGAATCATAGAATTCCAAGTAAAGCCCTTTTCGTACTTCCACATATGGAGTGTCAATAAATTCGTATTCTTCTAGAAGAGGTGCTTTAAATCTTACTTTTACCTTTCCACTGTCCCTTTTAGTAATATCTGCATTGTAGATAATTCTAGAAGCAAAATTTTTGTTTACATTTTTTTTGGATTTCGCAAGGTCTTCTTCACAAGAAGTTAAAACAAAAAATATAGCCAACCCTATAAAGGCGACTATATTTTTTAATATTGTTCTTGTAAAATTTAGCTTCATTTCTATTGGTAAACAGTTTTTTGGAACCATTTATCAGCAAAGTTAATGCCTATTTTTACATTAAAAAAGTTTTGTAAAATAAGATTGTTGCTCAGAGTTCCTTTTCTTCCCAGTTCTATGCCTAATTCTACTCCACTCATTCTTACAGCATTAGATTTTTCGAATGGCAAGGTAACACCTGCTGTTACACCATATTGATTAATGTTTTTATTATTAATGTTCAGGCTGCCCTTTTCATAGAAAACACCATAGCGGTATACAACTCTGTTCAAATAGCTTCTGAAATCGTTATAGTTAGGTAAATACCAACCTCCTGCAGAAATTCTATAAGAATCTTGATATACAAATGGTTTTCCTAAGAAATTAGTAGTAGTCCCTTTTTTATAATCTAACTGAGCAGAAGCAAACCATTTGGTTTCATGTCCATAGCCTAAACCTATTGAAAATTCCTTCGGGATTAGGTTTTTGTCTTTACTGCTAGATTGATCTAGGATAGTATAATTAGCTTTAGACTCTCCATAATAGTAATAAGTACTATTGATGTATTGAGTCTCCAAATTTCCTGTAGTACCAAAAGTATATGTAGCCCCCAGTGTTAATTTTCTTTCGTTTTTAAATCTTTTCTGGTAAGTAGATCCTAAAGTGAAATTGAAGCTCTTTATTTTGGTAGAAGTATCAAAACCATTAATAAGATCAGCACTCGTATAGGTTATTTCTTCTATATCAGAAAGTTTTCCAAAATAAAAATTACTTCTTACCCCTAGAGCAAAATCTTTGTTGATTTGATATCCAAATGCTGCTTGAATTGTATTTAATGTTCCTTCGCCTGCAAAACGGTTAGCTTTTAACGTGCTGTCTGCTAATATTTTAGTGGTTAGTATTTCATATCTCTTAGAACTATATGGCTGATATCCAAAGCCAAATTTTAATTTTTTGGAAAGCGGAAACGCAATAGAGAGATTTGATAAATAAGAAGAATGTTTAGTAACATTCAAATTATTAAAATCAGACTTAAAGAACTGATTTTCATTATTTACCTGAACTTTAATAGATGTTAATTCCAAATTCTGATTGGCTGCAGGGTTTTTAAAGTTAAAACTGTTGTTAAAATCCCAAATATAAGCGGTGTTGATCCCACCCATTGCACTGGTTTCTACAGAATTGTCATATTTTACTTCACCGATTCCGAAATTTGCGTAAGGAGAATTACCTATACTTTGAGCTTGTAAACTTAATCCAACTGCAATAAAAGTTAAAAGAAAAATTCTTTTTATCATTATCAAAAATTATTAAAACGCAAATATCTTAATTATTAATGAATCCTGAAAGTTATTTTACTATTAAAAAGAGTTAAAAAAGGCTTTTTAATGCTTAAAATTTGTAGAAATTTTAAATTCTTTTTCGATTTTTTTGAAGTTTTGTATCTTTGGGCTTATGAATTGGGAAGAAATTGTAGGGCAAGAAAAACTGATTGCTACCCTTAAAGATGCTATAGATAAGGAGCGGGTTAGTCATGCTCAGCTTTTTATTGGCGAAGAAGGCTTTGGTGTGCTACCGTTGGCTTTGGCATATGCCAAAGAAATCCTAAAAAGGGAAAATGAGCATGCCGCTCAAAAAGTAGAACATCTCAATCACCTCGACGTACATTTCAGTTTTCCTGTATTTACCGAAAAAACAAATTCTCTCAGCCAAAGATTGTATGATGAATTCAGGGAAATGGTACTACAAAATCCCTATGCTTCCATTAATGATTGGAATGAGATTTTGGATGCCCAAAATAAACAGCTGTTTATTTCTGCAGACGAGGTAGATGCCCTTAACCAAAAGTTTTCCCTTAAAAGTTTTGAAGGAGGTACAAAGATACTTATTGTATGGAGAGCCGATAAAATGAATCAGTCTGCCGCCAATAAGTTCTTGAAATTTCTAGAAGAACCACCTCAAAAGACTATTATATTGCTTTTAGCGGACAAAATAGAATCTATTCTGCCTACCATTCTTTCTCGTTGTCAAACGGTAGAAGTACCTAGGATAGACGACGAAAGCTTGGGAAAAGCCATTACGGCTAAATACAATCTTTCTGAAGAGAAGCTTCAGGAAATTTTTCATCAGTCTCAAGGGAATTTCAATACTGCTGAGAAAATTATCACTACAGACAATGCGGGAGAAGAGTTTGAAACCCTCTTTATAGAGTGGGTGCGCAATGCCTTTATGGCAAAAAAGAAACCAGAAGTCTTGAAGAATATTGTCTTTTGGGGTCGCAACATTTCGGGGTGGAACAGAGAAAAGCAGAAGAGTTTTTTAGATTTTTGTGCCGAAATGTTTCGATTGGCCTTATTGCAGAATTATGATGCCGAGAATTTGGTATATAAAAAACTTTCCCAAAATGGTTTCAATTGGCAGGCTTTTGCCAATTTTGTACACGGCGCTAATATTGTAGATATTTTAGAGGAAATTTCAACGGCAGATTTACATCTTTATAGAAATGCCAATGCCAAAATCGTTTGGACAGATTTGGGCATTAAATTGACCCGATATATTCATAAAACTCCATAAAAAAACCTCGATAATGAATCGAGGTTTTATTTTAAGCAGCTTTTTTAGAAGTGCAGCAAGATTTCTTATCTCCCATTTTCTCTTTGCAGGTTTTTTTGTCCTTTGTAGAACATTCTTTCTTGTTTTTCATAGAACATTCCTTTTTATTTTTGTCTGCACAACAAGATTTTTTTGGGCTTTCGTGGGCTAATCCTAAAGCGAATACGGATAGGCATAGCATAAACATTATTTTTTTCATATTGATTCTATTTTAATGAATCAAAGGTATAAAATAATTAGTATAAATCGAAGAAAATAAAACTTAAAAAAATATTCAATCAATCGTTTGATTGATTTTAATTTTTTTGTACATTTGCAGCCATAAAATACAAACAGTGGAAACTTCAACGGATAAAAAAATTCTTTTTACAGCGGAAAAACTCTTTGCTCAAAAGGGTTTTGATGCAACGTCAACCAGAGATATTGCTGGAGCAGCACAAGTTAATGTCTCTATGATTTCATATTATTTTGGCTCTAAAGAAAAACTTTTCGAAGAGATTTTTAAAGTAAGAATGGCAGAAGGGCTTTCTTTTGCTCATGAAATTATAGAAAATAATGAGCTTGGCGAATGGGAAAAACTCAGTAAAATTATAGAAAATTATGTAAAACGTGTAAAAACCCTTCCTGAATTTTATTCTATTTTGCAGTCGGTTTATAACATTAACAATAGTGGAAACGAGCAGATTATCAGTTTTCTGAGGACTTCTAAAATGGGTTTTCTAAAAATATTTCAAAATCTTTTGAATGAAGGTTTCCAAAAAGGAATTTTCACCAAAAAACCAGATTTGTTTTTTATGCATTCTGTAGTGATTGGTACCGTTTTTTACGCAAAACAAAGCATGAGTATGTACGAAGAGCTTGCGGAAATGGAAGAGGGTGACTTCATTAAAAACTATTATGATAATCTTACTAATAATTTAATAACATTACTAAAAGACCTTTTGGGTTATGAAGAAAAAAAGTAGAAACATTTTTGGGCTATTGCTATTAGCAATAAGCATGTCCCAGGTTTCAGGGCAAGAAGCCAGAACAATCTCGCTGAATGAAGCAGTAGATTTAGGGTTGAAAAACAGTAAAAATCTAAAGATTGATGCAGCGAAAATAGAAGAGACCACTTCCCAATGGGTAGAGGCCAAAAACAGACAATTGCCCGATTTTAAATTAGGGGCCAGTTATCTGCATCTTTTCAGCCCAACGGTAGACCTTAAAACGGGTTCTTCTGCAGTATCCAATTTAAAAGTCAATAATTTGATGTACGGCTCCGCCAATCTTACTTTTCCTATCTATGCCGGAGGAAGGATTAAATATGGCATCCAGTCTGCCAAATATTTGGTAGAAGCTTCTAAACTGATGGCAGAGAATGATAAAAATGCAATTGTTTTTAATATTTCTCAGGCCTACAATAATTTATTTAAAGCTTCTCAAATCATCAAAGTGTTGGAGGAAAATCTAAATGCTTCCCGCAAAAGAGATGAAACTTTTCTAAAACTGGAAAATAATGGTTTGATGGCTAGAAATGACCGTTTAAAAGCTCAGTTGCAAACGGCTAACATAGAACTTCAGTTGTTGGATGCAAACAACAACTACAATATTGCCAACATCAACATGGATTTGCTTTTGGGGCTTCCAGAAACAACAATTTTGAAGGTAGATGATGCTTATATTACAGCATTACAGGAGAGTCAAGCGGTATCTTATTATTTGACTCAAGCCAATCAAAACAGAAAAGATTTGCAGGCGATGGATTATCAAATGAAGGCTGCTAATATTGGTGCTAAGGCAGCAAAAGCAGAAAGCTTGCCTAGTTTTGCCCTTACCGGTGGTTATTTTGCAGCAGATGTTCCGGGATTTGTAACGGTTACCAATGCCATCAATGTAGGGGTAGGGGTACAATATAATTTGGATAATCTTTGGAAGAAAAACTCTTCTTTACTTAAAGCCAAAGCCAGAGAACAGCAGGTGCAGGCCAATAATGAACTCCTAAATGACCAAATAAAACTAGAGGTGAACAGAGAGTATCAGAATTCACTTTTGGCTCAGAAGAAAATAGAAGTCTATCAGAGAGCTTTGGAACAAGCTGAAGAAAACTTTAGAATTACCAAAAACAAATACGATAACGGCTTGGCCAATATTACAGATTTGTTAGACGCAGATGCTTCTTTGATAAGTGCTAAAGTAAACCTCATCAATGCAAAAGCAGATGCTTCTTTGGCATATAAAAAATTATTACAGACTTCAGGAATTTTAAATCAATAATTAAGAAACTCAAAATATTATTTCAATAAAATGGAAAATTCAACGATAAATCAATCGAAAAAGAAAAAAAGCCCTGTTTTTGGGATTATTTTAGGAATTGTCATTGTGGCGGGAGCCATCTTTGGTATCAAAAAATGGATGTATGGCAATTCTCATGAAGAAACTGATGATGCTCAAATTGCTTCTAACGTTAGTCCTGTGATTTCTAAAATTTCGGGATATGTGGCAGAGGTAAAAGTAAAAGACAATCAGTTTGTAAAGAAAGGAGATACTTTAATCGTTTTGGAAAATAAAGACCAAAAAATTGTTCTAGAACAAGCAGAAGCGGCTTTGGGTACAGCCATGAGTAATCTTAACTCTGCAAAGGCTGGTGCAGTGGCAGCTAGCAAAAGCATCAATACTTCTAATGCTGCGGTTAATGCTGCCAATGCACAGATAGAAGCCGCAAAAGTTAACGTTTGGAAAACCACCCAAGACCTAAAGAGATATGAAAATTTGGTGAAAGACCATTCTATTACCCAACAGCAATATGACCAAGTGTTGGCTGCAAAACAGTCTGCCGACAGACAATTGCAGGTGTTGGTAGAGCAGAAAAATCAGGCTTCTCAGCAGACAGGTTTTGTAACTTCTCAGTCAGAAGCCACTTCTCAACAAATAGGAGTTGCAGGTTCTATTGTTAAACAAAGAGAAGTAGATGTGCAAAATGCAAAACTAAATCTTTCTTATACTGTTATTACTGCAAAACAAGACGGGTATGTGTCTAAAGTTCCAGTGCAGATTGGTCAATATTTACAGGCAGGTTCACAATTGTTCAGTATTGTTTTGAATAATGATAAGTGGATTGTAGCCAATTTTAAAGAAACCCAATTGTCTAAAATGGTAGAAGGACAAAAAGTAGAAATCAGTATAGATGCTTTTCCGGATCATACTTTTGAAGGAGTAGTAGGGTCTATTTCTCCTGCTACAGGGTCTATGTTTTCTATCCTTCCTCCGGATAATGCCAGTGGAAATTTCGTGAAAGTGGTGCAAAGAGTTCCAGTGAAAATTATATTCAAAAATCTAGATGCTGCTACAGCCAATAAATTTAGAGCCGGCATGAACGTAAAAGTAGATGTAGAGGTAAAATAAAAATATGCAAGATTCATTAGTAGAATTTGGAGCAAGAAGGGTAATTATTACCATTACCGCCATTCTCTGTGCATTGCTAGAGATAGTAGATACCACTATCGTGAACGTGGCACTGAACGAGATGAAAGGAAACCTAGGCGCTACACTGTCTGAGGTAGGGTGGGTTATTACCGCTTATGCCATTGGGAATGTGATCATTGTGCCAATGACGAGTTGGCTCTCGCAGCAGTTTGGCAGAAGAAATTACTTTGCGGCTTCCATTATTATATTTACCGTATTTTCCTTTTTGTGTGGTAATGCTACCAATATTTGGGAACTCGTCTTTTTCAGGCTGATGCAGGGAATTGGTGGGGGTGCCCTTTTGGTAACATCCCAAACCATCATCACAGAATCTTATCCTGTTGAAAAGAGAAGTATGGCACAGGCCATTTATGGCTTGGGGGTAATTATTGGTCCTACTTTGGGGCCACCATTGGGAGGGTATATTGTAGACAATTACAGTTGGCCGTTTATTTTTTACATCAACATTCCTATTGGGATTGTGGCTACCTTATTGACCCTTCAGTTTGTGAGAAGTCCTAAATATGCCGAGAAAAAATCTGCCAGTGAAGTAGATTGGTTGGGGATTTTCCTTTTGGCTATTACGGTAGGTTCATTGCAATATATTTTAGAAAAAGGCCATGAAGACGATTGGTTCGAAAGCAATTGGATTATCGGTTTGTCTTTGGCATCCATCTTTGGATTGATTTTCTTTATTTGGCGAGAACTCACCTGCGAACATCCCATCGTAGAATTGAGGGTTTTGAAAAACGGAAACCTCAGGATAGGTACCATTATGTCCTTTATCCTTGGTTTTGGGTTGTATGGCTCTACGTTTATCATCCCATTATATACCCAAAGTGTTTTGGGGTGGACGGCCTTGCAGTCTGGGGCTTTAATGATTCCGGCAGCATTAACTACCGCCTTTATGATGCCATTGATTGCCAAATTGCTCAATAAGGGTATTAAGCAGCAGATTCTGGTAGCACTGGGCATGTTCATCTTCTTTGTGTACAGTTTTTGGGGGTATAAAATTCTGACACCGGATACCTCCAAAGAAGAATTCTTTTGGATGCTCATCATGAGGGGGATGGGGCTTGGTTTGCTTTTTATCCCGATTACCAGTTTGGCTTTAAGCACTTTAAAAGGGCAGCAAATTGGCCAGGGTTCTGCCTTTACGGGGATGATGAGGCAGTTGGGGGGCTCCTTTGGGGTGGCAGCTATTACTACCTTTATTTCTAATAGAAATATGTTTTACAGAAGCGATTTGGTATCCAAATTAGACAGCAATAGTTTGATGGTTCAACAACGATTGGCGGGGCTTAAAGCTAATTTTATTGCAAAAGGAATGACGCCGGATCAGGCCTTGAAGGCAGCCTACAAAATATTAGATTTTTCGGTGATGAAGCAAGCCGCGGTCTTATCTTATATGGATGTTTTCCTGTATTTGGGTATCATGTTCCTTATCTGTATTCCTTTTATCTTGTTGATTAAAGAACGGAAAAAGGGAGGCAGGACAATAGAAGCAAGCGAAATGCATTAACATAAAAAAGACATCAATTTGATGTCTTTTTTTTATAACCATTTTCTGTTTCTAACATATATAAAAGTAATGATGACGATGAGTGCCATAAGGCCAAGCACGGCAAAATAGCCAAAGGGGTGCCTTAGCTCAGGCATAAAGTTAAAGTTCATGCCATAAACGCCTGCAATGAAGGTAATCGGTAAAAAATAAACCGAATAGACGGCCAAAGTTTTCATGACCTGATTGGCTTTTTGGTCAGATAAGGCCAAAAACAAGCTGATGAGGTTGGTAGTTTGAAAAGTAAGGTGGTCAAAATCACTTAAAGAGTCTTTGTAACTGTCTTTCAGGTCTTTTATTTCCACTTCTTCCAAAGGCAGTTTGTCAAAAGAATTTACCCATTCCGAAGAAAGATTCAGTACTTTCAGGTTCAATCCTACTTTTCTTTTAAAGCGGTAAAGCCGCTTTAGTTGTGCAGAATTAGAAACATTTTTCAAGAAAATTTCGTTCTCCATTTTGTCAATTTGTTCCAAAAGATTGTCGTTTTCTTTATCGAAAGAAGCGAAAATCCTTTTGGCCAATTCCAACGCAATTTTATAAGGATTGGAATTGGGAAACTTATCGTTTTTAATTTGATTGGCAAGGCTTTTTATGGCATCATTTTCTATTCTGTGAACGGTTATGATAAGGTTGTCTCTTAGGAAAATTCCCAATTTTGTACTTACATCGCTGATGGTATTCAATGAAAGCCTTTCGGTGGAGGTATTAAGTCTTGTAAGGAAAAATTTCAATCCGTCAAGATCTTCAAATTTCGGCAAATGGTTCGGATCTATGCAGTCTTCCAACAAAAGATGATTGATGTCGTATTTTTCTGAAATTACAGGAATGTCTTCGGGTTTCATATCCAAAACATCAATCCATTGGTAATTGTCAGTTTCATGAAGAAAAGTGATGGCCATATCATTTAAATTTTATCAAATTTAAGAAAAATGCAAGTATTTTAATGGATAAATTATTATGGTTGATTTTCAAGAATATTACTTTATCATTATGATTAAACACATGATTTTTTGAATAATATGTTGAAAATAAAATCATATTTTTGCCTTTACAAATTAAAGACGAAATGACAAAAAGTATCATAAAAGGTTACGGATACTATGTTCCGGAGAATGTGGTGACCAATGATGATCTATCTCAATTGATGACCACTAATGACGAATGGATTACCGAAAGAACGGGCATCAAACAAAGACGCCATCGAAAAAACCGAAACGACAGCGAAGAAACGACAGCAGTTTTTGCCAAAAGAGCTGCAGAGAAAGCTTTGGCTAAGGCCAATCTTACAGCGAAAGATTTGGACTTTATTGTTTTTGCAACCTTAAGTCCAGATTATTTTTTTCCTGGAAGCGGGGTGGTGTTGCAAGATTTATTAGGCTGTGATACCATTGGGGCGTTGGATGTTAGAAACCAATGTTCAGGATTTGTGTATGCCATGAGTGTGGCAGATGCTTTTATAAAAGCAGGAACCTATAAAAACATATTGGTGGTAGGGGCAGAAATCCATTCTTTTGGTCTCGATTTTTCGGATGAAGGAAGAGGTGTTTCCGTTATTTTTGGCGATGGTGCCGGGGCAGTAATCTTGTCGGCTACTGAAGATGAAAAAGAAGGAAATATATTGGCCGTGAATATGCATTCTGAAGGAAAATACGCCGAAGAACTCGCCGTGAAATTCCCGGGAACTAAAATGGGTTGGGCAGACCGCCTTTTAAAGGAACCTGAAGCCATTACTTCTCAAGATATTTATCCGGTGATGAATGGTAATTTCGTGTTTAAACATGCCGTGCAGCGCTTTCCTGAAAGTTTGATGGAAGCTCTAGGCAAAGCAGGTAAAACGTTAGATGATTTGGATATGTTTATTCCGCATCAGGCCAATATCAGAATTGCTCAGTTTGTGCAGCATTCTCTGAAATTGCCCGAAGAAAAAGTATTTATCAATATTCAGAAATATGGCAACACTACGGCAGCGTCTATCCCTATTGCACTTTGCGAAGCTTTAGATGAAGGCAAAGTGAAAAAAGGCGACTTAGTTTGCTTAACCGCTTTTGGAAGCGGCTTTACCTGGGGCAGCGTGCTGTTTAATTATTAAAGAAAAGCCCTGCAAATTTTGCAGGGTTTTTTTAAATTTTTAATTTATAATTAAGGGAATTATAAAATAGGATAATAAAAATAAGATTAATAATGACGTAGGACAATCCGCAAAAGTTCTAAAACAAAATAAAAAAGATTTAGATGAGGCTAAATTCTTATACGAAAATATAATTGATAATGGATCAAATGGATTATTATGGACAAGAAAACATGATCTTAGAATGGCTGATGAAAATATGTGCAGTAATCTGACCAATCATATTGCTTCTCTCTGTCAA
>CALJKL010000083.1 GCA_937973555.1 uncultured Flavobacteriales bacterium | reverse complement strand
GAGATAAACATCGGTGACTGGAGTTCAGACGTGTGCTCTTCCGATCTGTGGATGCGGCTGTAATTAAAAAGAAAGAATATGAAAAAAATTACAACCAGTATTGCTGCATTGGTTTTCTCTTTGGCATTTTCACAAAAGAAAACAGATTCTTTATATGAGGTTCGACCTTTAAAAATAGACGAAATAAATTTTATTTCTGGATACTATAATCAGTCGGGTAATCATTCTGCCATAAGTGGAGGAAAGGGTGATGAAAAAATTACAGATTTTCATAACTCATTAGATATAAAATTAGTAAAGGCTACAGGAAAATTTGAACACAATTTTGATGTTAATTTTACTGCAGAGCATCATTCATCTGCTTCTACAGCATATATAGATAAATCGCCTACAGCTGCTACTACCATACCTTATTTAAGAAATTCTACCATTTCCAGAGCTTCCACCAATGGTACTAATGGAACATACTCTGAAAGTTCGGCTTCTGCATTATACGGATGGCGATTTAATCCTTCATTAAACTGGAAGGTAAAAAACCTGGAAAAAAATACCACTTTTGGCGCTGGGGTTTATTATTCTTATGAATTTGATTATAATTCTTGGGGTAGTGAAGTGTCTTTCGCAAAGGCTTCAATGGATAATAATAGTGAATTTAGCGTAAAAGCATTGGCATTTTTCGATCAAAGACAATATATTATTCCATTCGAATTAAGGGCTACAAAAGCATATGGTGATTGGCGAAGCAAAAATTCTTATAGCTTGAATATGGCTTATTCACAGGTAATCAGTCAGCGTTTTCAGATTTCTATTTTAGGAGATGTTGCTTATCAGCAAGGTTTACTTTCTACACCCTATAATAGGGTTTATTTTACCAATAATACAGTTTCTAATGAAAAATTGCCTGATAAGAGGTTGAAAATTCCTGTAGGAATAAGGGCTAATTATTTCTTGGGAGATAACTTTATTTTCAGAACATATTATAGATACTATTGGGACGATTGGGGGCTGAAGGCACATACGGCAAGTCTTGAAATTCCCATGAAATTTACGCCCAATTTCAGTTTAAGTCCATTTTATAGATATCATACCCAATCTGGCATTAAATATTTTAATGAATATGCCAAAACTACTGTTGGTACAGAATTTTATTCTTCTGATTATGATTTGTCTAAATTCAACAGTCAAAATCTAGGGTTGAATCTTCATTTTGTGCCACAAGATTGGGGCGTGTTTCATGATGTAGATATTAGATACAGCCATTATAAACGCAGTGATGGCTTGTCTGGAAACAATCTTACTTTAAGTTTAACATTCAAATAATAAAAAAAACACTTCAACTAGAAGTGTTTTTTGTTTTTAAAGAAGGTATTTAGAGTAAACCAACACACCTACTATTATGGCTAGAACTGATGCTACTATTACACTTGCAGCGCCCAAATCTTTTATAATGCCTATTTTTTCATTGTAGTCTGGTTCCACAAAATCACAAAATTTTTCGATGGCTGTATTGATGATTTCTGCAGTCAAAACTACAAAGCAGACAATTAAAATTAAGGCCGCATCCGTCAAATTTAACTTCAGATAAACAATTAAAAACAGATTTATAATTGCTGCCAACAATTCCAATTGAAAGTTTCTTTCGGATTTTAAAATCCAAATAAATCCTTTAAAGGAGTAGTATAGGCTTTTGTAGAATGGAGGTCTTTTAAACATTTTACCAGTTTTTATCAACCATATAGATCAGCTGCGTCATCACCGTTGCTCCAAGTAACAGTTCTCTTCGGTTTACTTTCTCAAAGGTGTCTTCTGGAGTATGATGTATATCAAAATAACGTTGCGAATCGGTTGCCAACTCAGAAGTAGGTACTTTCAGTTCTCTTAGCGGTTCTATATCAACCCCGGAATAATTCCCGGCAAATTCATAAATGCCATAAGGATTAAAAAGTCTTTCCCAAGTTTTCATTTCTTTTGCTTTTTCATTGCTCATTCCTAATGTAAATGTTCTTGGTGTAAAACCGCCGCTGTCACTTTCTAGAGCAAAAACATGTGGCTCTTTAGATTTTCTTACATTCTGAAGATAAGTCTTGCCGCCTGCAACTCCGTTTTCTTCGTTTGCATAGCAGATTACTCTTATGGTATGATTGTTTTGTATATTCAGATTTTTAAAAGTTCTTAGTACTTCTATGCTTTGCACTATGCCGGTTCCATCATCACTTGCACCTTCGCCTACATCCCATGAATCTAAATGGCCGGCTACTACAATTACGTTTTGATCCTTTTTACCGGTAATCTCACCCATTACAGATTTGGTAAGCATTTGGCCATTCATGCCACAATTAGAATTCAGCAAAGCTTCTACTTTTTGTTTGCTGAGCAATGCTTTTTCTAATTTATCAGCGGTATCAGCGCCTATAGCCACTGCAGGAATTTTGGTAATAGTGTCTTCATATCTTGTAGCTCCGGTATGTGGCACATTATCAAAAGCAGACGTAAGAGAACGGATGATAACTGCTTTTCCTCCTTTTTTGGCTACTTCAGCCGGAGTAACCCTTCTGTATTTTCCCGCATCTCCATAGGCTTGTCCGGTAACTACAAAATCTTGTTTAAAGGGATAATTGAAGAAAACGATTTTATCTTTCACTACAGCATCTGGTAACTTATTAAATTCTTCCAAAGTTTTTACGAGGATTATTTCCCCTTTCAAATCTTTACCTTTAGTACCTTCAGAATTTCCAAGGGAAAGCATTTTTACTTCTTCCCATTTCCCGTTTTCTGTTTTTATTTTCAATGATTCGTCACCACGCGTCCAAACGTTTACCATTACCGGTTCAAACCAAACTTTTTCTGCACCTGCTTCCAAAAGTTTTTTCATGGCCCAATCGGCAGCCTTTTCGTAATTAGCACTTCCGCATAGCCTGTTTCCGATGTCTTTGGTGAGTTCTCTTAAGTCTTCATAAGATTTTCCGTTGACTAAAATTTCATCAGAAATTTTTTTAAACTGAACAGAGTCTTTTTTAAATTCCTGAGAAAATAAAAATCCGCCCAAAAAGAGCGGAAGAGTGTATAATAGTTTCTTCATATTAAAGTTTACTTTTTGGAGTGATAAAATTAAGGTTTTTTTATCATTTCAAACAAAAATTGATTAATCCATATCGTACATAATAAGAGCAGTAATTAATTTTGGCTCTATATAGGTACATTTTGGTGGCATTTTTAGGTTTTGGTTTCCAAGTTTTGTAATGTCGCTGAAGCTTACAGGATATATACCAAACCCAACTGCAAATTCACCAGAGTCTACTTTTTCTTTCAATGCCATGATACCTTCTATGGAAGAAGTACCCTTCAGGAATGCCATTTTGCTATTTTCTTCTTCATAATCTTCTATGCCCAAAAGCGGATTGAGAATGTATTTATCCAATAAATGGTGATCTACATTGTCTAATCCTTGGTCTAAATCTCTCAGATTGTGCTTTACGTGAAGAGAGTAGAATTTGCCTCCCAAATACATAGAAATGTGAAATTTTTGAGAAGGATAATAAGCAGTCTCGTTTTTTTCATGAATCAAAAAGTTTTCTGAAATTTTCTGCAAAAATTCAGAATCGCTCAATCCATTTAGGTCTTTTATGATTCTGTTGTAATCGTTTATTTTGATTGACTGATTAGAAACAATAAAGCTGTATACAAAATTATACGATTCATTGCCGGTATGTCTTTTGTTTTTATCTTTATGTTTCTGTGCATAAAGTGCTGCCGAACCTATTCTGTGATGCCCATCCGCTACATAGAAAGAATCTATTTGGTCTATCACTTCTTTGAACTGCTGAAGTTTCAGCCTGTTGTCTATTCTCCAGACTTTGTGTTTTACGCCTTCATCATCAGTATAATTCACTACAGGTACGTTTTTTTCTTCGTGGTTCATTAGCAATTCTATTTTAGAATTGGCCTGATAAGTAAGGAGGACCGGCTCTGCCTGAAGAGAAACTTTTTCTAAATAATGGGCAAGTTTTTCCTTTTTATAGGTAAGGGTAGATTCGTGTTTTTTTATTTTTCCGTTCCAGAAATCTTCTACATTTGCCAACCCTAATAAACCTCTGAAAACCGTTTTGTTGGGTAAAATCTGCTGGTAAAGGTAATAACTGGAAGCGTCTTGAAGCAGTTTGTTTTCTGCCAGCATTTCTTCGTAATTGCTTCTTACCTTGCGCAGGTTTCTGTCTACATCTTTAGATTTACTGCAAGCATAAGGCTTTATCATTTGGATGTAAGAAGAATCCTCTGTAGCTTTTTTATTGATTTCCTCCTGTGTAAAGTTGTCCAATGGCTGGGTAGGAAACTTGCTAATATAATCAGGGTGAGGTCTTACTCCTCTAAAAGGTTTAAAAACTGGCATTCTAATTATGTTGTGTTTAGTTTTTTAAATCTGCAAATATACTGATTTTTTACTCATATAATCAATTGTAATTCAATAATTTGTTGTACCAGTGCTGTCCAGATTCTTTCCTCTGTTTCTATGGTTTGTTCGGCTACATGCGGTGAAAGGGAAAGCGATGGATTCATCAGAATTTGTACTTCTGGCTTGGGTTCCGTTTCGAATACATCCAATGCTGCACCTGCTATTTTTTTATTTTCAATATAATCTATTAAAGCTACTTCATTAATGGTGCCGGGATGAACAATATTGGCGATGAAAACATTTTCTTTCATCATTTCAAATTCGGGAGCCTCTATCAGATAGTGGTCTTTTTTGGGGGTGTGAATACTGATGAATTCAGAATTTCTAAAAATATCTTCAATTTGCTGCGTAGTTTTTATTTCAAAATCAATGTTTCTGCCGTCAAAAAAATCAAGCGAGAGCGTTTCTTTTTTGATTTCTTCCGAATAAACAACGGGTTTCATTCCTAAAGCAATGGCCTTTTTGACTACCTCTTTGGCATTTTCATCAAAACCAATTAAACCGATTGTTTTTCCTGAAAGTTCCGAAGCATTGAGATAAGATTTTTTCAGCAAGTTAAATTTAATGTCACCTTCCAAAGGCATATTTCTATTAGAATCATGCAGAAATCTTATCAATGAAAAAAAATGGGCAAAAACCATTTCTGATACAGCTTTTGCAGAAGCTTTTGGAGTATTGATGACATAGATTCGCTTAGATTCAGCAAAATCGACATCAATATTGTGCATATCATGTCCAGCCTTACCAATTATTTTTAGGGTAGGGCAACTATTGATGAGCTCTTTGTTTACTTTGGTGGCATTTTTTACTAATAACACATCTACTTTTTGTTCATTGATAAACGCCGCAAGATGCTCTTGAGAAACCCTGTTGGGGAGTAATTCTATGCCTGCTTTATGGAATAAATATTCACCATAATCAGCAACGCCATCATTTGCTAAAATTTTCATTGTTCAGAAGTAGAATCTAGAAGGATTTCATTACATCTACCAATACCTGAACGCTTTCAATATGCATAGCATTGTAAATACTGGCTCTATATCCTCCAAGGCTTCTGTGTCCGTTCAAACCACTGATACCGGCTTTTTTCCATGCATTGTCAAAAGCTTCTTTTTTGGATTCATCAGTAATTCTGAAAGAAACATTCATTATACTTCTGTCTTCAGGAACAGAGAAACATTCAAAAAGCGGGTTTCTGTCGATTTCGTCATACAAGAGTTTTGCTTTGGCGTTATTTCTTTCTTCAGCAGCAGCAATTCCACCATTTTTTTCTAACCATTGAAGGGTAAGAAGCGATGTGTAAACGGCAAAAACAGGTGGAGTATTGAGCATAGATTCTTTAGCAATGTGAAGAGAGTAATCTAGATAAGAAGGAATGTCTCTTCCTGTTTTTCCGAGAATGTCTTTTTTCAAAACCACTAAAGTAGTGCCAGCAGGTCCCATGTTTTTTTGAGCCCCGGCATAGATTAAATCAAACTGTGAAAAATCTATAACCCTTGAAAAGATATCAGAACTCATGTCGCAAACCAGAGAAGTACCTGTTTTAGGGAATTCTTTCATCTGTGTTCCGAAAATGGTATTGTTAGACGTGCAATGGAAATAATCGTATTCCGCATCTACAGTATAATCTTTGGGGATATAAGAATATTTTTCTTCTTTAGAAGATGCCACTATCACTGCATCTCCGAATTTTTTTCCTTCTTTAATGGCTGCTGCTGCCCAGCTTCCGGAATCCAGATAAGCTGCTTTTCCACCAGGTTTCATAAGATTGAAAGGCACCATTAAAAACTGCAGACTTGCGCCACCTTGTAAAAATAGAACTTCATAATCATCATTAAGATTCATCAGTTTTTTTACCAGTGCTCTGGCTTCATCCATTACCGCAACGAAGTCCTTGCTTCTATGCGAAATTTCTAAAATTGAAAGTCCACTTCCATTGAAATCCATAATGGCTTCAGCAGATTTTTTAAAAACTTCTTGTGGTAAAATGCTCGGTCCTGCGCTAAAATTGTGCTTTTTCATATTTTTATGGGTTTATAAATTTGGTGTCTAATTAAATAAAAAATCCCGTTCATTGGTAGAACAGGATTTGAAGTTATTCGCCGTGCAAAAATGCCTTCTTTTCTAATAATTCTGCTTCTGTTTCTACATTGTCTTCATCTGGGATGCAACAATCTACCGGGCAAACCGCCGCACATTGTGGCTCTTCATGAAAACCTTTACACTCTGTACATTTATCGGCTACGATAAAATAAACATCATCACTTACCGGTTTTTGTGGTGCATTGGCGTCTATAGTTAAGCCAGATTTTAAAGTTACAGTTCCTTTTAATGAAGTTCCTTCAGAAGCCTTCCAGTCTATCGCACCTTCATAAATTGCATTGTTAGGACATTCTGGTTCGCATGCCCCACAATTGATACATTCGTTTGTTATAATAATAGCCATTGCTATGTTTTTTTTTAAATTTGCACAAAATTAAGAATTTTCAAGCGATTAATGAAAATTTTTAGATGGTAAAACTTATCTTTTTTAAGGTAATTTTTATGAGCATTAAAATAATAAGGAAAAGATGAAACAGGATCTAAAAATACAGGGACTAATTAAATTGGGTAAATATCTTCAGCAGTTTTTGCTGAAACCTGAAGAAGATTACCTTCCAGACGAGGCAGAGCTATCTGCTCTTATGAAAAGGAGTGAGGTAGAAAACCAATGGTTTACGCAAGAAAACCTTAAATTCTGTTTTAAAAATTGGGCAGATGTTTTAACAGAAGAAAACATCAATAACTGGTTGTCTTCCTATAAATTTTCTACAAATTCAAAAAAAGTAGGACTTATTTTGGCCGGAAATATTCCTTTGGTGGGCTTACATGATGTACTTTGTGTTATTCTCAGCAACCATATTCCTCTTATTAAGCTTTCTTCTAAAGACAGATTGCTGCTTCCGTTTTTTTTGAATAAATGGGGAGAGTTTTCTGAATGGAATCTGGAATTTCAGTTTGTAGAAAAATTGACAGATTATGATGCGGTAATTGCCACAGGAAGCAATAATACGGCGCGTTACTTAGAGTATTACTTTAAGGATTCACTTTCCATTATCCGAAAAAACAGAACCTCTGTTTCGGTGCTGAAAGGAGATGAAACAGATGCCGAACTTCAGCTTTTGGCTGAAGATATTTTCCGTTATTTTGGTTTGGGTTGCAGAAATGTGACGAGACTTTTGATTCCAAAAGACTTCGAATTGAGCAGGCTGTTTGAGAATTTTTTAAACTTCAAAGATATTATCAACCATCACAAATATGCCAATAATTACGATTATAATAGAGCGGTATATCTGCTGAATCAGGAGCAGTTTTGGGATAATAATTTTGTAATGCTGAAGGAAGATGATAAGTTGTTTTCACCTTTGTCTGTGGTTAATTTCAGCAGATATGAAAATCGTGAAGAAATAACCGCATTTTTAAACGAAAATGAAAGCAATATACAATGTATTGTAGCTAAAAAGGAATTGGGAATTGAAGGTTCTTTAGCATTTGGTGAAGCACAGAATCCAAGCTTGGATACTTATGCAGATAATGTGGATACCATGAAGTTTCTGGGGGTAATTTAAAAACAAAATTAGATATGGAAGTGATGATTAAAAATCAACTCATTAGTGCCACCATCAATTCATTAGGCGCAGAGTTGGTAGAATTAAATAAAAATGATAAAAAATACATCTGGGAAGTAGATACCAATTTTTGGGACAAAACATCACCTGTGTTGTTTCCTACAATTGGTTTGCTTAAAAATGAAGAATATAGGTTTAATGGTAAAACGTATAAGCTTCCTCGTCATGGTTTTGCTAGAAACTTTGATTTTGAAGTCATTTCTAAAAATGAAGATTCAGTTGTTTTTTCTCTAAAAAGTTCAGAAAAAACACTAAACATATATCCATTTCAGTTTGAGTTGAGGATTTCTTATCTTTTAGAAGGTAATAAATTGATAGTGACATATGATGTAATCAATCTTTCTGATGAGAAAATGTATTATTCTATTGGGGCTCATCCTGCATTTGCAATAGATGGAAATTTCGAAGATTTTACATTAATTTTTGATGAAGATAAAGATCTGGAAACTCATAAATTAGAAAATGAATTATTTTCGGGGAGAACAGAAACTGTTCAATTGCATGATAAAGGCTTGCCTTTAAATTATCAGTTGTTTGAAAAAGATGCCTTGGTTTTTAAAAATTCAGCTACTCAATCTTTAACTATTGCCAAAGGAAAAAATCCAATTCTTAAAGTAGAATTTTCAGATTTTCCTTATTTGGGAATTTGGACTAAAGTAAACGCGCCATTTATCTGTATAGAACCATGGTTGGGAATTGCAGACAATGTTAATTCTACGGGGGATTTAACTGAAAAAGAAGGGATTCAAATGCTGGAGTCTTTTGGAGAAAATTCGGTATCTTGGAGTGTTGAAGTTTTCTAATTTTTTTGTTTCAGAGGATTTAATTCTGTTTTAAAAATCATTACCGTATCGCCAAATTGGGCTGCAATTTTTTCAGCAATATTTGGCAATTCAGTCTCGGAGAATTCCATTCTTTTTTTGCTGTTTTCAAAAACCAAGAGAAGGTTAGTGTTTTTTCCTTCAGTAAGCATTTCGGTTTCCACTTCAGAAAGGATGTATTTTTCTACAGGTAGAGTGTCAATTATAGTTTCCAATTCATTTTTTGTAAAATGATCCCAATTGTTTAATTGACTTTCTATAGTATGGAATGTAATGCTCAGAATGCTCATTTTTCTTAAATTTGAATTTATTTTTGCAAAAATAATTAAAAATGACAAAAGGACTAATCACTATTCTGCTTTTATTGGTTTCAAATGTTTTTATGACAATGGCTTGGTATGGTCATCTCAAATTTCAGGAATGGGGTTGGATGAAGAAAACAATGCTTGGGTCTGTAATTATTGTAAGCTGGGGCTTTGCACTATTCGAATATATGTTTCAGGTTCCTGCCAATAGGATAGGCTTTAGAGAAAATGGAGGTCCTTTTACGCTTTTTCAGTTGAAGGTAATACAGGAAGTGATTACTTTGGTGATTTTTACTGTTTTTGCAGTAATTTTCTTTAAAAACGAAACCCTTAAATGGAATCACCTTGCAGCGTTTTCCTGCTTGGTTTTGGCGGTTTATTTTATTTTCAAAAAATAAATAATTAGAAGCTTGTTTGTGGATAACAAATTCTGAAAATTTGTAAAATTTTTCGGCTTAATTTCGTATATTCGTGCGTTATTTAAAAGAGAAAAATTTCAAAATCAATTTATTTATTTAATGAATTGATTTTCAAATAATTAAAAAAAATAGTGTATGCATAAAGAAGGAGAGAGACTGATTCCTATCAACATTGTTGATGAAATGAAATCTTCTTACATCGATTATTCAATGTCGGTAATTGTTTCCAGGGCATTACCAGATGTAAGAGACGGCCTTAAGCCGGTACATAGAAGAGTTTTGTACGGTATGTATGGTTTGGGCGTTTTTTCTAATAGAAAATATTTAAAATCTGCGAGAATTGTAGGGGATGTTTTGGGTAAATATCACCCACATGGAGATTCTTCCGTATATGATGCTATGGTGAGAATGGCGCAATCTTGGAGTTTGCGTTATCCGCAAGTAGACGGGCAGGGGAACTTTGGTTCTATGGATGGTGACCCGCCTGCAGCAATGCGTTACACCGAAGCCAGATTAAAGAAAATTTCAGACGAAATTCTTTCAGATTTAGATAAAGAAACGGTTGATTTTCAAAACAACTTCGATGATTCCCTTACGGAACCAAAGGTTTTACCTACCAAAATTCCTAATTTGTTAGTGAATGGTACTTCTGGTATTGCTGTAGGTATGGCAACCAATATGGCACCACATAATCTTTCTGAATCTGTAGATGCTATCTGTGCCTATATAGACAACAGAGAAATTACCATAGACGAATTAATGCAGCATATTATTGCACCAGATTTTCCTACAGGAGGTATCATCTATGGCTATGACGGGGTAAGAGATGCTTTCCATACAGGAAGAGGAAGAATTGTTTTAAGAGCAAAGGTAAGTTTCGAAGAAATAGGCAATAGAAATGCTATTATTGTTACCGAAATTCCTTATCAGGTAAACAAGGCAGAAATGATTGCCAGAACTGCCGAATTGGTGAAAGAAGAAAAAATTCCAGGTATCTATGAAATCCGTGACGAATCAGACAGAAATGGTCTGAGAGTTGTTTACGAATTGAAGAACGATGCTATTCCTAATGTTGTTCTTAACCTATTATATAAGTATACGGCACTCCAAACTTCTTTCAGTGTTAATAACATTGCATTGGTAAAAGGAAGGCCTGAGCAGCTTAATCTAAAAGATATCATTCATCATTTTGTTGACCACCGTCATGAAGTGATTGTAAGAAGAACAGAATACGAGCTTAGAAAAGCAAAAGAAAGAGCGCATATTTTAGAAGGTTTCATGAAAGTGATTGGCTCTCAAGAATCCCTAGATAAAGCGATTGCTATTATCCGTCACTCTGCTACGCCTCAGGATGCAAAAGACGGCTTGATGAAAGAGTTTGAACTTTCAGACATTCAGGCACAAGCAATCCTAGATTTGAGATTGGCGAGATTAACCGGAATGGAGCTCGACAAAATCAGAGCCGAGTACGAAGAAATTATGGCCCTCATCAAAGATTTGGAAGATATCTTGACCAACGAACCAAGAAGATACCAAATCATCAAAGATGAATTGCTAGAAGTAAAAGAGAAATATGGTGACGAAAGACGTTCTGAGATAGATTACTCTGGTGGAGAAATGTCTATTGAAGACCTTATTCCGGATGAAAAAGTAGTATTGACGATTTCTCACGCAGGATACATCAAGAGAACACCACTTTCTGAATATAAAGTTCAAACTAGAGGAGGAGTAGGAAACAGAGCAGCAACTACCAGAGATGAAGATTTCTTAGAATACATCGTTTCTGCTACTAACCACCAATATATGATGTTCTTTACCGAAAAAGGAAAATGTTTCTGGTTAAGAGTATTCGAAATTCCTGAAGGTTCTAAAACTGCTAAAGGTAGAGCCGTTCAGAATTTGATTAATATAGAACCGGATGATAAAATCCGTGCGTATATCCGTACCAATGATCTTAAAGATACAGATTATGTTAATTCTATGTATTTGGTCATGGTAACCAAAAACGGTATCATTAAGAAAACTTCTTTGGAACAGTATTCTAGACCTAGAGTAAATGGTATCAACGCTATTGAAATCCGTGAAGACGATCAATTGTTAGAGGCTAAATTAACAACCGGAGCATCAGAAATTATGATTGCCACAAAAGGTGGTAAATGTATCCGTTTCCCTGAAGAAAAAGTAAGGGCTGTTGGTAGAACTTCTATTGGAGTTCGCGGGGTAGATTTATCAGACGGAGACGAAGTTATTGGTATGATTGTAGTAGATGACATCGAAAACGAAACTGTATTGGTAGTATCAGAAAAAGGATACGGAAAACGTACAGCTGTAGAAGACTATAGAATAACCAACAGAGGTGGTAAAGGGGTAATTACTCTTAATATTACCGAAAAGACTGGTAACCTTATCGCAATACAGTCTGTTACGGATGAAGACGGATTGATGATTATCAACAAATCTGGTGTTGCCATCAGAATGGGCTTAGATGCATTGAGAGTAATGGGTAGAAATACCCAAGGGGTAAGACTTATTAACCTTAAAAATAATGATGAAATTGCTGCAGTAGCAAAAGTAACCATGGATAAGGATGTAGAGGATGAATCTGAAGAAATTTCAGAAAATGAAGAAGGAGAAAATAAAGTTACCCCTGAAAATGTAGAAAATATAGATTCTCAAGAAGATAATTTAAACAGCGAAGAATAATTTCATAAGGACAAGTATATCTTGTCCTTTTATCAAAAATAAAATCAAGTATTATGAAAAAGATAATTTTAAGCGTAGCATTTCTGGCAGCAGGTTTTTCTTTTGCACAAAAAAAAGAAATTTCCGCTGCATACAAAGCAATTGAAGCAAATGATACCAATATTGCCACAGCACAAATTTCTGCTGCTGATGCTGTTATGGCCGGAAAAACTTATTTATTAGAACCAGCAGTTCAAGAGCAATATTATTATGCAAAAGGATTGGCATTAATAAATTCAGGAAAAGTATCTGATGGTGCTGCTATTTTGGCTAAAATAAGCGAACTGGGTAAATCTAAAATTTATACTGGTAAAAATGCTGATAAACAAAAAGTATATTATGTGGGTAAAACCGCAGCAGATGCTTCTGGTATTCAGGGCTTAAAAGAAGAAACTTTTGCTCCAACTACACTTGGAACAATTGGCAACAAGATCAATCCACTTCTTTCTAAAACAAATGAAGAAGCAATGGCAGCTTATAATGCCAAAAACAATGAATTGGCAGCTGATAAATTTTTAGAGATTAATAATTTATTAGGTGCTGTAGGCAGCGATGAAAAAATATACAAATACTATGCGGCCATTACGTATTCTCAGGCTCAGAAAATTGATATTGCAGCAAAACTTTTCACAGAATTAATCAATGAAGGGTATACCGGTGTAAAAACTGAGTATAAGGCTAAAAATAAAAAAGACGGAAAAGTAGAATCATTGGATAAAAATACTTGGGAATTGTATAAAAAAATGGGTGCAGGTTCAGACTATACCGATTTTACTACAGAAAATACACCAAGTGTAGAACAAGAACTGTATGAAACAGGAGCTGGATTATTAATTGATTCTCAAAAATATGATGAAGCTCTTTCTATTATAGAAAAAGGAATGGCAAAATTCCCTAAAAACTCTAAGCTGTCTGAACTTAAAGGAACCGTATATTACAAATCTGGTAAAATGGATCAGTTTATGGCTAATCTGAAAGAACAGGTAACTAAAAATCCTGCAGATAAAGTAAATTGGTATAACCTTGGAGTTTTGGCAAGCAAAGATCCTTCTAAGATGGCTGAGGCTGAAGGATATTTCAAAAAGGCTTTGGAAGTAGATCCAGATTATATCGTAGGTCTTCAGGGAATTATTTATAATGTATATGTTGCTGGAGACGATAAAGCTATCGAGGCAATTGATGCTGCAAGAAAGGCTAAGAAAAACGAAGTTTTCAATAAACTTTTAGAAGAAAGAAGAGCAAAATTAGGTAAAGCAATTCCATATGCCGAAAAATGGTATTCTTTGGAGCCTAAAAATCTTGAAATTGTGTCTTTATTGAAAGGCCTTTATCAGACGGCTCACAATGATGCAAAATTTCAAGAATTAAAGAATGTAGAAACCGCTTTGAAAGCAGCTTCAAAATAATAGAACTTCTTTTATTATAAATATAAAGTCCTGTAGATAATACGGGACTTTTTTATTTTTTCTTTACCAATAACTTATCACAAACCATTTTACTAAGTGTTTCTATTTTTCCTTGAAAAGAAACTTTCATCGAAGCATCAAATTTTTCAATCTCCAAAATTTTCAATTCTGTTCCCAAACTTAAATTTCTTTGATTGAGGTAATTCAAGAAGTCTTCTGTAGATATCGTTACGGAAGAAAGGATGAAAGATTCACCTTCTTTGCATGTGCTTAATTTTTGAAAATTTTGATTGATGATGTTTCCATCTTTATCCGGTATCGGTTCGCCATGAGGATCTACTTTAGGAAAATTCAAAAGTTCATCCATTTTATCAAAAAAATCTTCAGAATGAATATGTTCTAGTTGCTCGGCAATTTCATGTACATTTTCCCATCCAAAGCCCATTTTTTCTACCAAAAACATCTCGGTAAGTCTATGCTTTCTTACCACAATGGCGGCTTCTCTTTTTCCCAGTTCTGTTATCTTGATGGGTTTATAGGTTTCATAAACAATCCATTTCTTTTCTGCAAACTTCTTCATCATGCTGTTTACAGAAGGCATTTTAATTTTCAAGAATTTACTGAGTTCATTTACTGTAACATGGTTATTTTCATCAGAAAGATGAAAGAAAGCTTTTAGGTAATTCTCTTCTGTAAGGGAGTTCATAATGTTAGATGCTAGTATTGGCAAATCTAACATTAATTTTTAAAATAAAAAAACCTCCAATTGCTTGGAGGTAAAAACTAATAACCATGAAAACTCAAATTAAACATGAGAATCATTATTTGTAGAACAAATAACGTGCCAAAAAAAAGAACTTGGCGTCTCAATAGAGATAAGTTTCCGAGGCAAAAATACAAAAGTTTTTCGTACTTTTGCATGTAAATAAAAAAAAATTATGTTAAAAAATATCACATTTACGATGATTAAGCCAGATGCGGTTGCTGACGGGCATATTGGGGCTATTTTAGGAATGATTTCTAATGCAGGTTTTAAGATCAAAGCGTTGAAATTAACTCAGTTAACAATAGCAGATGCAAAGAAATTTTATGAGGTACATGCAGAGAGACCATTTTATGGAGAATTGGTAGATTTTATGAGTTCGGGGCCAATTGTAGCGGCGATATTAGAAAAGGACAATGCAGTAGAAGATTTCAGAAAGTTAATTGGTGCTACCAATCCTGCTGAAGCTGCAGAAGGAACCATTAGAAAACTATATGCAAGAAGCGTAGGAGAGAATGCGGTACATGGTTCAGATTCTGATGAAAACGCTTTAATAGAAGCTACTTTCCATTTTTCTGGAAGAGAAATTTTCTAATTTGTAATTGAAAAATACAAATAAAAAAAGTTCGGGGATTTCCCGAACTTTTCTTTTTCATATTATGATAAGTCTTAAACTTTCAGCAATTCTATAGTCCTTTCAGGATTTTCACTAACAAAGACTGCATTACCGGCTACCAATACATCAGCCCCAGCTTCAAATAGTTTGGATGCGTTTTCCAAATTTACCCCACCGTCTATTTCGATCAATGCTGTAGAATTGTTTTCCAAAATGAGTTCTTTAGTTTCCTTTATTTTTTTATAGGTGTTTTCAATAAATTTTTGACCGCCAAAACCAGGGTTTACACTCATCAACAACACCAAATCTACTTCGGTAATAATATCTTCTAAAACCCATACTGGGGTAGACGGATTAAGAACTACACCAGCTTTTGCTCCATTGTCTTGTATCAAGTTAATGGTTCTATGCAAATGAGTGCAGGCTTCATAATGTACCGAAACCAAATCTGCCCCGTAATTGATAAATTCTTCTACATATTTCTCGGGTTCTACAATCATTAAATGAACATCGATGAATTTTTTGGCGTGTTCCTGAATAGATTTCATAACCGGAAACCCGAATGAAATGTTTGGAACAAATCTTCCGTCCATTACATCTACGTGAAACCAATCTGCCTGGCTTCTGTTCAGCATTTCTATATCTCTCTGTAGATTTCCAAAATCTGCAGACAATACTGAGGGTGCTATTAATTTAGTTTTCATTGTTCTGGGTATATGTTATAAAAAAAGTGGCAAATTTCTTCGCCACTTTTTGCTTTAAGCCAGTAGCAATAAGCTATCAGCAATTTTTATTTTCCTAAATAAGATTTTAAGATTTTGCTTCTTGAGTTATGTTTCAATCTCTTAATAGCTTTCTCTTTAATCTGTCTTACTCTTTCTCTGGTAAGATCGAAAGTTTCACCGATTTCTTCTAAAGTCATTGGGTGTTTTCCGTTCAATCCGAAATACAGTCTTACCAAGTCTGCCTCTCTAGGTGTAAGGGTTTGAAGGGCTCTTTCGATTTCTATCTGAAGAGACTCTAACATCAAATCTTTATCTGGGCTTGGAGATTCTCCTGAACGTAAAACGTCGTACAGGTTAGAATCTTCACCTTCTACCAACGGCGCATCCATAGAAAGGTGACGGCCAGAGTTTTTCATGGATTCTTTGATGTCTTCTTCACTCATGTCTAGCACTTCTGCCAATTCTTCCGGGGAAGGTGGTCTTTCGTTTTCTTGTTCTAAGTGGGCATATGCCTTATTGATTTTATTGATAGAACCAATCTTGTTCAATGGAAGACGTACAATTCTAGATTGTTCTGCTAAGGCTTGTAGAATAGATTGTCTAATCCACCATACCGCATAAGAGATAAATTTGAAACCTCTGGTTTCATCATATCTTTTTGCAGCCTTCATCAATCCAAGGTTTCCTTCGTTAATTAAATCGGGAAGAGATAACCCTTGGTTTTGGTATTGTTTGGAAACGGATACCACGAAACGTAAGTTTGCTTTGATTAATTTTTCCAAAGCCGCTCTATCTCCGTTACGGATTCTTTGAGCTAACTCTACCTCTTCATCTGCGGTGATGAGTTCTACCTTGCCAATTTCCTGAAGATACTTGTCTAGAGAAGCGGTTTCTCTATTCGTAACTTGTTTTGTAATTTTTAACTGTCTCATAATTTTATCTCGCTCAAAAAAGAACTCTAATTATTATACGTTTTTATTTATAAAAAGGTTACACTTTAATAAAAAAATCTATGTTATTTTTTCAGAATATAATCTTTATCTTTGTTTTAACGTATTTTATGAGATTAATATTTTTTTAATTCCATAAAATACATCTATAATTTATCCTATTAAAATCAATGAAATATTCTTTCAAAAACGATTATTCTGAAGGGTGTCATCCCCAAATTTTAGAGGCTTTAGCAAAATATAATTTAGACCAGCAAAACGGTTATGGATTGGATTTTTTTTCTGAAAATGCAGCAGAACTCATCAAACATAAAGCAAATGCTCCTCATTCTAAAGTTCATTTTGTAAGTGGCGGTACACAAGCCAACCTCATTGTAATATCCAGCATACTAAGGCCTCATGAAAGTGTAGTGGCGGCATCTACTGGGCATATTTTCACCAATGAAAGCGGTGCCATAGAAGCTACAGGACATAAGGTGCATGGAGTGGAAACCCAAGATGGAAAACTTTGTCCGGAAGATATTCAAAAGGTTTTGGATGTTCATACCAATGTACCGCATCAGGTAAAACAAAAACTGGTTTATATTTCTAATTCTACCGAAATAGGAACCATTTATACCAAAAAAGAACTTCAAGATTTAGCATCTTTTTGTAAAGAAAAAGGCTTGTATCTCTTTATGGATGGGGCTAGGCTGGGACATGCCTTAACTGCGGAGAGCAATGATTTGATGTTAGAAGATGTTACAAAACTTACTGATGTTTTTTATTTAGGAGGTACTAAAAATGGAGCACTGATAGGAGAGGCTATTGTGATTAATAACCCAGTTTTGCAAGAAGAATTCGGTTTTCATCTGAAGCAGAAAGGAGCTATGTTGGCCAAAGGAAGACTTTTGGGAATTCAATTTCAAGAATTATTAAAGGACGATTTGTATTGGGAATTGGCCCGTCATGCGAATGAGCAGGCACAGAAAATAAAGAAAGCCTTTTTAAAAATAGGTTCTGGTTTTTTAGCAGAAACAGATACCAATCAGATTTTTCCTATTTTAGAAAATAATCAAATTGAAAAGCTTTCTCAAAATTTCGATTTTTATGTTTGGAAAAAAATCAATGAAACCCAATCTGCCATTAGAATTATTACTTCTTGGGCTACTCAAAATGAAATCACTGAGCACTTCTGTCAAGAAATTTTAAAACTCAAAAACTAAATTGTGAACATGAAAAAAATATTACTTTCCATTGTATGGCTTCCGGCCTTGTTTTCGGCTCAACAAAATATCACGAAAGATGTAGAAATTCAGAAATATGTTTCTGAAGTGAGCTCAGATTCTTTGAAAGCCCACATCAATAGGTTGGTGAGTTTCGGGACAAGACATACTATGAGTTCTACCACTGATCCCAAAAGAGGAATTGGTGCCGCCAGAAATTGGGTCTTGAAAAAATTTAAAGATTATGCCAAAAATTCTGATGGCAGAATGGAGGTTTATCTCCTCAACCAAATCATTCAACCGGACGGAAAGCGCATCAATCAGCCAACAGATTTAGGAGATGCCATTGCGGTTTTGCATGGCACCAATCCTAATGACCAAAGAATTTTTATGATAGGAGGGCATTTGGATTCCAGAGTAACAGATGTTTTGAATGCCAAAGATACTGCACCGGGTGCCAATGATGATGGCAGCGGAGTAGGAGCCGTATTAGAAGCGGCCAGAATCTTGTCTAAGTCTAAATTCCCGGCAACAGTTGTTTTCGTAGCTTTTTCTGGGGAAGAACAAGGTTTGCTAGGTGCTAAAATGTTGGCAGATAAAGCCAAGGCTGAAAATTGGCAACTAGAAACCTTGCTGAATAATGATATGGTGGGCAATAACCAAACCAGTGAAACCAATCTTATCAATCAAAATCAATTGAGGGTTTTTTCTGAAGGCTTGCCTCAATATGAATTGGATAAAAAAGCACAAAACATCCGAAATCTAGGATTAGAAAATGACGGAAATGCCCGTCAGTTGGCCCGTTATATCAAAGAAATTGGAGAAAGATATGTGGATAATCTAGAGGTAAAGTTAATCTATAGAAATGATAGGTTTTTGCGTGGTGGAGACCATACGGCATTTGTTAACAATGGATTTACAGCAGTAAGGTTAACGGAGTTTAATGAGAACTATGACCACCAACATCAAGACTTGAGAACAGAAAACGGAAAGAAGTATGGCGATTTACCGGAATTCATGGATTTCGAATATTTCAGAAAAAATGTTGGCGTTAACGTTTCTGTGTTGGCTAATTTGGCAAAGGCGCCTTCTAAGCCAGAAAATGTAAAAATGGAGGTGAAAGAACTCACCAATTATACGTCTTTAAGTTGGGAGAAACCAAAATTTGGAGAGGTGAGTGGATACTATGTTCTCATGCGTGATACCGATTCTTCGGTTTGGCAGAAGAAATTTTTCACTAAAGAAAATAACATGAAACTACCGTATTCTAAAGACAATTATTTCTTTGCCGTGCAGGCGGTCAATGCTAATGGAAATGAGAGTCTCATTGTAATACCGAGTGTAAGATAAAATAAAAAGCCCCAAAAATTGGGGCTTTTTTGTGGATCAATTATTTAAAATTATTCACCTGTGTATTTTTCTACTACTTTTTGAGAAACTCCGGTGTTGCTGAAACCTCCGTCGTTAAACAAGTTTTGCATGGTTACTCTTTTCGTTAAGTCACTGAACATAGCCACACAATAGTTAGCACAGTCAAGTGCAGTTGCATTTCCTAGTGGAGACATGTCTTCAGCAAATCCCATGAAACCTCCGAAACCTTTTACGCCGCTTCCGGCTGTAGTCATGGTAGGAGATTGAGAAATGGTGTTTACCCTTACTTTTTTCTCTCCCCAGTAGTACCCGAAAGTTCTGGCGATAGATTCTAAATAAGATTTGTTGTCTGCCATATCATTATAATCTGGGAAAGTACGTTGTGCAGCGATATAAGTAAGGGCTAAGATAGAACCCCACTCATTCATACAATCTTTGTCCCAAGCGGTTTTCATTACTTTATGGAAAGAAACAGCAGAAACATCCCAACCTTTTTCTAACCAATCATAATTAATATCTGTATATGCTTTTCCTTTTCTTACGTTTACAGACATTCCTATAGAGTGAAGGATAAAGTCTAATTTCCCGAATTTTGCGATAGCTGCATCAAAAAGTTTTTCTAGATCTTCCATAGAAGTGGCATCTGCGCCAATTACTTCAGATCCTGTTTTCTGCGCTAATCCATCAATTTCGCCCATTCTCATGGCAATAGGAGCATTAGATAGAATAAATTCTGCACCTTCTTCATGGCAACGTTCTGCAACTTTCCAGGCGATTGACTGATCATTAAGAGCACCGAAAATAATTCCTTTTTTTCCTTTAAGTAATCCGTACATAATTTTTAATTTTGAGCAAATTTAAAATATTTATTGTTTACAGCATAAAAAAAGAACCGATTTCTCGGTTCAGGTAACAAAAATTTGGATTTATGAATAACTATTATTAGGATATGGTCTTATTTTCAGAAATGTTTTTCTATTATTACAATACAAATTTAACAGTAGATTTTATTAAATTTTGTTAAGTGTTTTATAAAGTTTTATTAAAGTTTTTATGGAAGAAAAAATACGTTGTGGGTGGTGTGGAAAGGATGCCCTTTATCAAAAGTATCATGATGAAGAGTGGGGTAAACCCGTTTATGAAGATGACAAAATTTTTGAGTTTTTAATTTTAGAAAGCTTTCAGGCAGGATTAAGTTGGATTACGATCCTCCGAAAAAGAGAAAATTTCAGAAAGGCTTTTAATGATTTTGATTATCAAAAAATTGCTCAATATTCTGAAGAAAAGGTTGAATCTTTGATGCAAGATGCCGGCATCATCAGAAACCGTTTGAAGATTTTGGCGACCATCAATAATGCTCAAAGATTTATGGAAGTGCAAAAGGAATTTGGGAATTTTAGCCAATATATTTGGGGTTTTGTAGGAGGAAAACCATTGGTGAATCAACGCAAAATATTAAAGGAAATCCCAGCCACTACAGAAGTTTCAGATGCTTTGGCTAAAGATTTAAAAAAACGAGGCTTTAAATTTATGGGCTCTACCGTGGTCTATGCTCACATGCAAGCCACGGGAATGGTAAATGACCATATAGAAGATTGCTGGGTGAAGAGCTGATTTGATGATAGGTTAATGAAAAAATGATACTTTCTACGAACAATACTTACTTCTTAAAATTTTGGCTTCCTTATCATTATTATATCCTAATAAAGAAATTCCATAACCACAATCAATTCTTTTTTCAGTAAGTAATTTTTCAACAAAATTTTTAAAATTTCGATTTTTTTGAATTAATTCAGGAAGGTTATATAATTTATGAATATCTGTTTTTAATATTTCATTGAAGTATAGATTAGAAAGTAAATCATATATTCCTAAAAAATCTTCTTTAGAACTAATCAAAAATTCTCCTGAAAAATTTTGATTTTCTTTTGAAATAATTAGAAATTTGTTGTTTTTACCAATTAATTTAAATGGTCTTGGAAAATCATAAATGCCACTAAAACTATTATTTTTTCCATAATATGAATAAGAATCAAATTTTAAACTTTCAATTTCAGTATAATTGAATGTCTTATTATTGATAATAATTTTATCTGTTTCTAATACTATTTTTCCAATAATATGACCATTCAAATTTTCATATTCAAAAACTGAAGTTACATAAGATATGATTAAAGGAATAAATAAAATGGTGGTATAAATAAAATTAATTTTAAATACATAACAAACCATAAAACAAAATAAAAATAGAATTAGTGAAATCAAAAACAAATATTGGGACAAAGTAACTTCTCCCCAAAATGACTCTGATTGCTTAAATATTTTTAATTCAATAGATTGTTTCATTTAAATCTAAAATCTAAAATCCAAAATTACTTAATAACTCTTTCTAATACCCACTCAATCATATTCTTTTCAGATTGATGGTGGTCTGCCGAAAACTCTCCGCGTCTACGGTTGGCAATGACATTATTTACCGTAATGGCTTTGTGTCCTAGTAATTTAGACAATCCATAGATGGCAGAAGTTTCCATTTCGAAATTGGTAACGCCTAAATCATTTAAGGTTTCCAAGAATTGATCATCTACTGCTTTCAGTCTCAATTGTCTTCCTTGTGGGGCATAGAATCCTGGGAAAGTAGCCGTATTGCCTACATATTTGGCATCTTTGAAATATTCGTATTGAGAAGGCGTCCATTCAGAAAAATATAGCATTGGCTTGATTCTTTCGTAAGGGAATTTCTGCATAAAGTTTCTAGAAAATTCATTTTCGAATTCATAATCCTGATAGAAATGCATCAAACCATCTAAGCCCACTACATTTTCGGAAACCAACATATTGTCTACTTCTACGTCTGGGTTTACGGAGCCACAAGTTCCCAATCTGAACAATTGAAGGGCGGTGTGTTCGGTCTTGAATTCTTTTTTATTCAGATCGATATTCACCAAAGCATCCAATTCGTTCATCACGATGTCGATGTTTTCTGTACCGATACCGGTAGACATTACGGTAATTCTTTCCCCGCGTAGCGTTCCGGTATGGGTATAGAATTCTCTTTTGTTCTTTTTTGTATCTATTTTATCAAAGTATTGGGAAACCTTTGGTACGCGGTCTGGGTCTCCTACTAATAGTATTTTTTCAGCAATATCTTCGGGTTGAAGATTAAGGTGGTACACGCTTCCATCTGGGTTCAATACCAATTCTGAATCTGCAAGTTTATTGAGCATAATA
>CALJKL010000082.1 GCA_937973555.1 uncultured Flavobacteriales bacterium | reverse complement strand
TTAAACAAAGAAGGAATTAAGAAAATGAAACAATACGTCAAAGAAAATTCCTGAAAAAACTTTTGGTTATTTACTTAGAGTGTATTAGTATTGTACTGCAAATAGGATTAAAATTGTTAAAAGATATTCAAGATACAGTTGGAGGGTGGCTTTTGCCACAAGGCGATTAATCCCGCTTGCAAACCTCCAACTGTATTTTTTTTATTAAATATTTAAAAAATGACAACTAAATCCTATCCCGAAAAGTTGAAAGATCCACGCTGGCAAAAAAAACGTTTAGAAATACTAAATCGTGATAATTGGAGATGTTGTGTTACTGGATGCTTTAATACTGAAAAAACTTTACACGTTCATCATTTAGATTATATTTCTGGTAAAGACCCATGGGAATACCCGGATGAATACTTTATGACTGTATGTGAAAATTGCCACGAAGAAATAAGTAATGAAAGGCCCGTTTTTGAAAAACAGATAATTAAAGAATTTAGGCTAAAATTAAAAGATACTTTTATACAATCTTGTGCTGCCCAGCTTTTTAAAAAATTATCAGACGAACAATTACATGGGGTAGTGTACATGTTATGGGAAATAATGGATAATCCACAGGAATTACATGATGGGGTTCAACGTTTATATTGGGAAATAATAGGCCCACAAATAGATGCTGCTAAACAAATAATAAGTAAAAGAAAAGTATTAAATGGTTAACAAAGACCCTGCTTTTTTATTTTATTCTAAAGATTGGATACAAGGAACCGCCAAATTGATGCCGGAAGAAAAGGGTGTTTATATTGATTTATTAGCGCACCAACATCAGGACGGGGATTTACCAAACGATACTAAAAGATTAGCACGTATTGCAGGTATGTCAGAGGGCGATTTTTTACCTATTTGGGATAACATAAAAAACAAGTTTAAAGACAATGGTAATAACCGTTTGGTTAACCGAAAATTGACCGAATTAATGACCGAACGGTCAGAAAAGGGGCTTAAAAATAAGATAATTGGAACGTTAGCCTCGGTTGTTAGATTATCAAATGCACCTTATGACGTAAAATATCAAGCAAAGAAAAACTTTGATTATACCCATTTTTTGACGGTAGAACAACCGAAATTAACCGAAGTTATAACCGAATGGTTTAATGAACGGTTAAAAAGCATTGGAAATGGAAATGAAGATGGAAATGGAAATAATATACTTAATAAGTATTGGTTTCTTAAATTTTATCATGGTAATTACGAATCTTATTTAAAAGTGTTTAATGGGCAGTCAACAACCCAAGAAATGTTTGTAATGTGGAAGTCATTTTTAGATTTAATCTACGAAAAGAAACTTGATGAAATATTTGAATGTAAGTTTGTTTCACCTCACGATTTTGCAAAATTAGTATTAAAGGAAAGATTTAGTAAAGAAAAATGGGAGCCTGTTTTAAAATCAATTTTAGCAACAGGGGTTAAGCCAGAACATAATCTTTATTTCCGGATACCCCAATTTATGAAGTACGATAAAAAAGATGCTGTTACTGAAACAAAGGTAGAAAGATTGCCAGACGCAAGGGAAGCTGCTAAAAAATATTTATAATGTTTACCGAAAATGTACACTATTGCAAAGAACTTGAATATGCCGTTTTAGGGGCGGCTATGATAGAGCATGATGCTATGGGTAGGGTTTATAAACTGGTTGACAAAGATGTTTTTTACTATGAAGGACATAGCCAGATATTTGAAACCATGCGTAAGATGTGGGCAAACAATGAGCCTATAGATATAGTTTCTGTGTACTTGAGATTGATAAAAGATGGGATAAAAACTATTCAAAGTTTTGATACCCCTTGGTATGTTATTGAGGTTACTAAAAATGTTGTTTCTTCAGGTGCATTGGAAAATCATTGTGTTATTCTTAGGAATATGTACATAGAACGTGAGATGAAAAGAATAACCCTTTCAGGAATAGGAGAGCAGGACGGATGGCAAGCTATAAGGACGGTTGACCAAAAGATTTCAAAACTTAAAGAAAAAGTTATTTTAGATGATTTTCGTGGTATTGATGAAACGATGGTAAACCTGTACAAGCACATGGATAATGTGCAGCATAAAGAACTTACTGGCGTTACCACAGGATTTAATACGCTTGATAGAATTACCGGAGGATTACAACCGGGAGGTATGTATATTGTTGCTGCAAGACCATCGGTAGGAAAGTCTGCATTTATGGGAAAGATGGTTTATAATGCCGCAAAAAGGGGATTAACCGTTGGTGTTATTAGCCTTGAAATGACAGACAACCAAATTACAGCCCGTATATCTTCTCTTGCAACCGAGATTGAATATTGGCGAATTTATAGAAGCCGATTAGTTGATGAAGAACAATCCGAAAGATTTTATAGGCTAACTGCCGAAGTTTCTGAATTACCTATTTTGATAAGCGATAAAACAGGTGTGGATATTTCCGAAATAAAGGCTAAAATATCAAGAATAAAAAGAAAAGCAAAGATTGATGTTTTGTACATTGACTATTTGCAGCTTTTAGATACAGATGATAGAGAAAGAAGTTACAATCGAGAGCAGCAAGTAAGTAAGATAAGCAGGGGGTTAAAATTGCTTGCAAAAGACTACAATATGCCTATTGTTGTATTAGCCCAATTAAACAGGGTAAGTGAACAGCAATCCGACAAAAGGCCAAAACTACATAACCTGAGAGAATCCGGGAGCCTTGAACAAGATGCCGATGGCGTTATATTTCTTCATAGAGATTGGATGAGTGGAATAAAAGTTGACGAAAACGGTAATTCAACGGAAGGGCAAGCTGATATAATAATTGCCAAGTGGAGGGATGGCGAAATAACTGAATATAAAATAGGGTTTGACGGAACCAAAATGAAGTTTTATGAATTTGAGGAAGGAGGATCAAATCAGTTCCCCGGATTTACGCCAAATAATAATGTTTCATTTTAACCATACTAACTATGCCCCGTAAGTTTCCTAATTTAACTATTCACTTTTGGAAGTTTTTTTACCATGCTTCCAGAAAACCCAGTAAACCAAGAAAATTACATTGTGCTTATGGAGGGAAAATGGATGAAGCAGAGTTTAACCGTTGTATGGAAATTTTAAATGGGAATAAAAAATGAACTACCAAAGGGATAAGATACAACAAATGAATGTTACTACTTTGTTTCAATACAGGGGATGCCTTGTTGAAAAGATAATTGGAGGATATAGGGTTTTTGATAAAAAAGTATCCTCAATGGACGACGTAGATGATTTAATAGACGAATCCCTAAGAACAGTAGGTAAGTCAATAAAAGTAGAAAATAAAGGCTCTATTAATTGTCAAAATGAAAATAAATGAAAATACAGCAATTTTTAACACCAAAAGAAGTAAAAATAATTCACATGGCTTTGGAAACATTCATTGAGGATAATACAGCTATGAGAACAGACCAAACTATTCCATTTAATCCAGAAGCAAGAAAAATGATGATGGATATGTTTGAAACCGCTTCTTCCGCTTTAAAAAAAATACAAGACGCATCGGGTTATGCAGTTATGTTAGATGAATACAAAGATGGTGACGAAAAAGAATTTTTAACCAAACAGTCATAATATGTCAGAAAAAACACTTGGCGAAGTAAGAGTACGCACAGATTTTAACGTTAGTGGTTCCTCAACCGTCGATGAGATTAAACAAAAATCAGCCGAACTTATTAATTTGGTTGATTCTTTGCCGGTTGAAAGCGGGCCTTCCGAAAAAAAACGCCTAATATCATTAGCTCAAACAGCTTATGAAGAGGCAGCTATGTGGGCTGTAAAAGCAGCCACCTGTTAATTTTTATGGGGAGGTGGCAGACTATCCCAGTTTAAAAGATAGTGACCAAATAAACCTCCCCTATTTTAATTGTCAAAATGATTAAGGTATGAGTGAAAACGACATCAACATATATTGCCA
>CALJKL010000081.1 GCA_937973555.1 uncultured Flavobacteriales bacterium | reverse complement strand
ATAATAAAGACAAAGTAATTTGGTTTATACAATCACTTTAATTATGGCAAAAGCAGTTATAAGCAGCACATACGATGATTTGTACCTTTGGAATATTCCTTTGACAACTTGGTGCTGGAATAAACTTGGAGTAGATGTTATATGCTTTTTACCAATAGAAAAAAATGATAAAGAGTATAGTAAAATAGACTTGGCTTTATCGTATTGTAATAATGCAAGAATAACAGTATATCATTTTAATTGCCCTAAATACAAAGAATCCACCTACGCTCAATGTTCAAGATTATATGGAGCCTGTTTAGATTTACCAAGAGAAGATGTTTTGATTATAGGGGATGTTGATATGCTTAATTTTAGAATCCCACCACATGAAAACAATATTACTATATGGGGAAGTGATTTGGTTCCAGATGGGCAATTTCCGATGTGTTATGCTACTGGAACAATCCCCGAATGGAGGGGGGCACTTAAATTATCCTATGGGACTTTATCTTTTGAAGAAGATGGTATTATGCAGTATCATGTAAAACCTTATCAACAATGTTTAGATGAACTATTGGGTAGCATTGAAGCAGACCACTTTAGGGGAAATTATTGGGGTAAAGATCAGGAAACATTGTGGCAACATACAAAAGACATCGCAATAAAAATCCCAAGAGCAAGACCCGGAACACAATTCGCCGAAAATAGATATGATAGAGATGATGCTTTTTTGCTTGATAGATTATCTCCAGAAACAATAGATTATCACATGCCAAGGCCGGGCTATGAAGAAAACAATTTTAATCAGATATTAACCGTTCTTAAATATCACTTCCCACAAGAAGACTTTTCATGGCTTGTAAATTATAACGAAGAATATAAAAAACTATTATGACAACAGAATTATGCGAATGGCAAGAAATAGATGAGGGAACGGGAATTTGCTTTCCGTGGTTTACCCACCCATGTTTAGAAGTAATAAAGAAGTGGGATTTATCGGATAAGGTAATTATGGAATGGGGGATGGGTCTTTCAACAGTTTGGTGGGCTATTAAATCTAAATTAGTATTAAGTGTTGACCATGACCTGAATTGGTTTTATAGAGTATCAGACGAATTAAAATCCTTTAGTTTAGAAGGTAAAGTAAATTCAGGGTGCGTTCAAACACATGAAGGGGATATTTCAGAAGGTAGAGATACATACGTTAAGCATTTTGAAATAAACAATCAAATAATAAAAAAACAATTCCCAGATTTTTCACCCGTATCTAAAGTTGATATAGCAGTTGTGGACGGGATACATAGATACGAATGTGCTGAATATGCGGTTAAAGTATTAAAACCTGAAATACTAATCATTGATAACCACCAACAGGATTACGTTTTCATCTGTCCAAAACTAGATGAATTATTAGAAGGAGTAAGGATGGAAAGATTCATTCAGCCAGACCACGAAAATCACGAAGGCCGACCATGGGCAACAGCCATATTTTATCTAAATGAAAAAGCATGAGAGCAGTAACTAAACATATAGAAGGTGTTCCCGAAGAATGGAAAAGTACTAATGATTGGGATAGTCATAGAGAATTATTGTGGTTGGCTGTAAATAAATGTATTGGGAATATTGTTGAGGTTGGGTGTGGTTATGGGTCTACCTTACTTCTGCAAAAATACTGTAAGCAAAATAATCAATGGTTTATTTCTTTAGATAATAATAAAGAATGGGTAGATAAATTTGATGCCACAGGTTATGCAGAAGATTTAGTTGGGTGCGCTTTATCATACGTGCCATGTGCTGTTTTATTTATTGATTTTGCCCCCGGAGAACTTAGGAGAAATGCTATATCCGAAATGCGTGACGATGCTGACGTTATAGTTGTTCACGATACAGAACCCGGTGCTGATTATGTATATGGCATGAAAGAAGTGTTATCCACTTTTAAATACCGCTTGGATTACCAACCCGAAGGCAAGCCACACACAACCGCAGTTTCTAATACGGTAAATGTTTGTTTATGGATTTAAACATTATACATGATGATAGGATAATAGGAAGGTTGGAGCCATTGATTGAACAATGTGAGAAGTATGGGATAACTTATAAAGTTTGGCCTGCAATAATTGATAAAAAAACAGTACTTCAAAACATAACGGCTTCCCATAAAATGATTGTGCAATGGGCAAAGAATAATGGACTAAAGGAGGTTTGTATCGCAGAAGATGATTTGGAGTTTACTTGTGATGACGCATGGCGTTACTATTTAGAATGTAAGCCAGAAAAGTTTGATGTTTATATTGGCGGGTCTTATGTAGTGGATAACAAATGGGATTACAAGCCACCCGTAGTAAAAGTAGAATGGTGGGTAGGGAATCACCTCATTGTTATTAATGAAAGCTATTACGATACATGGTTAAGTTCACCCGATAACGGTCATATTGATACAGACCAAAAAGATAAAGGTGAATTTTATGTATGCTTCCCATTTGTGGCACTACAAAGACCAGCAAAATCAGCAAACCACGAATTTCAAGAAGTGAATTATAACGTGGCATTAAAAGACTTTCAGCATTTTATTTATAGGTAATGCAACCGTTTATTACATACAGGGAAGAAAATGAAGAAGGGGTATTGTGTTACTACATACTTCAAAAGTCGTTTCCTCATTATGTAGGGGTAGTAGTAAGCAGACCGGATTTCGATGCACTTGTAAATGCCCCGCTCCCTGAATACAATCTGTATGTAAGTTATGGTGGATGCCTTATCGGTAATGTAGTGCCTTCTTATAGTAATTCAGATGCAGAAAGGGATGCAATATTTTATGCAATGGCCGAATGGTATTATTGGAACAGGATAAAAAAAGAACCTAAAAAATACGAAAAGTTTAAAATCAATGCTTCAATCACCACAGAACAAAGTAATAGTATCCGTTAAGTCAAAGTACATTAAAGACTTTGGGGATTTAACAAAAAGACTATCTATTGAAGATAATACTTCCGTACACTTAGAGGATTTGGTTAACATTGTGGGTACGGTGGAAAGCCTTCCGGCATCCATATCCACCGATGGACATTATAAAGATTATAGTCTGGAAGGAATAAATGTTGGAGATACGGTACTATTTTCTTTTAGCGTCATTTATGACCTGTACCAAAAAAAACAAGATGTAGGGGAAATAATGTATCGTAACCGTATTCAATACATGGGAAAAGAATATTGGATGGCTGACATAACAAAGATATTTGGGGTTATAACGGCCATAGATATTCAGATGGTAAACGGGTATGTAATGGCTGAACAGTTTGAAGAAGATAAAATATTCATGCAGCCGGAATCCAGAAAATCCCGTAGATGTAAGTCATCAAAGTTAATGTACATAGGAAGGCCAAAAGTAGGCCATAAACGGGTAAATGCAGAACCCGGTGACCTGATATACTACAACCCGCTAAAAGTTCAAAAATACCAGATAAACGGAAAGCCATTTATCATCCTCAACCAAACCCATATTTTAGGACGGGTAAAGCCTAAAAAAGTGAAACAAG
>CALJKL010000080.1 GCA_937973555.1 uncultured Flavobacteriales bacterium | reverse complement strand
AAAATTTCTAAAATACATGAAAATAAAAGAGATATTTCAGTTTGTATAAACTTTTTAGTAAATATTTGTCGAAATTGTAATAACCAATGCAAGGCTTTCAGTTGAAATGCTCCAATAAAAAACACCATTTTTATTAATGATATTTTAAAAATATTAATTCTATAAAAATTGACCTAAATATTATAATTTTAAACTTTATTATTTCAATAATTTTGAACATCAACTTCACTAAATATTAATCTAAAAAAAGAAAAATCATGAAATACGGTATAGGTGTACTTGCAGTTTTAGGGATAGGCGCATTAGCTTACTGGAGATATAAAAAAATAACTCCTGAGGAAAAACGTAAGATAAACGACAAGATAGACAAAGCAAAAGAAAATCTATCAAAATTTGGGTCAGAATTAAAATCAAAGGCAGAAAATGCCAAAGAAAAAGCAGAGCATGTTTTAGACTCTTTAAAGTATGAAGCTGAAAACATGAAAGAAAACCCAGAAAGCAAATCTGAAATGAAAAAAATTTAAAATAATTTTTTGTCAGAAATTATTTTAAATAAAACTCCCCTAAAAGTTATAAATTTTTAGGGGAGTTTTATTATCATCTTTTTACTTTAAAAACGCTTCTATCTTTATGGTGTTTTGTTCTCCAGAAGAAAGGTTTTTAATGGTGATGTTCTCTTCTATTATTTCTTGTTCTCCAAGGAAAACAATATTTTCAATCCCTTTCTTTTCGGCATAAGTAAACTGTTTTTTCAATTTGGCATTATCAGGATACAATTCCGCAGCAATGCCTTTATCACGAAGTTTTGATAAAATTTTCATAGCTTCAGCAGCTTCATTTTCTCCATAATTGGCAAAAAGATATTCTATTTTCCTTTCCGAATTTTGAGGAAAAACATTTAGTTCTTCCATTACCAGATAAATTCTATCCAGACCAAAAGAAATTCCAATCCCTGGAATATCTTTCACGCCGAAAACTTCGGTAAGATTATCATATCTACCACCACCACCTATAGAACCCATTTCTACTCCTTGAGCCTTTACTTCAAAGATGGCCCCGGTATAATAATCTAGACCTCTTGCTAAAGTGATGTCGAAAATCAAGTTATTTAATCCTAGTTTCTTGGTATTTTCTAAAACAAACTCCAATTCTTCTACCCCCTTTTTGCCGATTTCCACTTCTGCGAAATTGGTTTTAAGAATGCTCAATACTTCTGCTTGAGGTATCTGGTCAAATAAGAAACTTAGTTTTTCTATGGCTTCATTAGAAATATTTTTTTCCTGAAGTTCTTTTACTACTCCTTCTTTTCCAATTTTATCCAGCTTATCCAAAGCCACAGTAAAATCTATCAATTGCTCAGAAATATCCGCAAACTCTGCCAATCCTGAGAGGATTTTACGATTGTTGATATGTATTTTTACAGGAATCTGTAATTCCTGAAAAGAGTTCAAATACAACTGAACCAACTCTACTTCCTGCCAAAGGCTTTCACTGCCCACCACATCTGCATCACACTGATAAAACTCTCTAAAACGGCCTTTCTGCGGACGATCTGCCCTCCATACAGGCTGAATCTGATATCTTTTAAAAGGAAAGGTTAATTGCCCATGATTCATGGCAACATATCTTGCAAAAGGCACCGTCAAATCATATCTTAAGGCCTTTTCAGAAATTTGGGAAATCAGTTTTTGAGAATTTTTAGATACCCAATCTTCCTCTTTGGTTTTAGAGGCATAATCCCCGGAATTCAAGATTTTAAAAATCAGTCTATCTCCTTCTTCACCATATTTTCCGGTAAGAGTAGAAAGATTCTCGAAACTTGGGGTTTCCAAAGGCTGAAACCCAAAAACTTCAAAATTTTTCTGTAAAATATTGATGATAAATTTCCTGCGATAAACTTCCTGCGCCGTAAAATCTCTGGTTCCTTTCGCTAAACTAGGCTTCATTTGAATAATTAGATAATGTGAAAATATGATAATGAGCCAATAGCTCTATGCAAAAGTAAGAATTTTAAAAGAAAAATTATCATTTTACCAAATTCACCAATTATGATATTTTTTTGAGCATCCAAAGATTACAGCCGTCATGACCTGTATTTCCCAAAGGAGCATCAAGATATTCAAAACCTTGCTTTTCATAGATAGAAACTGCAGTAGAAAATTCAGGAATGCTTTCCAAATAAATCTGTTTATAACCCAATTCTTTGGCAGAATCTACTGTTTTTTCGAGCAAAAGCTTTCCTATGCCTTTACCTCTACCTTTGTTCCCGATGTAAAATTTCACCAATTCTGTGCAATCTTCGGGGAGGTTTTCTGTAGGGAAAATTCCGCAACAGCCAACAATTTCGCCATTAGTCTCTGCTACCCAAAGCACAGATTTGGGCGTTTGAAAAAGGGCAAACAAATCATCTGTAGTAGGATCCGTAAAAACCGTACCGTTTTTGTTTTTCACTTCAAAATCAAAAAAACAACTTCTAATGGTTTCTGCCAAGATTTTATTATCCTCTTTCTGAATGGGTCTGATGGTAACTTTCATAAAAAAACTTTGTCAAAGTTATATAGGACTCTGACAAAGCAAAAATACAGTTTTTATTTGGCTCCCAAAAGCAATACTTCTTCTACCCTTATTTCGGTGACATGTCTTTTGTTGCCATCCTTATCATCATAATTTCGATAGACAATTTTACCATCTACGGCAATTTCTTTTCCTTTATTTACATATTTTTGAAAGATTTCAGCAGTTTTTCCGAAAGCTACTAAATTGTGCCATTGAGTTTCTTCTACTTTTTCTCCCATGGCATTGGTATAATAATCATTGGTAGCTAATGATACACTTGCTCTGATTCCCTTTTCAAGAGTAGTAATTTCCACTTCTTTTCCGGTGTGACCAATAAGCGTCACTTTGTTTCTGATTGACATAATTTTTAAATTTAAATTAAACATTAAAAACGGGGCGTTCTGTTTTCTCCCGAATCTCTGTAGCAAAGTTGTGAAGTTTTAGAAAAGTTATTCGGTTTTTATTCGACTAGATTCGTTTGTAATCGTTTGAAAACGCCTAGTAAGATTTAATAAAAAAAATATAAATCTTTATAACATTAGATAAAATCCTACCAATACATTAGTAGAAAAAATAATATGGACAAAATAAAAAAAATACTGATTGCAATTGACAGTGGACCTACTTCTGAAAAAGTTGCTTTAGAGGGCTTCAAATTGGGACAACAGTTGAATGCGGAAATAGCATTAATAAGTGTTATCGACACTAACACACTGATGAGTGATGGCGAAGTAACCCCTGGCGAACTTGCAGAAATTATGAAAAACGATCTCAAAAAAAATCTACAAATGCTAACAGAAAAAGTGTTTTTAGACTATAAAGTGTGGACATTTGTAGAAAAAGGAAATCCTTTTGAAACCATTCTAGAAACAGCAAACGAATGGAATGCAGATTTAATTGTTTTAGGAACACATGGAAGGACTGGACTATCACATTTGCTTATGGGCAGTGTTGCAGAAAAAGTTATCCGACACTCTAACAAACCATTATTTATAATTTCTATGAAATAGCTATGGAAACACTTTCTCATCAGACACATCATACTGAAGAAACTTTTACTAGAAGTATAATAAAGACTATTACTTACAGAATTTTTATATTAATCTTAGATTTTACAACAATTTATATTTTCACCAGACAAACAAAAATTGCATTTGGTTTCATGATTGCAAGCAACATATATACAACATTGGGTTATTTTTTTCATGAACGCATCTGGGATAAAATAAAATGGGGTAAAAAGATCTTTCGCAAAAATGAATAATTTGTATTCAGAATTTCGTGCAGATTAAAATTGCTCTTTAATTATCTTTTAGATATTTTTGAATCTGTTCTACCAGATCCCTGTCTTTAGATTTTTTATATTCCCTTACCACAAATGCCTTATCTTCATCCATATATTGGTAATAGCCTAAAAACTTGGGTGTCTTTTCCTGACAGAGTAGTCTAAGAAATCTCATTTCTAAATTTCCTGGCTCCTTTCCTATAGCTTCATCCAGCATTTTTTTTCCTTTATTGAAATAAGAATATTTTTTCAGTGGATTGCTACTGTGTTTTGCCATAAAGAACTGTGCAGCAGCATAAAAAGAAAGAACAATCGGTTTTTTGGTTTTATCGTATTCTGTTTTAGATTTATCTAAAAAGACAAGGGCATCAATTTCACTTTGTTCAGCCTTTGGAATCATTTTTCTGTAAGAAGCTAAATCTTGAGTAAAAAATAATTGAACAAAAAAAACGGTTAATAAAACAAAAAACTTTTTCATGTGTAAGACATTCATATATTCTACTCTGCAAAATTAAGTATTTCTACATCAAACAAGCATATAGAAAAGGCCTTTTATATATGATTTTAGGCAGTTTTTTGAAAAAAAATAAACGAATTATTCTGATAAAATATTCAGACTATTAGGCAAAATTTTCACCTGAACAGGAGATTCTATTGTATTGAATTCACCATCCAAATGCCAAAGTTTACTATCAACCGAAAATTCTATCTCAGGAACCGAAAGGTATTTTACAAATTGATTGTCTTTTAGCTTTTGGGTAAACATTCGGTACGCGAATTCTACAGCATACCAAAAAGGAAATTTCTTTACCAAAACCACTTCTAGTAAACCATCACTAAGATTTGCCTTGGGAGCAATAAACGCATTGTTTCCGAACTGTCTGCTATTAGCAATATTCACCATTAGATAAGATCCGTTATAATCTTTATATTTTTCCTGAAAATTTACAGAAACCGGTTTATAAGAAAAAAATGTTTTAACAGAAGTTTTAATATAATTACTGAAACCTCTGGATGTTTTTTCAAATGCTTCTACTACAGCCCCATCAAATCCTACACCTGCCATATTAATAGAAAATTTTCCGTTTACGGTAAAAGTATCTATTGCTTTATATTTTCTATGCTGAATTTTAGAAAACAATTGGTCTATATTAGTAGTAAACTGAGTTTCATTAGAAAATCCATTACCACTACCCGCCGGGAAAATACCCAGAATCTTATCTGTGTTAATCAATTTTTTGGCAACGGTAGATATGGTTCCGTCTCCTCCTACTGCTACAAAAATATCTACATCATCCCAATGATCAGAAATAAATTGATCACTATCTTCAATGCTTTTGGAGATAATATAAAGAGGATTATCAATCTTATTTTTAAGTTGTGCTAAAAAAGGTTGATAATTCTTTTTTGCTGAATATGGATTAATGATAAAAGCGACCTTTTGCATGGCAGCAAAATTACGGATTTATTTAATACCGTAACGTTTTATGAATTCTGGTTTCAGATAAGTTCTTACTTCGGAAAAAGGTACAGAAATTTCTACAACACCTGCAGCATAAGCCGTAATTTCATATTGATTATAGACAAATGTTATATCTCTTTGATTAAAATAAAAATTATGGTTTACAGGTATTTTATTAACTAACAGCATATCCTTTTGCTCATCATTATCAAAATGGTTTGTTAAAATGGTATTCCAATCCATTTCAGAAATATTATTAAAAATATCTTCAAGTTCTATCGATTTGTTCTTTTTTAAATCGAAGTTTTTATAAAGGATATTATAATAACCATGAGCGCCGCCAGAAAAACCATCATTTTCGTATGTAAGGGTTAGCTGTCCGTTATTGTATGAAAAGACTTCCATAATATTGTTTTCATACCAGGTTTGTTTAAAATCAGGAGTAAACAGAGTAGCGTCCTTAGATGTTTCATCAAAGTATTTTTTCTTTTGCCTTTCCAGTTCCTTGGCAATAGTTGTTTTGGAATAAGAATCCAATTGGATACCAAATTTGGTATAGATACTGTCTAAAAGTGACTTGTTTTTGATTTTTGGAAAAAGAATGGCTTTTGCAGAAAAAACAGCGGACAATTTATTGTTGATTGTAAGAGAATCTTCCAATTTCAAAGAATCTGTAAGAATGTTCGTAGTCATTGCAAATTCACTATTGTCTTCCTGAATAATTTGATTTTTACCCGAAACACCTAATTTGTTACAAGAAACAACAGCTAATATAATAGAAGAACAAATAAAAATACTTTTCATAGATGAAGAATTTAAATATCAGCTAAATATCAAAAAACTTACCAAAGTAAAGAGATTTTAGATTTTTTTTAAACAACTATTTAAATTCAAAATCAAAAAAAACGCGCTTAAAAAAGCGCGTTCTAAAAATAATTATAATATTATTATGCATCAATATTGGCATAAATCGCATTTTTCTCAATAAACTCTCTTCTTGGTGGCACTTCGTCACCCATTAACATAGAGAATACCGTATCCGCTTCTGCCAAGCTTTCTATAGTTACTTGCTTCAAGATTCTGTTTTCAGGATTCAAAGTAGTTTCCCATAATTGCTCTGGGTTCATTTCCCCAAGACCTTTGTAACGTTGTACTTCTACTCCTTTGCCATCTGAAGCCATCTCCAATGTTTTAGCTTCTCTTTCCTTTTCATTGTAGGCATACATTTTCTTGTTTCCTTTTTTCAACAAATACAAAGGCGGCTGAGCGATATAGATATAACCTTGCTCAATCAATTCCTTCATATATCTGAAGAAGAACGTTAAGATCAACGTAGAAATGTGAGAACCGTCGATATCCGCATCAGTCATAATCACAATTTTGTGATATCTCAATTTGGCTAAGTTCAATGCTTTACTGTCTTCTTCAGTTCCTACAGAAACCCCAAGAGCGGTATAGATGTTCTTGATTTCGTCATTGTCATACACCTTATGAAGCATAGATTTTTCTACGTTCAAAATCTTACCTCTTAACGGTAAAATTGCTTGGAAGTGTCTATCTCTACCTTGTTTAGCAGTTCCCCCTGCAGAGTCTCCCTCTACCAAGAAGATTTCAGAGATTTCTGGATCTTTAGAAGAACAGTCTGACAATTTACCTGGTAAGCCAGAACCTCCCATTGGAGATTTACGCTGTACCATTTCTCTTGCCTTCTTAGCCGCTTGTCTTGCTTTAGCTGCCAATACTACTTTCTGAACGATTTGCTTTGCTTCATTAGGGTTTTCTTCTAAGAAGTTGGTAAGCATTTCCCCAACAATTTTATCTACTGCACCAGAAACTTCAGAGTTTCCTAATTTGGTTTTGGTTTGACCTTCAAACTGAGGTTCCATTACTTTAACAGAAATTACCGCTGTTAACCCTTCACGGAAATCATCTCCGGTAACTTCTACTTTTTCCTTTTGCGGAAGTCCTAATTCATCTGCATATTTCTTTAAAGTTCTTGTTAAAGCTCTACGGAAACCAGCCAAGTGGGTACCTCCTTCGTGGGTATTGATATTGTTCACATAAGAGTGAAGATTTTCATTGAAAGAAGTATTGTAACGCATTGCTACTTCTACAGGGATATCATCTCTTTCTCCTTCCATGAAGATTACATTCTCCATGATGGATTCTCTGTTTCCGTCAATATAGGCAACAAATTCTTTGAGACCACCTTCTGAATGGAAAGTTTCTGTACGGAAAGTTCCGTCTTCTAACTTTTCTCTTTCATCTGAAAGGGTAATAGTAATGCCTTTGTTAAGATAAGAAAGCTCTCTTAAACGGTTTGCCAGCGTATCATAATTGTAAATAAGGTCTGTAAAGATGGTATCGTCCGGTTGAAAAAACTGTTTGGTTCCCCTTTTATCACTTTTACCTATTTCTTCAACACCTGTTTGTGCTTTACCTCTAGAATAAACTTGTTGATAAACATTACCATCTCTATAAACGGTAGTAATCATTTCATTAGAAAGGGCGTTTACACAAGATACTCCCACCCCGTGAAGACCTCCGGAAACCTTATAAGAATCTTTGTCAAACTTACCTCCGGCTCCAATTTTGGTCATTACTACTTCTAGGGCAGACTTCTGTTCTTTTTCGTGAAAGTCTACAGGAATACCACGACCATTATCGGTAACCTCTATGGCATTTCCTTCTTTTATGGAAACAGTAATCGTATCACAATATCCTGCCAATGCTTCATCAATAGAGTTATCTACCACCTCATAAACCAAGTGGTGAAGACCCCTTAAACCTACATCTCCAATATACATAGAAGGACGCATACGTACGTGCTCCATTCCCTCTAATGCCTGAATACTACTCGCTGTGTATTGTTTCTGACTCATAATTTGTTTTAAATGCTGCTTATAAAATATTCAGCAATATTTATTTTTTGTTACTTATTACTTAATTATTTTCCTTTTCAGAAAGACCCACAAATATCGGAAAAATTGTTGAGTTACAAAAGTAAAAACGAGGAAGTTTTCCACAGAAAACCTCCTCGATTAATTTAAATATTTAATAAATTCTAGCTCAAAAACTCATCTACTTTGGCAGCACATCCCAAACCTTCATTAATAGCCCAAACCACCAATGATTGCCCTCTTCTGGCATCTCCACAACTGAAGACTTTTTCCTGATTAGTTTTATATTCTCCTTCTTTGCCAATTAGATTACCACGTGGATCTAAATCTATCTCCAAATCTTCTACAATTCCTTTTTGCTCCACATGAAGGAATCCCATGGCCAAGAAAGCCAAATCACATTCTATAGTGAATTCGGTTCCCGGCTTTTCTACAAAAGTGCTATATCTTTTAGTTACAGGGTCTTTTGCCCACTCTATTTCTATGGCTTTAAGACCTTTTAAGTTGCCATTTTCGTCTTTTATAAATTCTGTGGCATTGATGGCCCATTGACGGGTACACCCTTCCTCATGCGAGGTGGTAGTCTTCAGTACCATAGGGTACATAGGCCAAGGCATGGTTTCGTCTCTTTCTTTTGGAGGAATAGGCATAATTTCTATTTGATGCACCGCTACTGCCCCTTGTCTGTTGGCCGTACCAATACAATCCGAGCCGGTATCCCCCCCACCAATCACCAAAACCTTTTTGCCTTTAGCGTCAATATCTTCTTCGGAAAAAGGAATATTGCTTACCTTTTTATTGTTTTGCCTTAAATATTCCATAGCGAAATAAACGCCTTTGGCATCCCTATTGGGAATCGGCAAATTTCTTGGAACCGTAGAGCCCATCGCCAAAACTATAGCTTGGTAGTTTCTATGCAATTGCTCTGCAGAATACTCTTTACCCACTTGGGTATTGGTTCTAAATTCTATCCCTTCCTCCTTCATGAGTTCAACCCTTCTTTGCACTACAGATTTATTGAGTTTAAAATCTGGGATCCCAAACCTCAACAAACCTCCCACTTCTGGTTCTTTTTCAAAAACCGTTACATTATGCCCAAACTGATTCAGTTTTTCCGCAGCAGCCAACCCAGAAGGCCCAGAGCCAACAACAGCAACTTTTTTACCCGTTCTTTTTAAAGGCAATCTAGGCTTCACATAACCATTTTGGTAAGCGATTTCAATGATGTTTTTCTCTATTTCTTCTATGGTCACCGGCAATTCATTCAACCCCAAAACACAAGACCCTTCACAAGGTGCCGGACAAATCCTTCCCGTAAATTCTGGGAAAGGATTGGTAGTGCTTAGGATATCATAGGCTTTTTTCCATTCTTCTTTGTAGACTGCATCATTAAACTCAGGAATCACATTCCCCAGCGGACAACCACTCATACAGAATGGAATCCCACAGTTCATACACCTTGCTGATTGCTTGTTGAGTAATTCTTCTGAAGGCAAATGCTGAAATTCCTTGTAATGCTTTACCCTTTCTGCCACAGCATCTTTACCTGGCAACTCTCTTTTATATAATAAAAATCCGTCTGTCTTTCCCATTTCTTTTTACTTTAAATTAAAATTCAACCCCTTGTTTCACCAACACTTTTTTGTAATCTCTTGGGAAAACTTTTACGAAATATTTCAAGTTCTGTTCAAAGTCTTGCAACAGATATTTTCCTAAATCACTATCGGTTTCCTTTACATGCTCTTCAACAAGTTTTTGAATGATATTTTTATCTTTCTCCGTCAATTCTTCCAAATCTGCCATATCCGGGTTAAAGTTTTTCTTCATGGTTTCATTAACATCCCAGATGTAGGCAATACCGCCACTCATACCAGCCCCGAAGTTTTTACCAACTCCTCCTAAAACCACTACCGTTCCACCCGTCATGTATTCACAACCATGAGCTCCCACGCCTTCTACTACAGCAGTTGCGCCTGAATTTCTCACACAGAAGCGTTCTCCCGCCATACCGTTGATGAATACTTTTCCACTGGTAGCCCCATACAAGGCTACATTGCCGATAATGGAATTTTCATTAGCTTTAAATGAGGAACTCTTATCCGGACGCACCACCAGTTTACCCCCAGAAAGCCCTTTCCCAAAATAATCATTGCCATCGCCTTCTAATTTCATGGTAATTCCTTTGTTACAAAACGCACCGAAACTTTGCCCCGCCGTTCCATTAAAATAGAATCTTAAGGAATCTTCCGGCATGCCCTCAGACTTATAGATTTTGGTCAACTCATGGGAAAGAATCGTCCCCACGGTTCTGTCTGTATTGATGATACTGAAGTCCGCTTCCACTTTTCCTTTTTTAGCAATGGCATCTTTGGCCACTTCTAACATTTTCCAGGACAAAGAATCCACAGTTTCGTCCTCCTGAGCCTCCGATTTAATCAAAGGCAATTCAGTATCCATTTTTTGCAAGAAAGCACTTAAATCAACTGTTTTTGCTTTCCAGAATTTAATATCTTCTCTCTTCGTTAAGCATTGGTATTGCCCCACCATTTCATCTATGGTTCTAAAGCCTAAAGAAGCCATTATTTCTCGGGTTTCTGTCGCCAAGAAGGTGAAATAATTCACCAAATGGTCTGCGCTTCCTGTGAATTTCTTTCTCAATTCTCCATTTTGAGTAGCTATCCCTACCGGACATGTGTTTTCATGGCATTTTCTCATCAAAATACAACCCTGAACAATTAATGCAGAGGTAGCAACACCCCATTCTTCAGCACCCATTAAGGTAGCCATTACAATGTCTCTTCCCGTCTTAATCTGTCCGTCTGTCTGTACCGTAACCCTTTGACGGAGTTTATGCTTGATTAAAGTCTGATGTGTTTCTACCAATCCTAATTCCCAAGGCAAACCTGCATGACGCACAGAACTTACCGGAGAAGCCCCCGTTCCCCCATCATATCCGGAAATTAAAATATGATCTGCCTTAGCTTTGGCAACTCCAGCAGCAATGGTACCCACGCCTGCTTTAGAAACCAATTTTACTGAAATTCTTGCATGTCGGTTGGCGTTCTTTAAATCGAAAATCAACTGCGCTAAATCTTCAATAGAATAAATATCATGATGTGGTGGCGGAGAAATCAATCCTACACCAGGGGTTGAATGTCTGGTTTTCCCAATCCAAGCATCTACCTTATCTCCAGGCAACTGTCCGCCTTCACCAGGCTTAGCTCCTTGAGCCATTTTAATTTGAATTTCATCAGCTTCGGCTAAATATCTTGCCGTAACCCCAAATCTTCCTGAAGCTACCTGCTTAATCGCAGAACGAAGGTTTTCTCCTTTTTCATTGAGTTCATAACGAATTTCGTCTTCACCTCCTTCCCCGGTATTACTTTTTGCTCCAATTCTGTTCATAGCAATAGCCAATGTAGAATGAGCTTCATAAGAAATCGATCCAAAAGACATCGCCCCAGAAGCAAACCTTTTCAAGATTTTTTCTACCGGTTCTACTTCCTCTACAGGAATAGCTGGCCTATCGTTTTTAAATTCGAGTAAACTTCTTAGCGTCGCCGAACTATTGGTTAAGTTATTGGCCACTCTTGTATATTTTTTAAACGTTTCATAATCGTTGTTTCGGGTAGCTTGTTGCAACAAACTTACCGTTTGCGGATTGTACATGTGATACTCTCCGTTTCTTTTCCATTGATAGATACCTCCTTCTTTCAGAACAGGTTCATCTGTTTTTGGCGCGTACGCATCAAAATGTTTTACCAAGGCTTCCTGCGCCAAATCATCAAAACCAAGACCTTCAATTCTTGAAATAGCACCGGTGAAACATGTGTTTACAACAAGTTTATTCAAACCGATAATTTCAAAGATCTGCGCCCCTTGATATGACATCAAAGTAGAAATTCCCATTTTGGAGAAAATCTTCAATAAGCCATCACCTACAGATTTAATATAATTTTTCTTGGCCGTAGGATAATCTTTGCCTTTTATTTCGCCAGAATTGACCATTTCTCTGATGGTAGCCAATGCCAAATAAGGGTTTATAGCCGTAGCACCAAAGCCCAGCAGTGTTGCAAAATGATGAACTTCCCAGGCATCTCCCACTTCCAATACCAAACCAACTTTTCTGCGCACTCCATTTCTGATTAGATGATGATGCACCGCCGAACACGCCAATAAACTTGGTATTGCAGCGTGATTAGAATCAATAGCCCTATCCGAAAGGATAATCACATCAAAACCATCCTGAACAGCATCCATTGCATATCGGCAAAGTCTATCAATCCCTCTTTTCATGCTTCCCGGTTTACTATCAGCTTTGAAATACGTCTGCAACGTTTTCGCTTGGAAATTTCCGGTATCAATACTTCTAAGTTTTTCCAACTGAAGATTATCCAAAACCGGACTGTCTACCATTACGCTATGCGCAAAAGCTTTATCTCCGGTCAATAAATTTCCGTTACCACCAATAACGGTGGTCAAAGACATTACCAAACGCTCTCTGATTGGATCGATAGGTGGATTGGTCACTTGCGCAAACAATTGCTTAAAATAAGAACTTAAATGTTGAGGCTTCTCACTCAAGACCGCTATAGGAGAATCAAATCCCATAGAACCAATAGGCTCTTTGCCAGAAACAGCCATTTCCTTAATGACTTTTTCTACATCTTCTCGGCTATAACCAAACGCCTTTTGAAATTTCAAAACATCTTGCCCCTGAATACGAGTAAAACGCATTCTAGGCTCAGGAAGTTCATTTAATTTAATTTGATTTTCCTCAAGCCATTGTTGATAAGGTTGTGAAGTCGCAATCTCCTTCTTCAATTCTTCATCATTAACAATCTTTCCTTTCACCAAATCCACCAAAAACATTTTACCCGGCTGCAATCTTCCTCTTCTGACAACCCTTGCAGGATCTACAGGAAGAGCCCCGGATTCTGATGCCATAATTATAGTATCATCTTTGGTTACACAATATCTGGAAGGTCTTAAACCATTTCGGTCTAATGTCGCCCCAATTACTTTTCCATCAGTAAAAGAAATGGAAGCTGGCCCGTCCCAAGGCTCCATCATACAAGCATGGAAGGCATAGAAATATTTTTTGTAATCCTCCATATGCTTATCGCCATCCCATGCTTCAGGAATCAGCATCATCATCGCATGCGGAAGACTTCTGCCAGAATGTACCAATAACTCCACCATATTATCCAAATAAGAAGAATCCGACTGGTTCGGTTTAGTTAAAGGCAACAGCATATCCATTTCTTGTTGACTAAAAAATGGACTTTCAAAATTCTTTTCGCTGGATCGAAGCCAATTGAGGTTACCATTCACTGTATTAATTTCCCCATTATGAGCAATAAAACGGAATGGCTGTGCCAAATTCCAGTTAGGACTTGTATTGGTAGCAAAGCGAGAATGCACCATTCCGAAAGCAGAAGTGAGTTTGGGATCCGTCAAATCTTTAAAATAATTTCTGATTTGTACACTTCTCAACTGTCCTTTATAAATCAGTTTTCTGCAAGACAAAGAAGCCACATAAAAACCTATAGGATCATTCTGTGTAATATTGGAAATTTGATGAGAAATATAATTTCTGAAAACATATAATTTTCTTTCAAAATCATCATCAGAAGTAATATCAAAAGGCTTTTCGATGAACATCATTTCCATCACCGGTTCTACCGATTTTGCTGTTTCACCAATTTCGAAATTATTGACAGGCACCGAACGGAAGCCCAGAATGGTATAATTAAGTTTTTCAGCTGAATTAAGGATTACTCTTTTGCACTCATCTCTCAAGGCATCGTCTTGTGGAAAGAATAACATCCCAACACCATAATTCCCCACATCCGGAAGATAAAAACCGTTTTCTAATGATTTTTCATACAAAAATTCGTGTGGTATCTGGATTTGAATACCTGCACCGTCTCCTGTGTTTTTTTCGTATCCGGTGGCTCCTCTATGCTCCATATTCTCGAGCATGGTAATAGCATCAGTTACAATTTTATGACTTTTAATTCCTTTTAGATTCGCAACAAACCCTACACCACATGAATCAAAATCGAACTGCGGCAGATATAATCCATTTTTCATTCCTCACTTTTTTTGACAATAATATAAATATGTTATTACAATTCATAATTAATATTTATGATTGCGAAAATAATACTTTATTTTAATTAAAAAAGTTAAAATTATTAATATTATGAAGATTAATATTTTCAACTTGTTAAAAATATTCTATCTACAAATCTTAACATTAGCAATAAAAAAAACGCCACAAAGGGCGCATTTAGTAGATTTTTTTTTAGAAAAACTATTTAATTACTTGGCTTGAAAGCCGTCCAATTAAAACCATCACTGATAAACATTATAGTCTTGGTTTTAGCAACATTATTATCAAGTCCTACCATATAGAAATTAGAAGCTCCGCCCACATTAGACGCATTAATTATAGAGCCTGACGGCGTGATAATCTCTGCAGTATTATTGCTGGATATATTTCTCACAAATATAATTGCTCCTGGTACTGAAGCCGGATTGGGCAAAAGAAAATCATCATCGTTATTGCCGGGATTTACACTTACTACAGTACTGGTAATATTGCTTCCATTATTAGAAAGCGTCTGTGGTGTAGAACTTATTACCCCATTTACTTCAAGTTTTGTTCTTGCTGTTCTTACAGTAGGATCTATACCAATGGCCATATTTCCATTTTTATCAAATGAAGAATTATAATAATAGCCACCCGCATCAGCCGGAGAAGTACCCAGCCATAATTCGCCACCACCAGTTCTGCCAGTTCGGATAACCAAAGACCCCATTAAGCCAACTCCGCTACCTCCTGATGGAATCTGCCCCAGAGTAGTGTAAGCATATCCTTCAAAAGCAGCAATGGAACGATAGTTTCCTACAAGAGTAGGTGCTACAGGCGTACCGCCAATCATTGTATTATGATAAGCAATAGAATTAATGGTACTGGTACCGGAGAACATCCCAACATCAATATCTGCATTGTTTTGCCCTATAATAGTAAGAATATTAGTAGGATTAACAGTACCTATTCCTACTTTACCATCACTCTTCACCACAAAATCATTCAATGCCTCTTTGGTTGTAGGCATAGGAGAAGAGTTGTCTCTTCCTGCATCTACATGAAATATCCCTTGAGGTTCATACGTATTAACCCCCACTCTCCCCTGAGAAAAAGACATAAAGGGCAATAAAATTACAATAAATAAATTTTTTTTCATTTTGTGTGTTTTTATATTTATATTTTAATTATTTGACTTCAAAAACAATAAAATATTAAGTATTACAAGCAAAATTTATTCCTATTTATTCACAATCATAAAATTTTAAGAAAAAACATAAAAAAAACACATCCAAGGGATGTGTTATATTATTAAGTAAAAGATATAAATATTAGAGAGCACTCATTAATAAGTCTTCTCCTATCTTCTCTACTTTTATTAAATTATTTTTAGAAAGGTTTTTGGTTGCCTTATCCCATTTTTTTCCTGACAATTGAGACCTGTCTTTTACTTCAGTCAAATTCATAGACTCTTCTTGTGAAGCTAAAATTTCAAGAATTACTTTTTCGTCTTCTCCCAATTCTACTGTCGGCGCTTTCTTTTCCGGCCTCATTTGTGGGAAGAACAATACTTCTTGAATAGAAGCATTATTGGTGAGGAACATAATTAATCTATCCATCCCTATTCCTAAACCTGAAGTAGGCGGCATACCATATTCTAAAGCTCTCAAGAAATCCTGGTCTATAAACATCGCCTCGTCATCCCCTCTTTCAGAAAGTGTCATCTGTGCTTCAAAACGCTCTCTTTGGTCTATAGGATCATTTAACTCAGAATAAGCATTGGCAATCTCTTTACCACACACCATCAATTCAAAACGTTCGGTAAGACCTTCTTTGCTTCTGTGTTTTTTGGTTAAAGGCGACATTTCTATAGGATAATCGGTAATGAAAGTCGGCTGAATAAAGTTACCTTCGCATTTTTCACCGAAGATTTCATCAATCAATTTTCCTTTACCCATAGTCTCATCCACTTCTATACCGATAGACTTTGCAAAATGACGAAGCTCGTCTTCTGATTTCCCAGTAATATCAAAACCGGTAAATTTCTGAATGGCTTCAGTCATAGAAACTCTTGGATATGGTGCTTTGAAATCAATTTCATTATCCCCAAAAGTAGCTTTGGTAGTACCATTCACTGCAATAGCACAGTGCTCTAGCAATTTTTCGGTGAAGTCCATCATCCAGTTGTAGTCTTTGTAGGCTACATAGATTTCCATAGCGGTAAATTCTGGATTATGGGTTCTGTCCATCCCTTCGTTACGGAAGTTTTTAGAAAACTCATATACCCCATCAAAACCTCCAACAATCAATCTTTTAAGATATAATTCATTGGCAATTCTCATATACAAAGGTATATCCAAAGCATTGTGATGCGTAATAAAAGGTCTTGCCGCAGCTCCACCTGGGATGGCTTGTAACACTGGAGTTTCTACCTCAAAATACCCCGCGCTGTTAAAGAAATCCCTCATAGCATTGAACAATTTTGTTCTTTTTACAAAAATTTCTTTTACATGTGGATTCACCACCAAGTCTGCATAACGCTGTCTATAACGCATTTCAGGGTCATTGAACGCATCATGCACATTTCCATCAGCATCTACTTTTGGCAATGGAAGCGGACGAAGAGATTTGGTAAGAAGCTTAAAGTCTTTTACCATTACTGTCATTTCCCCCACTTGGGTTTTAAACAATTCGCCTTCTATCCCTATGATATCACCAATATCTAAAAGGTGTTTGTATACTTCGTTATATAATTCTTTGTCTTCTCCAGGACAGATTTCGTCTCTGTTGAAATATACCTGAATTCTTCCTTCAGAGTCCTGTAATTCTGCAAAACTAGCCTTCCCTTGGATTCTTCTAGACATTAATCTTCCGGCAATACTCACCTTTTTACCTTCTGCAAAATCAGATTTTATGGTTTTGGTAGTATCTGTAATTTTATATTCATCTGCCGGAAACGGATTGATTCCTAATTCCTGAAGTTTCTGCAGTTTTTCTCTTCGGATAATTTCTTGTTCTGTTAAAGACATTTTTTTCAATTTTTTCGAATTGCAAAAATAAGGATTTTTTGTGATATTAATATTTCAAATTATCTGATTGACAATAAAAAAAGCAATCTGTAAATGAATGCCTTCTGTTAAGATTAAAATATTTGATATTGTTTATTTTTTGAGTGACAGAATATATTTCACCATTTTCTTAGCATTTTCTTTATCCAATCCAGGATGAGCAGCCATGGGCACATCTCCCCAAACGCCACTGCCACCATTAACAATTTTATCAGCCAAAAGATCTATATCTGCATCTGTGTATTTGGCTGAAATCTCCTTATAAGAAGGTCCTATCAGTTTTTCGTCTATTTTATGACAGGTTAAACAATCTGCTCCTTCTAACAAGGCTTTACCCTCTTCCTCTGGAGAAAGATTAGAAGCCACAGTGGGTTTTATCGTTTGGGAACTTGGAGTAGTAATTGTTTCGGAAGATTCTTTGGTTTTAGAACATGAAACCAATATTACCAATCCCAAAACTGAGGTTAAAAAAAATCTTTTCACTTCATTATTTTTATTGTATTAATTTGAAAACAAAGATAAATAATTATCGGTCTTCATTTGGGAAAAACAATATGAAATATGAACATCTTTTTTTGGTATCTTTTTTGGTATTCTTAACATATTATATAAAACTCTTCTTATGAAAAAAATTGCATTATTATTCTTCTTTTATATGTTCTGTTACTTCATTTATGGACAAAATCAAAACGCCATACAGGTTTTAGAAGAATTTCCCGCAAGAGGTTGTGAAAATTTAAGAGTTCTGAGAAAAGTAAAATTTGAAGGCAAACAAAACACTTTTGTAATTCTGGATATTGATGCGAATAAATATAAATTAACCAACAAGTTTTTAAAATTTAAGCTAGATAAATCTCCTTCAGTAAAAGGTGTTGTTGAGATTTTAAACACAGAAGAAACCGACAATTACTGTACTGATGCTCTTAAAACAGACGTGAAAATACTGCAAAGTTTAAAAATAGAATCGGGCACCATTTCTGTTAGAAAAGTAAGGGAAGAAAAAAAGATGGAGCAATTTAACCATATTCCTTACATAGTAGATGTTGTTTTAGAAAATGCATGGTTTAAAAAGGACGGCAAAAAACACTTTATCAAAAAAATAATCTTCAAAGATGTATTGGTTTCTTATTTAATAGGATAAAATAGACTCATATATTTTAAAATCTGTAAATGAAATTTAGAGTGTTTCTAAATTCTATTTACAGGATTTTTTATTTCTTTTTGATTAAATTTGTAAAAACTTTGTTTTGAAAAAAATCATTTCAATATTTTTCATCTGCATTTACCTCATTTCATTCACTGAGGTAAAAGAAGTATTGAAATTACCCGCTTTTATTGAACATTTCAAAGAACATAAATCTGAAAACAAAGACATTACCGTTTTTAAGTTTATTGTGATGCACTATCTAAGTGGCTCAAAGAAAGACAAAGATTATCAGGAAGACATGAAACTTCCGTTTAAAACTCACGATTTCTCTAGTTTTGCGTTTATTACGTTTGATCTACCAAAGACTTTCAATTTAGAAATCAATAAACCAAAGAAAATTTTCACCATTAAAAAAGAAAATTTTTATTATTCCAAAGATTTTGTAATCAACAATTATCAATCTATTTTTCAGCCCCCAGAAATGATTTAACTTTTTGTAAACAACTCTTTTTCAAATAACAAAGAGCAAGTTGAACATTAAAATTTAAATCATGTTAAATAAAATCATAGAGTTTTCTATAAAAAATAAACTCATCATAGGTTTATTTACTTTGGGTTTGATCATCTATGGGATTTTCGAACTAAAGAAACTTCCTATTGATGCGGTTCCCGATATTACCGACAATCAGGTTCAAATCATTACTTCGTCACCAAGTTTAGGCGCTCCGGATGTAGAAAGATTCATCACTTTTCCTCTAGAACAGGCAAATAATAACATTCAAGGCATTAAGCAAATCAGGAGTTTTTCAAGATTTGGCTTGTCTGTAATTACCATTGTATTTAATGATGACATCAATATTCATCTGGCCCGCCAACAGGTTGCAGAGCGCCTTCAACAGGTTTCAAAAGACATACCGAAAGAACTAGGCGTTCCACAGATGGCGCCTATCACAACAGGACTTGGAGAAATTTACCAATATACCGTTCGTCCTAAAACAGGTTACGAACACCGCTACTCCCCTATGCAGTTGCGTACCATTCAAGATTGGATTGTTCGTCGTCAGTTACTAGGTTTAGAAGGCGTAGCCGATGTAGCAAGTTTTGGCGGAGACTTGAAGCAGTATGAAGTTGCGGTAAATCCTACCCAACTAAAATCAATGGGAGTAACGATGCAGGAGGTTTTCGATGCTTTGGCAAAAAACAACCAAAATACCGGAGGTGCTTACATAGAAAAAGGGCCTGCTGTATTGTTCATTAGAACAGAAGGCCTTATCGGTAAAATTGGCGATATTGAAAATATTGTTGTTAAAAACACTGGAGATGGCACCCCTATCCTCATCAAAAACATTGGAAAAGTACAATATGGCAGAGCCATAAGATATGGCGCTATGACCTACAACGGCGAACGAGAAGTAGCCGGTGCAGTGGTGATGATGATAAAAGGCGCCAATTCTAACGTGGTAATCGAAAAGGTAAAAAGCCGAATCGAAGAAATCCAAAAAACATTACCCGAAGGGGTAAAAATAGATGCTTTCCTAGACCGAACCAAAATGGTTAACAATTCAATTCACACTGTATCCAAAAACCTTTTGGAAGGGGCATTAATTGTAATTTTTGTTTTGGTCCTATTTTTGGGAAATCTGCGTGCAGGTTTTCTAGTGGCTTCGGTTATTCCTTTGTCCATGCTTTTCGCCATCATCATGATGAACATCTTCGGAGTTTCTGGAAACCTGATGAGTTTAGGTGCTTTAGATTTTGGGTTGATTGTAGATGGAGCCGTTATCATTGTGGAGGCAGTTTTACACAGATTGCATCATCTTAAAAAATTAGAACATCAAAGAATTTCACAGGAATACATGGACAATGAAGTGCAGTCATCAGCAAGTAAAATGATGAATTCTGCAGTCTTTGGGCAAATCATTATCCTTATCGTTTACCTGCCAATTCTTACTCTACAAGGCATTGAAGGAAAAATGTTTAAACCAATGGCACAAACCGTTGCTTTTGCTTTGCTGGGCGCATTTATCCTTTCCTTAACGTATATCCCAACAATGAGTTCTCTGTTTTTATCCAAAAAAATAGATACCCATAAAACCTTTTCAGACAGAATGATGGAGAAGATTGAAAATTTGTATGAATTTTCACTAAGCCATGTTTTGAAATTCTCTAATACTATTTTCTTTGGAGTTCTTTCTTTGTTTGCAGTGGCTATTTTTATACTTAGTACATTAGGCGGTGAATTTATCCCAACCCTTCCGGAAGGAGATTTTGCAGTAGACACTAGGGTTTTGCCGGGGAGCAACCTCAAAACTTCTACAGAAGCCGTAATGAAAGCACAAAGAATTTTATTGAAAAAATTCCCGGAAATAAAAAAAATAGTGGGAAAAACAGGAAGTTCTGAAATCCCTACAGACCCTATGCCTATTGACGCCAGCGATATGATGATTATCCTCAAAGATAAATCTGAATGGACTTCCGCAGACAACTATAATGACCTTGCCAAAATGATGAGCAATGAACTAAAAAAGAATATGATAGGCGTTACATTCTCCTTTCAATATCCTGTTGCCATGCGTTTTAATGAACTCATGACTGGCGCAAGGCAGGATGTGGTTTGTAAAATTTTCGGGGAAAACTTGGATACTTTAAAGGTTTATGCCAATAAATTAGGAGAAATCACCAAAAAAGTTCAGGGCTCACAAAATCTTTATGTGGAGCCTGTATCGGGGATGCCACAAATTGTGATTTCTTATAAAAGGGACGCCATTTCTCAATATGGATTGAATATTTCAGACATCAACAATATCGTCAACACCGCTTTTGCCGGACAAACCACCGGATCTGTGTATGAAGGAGAAAAGAAATTCGACCTCGTGGTGAGAATGGATGGAGAACAGCGAAAAAATGTAGAAGACGTTAACAATCTCCTGATTTCTACTCCTTCAGGCATTGAAATTCCTTTGAGTTCGGTTGCCCAAGTGGAAGTGAAAGAAAGTGTCAATCAAATTCAGCGCGAAAATGCCCAAAGAAGAATTATTGTTGGTTTTAACGTCCGCGACAGAGACATACAAACTACGGTGGCAGATTTACAGGAAAAAGTAGATAGAGAACTGAAACTTCCTGCCGGATACTCTATAAAATATGGCGGTACTTTTGAGAACTTACAGCAGGCCAAAGCAAGATTAGGCATTGCGGTTCCTGCTTCTTTGGTATTGATTTTCCTGATGTTGTACTTTGCCTTCCGCTCTATGAAATATGCCGTGCTGATTTTCTCAGCCATTCCGCTTTCTGCTATTGGTGGTATTCTTTCCCTTTGGATGAGAGGCATGCCGTTTTCCATTTCAGCAGGCGTAGGATTCATAGCACTTTTCGGAGTAGCGGTATTGAACGGAATTGTTTTGGTGGCAGAATTTAACAGACAAAAAGAACTTCTTTCGGATACCAAACAAGCGGTAAAATTTGGAGGTAAAAATAGATTAAGACCTGTATTAATGACGGCTTTCGTGGCCTCATTAGGATTCTTGCCTATGGCACTCAGCAACGGCGAAGGTGCTGAAGTGCAAAGACCTTTGGCTACTGTTGTAATTGGAGGTCTGCTTTTGGCAACCTATCTTACACTATATCTTTTACCAGTGATGTACATTTGGTTTGATGAGAAATTCAAACCTAAAACTCATTAATTCTTTTTACTATGAAAATATTAAAATATATCCTACTTTTCTTTTTGATAATGGTAAAATCCCAAACTACCATTTCATTAGAAAGCGCCATTGATAAAGCCTTTAAAAACAATCTAAATTTAAAAAGTGGAGAACTTAAGGTTGATTATCAAAAACAATTAAAGACTTCTGCCGTCACCATAGATCCAATCAATATTGCAGGGGAAGTAGGACAAATGAACTCAGCATATGTAGACCAAAAATTTTCGGTGAACCAAACGATAAGGCTTCCCAAATTTTACAATGCACACAAAACCGTTTTATTGGAAGAATACAAAAATTCTTTGTTGAATTACGACCTTCAAAAATGGCAGCTAAAAAAAGAGATTTCATTGATTTATAATGATTTGAATTATTTGGACGAAAAGAAAAAACTCTTAAAAAAGGCAGACAGTATTTTTTCGCAATACTTCAACAGAGCTGAGCTGAGACTAAAAAAAGGCGAAAGCAACCTTTTGGAAAAAGCCACTGCCGAAAACCTTAGAAGCCAGGCAGAATTGCAGTTAAAATCCATTGAAAAAGACCGTGAAATAGCCATTCAGAAAATAAGTTTTCTAATTAATGATGGCAATCTTTATCAAAATGAAAAAGAAAATTACGGAATACTGAATATTGAAAAATTAGGTTCAAATTACGAAGGCAATCTCTTGGTTTTGAAACAATTAGAACAGGAAAAAAATATTCAAGATGCCAAATTAAAAGCAGAAAAATCTAAATTATTGCCAAGTTTAAATGTTGGATACAACAATATGAGCATGTATGGAATGGGCGCTGATGATAAGTTTTATGACCGCTCTAAAAGGTTTCATTCAGGGATGATTGGATTGGGAGTTCCGGTTTTTAATTCAGCTCAAAAATCTGTCATTGAAGCCCAAAAAATCAATCAGCAAATCGCCGAAAACAATTACCAATTGGGCAAAATTCAGCTCAAAAATCAATTTAACCAACTGATCAGCGAACATCAAAAACTGAATGAAGAGGTTTCTTATTATCAAAATACCGGACTGAAAAACAGCAACGATATTCTGAAAACTGCAGGAAGTCAATTTTTTAATGGACAAATCAATTATTTGGAATGGACGCTTTTGGTAACACAAGCCTTTGAAATTCAGAATAAATACATTGACAGGCTAAAAGAACTGAACGATAAAATCATAGAACTGAATGCCTTAAAAAACAATTAATTGTTTAAAAACTTAATTAAAAAAAATGAAAAAATTCATTATCATATCTGGTTTCGCAATCCTCTATTCTTGCGGAAATGAAGAACAAAAAGAGGAGAAATTTGATGTAGTAGCATCACAAAACCAAATTACTCTAAACGATTCCCAATATAAAAATGCAGGTATAGAAACCGGCACTTTGGGCATGGAAGATATTTCGGCAAAAATAAAAGTGAGCGGCATGGTAGACGTTCCGCCCCAAAATATGGCAAGCGTATCAGCACCAAGCGGTGGCTATGTAAAACATACCCGCTTTATGCCGGGCATGCATGTAAGCCAAGGAGAAACTTTAGCCGTGTTAGAAGACCCACAAATTGTACAATTGCAGCAAGATTATCTCTTGGCTAAATCGAATTTAGGGTATGCCCAAAAAGATTATGCAAGACAAAGCGATCTCAACAGAAGCAAAGCAGCATCAGACAAAGTTATGCAACAGGCACAGACCGAAGCCAATAATCAAAACATATTGATGCGCGGAATGGCCGAAAAACTAAGAGCTATGGGCATTGAACCTTCTTCATTGAATGCTAACAACATCAAAAGAAGCATAGCGGTAAAATCACCCGTATCAGGCTATATTTCGAGCGTTAATGTAAAGATTGGGCAATACGTATCTCCTACCGATAAACTTTTTGATGTAGTAAATACCGAAGATGTACATTTGGCATTGACGGTATTTGAAAAGGATTTGAACAAAATTTCTGTCAACCAAAAAGTAATTTCCTACACCAATCAAAATCCGGATAAAAAATACGAAGCCAATATCCTATTAATTGGGAAAGATTTTCAGCCGGACAGAAGTGTAGTGGTACACTGCCATTTTATAAACTACGATAAAAGTTTAATCCCCGGCACTTACATGAATGCCGAAATAGAAACCAATAAGGAAACTGGGTTCACGGTTCCTGATGATGCAGTAGTAACTTGGGAAAACAAACAATATATATTCGAAGAGGTAAAGCCCAAAACCTTCAAAATGGTTCCTGTGATTATTGGAAATTCTGAAAATGGCAGAACTGAAATCATAGGCAAAGACACGTCATTCAAAAGCAAAAAATATGTTACCAAAGGGGCATATACCTTATTAATGGGACTTAAAAACGTGGAAGAATAAACACAAAAAAATGAAATTAAAAAATATACAGACAGAAGTAGACGCTTCCTATCTATATCAACTATTATCTGAAAAAGAAGAAGATGAAAATGTAGCAGAGATATTCAGAGAAATGAGTGAAATAGAGAAAGGTCATGCATTAGCGTTTCTCAAAAGTGCTAATTTCAAAACAACAGACTTGCCAGCTCCCTCTTGGCGTGCCAAAATATTGAAGAAAATTGGTGATTTATTAGGATACGAATATATTTTGGGAAGTCTTTTAGAAACGGAAAAAAGTCTTTCTCATTCCATCAATAACGCAAGAAAAAGTTCTAAAACTCCTAATGCCGTTACCGACACTGCCCATGTAAAGATTTTGCAGAATATTTTGGCAAGTGATAAAAAAATCTCTGTCAACCAACTTTCAAGATTCGAAAAAAGACACCGTTCTGTAGGAGGAAATGCTTTACGAGCAGCAGTTTTGGGTGGAAATGACGGGCTGGTTTCCAATTTTTCACTAGTAATGGGAATTGCAGGAGCCACATCAGGACAAAAAGAGGTTTTACTAGCAGGTTTGGCAGGTCTTTTGGCAGGAGCCCTTTCCATGGCTTTAGGCGAATGGATTTCTGTAAAATCTTCTCAAGAATTGTACGAAAACCAAATGGAAATAGAAATGCAGGAACTGGAAATAAATCCTGAAGCAGAAGAAAAAGAATTGGCATTGATCTATCGTGCAAAAGGCATTCCTAAAGAACAAGCCTATAAAATGGCAAAAGAAATCATTCAAGACAAAGAACATGCCCATGAAGTATTGGTAAAAGAAGAACTCGGCATCAATGCTGAAGAACTTAAAGGATCGGCCATAGAAGCGGCTTTGGCTTCATTCTTCTTATTTGCCATAGGGGCCATTATTCCCGTTATCCCATTCTTTTTCGTTGGGGGATTACAAGGCATTATATTCAGTTCAGGATTAAGTGCCATTGGACTATTCATTATAGGCACTGCCATTACACTTTTTACAGGAAAAAGCATTTGGTTTTCTGGCTTTAGACAAGTAATTTTTGGACTTATGGCTGCAGCCATTACTTTTGGTATTGGAAAATTGATTGGAGTTTCAATTTCATAAAATTCAATAAACTGCAAATTTAAATGCTGGAAAAATGCCGCATTCATCATAAAATAGTATTTTTGCCATAATAAATTTGAAAAGCAGTGAATCTGAATCTCAACAAGAAGGTTAAGTTTGAAGAACTTGGAGTTAAAAACTACATGGAAGCATTTGATTATCAACAAAATCTGATGGATCAAATCATAGAAATCAAAACTAAAAACCGAGATTTACCACAAGAAGAGCAAGAAATTACTCCCAATTATCTGCTTTTTGTAGAACATCCTCATGTGTATACTTTAGGGAAATCTGGTGACGAGCACAACATGCTGGCTAATTCCGAAAAACTAAAAGAAATAGATGCCACTTTTGTGAAAACCAACCGTGGTGGTGATATCACTTACCATGGTTTTGGGCAATTGGTAGGCTATCCTATTTTAGATTTAGACAACTTCAAATCAGACATTCATCTTTATATGAGAAATCTGGAAGAAGTTATTATCCGCACCATTGCAGAATATGGATTGAAAGGAGAAAGAAGCCCTGGCGAGACAGGCGTTTGGCTAGATGTAGGCAAGCCTTATGCAAGAAAAATTTGTGCTCTGGGCGTTAAAACTTCCCGCTGGGTAACCATGCATGGTTTTGGGTTTAATGTGAATACGGACTTACGGTATTTCGAATACATTATACCATGTGGAATTAAGGACAAAGCCGTTACTTCTATGAAAAGAGAACTAGAACGCGAAGTAGATCAGGAAGAAATCAAAGAAAAAATAAAAAAACATTTTCAGGATGTTTTTGAAGCGGAACTTTTTTAAGTTCCGTTTTTTATTTAAAAAATCTTTTTTCCTCTGTAAACCTCAGTTTGCGAATTCATAAGAGGCATAGCATTCTGCCTAAAAGTAAGCAAATGTTCTTGTGAACCATGTTTATAATGATGCTCTTCTGTCTCCCAAAGTTCAATGATAAAAAATACACCTTTATTTTCTTTATCTTCAATAAGGTCATATTGCAGACAGCCTTCTTCTTTACGCGTTTCTGAAACCAATTTTTTCAGAAGTTCAATTGCTTCAAAAAGATGATTTTCTTTAAATCTCAATAGCGCAATAATATGCAGATTCATGTTTTTAAAATTTATAGAACAAAAGTAGAAAAAAATCTATTAGAAAATTCACAAAAAAACCTTTGCTTTTTTATTAATTTTCAATTGTAAAAAATTTTTATCTTTGTCAAAACTCAAAAACAAAATGGCAGAATATAAATTATTACTTCCATCTATGGGAGAAGGCGTAATGGAAGCCACCATCATCAACTGGTTGGTGAGTGAGGGCGACTCTGTAAACGAAGACGATTCTGTAGTAGAAATCGCTACCGATAAAGTAGACAGCGATGTTCCTACGCCTGTTTCAGGAAAAATTGTAAAAATCCTAAAAAATAAAGACGAAATTGCAAAAATTGGTGAAGCCATTGCCATTTTAGAAATCGCTGGCGAAGGTAATGCAACAAAAGCTATTGAAACCCCAGCCCCTATAATTACAGAAACCCCAGCTCTGGAAGTTGTAAAAGAACTTGAAAAGCCTCTGGAAAAATCAGTTTCTGCTCCTCAAGAACTTTCTGGAGAGCTATATCTTTCTCCTTTGGTAAAATCTATTGCACAGCAAGAAAACATTTCTGAATCAGAACTCAAATCCATTAAAGGAAGTGGTCTGGAAGGAAGAATTACCAAAGAAGATATTTTAGCATTTGTACAAAACAGAAATGGAAACAATGCTGAGATTAAAACTCCTGTCATTGCGAGTGAAACGAAACAATCTACTCCACAATTTTCCAACACTACTACTCCATCTGCTGAAGGAGACGAGATTATCCCAATGGACAGGGTTCGTAAGTTGATTGCAGACGCCATGGTGAATTCTAAAAGAACTGCTCCACACGTTTCCTCATTTATAGAGACAGATGTTACCAATGTGGTAAAATGGAGAACCAAGCATAAAGACGCTTTCGAAAAACGAGAAGGACAAAAACTAACCTTTATGCCTATTTTCGTGAAAGCAGTGGTGAAAGCCATTCAGGATTTTCCAATGATTAACGTATCGGTGGACGGCGATAAGATCATCAAAAAGAAAAACATCAATATTGGTATGGCTACTGCTTTGCCAGACGGTAACTTAATTGTTCCGGTCATTAAAAATGCAGACCAATTGTCACTTTCAGGATTGGCGAAAGCCATCAACGATTTGGCCTACAGAGCTAGAAACAAAAAACTAAAGCCAGAAGACACTCAAGGAGCCACCTATACCATTTCTAACATTGGTAGTTTTGGCAACTTGATGGGTACTCCTATCATTCCACAACCGCAGGTTGCTATTTTGGCTGTGGGTGCCATTGTGAAAAAACCGGCAGTGGTAGAAACCAAAGATGGAGATATGATTGCCATCCGCCAAAAAATGTTCATGAGCCATTCCTATGACCACCGCGTGGTAGACGGTTCACTGGGAGGCATGTTCCTAAAACATGTTCACGATTATCTCGAAAACTGGGATATGAATACGGAAGTTTAAAAGCCAAGTAAAATTTTAAAATACAAGAACGCACTTTTAGGTGCGTTCTTTTTTTGTAGCTATTCCTGCTTTCGCCACTCGCTTCCCGATGAATCGGGAGAGCTCAAACAATGGCTCAATCAGGGCTATGGATTTTCGTCAACAATTCACTATTTTAGCAAAAAATTAAAAATATGTCAAACTTCAATATTCGCAAAGCAACACCTGAAGACACCCCTACCATCCTTCATCTTATTACACAATTGGCCATTTACGAAAAATTGGAACATGAGGTCATTACTACTGTAGAAGAACTTCGTGAAAACATTTTCGAAAAAAAGTATGCCGAAGTTTTAATTGCTGAAGAAGACCAAAAACCGGTAGGCTTTGCTTTATTCTTTCATAATTTTTCCACCTTTGTGGGCAAGCCAGGCCTTTATTTAGAAGACCTTTTTGTAGAGCCAGACTGCCGTGGAAAAGGCTATGGAAAAGCCCTTTTGGTAGCATTGGCCAAAATAGCTCAAGAAAGAAACTGCGGCCGCATGGAATGGTCTGTCTTAGACTGGAACACTCCTTCCATAGAATTTTACAAATCTCTTGGTGCAAAACCGATGGACGAATGGACGGTTTTCCGCCTTACTCAAGATGGCATAGACCATCTTGCCGGGAACTAGGGAAAGGTTGAGGTTGAGGTAAAGATTAAATTTAAAGACCCTTCGACAAGCTCAGGGTGACAAAAGGAAAGATTTCCAAAATTATCGCATTTTCATATTAAGAAATTACCGCATTAATATTGTGTATTTCAAAATGTTTCCTTACTTTTGCAGCTCGAAATAATTAACAAATATTTTAACATTATGAACAATTACGAAACTGTTTTCATTTTAACTCCCGTTCTATCTGACGCACAGGTGGAGGAAGCAGTGAAAAAATTTGAGGACTTTATTAAAGACCACAATTGCGAAATCGTTGCCAAAGAAAACTGGGGACTTAAAAAATTAGCTTATCCTATTCAATTGAAAAAGAATGGATTTTACACTTTGATCCAATTCAAAGGTGAAGGAACTGTAGTAGCAGGTTTAGAAACTGTTTACAAACGTGACGAGAGAGTAATCCGTTATTTAACAACTAAGCTTGACAAACACGCTGTAGAATACGCAGAGAAAAGAAGAGCAAAAGTAAAAACTGCAAAAGCTTAATTTTAACCCTTAAAAATTTAAAGACATGGCAATAGATGATATGGCAAAACAAGCCTCAGCCGGAGGAGAATCTGAAGTAAAATTCCTTACTCCGCTTGATATCAATACAAAATCTGAAAAGAAATATTGTAGATTCAAAAAATACGGAATTAAGCATGTAGATTATAAAGATGCTGATTTCTTATTACAATTTGTAAACGAACAAGGTAAAATTTTACCAAGAAGATACACAGGTACTTCTTTAAAATACCAAAGAAAAGTTTCTGCAGCGATCAAAAGAGCAAGACACTTAGCTTTAATGCCTTACGTAGCAGATTTATTAAAATAATTATTATTAACAAATAAACTGTTGGTTTTAGCACTGCTAAACCTAACTTTTTAATCAAAAAAAGGACAACAACATGGAAATCATCCTAAAAAAAGACGTAGAAAACTTAGGACTTGAGTTTGATACCGTAAACGTAAAACCAGGTTATGCAAGAAACTTCTTGATTCCTCAAGGTTTTGCATTATTAGCTACTCCTAAAAACAAAGCAGCTCTTGCTGCTACGTTAGAAGCTAGAAAAGAAGAAGAAGCTAAATTAATCGCTGCTGCTACAGCTATCATCGATAAATTAAAAGCTACTGCAGTTACTATCCATGCTAAAGCAGGTGTTGGTGACAAACTTTTCGGTTCTATCAACAATGCAAACTTAGCTGAAGAATTGGCTAAAGCGGGTGTAGCGGTTGATAAAAAATACATCAAAATCCCAGGAAACACTATTAAGAGAACTGGTAAATTTACTGCTAAAGTAAGACCTCACAGAAACGTAGAGTTCGATTATGAATTCGAAGTTGTTTCTGATGCTCCTGTAGCTGAAGCTAAAACTGAAGAGGCTTAATCTTTAAGTTTTAATAAAATTATAGAAACGCTTTCAGATTTACTGAAAGCGTTTTTTTTGAGTAGAAAAATCTAATAGTGATATTAGAATAATTCAGACAAAAAATTATAAATTCGCTTTGTCTTAGCAGATAAGCCTAATTACATTAAATCTAATTTAAAATGATCGAAGTTACCGGAAACGAAAAATTTGATGAGCAAGAAGAATTTTATGCTTCTCTAAAAACGAATTTGGAAAGAAACCATAATTTTCCAGAAGATTATTTGTATAAATTTATCATACTCAATAACCAAGAAAAACTAACGGAAATATATAAAGTTTTTGATGATACCAAAAACACCTTTTCTACCCGAGAAAGCAGCAATGGAAAATACATTAGCTGCACCATTAATTGTTTTGTTTTGGATGCAGATCAAGTAATAAGACATTACAAAGAAGTAGCAAAAATAGAGGGTGTAATTATGCTTTAAATAAAAAAATTAAGATGAAAATCCTTATTACAGGCGCTACAGGCTTAATCGGAAAATCTTTAGTTAAGAAACTTGAAAAAGAAGGACATATCGTCAATATCTTAACGCGAAAAAAAACAAATAACCCGAATGAATTTCAATGGAATCAGGATAAAAATTTCATTGAAGACGAAGCTTTTCATGATGTAGAATCCATCATTCACCTTGCAGGCGCTACCATTGCTAAAAGATGGACAACCAACTATAAAAAAGAACTCTTCTCATCTAGAATTGACACCGCAAAACTTTTAAAGACTTATTGTGATAAACACAACCTAAGATTGAAAAGTTTCATTTCTGCCTCTGGTATTAATTATTATGGAACCTTTACCAGTAACGAAATTCTAACAGAAGAAATGCCCATCAAAAAATTAGATTTCCTGGCACAACTATCCAAAGACTGGGAAACAGCAGCGTATGAGTTTACTGGAATTGCAGATCGTGTGGTATGCCTAAGAACTTCGATGGTGCTGGCAAAAGAAGGTGGCAGTTTTGCAGCGCTAAAAAGATTAGCTAATTTTAATTTAGCCTCTCCTGTTGGCAGTGGAGATCAATGGATGAATTGGATACATATTGATGATTTGGTAAATATGTTTGCATCAGCAGTAGAAAACAATAATATAAATGGCAATTATAACGCTGTTGCCGATGAATTAGTGAGCAATAAAAACTTCATGAAAAAATTAGCCAAAAAATGTAAAAGGCTTTTCATTCCTATTGCTGTACCAGAATTTGTAATAAAGTTACTTTTAGGCGAAATGTCTTCTATTATTTTAGAAGGTACCAGAGCCAGCAACCAGAAAATAAAATCTGAAGGCTTTGTATTTCAATATGATACATTGGATAAAACCTTAGAATCATTGATCTGATTATATTTTATAAAAAAGAAAGGCGGACTAAAGTCCGCCTTTTATTTATTTAAGAAAATTTCTAATTTTTCTAAATCTCTTGCTATTATGGCTTTATTATTTTTTATCACAATAGGCCTTTGCAAAAGTTTTGGATAATTGGCCAGTATAGAGATTAACTCACTGTCAGAATAAGTAGTTTCCGAAAACTTCTCTTTCCAAATTTCTTCATTTTTTCGGATAATATCATCTATACCTGTATCCAGCTTCTCTAATAAGTCTTCAATTTCTACCTCAGTTAAAGGATTATCAAGATAATTTCTTACCTCGAATTCGAAACCTCTGCTTTCTAGATATTGCAAAGCTGCTCTAGATTTTCCGCATCTGTTGTTATGAAGAATAGTAAGCATTATAATTGAGATTAGTTATTGTTTAATTGTAACAATTATTATTCCATTTATTTAGAATAAACCATGCAATTCTGCTTCTATTTTTTCCAAAATAAAACCAAAATCTTCAGGTCTGTCTACGAAATCTAGATCATTAACATCTATCACGAGCAGTTTTCCTTCATCATAGTTGGTGATCCATTTTTCGTATTTCTCGTTCAATTTAGAAAGATACTCTATGCTGATACTGGCTTCATAATCTCTTCCCCTTTTGTAGATTTTCTTCACCAGATTAGGAACATCAGATTTTAAATAAATCAACAAATCTGGAGCAGAAACAAATGATTTCATCAAATGAAAAATAGATGTATAGTTGTTGAAATCTCTCTTAGACAGTAAACTCATATCATTAAGGTTTTCTGCAAAAATATAAGCATCTTCATAGATAGTTCTGTCCTGAATAATATTTTTTCCGCTTTCTCTGATTTCTTTTACCTGACGGAATCTGCTTCCTAAAAAGTAGATTTGGAGGGCAAAACTCCATTTGTTCATGTCATTGTAAAAATCTTCTAAATAAGGATTATGATCTACATCTTCAAATTGCGCATCCCAACCGTAATGTTTTGATAACATAGTAGTTAGTGTGGTTTTTCCTGCGCCAATGTTTCCTGTTACAGCAATATGCATCTATTTTATTTTTCTAATTTGTAAAGATAAAATTTGTCACCTATCAATGCCAAAAAATGATTGCTGTTTTTTTCCACAATAGTGTTATTTTGTTTTGAAAATACCTGATAAAAATCTTGGTTAGAATTATAAACAGAGATTGAAGACTTTTCAATTACATAGATATTATTATTTTCTCTTCTTATTTTTTTTCCGCTGACGATCTCTTTTTCATTTATTTTGTTGAAAGTAATATCAAAAACAACAAATGTTTTTTCTTTCAGTATGTAGAGTAAATTATTGAAAACTAAAAAATCTGCAACATTGCTGATATCTGTTTTTAAAGGAAATGAATTGATAACTTTACTGTCTCTATAATTATATTGCACTAAAGATTTATTGGCAGAATCTAAAAGCCATGCAAACTGCAAATCTTCAATAAATAAAGCCTTTATGTGACCAAATTTACTGATGAGATTTATATTTTGAATTTCATTAAGATTTTGATCTAATATTTTTAATTCTTGGGCATTTTCAGAGAAGACAAAAATATTCAAGGGATTTTCTACCGATTGTACCCTGAAGGGATAAGGGAATCTTACTTCCGCTATTTTAATACCTAAAGAATCATATTTAGAGAAGGAGAAATCATTATTTTTACATAAATAAAGATTGTTGAAATCATCTAAAAACACATCCTTCAAACTGTCTTTTACAACAATTGGAAATTCTTTTTGTGCAGAAAAAAGTACTGAAAAAAGTAAAAAAATAATCCTAATCAGTTTCATGATATTTGTGCTTTGTAATTTGTATTTGAAAATCAAAACCAGAAACTGTTGGTGAAATTATTTAATTTTCACCTCATAAATCTTACTCCAATTTTTGCCTGTAATCAACATATTGTCTCCCTTGAAGGCAATACCGTTCAACACATCGTCTGTGCCCTTAGTATTTTGTGTGGCTAATAACGAGAAATCAAACTTACCTACCACTTCTCCAGTTTTAGGGTCAATTTTCAAAATAATCGGCTTTTGCCAAACATTGGCATATAGGTATCCATTGTAATACTCCAATTCATTCAGTTGATCGTAAACTTCAGTATTTCCGGCTACAGAAATGTATTTCACCAATTTTGAAGGATCGTTTACATCCAGAAAATAAATATTCTTGCTTCCGTCTGAAGCCACAAGATTTTTGCCATCATAGGTTAGTCCCCACCCTTCACCGATAATATTAGGATAAGGAAACTCACCAATTTGCTTCAGAGAAGATTTGTCATAGATAAATCCTTTTTTGTTTTTCCATGTCAACTGATAAACTTTGTTTCCGGCAATAGTACTTCCTTCCGAAAAAACATCAGCGCTCTGGGGAGTTTGAACGATAGGCGCAGTAGAGCCCAAAGTATATTTCAGGATTCTGGACACTCCTTCTTGCCCGTCACTTTCATAAATGGTATTGCCATCTATCTGAAAGCCCTGTACAAAATTATTGGTATCATGAGGATACTCTGCTACGATTTCATAGGTTAAATTCTGCTCTGGATTTTTGGCAAAAACATTGATGGTAGCATCTTGTGTCAAAACCTTTCCGTCTCTGGTAATATTAATGGTAACCGCATTGTCTCCCAAAGTAAAAAACTGTGGATCTATTACCAAATCGCTGGTCTCTTTATCACCAAAACTGATGCTGATGCTTTCTGCATTTTCAGTTACATCTCTAGGAAATTCTATTTTATCGCCAAATTTATCGTAAAACCCTTTGACTAAATTTTTCCAATCATTGAATTTATGAATTTCATCAAATACTACTCTTGGTTTTGTATCAGAAATAGTCATTAATA
>CALJKL010000079.1 GCA_937973555.1 uncultured Flavobacteriales bacterium | reverse complement strand
ACGGGACTCGTGATAAACAAGCCACGTTTATAGGCTCTTACCAAACGAGGGAAAACGTCATGAATCGAAAGAATCCGCCAGTAAAAAATCATCCAATAGAATATTTCAAAGAAAAATTACCTCATATCGATTACACAAAAAAAGATTCGTCGTCGCAAAAACAACGTCACGAATTACTCAAAGAATTAATAGTGTTTTTCTGAAGCTCGGCAAATTCTTTGTCGTCTTCTATTACAATAATTTTATATTTCATTTGTTTGTGTTCTTATGGTTAAAAGTTTTTTTATTATTAGTATTTATAATTTTACATTTATAGTAATTGAATACATATTATTTTCTTCACTACTTTGAAAATCAACTGTTCCATTATTTCTTTTTATTCTCTTTCGGATATTCATCAAGCCGTTTCCATACTCTATTTTGTTAAACTCTATATAATTGTTTTTTTCCTGAATTATTATGTTGAGTTCATTATTTTTTTCTGAAAATCTCACATTTACATCATCGGTAGAAGAATACTTAATGGTATTGTTGAAAATTACAAAGAAACATATTTTAAGGTCTTTATAAAGATTTTTGCTTATTTTTTTGTTTTCTTTTCCTTCAAATGAATAACGGTAAGGAATGTTTTTAACGCTAAGAAATGTTACCATTACTTCTATGCATTCATAGTAAGTATAGATGAGTTGTATGTCGTCTTTTTTTATAGAATTGATATTGTTGCGCAAACCAAAATTTGCCTGCTTGATATTCTCTTGAATTTTTCTTTTTAATTCAGAATCTAAAAGTTCTTTGTGAGCAATCAATAATGAGGTTTTAGATAATATGGTGCCCACTTCATCATGCAGATCCATACTGATTTTCTCATAGATCTCGTTCTTCATTTTCACTTTGTTGTAAAGTACCCTGAAAATAAGGATCAGCAGTAGAAAAGAAATAAAAATAAGAGTAAATATAAAAGGGTTTGATTTGTAAAATTCTTCAGTTACAATTACATTTACTGGATTGAATTTTATCATTTTTCCCACTTCATCTAGCCCCCTTATCTGCAAGACATAATTTCCGGGAGATAATCCTACCAGATCTTTATATTCCTGTTTAAGATCAATCCAATTGGTGTTATCTAATTTATATTGATAATGTGATGTCTCCTTATTCTCAATGTTTTTTGAAGTAATGTAGATCCTAAGAAATCCATTTTTATTTTTGAATTTTATAGATCTAGGATTGTTTTTATTATAGTAAGTACTGTCATCTGGTTTTATTAAATGATACCCAGATACTCTGCCTGAAACTTCTGGTGTAGAAAAATCAAATCTAGAAGGGGTAATGACATCATACCCATCCAAACCACCAAATATTAAATCACCATTTTTTAATTTACAAGCAGATTTGTAATTATATTCCTGATTAAGAAGGTCAGTATGTTCTAATTCTATTAAGTTGTTTGTATTATAATCGTAAGCTATTAATCCACTATAAGTACTTCCCCAGATTCTATTTTGATTGTCTTGAAGTAAACAGGTAACCCTTGGGTTTTTTAAAAAATTAAGGGTTAATGATTTTAATAAATGAAGATTAGAAAGGTTATAAATTAAAATTCCATTGTCATATCCTATATACAGTAGATTTCTTTTTTTGTCAATCAATATATCACCAATAATTTTATTGGTAATAAATTTTGATGTTTTTTTATTTCGAATATTTACTGTAAAAACCCCATTTTCTGTTCCTACAAATAATCTAGAATGGGCATAATCTGAGACAATAGTTTTGATATTATAGCCTTTGAAAATATTAGGAATTTTATGAATAGAATTTATTTCAGGTCTAAAATAAAATAAGAATTCGTTATTCCCATAATAAATTAGATTTGAAATTTGATCATAATAAATACAAGGTATATTTTCTAGTTTATTTTTATCTAAAGGGATAAGTTTTTTAAAATTAGCATCAGCAGTCACTATTCCTTTTCCTTCAGTGGCCAAATAAAATTTGTTTTTAACTTTTACAGCATCATATATAGATTCTCTTGTTTTTGTTACTTGGGTAATTTCATCATTTTTTTTTGAGATAATATAAGGGTTCCCAAAAAATAAAATTCTATTGTTGTCTTCAATAATTTTTCTTTTTACAACCAGTAAATTATTAAGATTGAAGTTTTTAAAATAATTTGTCTTTTCATATACTTTAAATAGACCTTTGTTGCTTATAATAAAAGTTGTTTTGCCTATTAGAAATAATTTTCTTAATTCTGTATTTTTTAATTGATCAATTACCGTTATAAATTTTTTATTGTTCTCAAAAATTAAAGTATTGTTTTCTATGATATAATATTTAATATTGTTTTTAATAGTGAAATCCGTAATTCTTAAATTTTTTCTTTCTTTAAGTTCAATAATTTTTATTTGATTTTCTATTAATAAGGGCATTGCTGTTCCTATTAAATAAAGTTTTTTATTAATAATTTTAAACCTATCTCTAATCCCACCAGGAGTTTCATTATTATTTGTGCTTAAATTTTTGAAGATATTTTTTTTGAGTCTAAACAATCCCACACCAGGTATTGTAAAATAAATACAATTTTGAAATGAAATTATCGCATGATGACTTTCAGAATCTTGAACAGGTATTTTTTTTGAAAATTTTAGAATATAATTAACCTTTCTATTTTTATCAATAATTTCAATATTAAAATTATTTTTTAAAAGATATGTTTTTTGAGGAGTAACAAAAAAATCTAGAATTTTATCATTTGTATATTTTTTAGAAATACCGGTATTAAGATTTAAAAGTATTAAATCGCCACCTTTATATAAAATATAGAGGTGGCGATTCTGGAAAAATATTTTCTTTATTTCTCTTTTATTGTAATTGGTTATTTTATAATTAATGAAATTATACCCGTCAAATTTTTTTAATCCTATATTGGTTCCCAACCATATGTTTTCATAATTGTCAACTGTTAAATCATTGATGAAATTTGCATTTAATCCATCATCGATATTATATAGCTTAATTTTTAAATTAGCAGCGGATAAAAATCGTTTAAAAAGAGAATTGATAAAAATAATATTAATTTTTTCACTATTTGTTATTAAAAAATAAAAGTACAAATAAAAATATGATCCAAAAACCGAATACACATATTTATGTGTATATAATACGCATTAAAATGCTTGTTTTTTTAATATGATAGGAATGAGAAAAGATTATTTTTGCATTTAGATAATGAAAAAAATATAAAAAAACACAAATGCTTCTATATTTTTTCCTTTTAAATTATGGTATTTATGATTTGGAAGAAATGTGTTGCAAATACACATGTTTAACTAAAAATGCTGCATATATGCAGCATTTTTTTATGTGAGTTGATAGATTGTAAATAAAAATGAAATTAGTTTTATTCTGGAGTTTCTATTTTAAAACTGTCTTTTAAAGTGACGGTTCTATTAAAAACTAATTTTTCTGTAGTTGAATCCTTATCTAATGTAAAGTAGCCAATTCTCTGAAATTGATAGTGATCTTCCACTTTAGCATCTTTCAAGCTTGGCTCTGCAAAAGCATTTTGTATGTTTAAAGAGTCTTTATTGACAAATTCCATGAAATCTACTTCTTTTTCCGCATCTGGTTGTTCATTTGTAAAAAGCCTATCGTAGATTCTTACTTCTACAGGCAGAGCATGAGGTGCAGAAACCCAATGCAGGGTACCTTTTACCTTTCTCATACTGGCTTCTGTGCCACTTCCAGATTTAGAGTCCTCATCATAAGTAGCATATATAGTAGTGATTTCTCCATTGGCATCTTTTTCTACTTTGGTTGCCTTTATAATGTAAGCAGATTTAAGCCTTACTTCTCCGCCAATCGTTAATCTGAAGAATTTTTTTGGAGCCTCTTCCATGAAATCTTCTCTTTCGATATAGAGTTCTCTGGAAAACGGAACCTTTCTGGTGCCAGCATTTTCGTCCTCAGGATTGTTTTCTGTTTCCAGCCATTCTTCTTTTCCTTCAGGATAGTTTTCAATGACCAATTTTACGGGATTCACTACCGTCATTACGCGGGTGGCAACCTTGTTAAGGTCTTCTCTCACGCAGAATTCCAGTAACTGAATGTTGATAAGGTTTTCTCTTTTGGCAACACCAACACGATCTATAAATTCACGGATGGATTTTGGGGTGTATCCCAATCTTCTCATGCCAGATATGGTAGGCATTCTTGGGTCGTCCCAGCCGGTAACCACATTTTCTGCAACCAATCTTTGCAATTTACGTTTAGAAGTAACCATGTAAGTTACATTCATTCTTGCAAATTCTCTTTGTTTATTTCGGATTTTGATGGGATCGTAAATTTGGTCCAGATACCAGTCATAAAGCGGTCTGTGATTCTCAAACTCTAATGAACAAAGTGAATGAGAAATCTGTTCTAGATAGTCACTTTCTCCATGCGCCCAGTCGTACATGGGATATATTTTCCATTGCTCACCTGTTCTATGATGAGGTCTTTTCAGGATTCTGTACATCACAGGGTCTCGCATGTTCATGTTGGGCGAAGCCATATCTATTTTAGCTCTCAAACTCATGCTTCCTTCTTCGAACTCTCCGTTTTTCATTCTTTCAAATAAATCTAAAGATTCTTCAGTAGGTCTGTTTCTGAAAGGCGATTCTATTCCAGGTTCTGTAGGGTTTTTACGCTGTTCTGTAATCACTTCAGAAGGCTGCTCGTCTACATACGCTTTTCCTTGCTTAATCAATTCTACCGCCCAATCATACAATTGCTGAAAGTAGTCTGAAGCATATAATTCTTTATCATATTTGAAGCCCAACCATTTTATATCTTCTTTGATAGCATCTACAAATTCCTGCTCTTCTTTTTCGGGATTGGTATCATCAAATCTTAAATTAACGGGTGCGCCGTATTTTTCGCCCAGACCAAAATTGATGCAGATGGCTTTGGTATGACCTACATGCAGATAACCGTTAGGTTCTGGTGGAAATCTGAAACGCAGTTTAGATGCATCTAAACCGTTTTCGATATCATTTTCGATGATTTGCTCGATAAAATTGAGTGGTTTTTTTTCTTCTACTTCCATTGTCATGTCTTGTATAGATGCAAATTTATGAAATTTTAGTTTAAAAATTGTTTTCAACTTTTGGTATTAACTTCCAGCAATTACTCATTGCTTATGCCTTCATCCACATTTGGTCTCCTTTCAGGTGAAGTCTGGTTTCGAAATTGTTGGTAAACAGAGCACCAGTTCCTAAGCCTTGCGGCAATGGGTTTTGTTTGGAATAGGTGTATTGACAAATAGCATTAAGGCCTATGTTGCTTTCTAGGGCAGAGGTAATCCACCAATTGATGCCCAGTTTTTCTGCAATAGAAATCCATTCATCACTTCCAGAAAAACCACCAACTAAAGCAGGTTTTAAGATAATGTATTGAGGCTTTATGGCTTCCAAAAGTTTCTTTTTGTCTTCAAAATCAATTACTCCTATTAATTCTTCATCCAAGGCAATCGGGGTAGTGGTATTAGCGCAAAGTTCTGCCATGTGGTCAATGTTTTTCGATTTTATGGGCTGTTCTATGGAATGGATTTCCAGATCTGCCAATTCCTTCAAAACGGTTTGTGCTTCTTCAAAAGTAAAAGCTCCATTGGCATCCACTCTTAATTCCAATTTTTCTTTTGGAAATTGATTTCTTAATTGTTGAACAATTTTCTTCTCAGAAGGCCAATCTACACCTATTTTCAGTTTGATACAGTGGAAGCCATTTTTTAATTTGTCTTCAATTTGCGACTGCATGAAATCTGCGTTTCCCATCCAAATCAATCCATTGATGTTGATAGCATCTTTTCCTTCGGTAAAGCTGCTGGGAAAATAAAGGTCTTCACCATTTTTTAGGTTCAATAAAGCCTGCTCCAATCCAAAAATAAGGGAAGGAAATTCTTTAAGTTCTTTTCTTAAAAATTCAAATTCATAGTTGATATTTTCGCAAAGCCACTGAAGTTTATCTTCATATTCGGGGGAATCGTCATAGCTTAGTCCGCGGAAAAGTGCACATTCGCCGATGCCTTTTTTGTCTGCTTTGAAAATTTCCAGAATAAATGTTTCTTTGGTGGTAAGTATACCTCGAGAAGTACCGCTCGCCTGTTTGAAGACGAGATTGTGTTTGTAATATTTTGCGTTCATTATAACACTTTATGATTTTTTCCCAAAATAAAATAGAGAATAGAGCCTAAAATTGGTAACAAAATTACAATAATTACCCAAATTACTTTAGTAGCATCATCTTTAAAATTACTTTTAAGAATATCTACTAATGCCCAAATCCATAATATTGCAGGGATGATGAATAAGAAAAATGCGCTTAATGAATACATAGGAGACATAATTATCATGATTTTTTTATAAATGTAAAAAAATCAGATGTCCAAAGTTTTCATGATTTTGGAGAATGGTTATGTAATTTACAGAGTTTTTGCACCTAACGATGGTTTACGGCTTGTGCCATAAACTCTTCTGCCTTGGTTACCATGGCTGCGCTGCCACAGAAGAAAGGAACTCTTTGGTGCAGTTCGGTAGGTTCTATTTCTAAAATTCTTTTGAATCCGTCACTGCATTTTCCACCTGCTTGTTCTGTAAGAAATGCCATTGGATTGCATTCATACAATAATCTTAATTTTCCTTTTGGAGACTGAGAGGTTGATGGATAAATGTAGATACCTCCCTTTATCATGTTTCTATGGAAATCTGATACCAATGAACCTATATAGCGGGATGTGTAAGGTCTGTCGCCTTCTTCCAATTGGCAATATTTAATATAATCTTTTACCCCTTGTGGAAATTTAATATAGTTTCCTTCATTGATGGAATATATTTTTCCTGTAGTAGGGAATTTCATGTTAGGGTGAGAGAGGTAATAAGTTCCTAATGATGGATCTAGGGTAAAGCCATTTACGCCATTGCCTGTAGTATATACAATCATGGTAGAGGAGCCATAAACAACATAACCTGCTGCAACCTGATTGACCCCCTTCTGTAAAAAATCTTGCATTGTTACAGGGGTCCCGGGTGGGGTTACCCTTCTGTAGATAGAAAAAATAGTTCCTACAGATACATTTACATCTATGTTCGAAGATCCGTCTAGAGGATCTATCAATACTACATATTTGTTGAGATGGGCATTGTTGGTAGCTTTTATTTCAATAAAATCGTCCATTTCTTCAGAGGCAATTCCACAAACTACTTCGCGTTGCGAAAGGGCCTCAATAAAAATATTGTTGGCTAATACGTCCAATTTTTGCTGATCTTCTCCTTGTATGTTCTGATTTCCTGCATGGCCTATTATTTCGGCTATTCCTGCTTTGTTTACTTCTCTGTTTACCACTTTAGATGCCAGTCTTATGGCACTTAGTAGACGAGAAAGCTCTCCTGTTGAATATCTGAAATCATCTTGTTTGTCAATAATAAATTCGCCTAGCGTTTGGAAATTTTGTTCGGACATTTTTTCATTTTTTGGTACTTAGTAAATTTCGGAATTTTTAGGATATCTTCCAAAAAATTCTCAAAATATTCATTTCGAAAAAAATTAATAAATTTGAAAGTTTGAATCGAAATAAGAAAAGGTAATAAAAAAAATGAAAGTATTTAAATTTGGAGGGGCATCAGTAAAAGATGCAGAAAGTGTTAAAAATGTAGCGAAAGTATTAGAAACTCAGGGCTTCGAAAATTGTTTGTTGGTAGTTTCAGCAATGGGAAAAACCACCAATGCATTAGAAAAAGTAGTAGAATATTATTTTAAGAAACAAGACTATCAAAACGAAATTGAAAAACTAAAACAGTCTCACCTAGAAATTACCAAAGGTCTTTTTGCGGAAAATCATTCCATTTTTGGAGAGGTAGCCTTGTTTTTTGATGACTTGGAAGCTTTTTTAAGAAGAAATAAATCTCCAAATTATAATTTTGTTTATGATCAGGTAGTAAGTTGTGGCGAGATGATTTCGTCTAAAATTCTAAGCGAATATCTAAACGACATCAATTTCACCAATTCTTGGTTAGATGCCAGAGATTATATAAAAACAGATGACTCATACAGAGAAGGGGTAGTAAATTGGTCTTCCACAGAAAAAAACATTCAGAAACTCAATAAAAATCAATCCTATGTTACCCAAGGTTTTATTGGGTCTGAAGAGAATAATTTTACGGTTACCTTAGGAAGGGAAGGGTCAGATTATTCTGCAGCAATCTTTGCATATTGTCTTAATGCAGATGCTATGACGATTTGGAAAGATGTGCCGGGAGTAATGACTGGTGATCCAAGAAAATTTGAAAACGTAAACCTCCTATCTAACATTTCTTATGAAGAAGCTATAGAAATGGCATATTACGGGGCCTCTGTTATTCACCCAAAAACCCTTCAGCCGCTGAAGCAGAAAAACATTCCGTTTTATGTGAAATCTTTTGTAGAGCCATTAAAACCAGGAACTAAAGTTGGGAATTCGGATGTCAATCAAAATGAAGAAAGTTATATTTTGAAAGAAAACCAAACGTTAATGAATATTTCTACGAGGGATTTTTCTTTCATCGCCGAAGATCATATTAGCCAGATTTTCAATTTATTGGCAAAGTATAAAATAAAAGTTTCATTGATGCAGAATTCTGCCATTTCATTGGCATTGTGTCTGGAAGATAAATTCGGAAAAATAGATGAAGTAAATGAGGATCTGAATCAACAATTCAATACCAATGTAGTAAAAAATGTTTCTTTATACACTGTTAGAAATGCCAATTTGGATGAACTTTCTAAATTTTATAACAATAAAAAAATATTGTTGGAACAAATTTCAAAACAAACAGTTCAAATTGTTACAAACTAATATTCATGAGTTTAATTTCTAGACAGGATTTAATTAAAATAACAGGTTTGTCTAAATTGGGAATACTCAAAAACCCAATAGCATCTTCCATTATGGGGATTACCAAACTTGGCAAACTGAACAAGTTTTATGATTCCGTTAAAAAAAATAATGGAACCGCTTTTTTTGAGGCTTTTCTCAAAGAATTGAATGTGAAATATGTAGCCTTTGAAGAAGATTTAGCCAAAATTCCCAAAACAGGACCTTTTATCTTGGTAGCCAATCATCCGCTGGGTGCCATAGATGGTATTTTAATGTGCAAAATCTTGACGGATATTAGGCCGGATTTTAAAATTATGGGCAATTTTCTGCTGCAGAAAATAGATCCCATGAAAGATTATGTAATTCCTGTTAATCCTTTTGAAACCAGAAAAGATGCCTACAGCAGTATCCATGGAATGCGCGAAACACTAAAACATCTTCAGAATGGTGGCTGTATAGGAATTTTTCCTGCGGGAGAAGTTTCCAACAAAAATAATTCTACCAATGAAATTTTGGATAAAGATTGGGAAATTCCTGCGTTGAAATTGATCAAAAAAGCAAAAGTGCCTGTAGTACCTATGTATTTTCATGCTAAAAATTCTAGAATTTTTTATAGTCTTTCGAAATTACATCCAGACCTGCAGACCCTAATGCTGCCTTCAGAAATGCTGAAAAAACAAGACAAGCCTGTAAGGATAAGAATTGGAAGGCCGGTATCACCAAAAATTCAGGAAGAGTATGAGTCGGTAGCAGAGTTTGGTGATTTTTTAAGAAAGAAAGTGTATATGATGAAATCATATTACGACAGAAGAAAGTCTATTACAGAGCTTTTTAAACTTTCTAATTTGCCATTAAAGTTTCCTCATAAATCAGGACAGGAAGTAGTGCAAAACATCATTGATGAGACTCCTATTGAAAATATTTTGAAAGATATACAAAACCTTAACGATAAAGATAAGTTGCTGTTTAAAAACGCCAATTATGAAGTCTATTTTACGGAATATGATGAAATACCTTCCATCATGAGGGAAATTGGCAGGCAAAGAGAGCTTACCTTCAGAGCAATAGGTGAGGGTACTAATCTTCCGTTTGATTTGGATGAGTATGATAAACATTACCATCACCTGATTCTTTGGGATAGTGCTGCCCAAAAAATAGCTGGAGCCTATAGAATGGCACTAGGAAGTCATGTAATGAAAAATAATGGGATAGATGGTTTTTATACCAGTTCCCTTTTCGAATACGATCAAGAATTAAGGCCTTTTTTCCGAAAGGTAATAGAAATGGGAAGGGCGTATGTAAGTCTGGAATACCAACAAAAGCCATTGCCACTTTTCTTGCTTTGGAGAGGGATAGTGCATGTGTGTTTGCGAAACCCAGAACATAAATTTTTGATGGGTGGCGTTAGCATCAGCAATAGGTTTTCTGATTTTTCTAAATCATTGATGATTGAGTTTATGCGCTCTCATTATTATGATCCAGTAGTAGCACAATACGTGCATCCCAAAAATGATTATAAGGTACGGCTAAAAGAAAAAGAAAAAAGTCTCTTTTTTGACGGAGTAGAAAATGACCTCAATAAATTCGATAAATTGATAGACGACATAGAACCGGAAATGAGATTACCAGTTCTGATTAAAAAATACATCAAGCAAAACGCAAAGGTAATTGCCTTCAATGTAGACCCTAATTTCAATGATGCCATAGATGGCTTAATGTATATAAGAATAAGTGATCTACCGGAAAGCACCATCAAACCTGTTTTGGAAGAACTCAGTGAGCAATTAAAGGAAAGTTGAATTAATTCTGCTGAAAATCAATAGTTTCAGTAATTTTCAAAAAAATATTTCCAAAACACTTGTTTAGTGTATAAAAAGTATTTATTTTTGCACCACTCTAATACAGAGAAACTATGGTTTCTTAGCTCAGTTGGTAGAGCAACGGACTGAAAATCCGTGTGTCCCTGGTTCGATTCCTGGAGAAACCACTTAAAGCCCGAATTTATTCGGGCTTTTTTGTTTTATTCTACATAATTATTTTTATCTTCGCTTGTAATTATTTTATCATAAAATGAAAAAACTACTATACCTGTTTCTTATTCTTTTCTCTTTATTAATTAATGCTCAAGGAATAAATTTTGAAAAAGATACTTTTAAAAATATTCTCGCAAAAGCAAAAAAAGAAAACAAGTTGGTGTTTTTAGATGCTTATACTTCTTGGTGCGGCCCTTGTAAAATGTTAGAAAGAAATGTATTTTCACAAAAAGAAGTGGGAGATTATTACAATGCAAATTTTCTGAACGCCCATTTTGATATGGAAAAGGGAGAAGGGATAAATCTTGCTCAGAAATACAGTGTTTATTCTTATCCTTCATTACTTTTCATCAATGGTGATGGAGTGGTGGTATATAGAACTGCCGGCTACTTAGACCCTAAAGATTTTATAAGTCTTGGTAAAACAGCCATCAATCCTGAAAATAAACTAGAAAACAAGGTTCTAAAATTCAATGCAGGAGAAAAAGATCCTGAGTTTTTAATTGATCTTATCAAAAGCACTTACAATAACGATTTTTCTTTTGCTAAAAAAGTGTCAGAACGCTATTTTCAAAACAAGAAATCTGGCGAAATTACAAAAGATGATGCAGGAATGTTGCTGTATTTCACCAAATCTACAGAAGACTTCAATTATGGATATTTGCAACAAAACAAAACGGATATCCTTAGATTTCTATCTGAAAAAGTACTGAATGATTTTGAAAAACAGATAAAACTTACCACCGTTATCCAAAAATCTATCGATGAGGAAAATCATAGAATAGATAATGATTTTCTGAATACAGAACTGATTAAAATTTTGGGCGAAAAAGAAGGGAAACAATTGGCAAGTAAAATAAGACTTGATTATTATTTCAGAACTCAGAATTATGAAGAATATCAAAAGGCAGCTGCTGAATACTACCAAGATCCTACACCATTTGATGCCAATGAACTGAATGATATTGCATGGAACTTCTATTTGTATGTTAACGATAACAATGCCTTGCAAAATGCCGTAAAATGGTGTCTTGAATCTGTGAAAAAACAAGAAGATTCTTTCAATACAGATACTTTAGCCAGAATTTATTTTAAGATGGGAGACATGAAAAATGCTAAAATTTGGGCTGAAAAATCCATTGCTGTTGCAAAATCTAAAAATGCAGAATACAAATCAACAGAAGAATTACTAAAAAATATAAAATAAATGACCAAGAAAATTTTTGTATTACTCCTTTTTATTTCTTTCCATTATGCAACAGCACAAACATACGCCAAAGCCAACTTGGTAACACTTCCTGTAGGGATAGTGAATGCCGCTTTAGAAGTCAAAATTAATAATAATATTACTTTGCAGTCCGAAATTTTTGTTTCACCCTGGAAATCTTTTTTAGGCAAACGTTTTCAGATGTATTACTTTAGTATTGAGGGAAGATATTATTTTAAAGAAAGTTTTAAGGGTTTCTATACTGGAGCCAATATTGGACTGGGTCTTTTTGATCTTCAGAAGTGGAATTATATACATTCTCAAAAATTTCAGAGAGGATATACTATTTTGACAGGTTTAACTGTGGGGTATCAATATAAATTTAACGATAATTGGAGTGCAGATGTATTTCTTGGTGGAGGAAATTCTCAAGGTTTTTATCACGGTTATGACAAAAATAATCAGAGATATGAGGGTGCTTCACAATGGAATAAAAGTGGTGAATGGATTCCTTACAAAGGAGGCATCATGCTTTCTTATAAATTGAAATAAAAATGGAAATAAAAAGTTATAAATTTTTGGTGGTTTTGGCGATTACTTTCGTCATTGTTTTTTTAATGAACTATATCGGGAATTCTAATGCAGATAGATTAAGCCGCGCAATATGGCAAGGGATTGGCGGTGTAGTAGGCCTTACCGTTGGGATGTATATTTACAACCGAAGCAAAAACGACAAAATGCCGCCGCAACATTTCGATTAAGAAAAGAAAACCTCTTTGCTGTATCTCAAAATCATCAGCAATACAATCACAAGAAAGATTATCCTTATAAAACCATTGCCTTTTTTGAAGGCAATTTTTGTTCCTAAAAAATTTCCAGCAATATTGAAAGCAGCCATCAATAAAGCGATTTCCAAAAGATAGTTTCCATTTTTGATAAAAACCATAAGGGCAGAGATATTGGTAACGCAGTTCACCACTTTGGCATATGCTGATGCCGAAAGAAAATCAAATCCCAAAATGACCACAAAAGCCAAAACGAAAAAACTCCCCGTTCCCGGACCGAAAAATCCGTCATAAAAACCCACTACAGCGCCTATCATCCCTCCAAAAATCATTTTTTTTTCGGTACTTAAATTTTTAGTTGGCACATTACCCAAATCCTTTTTGAGATATGTATAAATGGCTATGATGACGAGAATTATCAAAATCAAAGGCTTTAAAACTTCTGAGTGGATATAACTCACCGTTTTAGCGCCTAGAAATGAAAACAGAAATGAAAAGGCAGCGATAGAAAAAAGCACCTTCCAGTTGAATTTTATTCTTTTGGCATATTGAGATGCTGCAATGCTCGTTCCAGAAAGGGCAGCTATTTTATTTGTTCCGAAAACCGTCGGCAAAGGAAGTTTTGGGAAGTTGATCAATAATGCGGGTAACTGTATCAAACCGCCGCCGCCTACAATAGCATCCAGAAAACCTGCTATAAATGCAAAAACGGATAAAACCAATAAAGTCTGTAAATGATATTCTGCAAAAAGCTCCATTTGTAAATTGAAAAACTAGTTTTCGTAGATGAGGTATTTTGTTCTTATTTTTTCGAATTGTTCCAAATCTTTTTTCCAGGAATTCCTGATTTCTTCTTCAGATTTCCCGGAAATGATTTGCAAACGAAGTTCATCTGTTCCGGCCAAAGTATCAAACCAAAGGTTTTTCAGAAAGAAATCTTGAGATTTTTTATCAAAATTTTTATAAGCTTCCAAAATAAAACTTAAGTCTAAATGGTCTTTAATTTCCGGGTGATTTCTCAAATCTTTTCCGAAGCAAATTTTCCCATTTAGGAAAGGATCTTTGGCTCCTGCATTAGGTTTTGGAGTGAAAGTAAATTCATAATTTTTTAACCAAGGACTTCCAAAAACTTGAAAAGGAAAATCTGTTCCGCGGCCTACAGAAACTTGCGTGCCTTCAAAGAAGCATAGGCTTGGATAAAGATTGATAGATTGGTCATTCGGCAAATTGGGAGAAGGCTTTTCAGAAATGGTATGGTGCTCTTTTTTGTGATATCCTAACATCGGAATCAAAGTATATTTCACCTGAATGCCATTTTTGAGCCATTTTTCACCGTTCACCATTTTGCCATATTCACCAATCGTTAAGCCATATACCACAGGTACTTGGTGCAATCCCACAAAACTGGTCCATTTTTCTTTTAGAACTGGCCCGTCTGTGAAGCCGTCATTTGGATTTGGCCGATCCAGAACCATTACTTCTACATTGTTTTCGGCAGCAGCTTCCATTATATAAGTAAGGGTAGAAATATAAGTGTAGAAACGCACGCCCACATCCTGAATGTCAAACAATACCACATCTACGCCTTGCAATTGTTCCGGTTTTGGCTTTTTGTTGTCTCCATAAAGCGAAATAATCGGCAATCCGGTTTTGGTATCAATACCATTTTTCACATGCTCTCCAGCATCAGCCGTTCCACGGAAACCATGTTCCGGCGCAAAAATATGTTTGATTTTAATGTTGTTGGCCACTAAAAAATCTACCAAATGTGTTTTATCTGCCAAAAGACTGGTTTGGTTGGCTACTACGGCAACGGTTTTGTTTTTAAGTGCTTTTAGATACAATTCCGGGCGGTCTGCTGCAGGTTTGAAGCAATGATCCAAAGACTTTATTTTTTCTGTTTTTGTAACAATTGGTGAAGGTTTTGTAGCCGTATTGGTTACCACTTTTGTTGGTGAACACGCTATAAACCCAAAAATAATTGGGAGGATAAGGACTAAATCTTTAATTTTGACATCTAAACGCATGGACATTGAAATTTCCTTTATATTTTTCTAAAAAAATTGCTCTTTCCAAAGATAACAAAAATAATCTTTCTAGGGTTATTGTCTTTATTGGAAGGCTTTCTGTAGCGCTAGGAGTTATCGTTTCTTTGATTACGGTTTCTACAGGGCTGGGTTCTAAAAAAGCCATCAAAAACAGAATGGCAGACTTTTCGGGGCATATTTCCGTGAAATCTACAAGAAGCAATTCTTCTTATAACTCTTCTGTGCTTAACAGTGAAGGTCTAGAAACCCAAAAGATAAAGCAACTGGATGAAGTGGAAGACACGCAGTCTTATGCCACAGTAACAGGGATTTTACGTACTGAAGACAATTTCGACGGTATTATTCTGAAGGGGGTGGCCAAAGATTTTGATGCAGAACGTTTTGAGAATTTTATGGTTGCCGGAGAAATTCCTAATTTTAATGAAGAAGGCTATGTGAACAAAGTGATTCTGTCCCAAAAAATTGCCGATGACCTTCATTTGAAGCCCAAGGACAGCATTGTTGCTATTTTTTCCAAGGAAGATCAAAAGCCTATTTATCGAAAATTTGAAGTTTCGGGAATTTACAAAACCGACATTAAAATGATAGACGACTTGTTTGTGATTGGAGACATCAACCATGTGCGTAAAATTCAGAATATGGCGAAAAACGATGTGGGAGGCATAGACATTTTCCTGAAAAATACAGACAATATAGATGAGGTTTTTCCGAAAATTGAAAGCCTTATTGGCTATAAAAATTACGCTGAAAAGTCAACAGACAAATACCCGCAAATTGTAGACTGGATCAATATTTTCGATACTAATATTGCCCTTATCATAACCATTATGCTCATTGTAGTGGTGATTAACATCATTATGGTGCTTCTTATTCTTATTATAGAAAGAACCAATTCTATTGGCATGCTGAAAACACTGGGTGCCACCAATGGACAAATCCGAGCGATTTTCATCAACTACACTTTATTGATTATGGTTCCAGGATTGTTCATTGGTAACGTTGTTGGCTTGGGGCTTTTGCTGATGCAGCATTTCTTTGGCTTTATCAAACTAAACCCCGAAAACTACTATGTAAGTACCGTTCCCGTAGACCTAAATCCGGTGTATATTTTTGCGATTTCTTCAGGAATATTGTTGGTGTCTGCTATTGCCCTTATCCTTCCAAGTTACCTTATTTCTAAAATCTCTCCGGTAAAGGCAATAAAGTATAATTAGAAATTGCCGTCTTGCTTCTCAATTTTTAAAATCGTATTTTTGGGCTCATAAAAAACAAAAATGCAATACGCTAGAAATATCCTAGAAACCATTGGCAATACGCCATTGATAAAACTGAATAAAGTATTGGGAGAAGATTTCCCGGCTTTGGTTTTGGCCAAAGTGGAGACCTTTAACCCGGGCAATTCGGTGAAAGACCGCATGGCGCTTAAAATGATAGAAGATGCCGAAAAAGACGGTCGCCTAAAACCTGGAGGAACTATTATAGAAGGAACTTCGGGAAATACGGGTATGGGATTGGCTTTGGCTGCTATCATCAAAGGATATAAGTGTATTTTTGTGACCAACTCTAAGCAGTCTAAAGAAAAATGCGATATTTTGCGTGCGGTAGGAGCAGAAGTAATTGTGTGTCCTACTGATGTGAAGCCTACGGACCCACGTTCTTATTATTCGGTTTCTAAAAGATTGGCTACAGAAACAGAAAATGGCTGGTACGTGAATCAATACGATAACCTTTCTAACCGCCAAGCGCATTATGAATCTACAGCTCCGGAAATTTGGGCTCAAACGGAAGGTAAACTGACGCATTTTGTGGTGGGTGCGGGAACGGGAGGTACCATTACGGGGTGTGGTAAGTTTTTCAAGGAAAAAAAACCGGCAGTTCAGGTGATTGGTGTAGATACTTATGGTTCTATTTTGAAAGAGTACCATGAGACTGGTGAAATCCATTATGATCATGCCTATACCTATATTACTGAAGGTATTGGGGAAGACATTATCCCTGAAAATTATGACATGTCTGTAATAGACCATTTCGAGAAAGTAACGGATAAAGACGGTGCCATCTATGCCCGAAAACTCGCCAAGGAAGAAGGAATTTTCTGTGGCTATTCTGCAGGAAGTGCTATCTCTGCCATCAAGCAAATGCAAAATCAATTTACCAAAGATGATATCATTGTGGTGCTGTTACATGACCACGGTTCCCGATATGTAGGCAAAATCTACAATGACGATTGGATGCGCGAACAAGGTTGGCTGGATTAATAAGCAACAATTAATAAATAAAATCGGGAAGAATTTTCTTCCCGATTTTTTCATGTTGAATCAAAATTAATTTCCACATTTTTCATTAGCTGAATTGATGATGGCATCATACTCTGCTTGAGTAATAAATTGCGGAAGATAAGTAACTCCTATATTTTTAAGTGAACCGGAAAACGCTCTCATATGATTTCTAGAACCACACATTAAATTGCTGTAAATATTCATAATCAGTAGGTTAGTGGTTTCAGCGCTTAAGTTTCTTAAATCTTTTATATCTACATCTTCTATCGTTGCCCCTACTTTTAAAGCATCAATATTGCTTATGCTTCCTTTTGCAATTAATTGATTATAAAGTGTTTGTAATTCTTGATTTTGAAATTTCCCTTGTTCTAACTTAGGATAAGCAATTTTATATCTTATTAAAAGGTTTTCAACAGCATTCATATGGGATTGTTCACTTTTTTGAATGTTTTCAAATTCTATCAATTGCCATTTTTGATAGAGATAAGTATAAGTGTCTCTTGCTAATTTTTCTTCTTCAAACATAAAAGCCAAGTTATTGGTTTCAGCATTTGTAATTGTTGGAAGAACAGCAAATTTTGTGGAATTTTGTAAATTTTCTGTTTCACTAGAATCTCTAGTACATTGAACTAAGCCTGCTAAAATAATTACAGCAGATATTATTTTTATGAAAGTTTTCATTGATGTAATTTTAAATGTTTAAAAATTTTTTAATTTTTTTTAATGATTTACTTAAATCTTTAGATTAAGAAAACTTTAAAAATCGCAATAGTTTTAAACCAAAGGAGGATGAAAAAATTCTTTATAATATCTTTGTATTGAAAATTTGCAATGGTGAAATGTCATTTGTTTTTTTTCAAAATTTTCATGATTAATTACTTCTAAAGTTAAGTTTTCTTGAGGTGTGAAAAAGTCAATACTTTGTATTTTAAACTCACATTGCTGATTTTTGGTTGGTAGATTTTGTGTAAGTTCTTTTTTAAGGTAACACTTTCCATTACATAATAATTCTGGTTTGTTTCGATTTTCGCATAGTTGTGTAGATATGTAATCATAATTAATTATATAATCTACTAACGGCAAATATGAACGCACCGAAATAATAAAAATGAGCATTATTGAAGTGAAAGTTTTCACTATGTTTTATTTTTACATACAATTACTTTGACATCCTCCTGACCCCTTGCCTAATCCTCTTCCTTTTCCATCCCATTACATTCCGTTTCGAAAACCACATTGTTCGTGTTCTGTATTAATAATCTTTTGGAAATCTAATAATGAAATAAATTGTGGTTTGTAATCTGCATCTCTCATATTTAAACCACGATTGAATGCTCTCATATGATTTTTAGAAGCACATTCTAAAAAATTATAAACAGAGATAATGTCTTGATTATCAGTTTCTTTTTTTAGTCTTCGTAAATCAAAGATGTCTACATCTTCAATGGTTGCACCTACTTTTAAGGCTTCTATTTCAGAGATACTTCCTTTTGAAATTAAATCATTGTACAATTTTTGAAGTTCTTGGTTTTTAAAAGTCCCTTGGGGTAAAAGTTGATAAGGAATTTTGTTGGCTTCAAGTAGTTCTTGCACTTTTTCTATGTGAGTTTGTTCACTCTCTTTAATTTTACCGAATTGTTTGATTTCCCATTTTTCATATAAATTCGTGTAGACGTCTCTTGCCAATTTTTCTTCTTCTAGAATATAAAGCAGAGAAGCATTGTCTTTTTTACTTGTTTTATTAGAAGTGTAATTACTGAAAATTACCATTCCTAAAACAAGAAAAATGACTAAAGTAAAATATTGTATTTTCATTCTAATGGATTTTATTGTTTGACTAAAATCATACTAGAAAGTTAAGATGTTAATTTGAGAAATTTATATAAAATATTGTTAATAAATAAATATTACCATAAGTTGCAGGAAATTTACCTTTATTAAAAGACGAGAATTAAATGTATTTTAATCCTCAAGAAATTAGAATTCCATTTACAAAATAAAGCGTAGAAATTATTCTTATATAGAACTTGGAAATCCTCATAAACCCTTTCGCTATTTTTATTTTCCAGTAATATTGTTGATGGTAGAATTTTTTTACTTTTAAAATCAATGTAGGCTGTATTATAGAAAAAGATATAGAAATATTGAAAGTAAAAAATGCATATAAATTTCAATTTTTATAAATATTCTAATAAATCTACTAATTTCTTGGTCAGGTTTTTTCTAGAAAATTGTTCAATGTTTTCTGAACGGGTATTTAATGTTCCGGATTTCCAGTGTTGGTAGGCATCTAGCAAAAAGTTTTTCAGGCTTTCTTTTTCCTCGTACCCGAAATGTTTTCCGGCTTTGGTTTCTTCCAAAATCTTTTGCACATCTGCCTCTTTTGGTCCGAAAGAAAGGATGGTTTTTCCCGTAGCCAAATATTCGAAAATCTTCCCCGGAATGATGCCTTTTGAAGAATCTTGTGGAAAATTGGTCATCAACAACACCGAAGAATTCTGCATGTGCTGAAGAGCCACGTCATGCGTTTGGTATCCTAAGTTTTGCAAATTGTCTTTCAAAGAAGAATTTTCTATAGTTTGAAGAATCTTATCGTCTAATCTTCCTACAAATTTCAGTTCAAAATCTTTTTTGAAATCTTCGTTTTCCTCCACCAATTCAGATAAAGTCTGCCAAAGGATTTCAGGATTTCTGAGTTGTTCCAAAACCCCAATATAACTTAAAGTGAATTTTGAAGTTAAATCGTGAAGTGGCGAAATCGCTATATCGCTTTCATTTTGCAGTTTTGCAGTTTCGCTTTTTTGCTCTTTTACATCTTCATCAAAACCATTGGTCACACAAAAGGCATTCGCTCCTTTTTTTCTAAAGTTTTCTGCATCGGTATAGCTGGTCGCCAACGTGATGTCAGCATTTTGAAACACCTGTTCTTCTAATTTTCTATGCTTTTTATCGGCAAAATTCGTCAGTTTAAGATGCTTATAATAGGATATTTCTGTCCATGGGTCTCGGAAATCTGCCATCCATTTCAGATGAGGCATCTTTTTTTTAAGTTCTAAACCAATGAGGTGCAAAGAATGGGGTGGTCCAGTGGTCACCAATACATCATAGTGATTCGTCTTCAGGTATTTTTCTAAAAATTCTACCGAAGGTTTTACCCAAAAAATCCTTGCATCGGGTATAAAGAAATTGCCTCTTATAAAAATGGAAAGTTTGGATTTCCAAGATTGGTTGTTGCCAACATCAAACTGCCCGGCTTTGAATTTTTTATTGTCTTTGCCAAATTTTTCCGCCAATTGATAAGGTTCCCAAATTTTGGTCTTGATCATTTTTAAGTTCTTGGGAACTTCTTTCTGAAGCGTTTCATCTACAATGGGATAACTAGGGTTTTCAGGAATGAACACCGTGGGTTCCCAACCAAATTCCGGTAGATATTTCACGAATTTCAGCCAACGTTGCACACCTGGTCCCCCTGCTGGAGGCCAGTAATAAGAAATGATGAGGATCTTTTTAGGTTGAATCATTAGGCTGCCGAATTTTCTTTTTTTCGGGTTAAGAAATAAATTCCACCAATGCTCAATAAAACAAACAGTCCGAAAGCCAATAAAGAAATCATTTTTCCTTTTTCAATCACTGCAGGTTCAAAAACCATTTTAACTTGATGGTTTCCTGCAGGTACATAAACGGCCCTCAACAAGTAGTCTGCTTTGATGTAAGGAACTTCTTTATCATCTAAAAACATTTTCCAACCTTTTGGATAGTAAATTTCTGAGAAGACGGCCAATTGAGGGGTCTTAGATTGGGTTTTGAATTCCAATTCGTTGGCTTGGTATTTTGTCAAATCCAAGAATGCAGTAGAATCTGCTGCCAGATTTTTGCCTTCAAAATATTTTTGGTCTTCAGCATTGATAACCGCCGTTTTTTTAGTGTCTACATTGCCAATTTCTTCTAGTTCCTCATTCGGAGTTTTCACGAATTTTACATCCGACACAAACCATGCATTTCCATTGGCAATGGTGTTTGGCATCACTTTAGGATTTTGCAAGTCTCCCACTACCCAATATTTGGCATTGAGCATGTTCAATATTCTAGGCGTTTTCACTTGGTCTCCCGGAGAAAAATAACGGTTGATGAGGTCGTCATATCTTCTTAATTTCACTGCGTGGTAGCCTCCTACAGAAGCTTTGTAATAAGAAGTATTGGTTTCGCCAAAAGTTCCCAAAAGGGTATTGAAAATGCGATAATGCGTTTTGTCTTTTTCGGTAATGGTCTCCAAAACCTTGTTCATGTTGGTTCGGGAAATAAGGTCGTTCAAAAGTTCATTTTCGCCTGCTTTGCCCGCCAAATACTCGGAGTTTTCAGAAATAAAAGGTTTTTCTGCAAAGGCTTTGTCTACGAAATTATCATTGTTAAGGTAACGTTTGTTTACCGTCCATAAATCAAACAGACTCACTAAACCAATGACCACAAGAACAATGTTTTGAGAAATTTTCTTTTTCAAGCCAAAATACATCACCAATGCGGTAATCAAAACATAAATGATGGCTTTGATGGCGTCTATTCTGAACATCGTGAAACGCTCTCCAATGAAATAATCTAACAAATAGGGGGGCAGATAAGCCTTTTCATTGTCAGTTGCAAAACCCAATAGGTCTTTTCCAAATAAAACCAAAAGCAAGGTAATGCCCAAAACAGCACCACTTACGTATAATAATATGTTTTGTTTCTTTTCTTCTTCAAGGCTTTCATCGTTAAAGAATCTATACAAGCCAATAATTCCTATCAAAGGGAACAATAATTCTACTACTACCAATATAGAAGAAGGAGCCCTGAATTTGTCGTACATCGGCACGTATTTGATGAACAAATCAGACAAAGGCATAAAATGGCTGCCCCATGCCAATAAAATTGATAAAACGGATGCGCCTAAAATCCAATAACGGTATTTTTTCCAGCCTAAGAAAAATCCTAGAATCGCCAAGAAGATAACCACCGCCCCTTGATATGCCGGTCCTGAAGTCCCCGGTTGGTCTCCCCAATAGGTAAGGCTTCCGCCAAAACCTTTAGAAATCTGGTCGTATTCTTGTTGTGAAGTCACGTTTTCCTGTACCAATTCTTGTACTTTTTTCATCATCTCATCAGAGCCTTTTTCATCACTGGCACCGCCCATCAATCTCGGAATAAAAAGGTTCAGGGTTTCTAGTTTGCCATAACTCCAGTTCAGGATTTCATCTTTATTCATTCCTTCACTGTCCGAAGCGTTGTGGGCAGATTTCAGGATTTGTTTCCCTCTTACGGTTTCTTTCACATATTCTGCATTGGCCAAAAGCCTTTGAGAATTCATTCCAACTCCTAAAATCATCGCGAATCCAAGAACTCCCGAAGAAATTAAAAAATGTTTCCATTCAGTTTTTCCCATTGCGGCTCTTATCAACTCAGACAAGAATAAAAAGCCTAACGCTAAGAAAAGGTAGTAGGTCATCTGTGGGTGATTGGTAGCAATCTGAAGCCCCATAAAAAGGGCCGTGACGATGAAGCCAAGGATATATTTTTTGCGAATATAGACCAAAAGAATCCCCGCCAATAGCGGAGCAAAATACACCAAGGTGGCTACTTTCCCGTTGTGCCCGGCAGCGATAATGATATAAAAATAAGTAGAAAGCCCGAAGAACGTGGCGCCCAGAAGTGCGTATTTCCAGTTTCGGGTAACGACCTGACCCAAAAGGAAAAATCCTGCAAAAAGCAAAAAGATAAAATTAGCAGGCTTCGGCAAGAAGTTTAATGCCTCATCCACTTTTTTGATGATGTCTCCTCTGAACTGCGCACCAGATTGGTAAGTAGGCATTCCGCCAAACATGGCATCACTCCAGTAGGTTTCTTTTCCGTTGGTGGCTCTGTAATCCAGCAGTTCTTTTGCTCCACCTTTGTATTGCACAATGTCATGTTGCAAAAGTTGTTTCCCCATGATAACCGGGTTGGCATAGAGCACCGAAAGCACCAATAAAACGGCCAAACTGATGGCTGCGAAAATCAGGTTTTTATTTTTAAAATTCATTTTTATAAAATCAATTTATGGCTATTTTGTATTTTTTTCTTCTTTCACCTCTTCATAATCCACTGTTTCGGCGTCCCAGTTTACCTTATCTTTTTTAGGGTTCTGCTGGGCACTTTGGGTGTTTTTGGGATTAAGTCCTGGAAAATTTTTATAAAAAGCATTGAAAAACATCCTTTTCAGGATATTCCAAACAAAGAAGATGATAATCGTGAGAAGAATAGATTCTATGATAAACTTTATCAAACCCATTTTTTAAAACTTATAGTTAGGATTAATAGATACCAGTGAATTAGACTTTTTAGTCATGCTTTGAGACTGTTTTCCGTCGGTAAGGCTTTCCTTTTCCGTAGAGTTTAGTTGAAGTTTCGAACCCAAAATCCATCCTGTGTTGGCATCTAGTTTTATGGTTCCGGTTTGGGTACCTTCCAGACTAAGAGAATGGGTTAAGCCATTTTTAGATTGGGTATTGGCTTTTCTTGGGATACCGCCTTTAATGGCAATTTCAGCAATTCCATTGTCAACACTTTTTAAAGTATAGGTGGTAGAAATTTTTACGCTTCCGTCAGGTGTTACATTTTGAGTATCGTTCCAGCTTTCTCCTATTTTAACGCCTTTGGTAGGAAGGATATTGATGTTTTTCCCGAATTCTTCCTTCAGGAATTTTTCATTAAACCCTTTTTTAAAACCTTCCATGAAATTTTTGGTTTGAGCTGCATCTTTTATCACCGAAAGAGCCGCTGATTCAATCTTTTTGTAAATAGGTTCAAATCCTTTGATGGAAAGTATTTTCCCGGATTTGTCCATTTTAATGAACAGTTTATTTCCGGTTTGGGCTTTTTGTACCGCCCACATAAATTTTTGTTGAGGCTCTGTAGGCGCAGTTCCTTTGGTGTCAATAGAAGCGGTTTTACCTTGCGAAGTAGCCTGCATTCTTTTTCCTACCAAAATCATGGAAAGGTCATAGTTTCCTTTTGCGTCAATGCCATCTACCGTAAAGGTCATTTCGTCTGTAGATTCGTTGGTTCCGGTAACAGATTGAGTACCGTTGGATATGGTTTGCAAGTCTCTTTGATAGGTGGTAAAAGGATATGTTTTTCCTTTTTTTAATTTAAAATTGACTTTGTAAATCCCCAAAGAATCTTTAATGGCAGCGTTTTCTGCTTTTGCTGTTTCTTCTGCCGGAACTTCTACGGTAATCGTTTTTCCTGTTTTAGGATCTGTTTTGGTAATCGTTTTGGTTTCTTTTTTACAAGAAATTAATGCTATGGAAATCAGTGCTATGGCTGTGATTTTTTTCATTTTTTTTGATTTATTTTGATTTGATGCAGATTGCGCTGCTTAATTAAATTTTTTGTCTTACTGCCTCATAAAGGATGGCCCCACATGCTACAGAAACATTCAAACTTTGTGTTTTTCCGGTAATGGGCAATTTTATTTTTTCGTCTGCATGGTGTAATACTTCTTTAGAAATCCCAGTCTCTTCATTCCCCATAACAATGGCGCAAGGTTCTGTAAAGTTGGCATCGTAAATCATTTTTTCAGCTTTTTCGGTCGCCGCAAAAACAACTACCCCAGATTGTTGAAGAAAATCTACTACATGTGCCAGATTGTTTTCTTTACAAATTTTTACATTGTATAAAGCTCCTGCTGAGGTTTTGATAGCGTCAGAATTAATAGGTGCTGCTCCTTTGTCCGGGATCACAATAGCATCTATGCCTACGCATTCTGCTGTTCTGGCAATAGCACCAAAGTTTCTTACGTCTGTCAATCGATCCAGAATCAATATAAAAGGCACTTTTCCTTCTTCAAAAATTTGAGGCAATAAGTCCTCAATTTTATAGAACGGAATTTCTGAGATAAATGCTACAACACCCTGGTGGTTTTTTCTTGTGAAACGATTTAGTTTTTCTACCGGAACGGTATTGGGTCTTATGTTGTATTTCTTCAAAAGCTTTTTCAGGTCTGCATAGATGTCGCCTTGCAAGCCTCCTTGTACAAATATTTTGTCAATGGTTTTCCCTGCTTCAATGGCTTCCATTACAGGTCTTAACCCAAAAATGAAATCTTCTTTTTCAGAGTTTTTAGACTCTTGATTGTGGTTTCTTGATGAGAATTTTCTGTCTCTCCCGGAATTGTATTTATTTTGAAAATCTTTCAATATTTCTAATTTTTTAATAACGTATGATTTTGTACTTCAACTTCGTACTTTTTAAAATTTTACTTTTTACTTCTAACCTTGTCCTTCGTCCTTTCTAAAACTGTTCTCCCATTAATGCTCTTTTCTGTGCCAAAATATATCCATAATGAAGGCTCTCGTGCATATTATTGAAGATAATGGCATCTTGAATGTTTTTCAAATCAACCCCAAAACTGGTGGTATAGGCGGTATAATCCGGGAAAAAACTGTCATCATAATCCTTCATCAATATTTTTGAAGTTTCAATCAAAAGGAAACCCAAGTCTTCTACTTCCGTTTCTGAAACATCCAGATTAGGAAGCGTGCCTTTTTTGTATGTATCTACCCAATATTTGTCTATTCTAAAGGGATTTCCGCTCAAGTAATAGCATAATAATTGTTGGGTGGCCACACAATGCGCGATGTTCCAGTAGATGTTATTGTTGAAGCCATCTGGGATGGCCAATAAATCTTTATGGGAAGTATTTTTCAGTATATTTAAAAGGTTTTTTCTAACCGTTCTATGATTTTGAAAATGCGTATTCATTTATGATAAAAATTTAATCTCCAAAAATACAAAAACCTCCTTCAGAAAGCATTGTTTTTCACCGTTTTTTTGGTGTTTATTTTTAGAAATTCTTCGAAATTTCTGAAATTTGTGTAGAAATATCTTCCCATTCTTCTGTTTTTAACAAATTTTAACCAAAATTTGGAAGTTATTATGATGAAAATTCCATGAAAATGAAGAAATTTACACTCTAATTTTTCAAAAATTATGCAAGAACTCAATCAGGCTGAAGAAATAAAGTTACTCAACGAAAAAGTAAAAGAACAAAACGTTTATTTTTCCCTTTTAAAACAAGAAATCAATCGTGCTATTATTGGTCAAGAATATATGGTAGACCGTCTTTTGATTGGTTTATTGGGAAATGGACATGTATTGTTAGAAGGAGTGCCGGGTTTGGCGAAAACCCTTGCGATTAAAACGCTCTCCGAAGCAGTGCATGGGCAGTTTTCCAGAATACAATTTACCCCAGATTTGTTGCCGGCAGACGTTATTGGTACCCAAATTTACAATGTGAAGGAAAACGATTTTTCCATCAAAAAAGGACCTGTTTTTGCCAACTTTGTTTTGGCGGATGAAATCAACAGAGCGCCTGCCAAAGTACAATCTGCACTACTAGAGGTGATGCAAGAGAAGCAGGTCACCATTGGGGATGAGACCATGAAATTGCCAACGCCTTTTTTGGTGTTAGCGACTCAAAATCCAATTGACCAAGAAGGAACATACCTGTTGCCGGAAGCACAAACCGACCGTTTCATGCTGAAATGCAAAATAGACTACCCAGAATTTGAGGAAGAAAGAAAGGTAATGAAGATGGTTTCTACCCAAGATATTCCGCAGATAAAACCCGTCATTTCTTTAGAACAAATTGTGGAAGCCAAGAAAATCATCAATCAAATTTATTTGGATGAAAAAATAGAAAAATATATTCTGGATATGGTTTTTGCTACTCGTTTTCCTGAAAAATATGGACTTTCTGAACTGAAAAACTACATCAGTTTTGGGGCTTCGCCAAGGGCGTCTATCAATTTAGCCATTGCTTCTAGAGCTTTTGCATTCCTAAAAGGAAGAGCATTTGTGATTCCTGAAGACGTAAAAGCCATTGCCAAAGATGTCTTAAGACATAGAATTGGATTAAGTTTCGAAGCAGAGGCAGAAGATGTAGATGCAGATGAAATTGTTGATAAAATTTTAGGGAAAGTTCAGGCACCTTAATAGATATTAGCGGAAATGCAGATAAAAGATATTGTCAAAAAAGTAAAACAGATAGAAATCCGTACCCGAAAGCGTACGGAAAACACGCTGATGGGGCAATATCATAGTGCTTTTAAAGGTCAGGGGATGACCTTTGCAGAAGTGCGTCAATATCAGTTTGGCGACGACATCCGAAGAATTGACTGGAACAAAACGGCTCGTTTCCGCGAACCTTATGTGAAAATCATGGAAGAAGAGCGAGAGCTTACCATGATGCTTTTGGTAGACATATCTGCTTCTATGAATTACGGAACAAAGGTTCAACTAAAACGTGAATTGGTAGCGGAAATATGTGCCAGTTTGGGTTTTTCCGCAACGGGAAATAACGATAAGGTAGGCCTAATTTTGTTTGCGGATAAAGTCTATAAAGTAATACCACCACAGAAAGGCAGGAAACATATTTTGGCCATTATTTCTAATATTTTGATGGCTGATTATGTAGAAGCAGAAGCCAATATAGACAGCGCATTAGAGTATATGATGCATGTCTTCAAAAAGAAGTCTTTGGCTTTTCTGTTTTCGGATTTTGCTGATGACTTTAATGATAAATTATTGAAAATCGCTTCTAAGAAACATCAGCTTTTGGGTTTAAGGGTTTTCGATGAGAAAGACAATGAAATTCCTGATGTGGGCTATGCTTTGTTTCGCGATGTGGAAACTGGAAAGCAGATTTGGGTCAACACTTCTGATAAAAGGTGGCGATATCATTACGCAGAGGCACAGAAACAAAATTTAAAATCGGTAAAAGATCGTTTTGAAAATAGTTCGGCGAGTTTTGTAGAATTAAATCCGGAAGCGGATTATACTAAAGTATTGTATCATTATTTTCAGAAAAAATAGAAAGAAGAGGTAATTAATTTGACAGAATGGATTTGATTTCAAAAAAAATAAAGATATTTTTCTTTTTGTTCTTAAGCGTTTTGGCTTATTCTCAGACGCTTTCTTCTAATCTTTCTAAAGACAAAATTGCTTTGGGAGAAAAAACAATTTTTAGAGTTTCTATTAATAATTTGCATGGCAGAGACGTTATTTCTATGCCGAAAAACGAATTGTTGCCTTTTCATTTTGAAGAGACCTCTGATAAAATTAAAAAGACTTTTGACCTTTATACAAGAACTATAGAATTTCAGGTTTTTGAAGAAGGAAAATTTACTATTCCCGAATTGGAGTTTTCTGTCAATGGCAAAATTTATAAAACCATTCCGTATCAAGTTTTGGTGTATAATCCTGCAAACGCCAACGATAAAATGAACGACATTATGAACAATAAGCAGGTTGATTTAGGTTTGAAGGATTATTGGGAACTTTATAAATTTTATGTTTTGGGCTTTTTGATATTTCTAGCCTCGTTGTTATTGTTTCTTGGTTTGTTTAAAAATGGTGTTTTCAAGAAAAGCTTTAAACAAGAGCATCCCGTTCATCAAACACTTTCAGAATTGAAATCTCTTGAAAAGAAAAAATATGCGGAAAGTGGGAACTTTAGAATGTTTTATGTAGAGTTGATAGACATCACCAGAAGTTTTTTAACCCAACAATACCATATTCCTGCAGATGTTTTGTTGACGGACGATTTGATAGATGTAATGAAGCAAACCAATAAAATTTCTATCGAAAACGAAAAGATAGTGGAGGAAATTTTTCTGAGAGGAGATTTGGTGAAATTTGCCAAAATTTTCCCGAATCAGCAGATGATGAATGATGATTTTCAAAAAATATATGATTTTGTAGAACGTTCTACCGCAGATATAGAAGCAGAACATTTAAGAGAGATGCATTAAGATGAATTTTGAATTTTACAGTCCTTATTTTTTATTTCTTTTTTTGCTGTTAATCCTTTTATTGATAAAGGATTTGAGCAGAGAGGAAAAGCTTGGTGTCAATGTGCCCGGCATTAAAAATATGTCTGTAGCCGGAAGATTTAGTCTGATTCAAAAATTATTGAAAATAACCAAATACATCATTCTTTCTTCCCTGATTATTGCTTTGGCAAGACCCCGAACATATACCGTTACGGAAGATAGGGATGATGCAAAAGGCATGGATATCATTCTTGCGGCAGATATTTCCCCGAGTATGTTGGCAAAGGATTTTGACCCCGACAGAATTACAGCCCTCAAAAAAATTGCCAAAGATTTCATCAAAAAAAGAACTTCAGATAGAATTGGTTTGGTGGAATTTTGGGGTGAAGCTATTGCCAAAGTGCCTTTAACAACAGACTATCAAGTATTGTATGACGAATTGGATGCCATTGCGCCTAACTTTGATGATTATCCGGGAACTGCCATGGGAACGGGTTTATTAACAGCAGTTAATCATTTGAAAAACAGTAAGGCAAAATCTAAAATTGTAATTCTGATGTCTGATGGTGAAAACAATGTAATGAATGCTATTGACCCTGCTGTAGCAGCAGAAATGGCGAGAAGTTATGGCATAAAAGTCTATACAATAGGAATAGGATCTAATGGAATTGCTCCATTTCCTATGCCCGGAATTTTTGGGATAGAATTTTCTGAGCAGGAAGTACAAATTGATGAAGCTACTCTTTCTGATATGGCCGCCAAAACTGGAGGTAAATATTATAGGGCTACTTCTAACGAAAGTCTTCAAAATGTGTATAATGAGATAAACCATTTAGAAAAATCTAACATAAAAACCAATAAAATATACAATTACGAAGAATATTTTAGAGTTTTTCTTTGGTTGGCCTTGGTTGTTTTATTGACGGATGCAGTTTTGCGCTGGAGAATTTTTAGAATTTTTAATTAAAAAAAGATGGATTTCAGTATCGGTAATTTTTGGTATCTTTTTTTATTGTTGCTATTGCCTATAGTAGCCATCTTGATTTTTGGATTTATAAAATGGAAATTCGAAAGCAAGAATGTATTTGCTGAAGCTAAATTTCAAAGAGAATTATTTCCCAAAGAAAATAAGTTTTCCAAAATAATCCCCATCCTATACCTTTTGGCTTTTCTTTTTCTCATTTTTGCTATGGTAGATGTTTTGAGTGGAAAAAAGGAAATGAAAATAAAGCAGAAAACCAGTTCGGTGATATTTTTATTAGATGTTTCCAATTCTATGAATGCTCAAGATGTACAGCCCAGTCGTTTAGAGTTGGCAAAATCTGTTATCATTAATTCTATCCAAGATTTACATGATGGTAAGGTGGGAGTGGTGGTTTTTGCAGGAGACGCAGAGTCTATTATGCCTCTTACTTCAGATTATTCTGCTGCAGATACCTATCTCAGCTCATTAGAAACCAATATTATCGGAAGACAGGGAACGGATTTTCTGAAAGCTGTAGAAGTGGCGGCCAAGAAATTTAAAAATATTCCGAAAGGTGCCCGAAAAATAATCCTTATCAGTGATGGAGAAGATAATGAAGGTAATGACAAAGCTGCGTTGGATGAGGCGGAAAAAGAAGGAATTACCATCAATTCTATCGGTATTGGCAGTGATGAAGGAGCTCCTATTCCTGTATATGAGTTTGGGCAATTGATGGGCTATAAAACAGATGCCAATGGTGAAACCATTATCACCAAAAGGCAGACAGAAGCATTGATGTCTTTGGCATACGAAACCAATGGCGAGTATATTGACGGAAACAATCTTAATGCGGCTCTTCCTAAAATAATTAATATCTTAAAAAAGAAAGGTGAAGCTGAGACTACTGTCAATACCCAATCTGCAATACATTATTATCAATGGTTTTTAGGGGTTTCATTGCTTTTGTTCTTCTTAATTTACTTTTTGAATCCCAAAAGGGATCTTAATTTTTAATTAAAAAATCTCACAAACGTTAAATTTCTTTTTTTAGCATTTAAACTACTTTTTTTATCAATTTTTTAACATTTTTCGAATGAATTTTTAACATTTAAAACAATACTTTTGTAAAACAAATGTTTAAAAAATGTATTGTAAATATTGTATTTGTTTTTCTTGGTCTGATAACTGTTCAGGCGCAAGAAACATATAATACACTGCTTTACAAAGGGAACAGAAAATTTGATGATAAAAAATATGATCGTGCCGCTTCTGTTTTTATGGATGCTGTTAAAAAAAATGAAAAAGATTTTGGTGCGCATTACAATTTGGGCAATTCACTTTACAAGAAAAAAATGTACAAAGAGGCAAATGCCGAATATCAGAAAGCCCAGAAACTTACCCATAATTCTTACGAAAAAGCTGCATCTCAGTATAATATGGGAAATGCCTACATGCAAAATGGTGACATAGAAAAGGCTATTGAATCTTACAAGGATGCATTGAAAAATGATCCGGATAATAAGGCAATTTTGAAAAATCTTCAAATTGCCAAAAAACAGAAACAACAACAAAACAACAGAGGGCAGCAAAATAAACAAAATCAGCAAAACACCAAAAGCCCAAATGATAACAATCAAAATAAAGGCAACGCTGAGAATCAGGAAAATAAAAATCAAAACCCGAAAGGCCAAGATAATGGTAACCAGGGAAAAGAAAATAAAGGCCAAGGAAGCCAAGGGAATTTGGCAGATAAACAAAACAATATTCAAAATCAACAAAATAACACCCAATTGCCAAAAGATTTGCAGCAATTAATATTACAGAGAAGTGCTAATCAGGAAAAAGAAACAGCAAGAAATCTGCAAAATAGAAAAGCATATTCTGCGCCTGAAAGCAACGAGAAAGATTGGTAATTAATGCAGCGGTTTTATTACATATTATTTATACTGATTTCCGTAATTTCTTACGGGCAAGTTACTGTTTTCACAGATATTAATACCAAAGAGGCAAAAATAAACGAACCATTGGTGCTTACGGTAGTTCAGGAAGTAGTAGGAGATAATATGGATCAGCAGACCCCATTGCAGTTAATGGATTTGTCTAAATTTGACATTGTTGGTAGTGCCTCCGAAAGAAACACTTTCATAGATCCCAAAAGAGGAATAAGAATCAATCAGCTGGTATATCAGCTCTATCTACAGCCCAAAATTCCGGGAAAAGTTAAAATAGGTTCTGCCTTGGTAACGGTTAATGGCAAGATATATAAGTCTGAACCATTTGATGTTGTAGTAAAAGAGGGAGACAGAAGGGCAGAAGATTCAGATTATTTTTCAAAAGATGTATATCTTGATCTGGAAGTTGAAGACAAAGTAGTATATGAAAACCAACCTACTGTAGCTGTTTTAAGGGCTTACAGTAAAAATTTCGACAATTTCCGAAAATTAGAAAACATACAAGTGCCTCAGCAGAATGATGCCCGCATAAAACAGATCAGCTATAAAAAGCAAGATATAGAAAGCACAGAAGGAGATTATTCTTCTCAGGTAGTTGCTATGTTTGTTATTTTTCCTGAAAAATCTGGTAATGTAGAAATATCACCGGTTTCCGCTTTCTTAAAGACATCAGAACTCAATAAAATTATTTCCAATAAAGTAAAACTGAATGTAATAGACTTGCCTAAAGGTTCTCCAGAAAATTTTAAAAATGCTGTAGGAAAATTTAAGGTAAACATCATCAGTCCTATGTCTAATCAAAAAGTAGAAATAGGGAAACCAATAGATGTTTCTGTTAGCATATCTGGATTAGGAAATTTGGATCTTGATATGCTTCCTAAAATTATAGAATCTAAAGATTATCATTTTTATAAACCCAAAATCACCTCTCATCTTGCTACCAGCAAAAACGGAGTGAAAGGAGAGATTGTTGCAAAATATATTTTAGTGCCTAAAAAAGAGGGGCAGCTTACGATTTCTACTGAAAAATTTTCTTACTTCAATCCAGAATTGAACAAATATATAGATTTGGGAACACAAAGTTTGATGGTAAATGTTTTGAATGCTCAGCAAATGGCTGAGAACAAAACTACACTAGATATGGTAGATGATTATACAAAAGTGGTGATGGAAACCGTCAAACTTCCTGCTCAAAAAAATAAAGATTCAAAATATTTTACCTTCAATTTTAAATATATTTTAGGAAATCTTTCTCTTATTTTTGGTGTATTCTTCCTATTTTTTATCTTATACAAAATAAGGAATAGATATACTAAAATAGAAATGGTAAAACCTATTACTACCATTTCTGAAGAAGAGCAAAAAATAAGAGCAGAGATGAAGCCAGATTTTTCTGTCCATTTTGAATATTTGAAGAATCTCAAAAATAATGGAAATTTTTCTGAGTTTTTTAATGCATATGAAGAACTTCATAATGAAACAGAACGCTATATAGAAGATGGTCTTAATGTCAGTTTTGAGACTTATATAGATGAACGCAAAGGCGCCAAATTTGTTGAAGAATTCAGGAATTTTCTAAGGTCAATGTCTATTGAAAAATATGCTCCTGTACACGAAATAGAGCATATAGAGACCCTTTATAGCCGCATCCTTAATATTTATTCTGAAATTTTAAAATAGTTCTAATTATTTTATATTTTTGCAGAATTAATAATCCTTTTTCTTTTTATGTTTGATGCATTCTCTTTTAAAGAATCAATGACCAGTTTTATGGTTTTGTTTGCCGTTATAGATATTTTGGGCTCTGTGCCTATTATTGTATCTCTGCGCAAACAATTTGGTCATATAGATTCAGAAAGAGCAGCTTTCGTTTCGGGTTTATTGATGGTTATATTTCTATTTGTGGGAGACAAGTTGTTGAAATTTATAGGAATAGATGTCAATTCCTTTGCTATCGCAGGTGCTTTTGTTATTTTCATTATTGCGCTGGAAATGATACTCGGTATCGAGATCCATAAAGTAGAAAACGTAAAAGCAGCTTCTATTGTGCCCATTGCTTTTCCTTTGGTTGCAGGTGCCGGAACGCTTACTACTACGCTTTCATTGCGTGCAGAATATCATGTCATAAATATTATTGTAGGGATTATTCTCAATACTATTTTAGTATATATTGTCCTGAAATCGGCTAATTTTTTAGAAGAAAAAATCGGCGATGCCACCCTTATGATTTTCAAAAAAGTTTTCGGAATTATTCTTTTGGCTATTTCCATTAAGCTATTCACGGCTAACTTTGCACAACTTTTTTCTAATTACGTTAATTTTTAATTCCACTACACATGACTACATTTTATAAAGTTTTCCTAATTCTTTTTATTGTTTTTATAGCCATTAATATTTATGCTATGGACTGGGGTTTGGGATTCCTTCACGAAGACAATTATAAATTTATTTTTTCTATTTCTGCAGGCTTTCTTGGGATTTTACTCACCATCGTTATGAATGTCTGGAGAAAACTTTCAGAAAAAAAATAGAATTTTTAGGATTCTGATACAATTTAAAATTTGAGATTATGGAGGATAGCTTCAGATTTCAATTCTGTTTCTTTCCATTCTTTTTCAGGAGAAGATTTTGCTGTAATGCCGCCACCGGCAAAAGCTACAATATGGTTTTTGTAAAGTTTGGCACAGCGTAGATTTACAAAATAAAAAATTTCTTCTTCCGTTTCAATTTTGATATAACCGGCATAAAATTCGCGATTGTAGGCTTCAATTTCCAATATTTTTTCCTTACAAAAAGCTTTTGGGATTCCACATACCGCAGGAGTAGGATGCAGTTCTGAAATTAATTGTTCTAAATCTTTTTCATCTATTTTGGCGGTAAAATCTGTGCGGAGATGCTTTATATTGCCACTGATATGGTTGTAAGTTTCAGATTGATGGATATCTTTAGAAAAACCCTTAAGGATGTTCAATATATAATCAGTTACTGGTTTCTGTTCCTCTATTTCCTTATTGCTCCATTCTTCTTCCAACGGCAGCGTTCCGGCGAGGCTCATCGTGAAAAATTCATGATTTTTTTTATTGAATTTTCCCAAAATTTCAGGAGTGGCTCCCAGCCATATTTCAGTTTCGTTGAATAAAAGATAACAAAGTGTATTTTGATATTTTTGGCAGATGTTGATGTAAGAGTCTACAAGATTGAAGCTGCTTATTTTTTTTAAAACAGGACGAGAAATAACCAGTTTTGGAAGATGATTTCCTTTAATGATATTTATCGCCTTTTTCAGTTTTTGAAGGTATTCTTCATGTGAAGGAATTTTCAGATTTTGCGAAAATTCATTGGTAAGAATAAAGTTTGAAAGTTTTTTTTGTAGACTTTCTTCATTCAAAATTTCAAATTGAGTGGCATGCAAGTCAATAGATTTCTTTTCATCAAAAGATTTTATTTTCACCAAATTTTTACCTTCTTTTTGGTGTTCAATCCATAAAAATTCTTGAGAAAAAGGCAATCTGAAAACCGCTTTCATATCTTATTTTTCAATCTTCCTGTTGATGACCATATTGCTCATGGTACTATGGCAGATGAGGCTGCCTTTCTCGTCTTTTATCTCTATTTCCAGAAAATGGAGGGTTTGCCCTTTTCTGATGATTCTTGCCGTGCCTATAACCATTCCGTCAGTTTTGCTTTTCAGATGATTGGAGTTGATGTTGGTTCCTACAGCGGCTTTATCGTCTTCGGCCACCAATATATTTGAAAGACAAGAGCCCAAACTTTCTGCAAAGGCAATGCTAGCCCCGCCATGAAGTAAGCCCAAAGGTTGATGTACTTTAGAATTTACGGGCATGGTACCCACCAGATAGTCTTCACCAAGTTCTGTAAATACTATTCCCAGGGTTTCCATTAGGGTATTTTTATTCCATGAGTTAAGCAAGGCAAGTTTTTCTGTAAGTGTCATGTAGGGAGTTTTTAAGTCTTTGTACTTCGTACTTTTAACTTTGTAATTTTAATAGATTTTAGGATTCCATTTTTCAGGATATTTTGGAGTTATTTTTTTAAAATAATCCTCTAATTCCTGCATGATACTTTCGAAAGAGCGTGTTTGTAAGTCTTCTACAGAAATCATTTTACCAAGAAATAGAGTCTTTTTTTTGAAATCTCCTGTTGCCAATACAATAGGAACTTTAGATTCTAAGGCCATGTAGTAAAAGCCTTTTCTCCATTTTGGCACCCAACTTCTTGTTCCTTCCGGTGTGATCACCAAGCTGAAACTGTCTTTCTCGAATTCTTTTTTTACAAAATTTACCAAGTCATTTTTTTGACTTCTATCTATGCCTATTCCGCCAAGAGCCTTTATTAAAAAGCCGTACCATGCTTTGGTGTGGGCATCTTTAATGATTACCTTCAGCTTTTTGCCCAAAACCCAATAAGCAAGGTTTCCTAATATATATTCTTCGTTGGCAGTATGTGGTGCCACAGCTAGTATACAACGATCTAAATTGCTTGCAGGACCTTCTAGTACTATTTTCCAACCCCAGATCCAAAGCACAAATTTTGCAATGATTTTTTTGATAAACTTCATATTTTTCAATTTAAAATAAAACAAGTAACCTAAAAAGGTTACTTGCAAATATAATTATTTATTGGTTATAGACTAAAAAAGACTGCTGATGAAATCCATGATTTTCATTACGATTTCTAAAACTAGTTGTACCATAATTATGTGTTTTTTTAGATTTATTAATGATTTTGGAGATTGGTGTAATTAACCCTGCTAAATTATTAAAGAATTTTCAAATTAATGGAATCTTAAATGTTAATTTTTTTTTAAAATAATTCAGCTTAGCGGCTGTCTATTTGGTTTTGATTTCTACATTAGGTTTTCCATCTTTAATAGATATATTCACATCCTTTAGATTTTCAATATCCTTAATGTTTCTTATATCTTTTTTCAGAATGCTGTCAGCCTTTTCTTTTGGATATTTTTTGCCGTTTATGATTACACTGTCTGCATCTTCTGAGCTGTATTCTATGGTAGTTCCATTGATGTTTATTTTGCTTTTTTCTATTGATACATTACCATTTCCTTCTCCTCCTTCTTCATCATCATTAATTCCGTTGGCGTTTAAATCTCCATTAGCACTTATGTTATCATTTGCTCTATGAACTTTCATGCCTGTAGGGACTACCAATTCATAATCTACACTATAATCTCTGAAACGGTTTTGGTATGGATAATTCACAAAATTTGGAAGAAGAATTCTGTTGCCTGCTACTTCTACCGGAACGTTCAGTTCCAAAGGTTTGTTGTAACCTTTAGCATATTTTTTTACTACCAAATAAGGTTGTGCAATGCCTGCTTTGCGCGTAACATTTACATGAGGATAATCTTCTTCGAATACCGTTTTCTTGTCGGAATATATATCGTCATCGTACCCTTTGAAATTGGCAGGAATAGTAACCTGTTTTTTATCCAAAATCAAACTGTCTGTTGGTGCTACATTGATGGAAATATTTTCTGTTTCTTCTTTTTGACCCTTGTAAATCATTTCCTTTTGAGCCATATTAACTCCGAAATAAGTTCCCAGCCCTATCAATAGTAAGAATAAACCTCCTATAACGTATCCTACATTTCTTACTTTAGTTTTTGGAGAAAGCAATTTTACACTTAATAAACTGAATAATAGGGCAGGAATTAATGATGCAATGGCAGCAATAGAGGCTAGTAAATGTCCCATACCATCATTGTCGAATAAGAAATTGAATTTGCTCATTCCTGGGAAATCAGGGTTTCCAAATAATCCAAAAATAGCAAACATACCAATGATAAACCCAAATGCAATGAACCCAAAGAAAATTCCGAAAAGAATTCTAATTACGTTTGCAATACCGTTTCCGGTAGATTTCAAAATGGGTTTGCTTTCGTTGTATATTTCGCCAACTTTGGCAGTAGATTCGTTCGCAAACTTTACGATGTTTCCAGATTCTTGCTTTATGTTGTCAAAATTGATAGGCTTACCTTTCATTTTCAAAAAATCGGCTGCAGATTCAGCTTTTGGCAATACTACCCAAAGGATAATATAGATAAGGATAAGCAGCATAGTAGAGATATGGGCCGAGAAAATGCCCAAAACTGCCAAACCAAACCAGATTACTCTCATCCAGGTAATTTCCATTCCGAAATAGGCTGCCAATCCGGCACAAACGCCTCCTATTTTCTGATTTTCAGGATCACGGAAAAGCTGCTTTTGACCATTATAAGAAGCCTTAGATTTTTTAGACTGCTTATCAGAATAATAAGCTTCTTCCTGTTCTTCTATTACTTCAGGAGTACCGATTTGGGCTATTACTTTTTCTATATCTTCATCATTTACCACTTCGCGTTTTCCCATAGTATCTTTTAGAATTTCTACAATTCTAATTTCTATGTCGTGCATTACTTCATCTGCTTCAGAAGCATCCAGAGAACTTCTCAGCGCATTGAGGTAATCACTCAATTTTATATAAGCGTGTTCTTCTATTACGAAAGAAAAACCTGCCAGTCCTATAGATAATGTTTTGTTCATAGTTTAGTTTTATGAATGGTTGGTGATTTGGTTTACAGATTGTGTCAGTTCACTCCAAGTGTTTTGCAGTTCAGACAAAAAGGTTTTGCCTTTTTCGGTGATTTGGTAGTATTTTCTTGGAGGTCCGCTGGTAGATTCTTCCCATCTGTAGGCAAGAAATTCTCCATTTTTCAGTCTGGTAAGGAGCGGGTAGAGGGTGCCTTCTACCACATCCAGTTTTCCATTTTTGAGTTCTTCTATCAGGTCAGAAACGTACATTTCTTTATTATTGATAAGACTCAAAATGCAGAATTCCAGTATTCCTTTTCGCATTTGCGCTTTGGTATTTTCTGTGTTCATCTGTTTTTGTTTTTATTATTGTTTAACAGAATTGATTTTAAATTAATCAGTTTTTTGAAATAAAAGTAAACTTCTTTCGCGTCCGAAATTACCTCATTCTTATTTTATATTGCAAAGATATATATTTATTCTAGTATTATGCAATACAAAGTAGTGTAAAAATTTTAAATTAATTTGTAAATCATTGATAATCAGTATTAAAAATTTAAACACGTTTGGGTTTAATTTCAAATAAAAGTATTAAACTGTAACATCTGTTACTGAAATTAAGAAATTGAGAGGGTAATTTTGCAACATACATTGATTTATTGATTATGAAAATACTTATTGTAGGAGGAGTTGCCGGAGGGGCTACTGCCGCAACGAGACTGAGAAGATTATCAGAAGAAAATGAAGTTATTATATTCGAAAAAGGACAGTTTGTAAGTTTTGCCAATTGTGGTTTACCTTATCACATCAGCGGAACAATTGATAAACGAGATGCTCTTTTATTGCAAACGCCAGAAAGCCTTAAAGAAAGATATAATCTAGATGTAAGAGTGTTTTCGGAAGTTTTGTCTGTAGATCCTAAAGAAAAAAAAATAAGCGTTAAAAATCTCCAAACAGAAGAATTATATGCCGAAACTTTTGACAAGCTTTTACTTTCACCAGGTGCAGAGCCTATAAGACCACCTTTCGAAGGGATTGATTCTGATAAAATCTATACTTTAAGAAACATCCCGGATATGGATAAAATCATTGAGAAAACCGCAAAAGCAGAAAGCTTTGTTGTGGTAGGTGGTGGTTTTATCGGACTTGAAGTTGCAGAAAACTTAATAGAATCTGGTAAAAAAGTAAAATTGATTGAGTTGGGAAATCAGGTGATGGCACCGGTAGATTTTGATATTGCCAGTTTTGTTCATGAAAAAGCCGCACAAAAAGGCCTTGATCTTTTATTAAATGTTGGCGTTCAAAAATTCAATGATAAAGGAAATACTATCGAGGTATTTCTGAATAACGGTACTTCATTAGAAACCGATGCAGTGATTTTGGCGATCGGGGTAAAGCCTGAAACCAAACTGGCAAAAGATGCCGGATTGGCTATCGGTGAAACCGGAGGAATTTTGGTGAATGAATATCTGCAAACTTCGCATCCTGACATTTATGCAGTGGGAGACGCCATAGAAGTAGAGCATTTTATTCACCACAAAAAAGTATTGATTCCTTTGGCATGGCCGGCGAACAGACAAGGAAGATTGGTGGCAGATAATATCGTATTGGGCAACAAGTATCAATATAGCGGAAGCTTAGGTTCTTCTATTTTGAAATTTTTCGAACTTTCTGTAGCTTCTACAGGACTCAACGAGAAGTTCCTGAAAAGAAACAATATTCCTTACAAAACAGCCATTGTTACCCGTGGTCATCATGCGGGCTATTATCCTGGAGCTAAAAATATGGTTTTGAAGTTGATTTTTGATGAACAGGGCAAAATCTTCGGAGCACAAGCCGTGGGAGAGCAAGGCGTTGATAAAAGAATAGACGTTATTGCTACCGCTATCAAAGGTAATCTTACCGTTTTTGATCTGCCCGAAATAGAAATTACTTATGCACCTCCTTTCAATTCTGCGAAAGACCCGGTAAATATTGCTGGATATGCTGCCGAAAATATTCTGAATGGAAACCTGGAAATGGTGAATTATGATGATTTTTGGACTTTTGTCAAAGAAAATGAAGCGGTGATTTTGGATGTCAGAACTTCCAAAGAATTTGAAGGCGGACATATTGAAGGAGCAGTTAATATTAATGTAGATGACCTAAGAGATAATCTACAGCATTTGGATAATAATAAAGTATATGCCATTTATTGCCAGGTAGGTCTTCGCGGATATTTGGCGAACAGAATTATGAGAAACAACGGGTTCAAAGCCGTGAACTTAAACGGAGGGTATAACCTTTGGTCTAAAGTTCAATCATAGTAATAGTTTTTTGTTAACGAAACTCCCAATTTTTTTGGGAGTTTTTTTATTGGATTTTTTCAAAAATAAAATCCCTACCAAAAATGGCAGGGATTTTCTTAAAAACACAAATTATGGTTGTTAAAAAATATGAATCAATTTATTATGGTAAAAAAGAATACCCATTTCTCAATTTCCAAAGGAAGTATTTTTCCAGAATGATTTTATTGATATCATAAAATACATTTGGTAACATAATGGCTATTTTTCTTGGTTTGAAAAGCGTATCACTGAAAATGATCACTTCTTTTTTACCAGCGTCCATAATACACAATCCTGTAATTTTACCCCAAGGTTTTTCTACCAATTTTGTTTTTCCCTGAATGGTTCTAATGATATTCTCGGCTACTATTTTTCCGGTTTCATCACTTGGGTAACCTGTTTTAGGAATCGTGAAAGGAACTTCTGTTCCAGTGAAAGGTGGTTTTACATCTACTGCTAATCCAGCACCCCAAATGTTGTTGATGGTTTGGTGTCTGTAAGTTGGCAATATTGGGATAAAGTTATTAGGAGGCGTTTCCAGTTTTGGAGAATTCGCCACAAAATCTACCCCTATGAAAGGAGGCATCAGCATGGTGAAATTAGACTGAATTTCTTCTCCTGTAGAAAGGATTACTTTGTCTTTCAAAACTTCTTTTATTCCAACACTAGTTCTGTATTTGATGTTGAACATTTGCATGAATTTTTTCAACATACCTTCACCCAATGGCATTCCTTCAATACCAAAATGACCCAAGAAAGGCTCTGGAGTTACCCAATATAAATCTACCTTTTTACGGATGTTTTGTTCTCTGAGCCATTTTTCAATGTTGAATAAAAATTCATATGCAGCCCCCATACAACCCGCATTTTGGGTCGCCCCAATTACGATAGGTCCAGGGTTTTTCTTGAATTCTTCTAGTTTTTCACGGGTATGCATCGCTCCCGGAGGCGTACCAATGTAGCATGCATTTTCTTTAATGCCCGGAGCAATATCAAAGTTTACTTTCGGGCCTGTAGCAATGATGAGGTGGTCATATTCATACTCTCCATTTTCGCAGTATACTTTGTTTTCATCCGGTTCTACTTTTAGGGCAGTATCTTGTACAAATTTCACCCCTCTTTTTTCCAAAACTTGTTTTCTTGGAATGATGATTTCACTTACTTCTCTTCTTTTGATAGGCACCCAAATCAATGATGGGATGTATACAAAGTTTTCATTACGGTCTATTAGTGTTACCTCGGCTTGGTCTTTCAGTTTTCTTTTGAGTTCCATTGCGGCAGTAGAGCCAGCAAAGTTTCCACCCACTACTAAAATTTTCATATTTTTTTGTTTTTTTTTGTTAACTAAGAGTGAACTCTATACTACAAATATAGGTTCAAGATTATTGGTATTTTGTAACATACATTACACAAGGTCAATGACTTTTGTCAGAATTCAATAATTAATTATTGAAAGAACCGTTTGTTTTTTTTAAACTAAATTTGCCTTCAAAATTGTACTTCATGTTCCTCGAAAAAGAAATCGAATTCATTTTGGCTGTTGACGCCCTCAAGAATATCAACCGTAGAAATTTTAACCTTGATGATTCCCGAAGAGAAAACACCGCCGAACACTCTTGGCAGGTAGTTGTTTTTGCCCAAGTTCTTTATCCCTATGCCCGCAATAAAGAAAAAATAGATTTGGGGAAAGTCCTTAAGATGCTTTCCATTCATGATATTGTAGAAATAGATGCCGGGGATACCTTCTTTTATGATGAAAAAGCACACGAAGATAAATTTGAAAGAGAATTGGCGTCTGCCAAAAGGATTTTCGGGATTTTGTCTGAGCCATTGAGCAGTGAAATGATGAATCTTTGGCTAGAGTTTGAAGCCGGAGAAACAGAAGAGGCCATCTTTGCCAATGCCGTAGACCGCATGATTCCTTTTACGCTAAACTGTCATAACAATGGTACAAGCTGGACAGAGGCCGAAGTTACTTTAGAAAGGGTAAGACATCTATTGAGAGGAAAAATAGAAATGGCTTCCGAGCAAATGGCACACAGTTTTGATGTATTGATGCAAAAGGCTTTTGATGAAGGAAAATTGTTGTAGAATTTATTAAATCCTCTCCAGTTCACTCCCGTCAATTTGGGTCTTGAAAATTCCGTAATTAACCGTCACCTTTCCGTTTTTGTGAAGTTGCTCTATGGTGCCTACAGAGGCGCTTCCGGCAATGCGTACCCTTTGCCCCACCTTCATCCAAACGGCACGTTCTTTCTGGCGTTTTTCTTCCAGTTTTTCGTTGGTTTCGGTAATCTGTTCTTGGATGTTTTCCTTTTTCAGTTGTTGTTCTACCTTACGCTTGGTGACTTTCAGTTTTTCGGATTCTGTTTTGTCTGAACCTATTTTCCTGAATTTCTCTTGCTCTAAGATTTTCACGAAATCCTTTACGATATCTTTTCTGGATTTGCCTTTCAGGTAACCATCTATAAAGCCTTCTATCTTATTCCCGAATTGCAGTTTGCGGTGTTCTTCTTCGTAGAGTTTTTGGAAATTATACAATTTTTGTTGGAGTTGATCATTCAGTTTTTGGAGGTTGTCGCGCTTGTCTTCCACGCTTTCTTTTTTCTCCACCAAATCAGATTTCAGTTTCTCCACCTCATATTTTTCTTGCTGCAATTTTACAATCGTTTTGTCCAGATTTATAATGTCTTTTTCCACTTTCTCTCTCGCATTTTTGATGATAAAACGCGGAATTTTATTTTTTTCTGCCACTTCAAACGTGAAAGAACTTCCAGCTTGTCCTACTTCCAATTTATACAAAGGTTCCAAAGAATGTTCATCAAAAAGCATGGCTGCATTTTGAGCATTCGGCAATTGTTCTACCACCAGTTTTATGTTGGTGTAGTGGGTGGTAATGATGGCGAAAGATTTCTTTTCGTAGAAAAATTCTAAAAAGGCTTCTGCCAAGGCGCCTCCCAATTCAGGGTCAGACCCCGTTCCGAATTCATCAATGAGCAGCAAGGTGTTTTCATCGGCTTCACGGATAATGCCTGACATTTTTCTGAGCCTTGAAGAATACGTGGAAAGATGGTTTTCTATGGATTGGTTGTCTCCAATATCGGTTCTTATTTTCTCAAAGAAAAACATTTCAGATTTTGGATGCACCGGCACCAAAATTCCACTTTGCAGCATCAATTGAAGCAGTCCCACAGTTTTCAAAGTGATGGATTTCCCGCCCGCATTGGGTCCTGAAATACAGATTATGCGATTATGTTCAGTAAGCGATAACGTCTGAGGATAAATCTCTTTGTTTTCGGCTTTGTTTTGCAACAATAGAAGAGGATGGTAGGCATTCACCAGCCTCATGGTTTTGTGTCTGTTGATTTTCGGGAGCACCCCACCTATCTTATGGGCAAATTTTGCCTTGGCGCGGGTAATGTCCAAATCGAAAATATATTCTTGATACTGTTCTAACTCTGGTTGAAAAAGGGCAATTTCTGCGGTGAGTTTTCGTAAAATTCTGTCGACTTCCTTTTTCTCTTCTTCTTCAGATTCACGAAGTTTGAACTGATGTTTTACGACACTTTCCGGTTGAATATAGGTAATAGAACCCGTTTTGGAAACCCCCAGAATTCTCCCTGGAATCCTTTTTTTGAATCCCGATTTTACTGCTAAAACCCTTTGGTCGTCAATAATACTTTCTTTTATGTCGTCCAAAAAATCTGTGGACGACAAGTGCGAAAGAGTTTTGCTGAAATTTTCCTGAATGTGTTTTTTGGCATGCTGAATTTCGGTTCTCAAAGTTTTCAATGCAGGGGATGCTTCACTTTTCACTTCCCCAAAACGGTTGAAGACCTTATCCACCATATCGATGATTTCTTTTCGGAAAAATACATTTTGAGATTCGTCTCCAAGAATTGGAAAAATTTCGGGCATTTTGGGAAAGAAAGATTGCAGTTTCCCGATTTGCTCTGTAAGGTTTTTTATCCGGATGAAAGCCGCATTTTCGAGCCTGAAATTCTCAATGTGCATCACCTTCAGTTCGGCTTCTATGTCTTCGTATTCGCCAAAAGGAATGGCATTTTCACTCTCGTAAGAAGAAAGAAATTCAGCAGTTTTTTTAAGAGAAATTTCAGCTTCTTCCAATGGCATCAATTGAAGATGCAGAATTTTTTCGGCCACTTTAGGAGAATATGCTAAAGGCGAAATCTCTGCCAAAAGTTTCGTGAATTCTAATTCCTGTAAATTGTCTTGAGTTACTTGCACGGTGCAAAAATAATGAGATAATTTGAAAATGTGATAATAAGTAAATTTATTATTTTTGAGCTCAAATTAAGTAACTAAAGATTATGACCTGGACGGAAGTTCTAGCCCCAATTAAAAACACGGTATATTTCAAAGACCTTTGGCAAAAAGTAAAGGAAGAATATGCCGGTACAAAATGTTTTCCACCAAAGGAACAGATTTTTCGGGCTTTAGAACTCACTCCTTTTGAGGATATAGAAGTGGTCATCATAGGGCAAGATCCGTATCATGGAGACTTGCAAGCCAATGGATTGTGCTTTTCGGTTTCAGACCAAGTAGGTGCGCCGCCTTCGCTTAAAAATATTTTTAAAGAATTAAAAGACGACCTTGGCATTGATAAAACCAGCAATGAATTGGAGGTCTGGGCCCAACAAGGGGTATTGATGCTGAATGCAACGCTTACCGTGAGAGCCCATTCACCTAATTCACACAAAGATATGGGCTGGGAAAAGTTTACGGATTTTATCATCAAAGAAATTTCGGATAAGAAGGAGCATGTGGTTTTTGTTTTGTGGGGCGCTTTTGCCCAAAAAAAGGAGGAACTCATAGATTCCTCCAAACATTTTATCCTGAAATCTGCGCATCCTTCTCCATTTTCTGTATACAGAGGATTTTTTGGGAGCAGGCCTTTTTCAAAAATCAACGATTACTTAAAATCAAAAGGCAAAAAGACTATCGAATGGTAGGTTCTACTCTAAGATCTACCACATATTTTCCTTGCAATTCTTTCAGCCCCATTTCTTTAGAAAGTGATGGATATAGTTTTTCTAGGGTGACTTTTTTACCACTAAAGACAAAATAATTTTCACCCTTCACCGTAGAGAGTATAAAAGTTCTTGGTCTGGTATAAGTGCCCATTACTTCAATCTCTACCAATGCAAAGCCTTCTGTAATACATGTTGTATTTATGGGACATCTATTGTCTTTGGTGACTTTTATAAATTTCATATTCATTTTATAGTCTTTCAAAAAAATATTTTGTTTTTCTACCAATCTGCTTATATCCATTCCTGGTTTTTGGTTGGGATAAGTGGCATTTACAGTATTGGAAGAAGTTTCTGGCATTTTCATCTCTGATGATTTTTTCTGACAGGTACATGCAGTACTCAGTAATGAAAAAAGGGCTAAAACAAAAATTTTTCCTTTCATAATTTTAAATTTTAAATTCTTGACTTTTTACTTTTTACTTTAAAATAACATCTATTAAAACCACCAAAAACATTGCCAAACCTACCAATAGATTGAAGCTTGTTCCTAATATAAAACCAATAAATGCCCCTTTTGTTGCCTTGAAAGCCTTTCTTCTGTCGGTACTGTCATGAAGGATTTCCCCGAAGAATACTCCAAGCAGCATCCCAATAATAAATCCTAAAGGAGGGAAAAAGAGCCCTAGTAAGGTACCCATAAATCCACCTATTTTTCCATAATTGCTTCCGCCATATCGGGCTGTGGTTTTGATGGGGATTGTATAATTTAAAACAATAGAAGCCAAAGTCAATAATCCGAAAATAAGAAGGTACCAAACAGAAAAATCTGGATTGGCCCCAAATTTATATACCAAAATCCCTGCATAACAGAAAACAAGTCCTGGCAATACCGGAAGGAAGGTTCCTAAAATCCCAATGCCTATCAGAATTAGGGATATCAGTTCAAAAATATGATGGTACATTTAACATAAATTTCATTAAAATTAATAAATAAACGGTATTGCCGATGATATTTTTTATTTTTGCATAAAATTCTGATATGGAGCTTTTGAAAAATTTTAGTGAACAGATTCATTTTTTTGTAAAAGAAAATTTTCCTGAAGGATTTATCCTTTTCGGCCAGATTGCCGCCAAGATACTCCTGCTTTTTCTTTTTTTTCTTATTGCAGACAATATTATTAAAATATTGAATGCTCTTATTTCGAGGCTTATTGTCAATATCTCCAAAAACAGACTTTTATATCACGCGTACAAATCGAAAGTTCAATATTCTGTTGCTCATCTTCTTGCATTGGGATTATGTTTTATGTTGGTGGAGGATATTTTTTGGCGCCATCCTAAAAGTTTCATTTACTTTGAAAGGTTGCTGATGTTCAGCCAAGTGATAGCCTTTGCTTTTCTCATGTACCGCATTGTAAAAGCCGTTGAAAACTATTACACCGAAAAAGAAGATATCTACAGAATAACGGCCATTAAAGCTATTTCAGAGACTTTAAGGATTTTTGGAGTGGTCATTTTCTCCATCATCGGCATTTTTGTGATTTTCGGGATTAGTCCTTCCATTGTTGTAACTTTATTAGGAGCCATAACTGCCGTGGTATTATTGGTTTTCAGAGATACTATTTTAGGGTTTGTAACCGGAATTCATGTTTCCACTTCCAAGAATATGAAAGTAGGAGACTGGATAGGCATTCCCAAATATAATATTGAAGGAAATATTCAGGACATCAGTCTTTTGACTACCAAAATCCTGAATTTTGATAAGACTATTTCTACCATTCCAACTTATGATTTGCTTTCTACAGAGATCCGTAACCACCAGGTAATGTACGAAGGCAGCAGCAGAAGGATCAAGCGTTCGGTGTATTTCAATATCAAGTCTTTTAAATTTGTGGATCAACAATTCTTCGAAAAAGTAAAGGATATCAATCTTATTTCCGAATATCTTACCAGAAAACTAAAAGAAATTGAAGAATCCAAAAAGGATATTCCTCATGCGGAAAGAATCATCAACGGTCAGCAGTTAACCAATATCGGACTTTTCAGAAATTATGTTCTGAATTATCTTAAAAATAGTCCTAAAATAGACCATGATGAAATTGTACTCGTGAGACAACAAGAAATTTCACCTCAAGGTTTACCTTTAGAAATTTACTGTTTTGCCAATAAAGCTGAGATGGTAGATTATGAAAGGATACAGGCAGATATTTTTGACCATATTCTTACTGCAGCTCAAGAATTTGATTTGGAAGTAATGCAGGTGAATAAGGCGTAAAGACAAGTTAAAAGTCAAAAGTTAAAAGTACAAAGTCAGAATTCAATATGAAAATCTGACATCTAAAATCTAAAATCTAAAATGGAATGACAAAGCTATCCGTAAATATCAATAAAATTGCTACCATCCGAAATGCCAGAGGAGGAGATACACCAAGTGTAACCGAGGCGGCCATCCGCTTGCAAGAATTTGGAGCACAAGGCATCACCATACATCCAAGGCCCGATCAAAGACACATCACGAGAAAAGATGTCTATGATCTGAAACCTTTGGTACATACAGAATTTAATATTGAGGGGAATCCTCATCGTCCCTTTATTGATATGGTTTTAGAAATAAAGCCAGAGCAGGTGACTTTGGTGCCCGATGCAGATGACGCCATTACCTCTAATGCCGGTTGGGATTGCGAAAAAAATATGGATTTTTTGAAATCTGTCATTGCTGAATTTAAAACGGCTGGCATCAGAACTTCTATTTTCCTAGATCCAAACCCAGAAATGGTAAAGTTTGCTGCAGAAACAGGTGCGGATAGAATAGAACTCTATACAGAAGCGTATGCCAAGAATTATGCTGATGATAAGGAAGCAGCCATTAAGCCTTATTATGAAACCTCTGTGGAGGCTACAAAATATGGTTTGGGCATCAATGCCGGCCATGATTTAAGCCTTGAAAATTTAAAATATTTTGCCGACAACATTCCAAATCTATTGGAAGTTTCTATCGGCCATGCTTTGATTTCTGAAGCCTTGTACCTAGGGTTAGAGAATACTGTTCAGGCGTATTTAAAGAGGTTGGCGAAATGGTAGAAATCCTTCATTCAAAAATATATGGAGAAGAACAGTCGGGGATTCCATTGTTGGTTTTCCACGGTTTGTTTGGGATGCTAGACAACTGGGCGAGTTTTGGCAAAGAGTTCGGTGAAATGATGCCGTGCCATATCTTGGATTTAAGAAACCACGGCAAGAGTTTCCATTCAGATGAAATGTCACATCAGGTTTTGGCAGAAGATATCTTAAACTATATGAATGCTCAAGGCATAGAAAAAGCCCATTTTTTGGGGCATTCCTTAGGTGGAAAAGCGGTGATGACTTTTGCGATTTCTTATCCTGAAAAGGTGGAAAAACTCATCGTTGCAGATATTTCGCCAAAGGCTTATCCACCGCATCATCAAGGCATCATCAAGGCTTTACAGAGTGTAGATTTCGATGCCGTGACTTCAAGACAACAAGTAGAAGAGGTGCTTTCTCAATATATTTCCGAAAAATCGGTGATTCAGTTTTTAACCAAAAATCTGTATTGGACGGAGGATAAGAAACTCAATTGGAGGTTTAATCTGAAGACTTTGGCAGAAAAATACAATGATTTTGTGGCCAATGCCATTAAGTTTGGAAAGTTTGAAGGAGAAACCCTTTTTATTGCTGGAGAAAAATCCAACTATATCCTTCCGCAGGATGAGTTTTTGATGCGCCAACAGTTTCCCAACTATAAATTGGTGACTATTGCCAATGCCGGACACTGGGTACAGGCAGAAAATCCTAAGGATTTTAATGAATCTGTAAAAGAATTTTTAAAATCGTAAATTTGACAAATCATTCATCACTTATCACCCCTTACTCATGGTATTAGTCACCGGCGCCACAGGCATTTTAGGAAGAGTTATCGTTTTAGAACTGCTAAATCGAGGCAAGTCTGTGCGTGCCAGCAAAAGGAAAGATAGCAACCTAAATGAGGTGAAGGAGTCTTTTCGTTTTTATGGAGAAAATCCTGATGAAGTTTTTCAAAAAATAGAATGGGTAGAGGTAGATTTTGAGGATTTGGATTCGCTTAAAAATGCCTTAAACGGTGTGGATGAGGTATACCATTGCGCTGCAAAGGTAAGTTTTCATCCCAAAGACAAAAAACAGCTCTATCAAACCAACATCAAAGGGACAAAGCAGTTGCTTTATGCTTGCGAAAACGCTGAGGTAAAGAAGTTTTTGTTTGTGAGTTCTATTGCGGTTTTGGATGGGCTGAATGAAAATGGAGAATTGGACGAAACTTCTGATTTTAATCCCAAAGTAGACCATTCTTCTTATGCTATTTCCAAGCATTTTTCTGAAATGGAAGTGTGGAGGGCTTCTGCGGAAGGAATGCAAACGGTAGTGGTGAATCCGGGTTTGATTATCGGTTCAGGAAATTGGAACAGTAGCAGCGGAACGCTTTTCAAAGAATTGGGCGAACCTTCTTATACTTTTTCTGGCGGAACTTCTTATGTGGATGTGCGAGATGTAGCTAAAATTTCTGTGGAATTGATGGAGCAAAATATTTTCGGTGAAAGATTTATTCTGATTTCCGAAAATAAAAAATATCAGGAAGTAGCCAATTTCATCAAACAAAAATTAGGAAAGCCAACAGTAAAAATTGTTCCGAATGGATTACTTTCAATAGGTGTTTTCTTGAATGCTATTTTGGGATGGTTGATTTCACATTTAAGAATGGCCAATAAAACCAATGTAAAATCCGTAACGGAATTCAATAAAATATCCAATCAAAAAATAAAGGAAAGGCTTCAATATGAGTTTATTCCGGTAGAGGAAAGCCTCAATTTTCATTTGGAAAATTATCTTTCTAAAAGAAAAAAGAATCAAGAGTAAAGAACAAATATTTTTGTCAGACTGAGCCTGTCGAAGTCCGCATTTAAATAAAATATGGAAAATCAATTTTTAGGAAATCAACATTTCAATATCTCTAGTCAAGCTGTTTCTGCGGTTTGCCCGTCTAATATTGCCTTGATTAAATATTGGGGTAAATATGCGAATCAAATTCCGGCCAACCCAAGCATCAGTTATACCCTGAACCATTGCCACACCAAAACCACAATGGAATTTGTAGCAGGTGAAAATTTCTCGGTACAGACGTTTTTGGCAGGAAAAGAAGAAGTGAAATTTGCCGAAAAAATTGAGAAATACTTCCACAATATCGAAAAATATTTGCCTTGGATTCTGAAAGGGAAATATGTCATCAAAACCGAAAATACTTTTCCTCATAGTTCCGGAATTGCTAGTTCGGCTTCAGGATTTGGGGCGATTGCCACTTGTTTGATGGAACTGGATAAAATTTTTACACAAACTGAAATTGACGTTAAAAAAACTTCTTTTTTGGCAAGATTGGGAAGCGGAAGCGCTTGCAGAAGTTTGTATAAAGGATTGGTTGTTTGGGGAGAAACGCCTGAGGTGGAAGGCAGCAGTGATTTGTATGCCGTAAAATATCCGGATGCCGAAATCCATGAGGTTTTTAAGGATTTTAACGACTGGGTGCTGCTCATTCACGAAGGACAAAAAACGGTAAGTTCTACCGTAGGGCACGGCTTAATGAACACCAACCCTTATGCAGAAAGACGTTTCCAGGAGGCCAGAGAAAATTTTGTTCCATTGAAAGAGATTTTGAAATCTGGTGATATGGAAAGATTCATCACTTTGGTAGAACATGAAGCCTTAACGCTTCATGCGATGATGATGATGAGTGAACCTGCTTTTATCTTGATGAAAACCGGAACCATGGAAGTCATCAACAAACTTTGGAAATTCCGCGAAGAAACCGGTTTACCTCTTTTCTTTACGCTAGATGCCGGTGCTAATGTGCATTTATTGTTCCCGAACAATGGCTCTGAAAATCAAATCAAATCCTTTATCGAAAAAGAATTATTGCCGCATACCCAAAATGGTGGCGTAGTGAAGGATGTGATGAAGTGGTAATACATTCTAATTAATTTTAACGGTTGAAAGGCGCAGTCCGACTTGAGCGGAGCTCTTTTTATTTTTTGTCATTCTGAGCTTGTCGAAGCATCTAAAGAATAAAAAAGCGGCAGCGGAAGGCGGAAATGCTGCCCATATTTAAAGTTTTATTAGCCTCTTTTTTCCTATATTTGCACATCTAAATTTTTAAGCAAGATGAATGCATTTATCGAAGAACTGAAATGGCGCGGATTATACGCAGACATGATGCCCGGAACGGAAGAACAACTCAATAAAGAGATGACGACGGCATATATTGGGTTTGACCCAACTGCAGATTCTCTTCATATCGGAAGTTTGATTCAGATTAAGATTTTGGCACATTTCCAGCAGCATGGTCACAAGCCTATTGCTTTGGTAGGAGGTGCTACAGGGATGATAGGTGATCCATCCGGGAAATCTTCTGAGAGAAATCTTCTGGATGAAGCTACGCTTTTTCATTATGTAGATTGCTTAAAAGGACAACTTTCAAGATTCCTGAATTTTGAAGGCAACGAACCGAATAAAGCCGAACTGGTGAACAATTACGATTGGATGAAGACCTTTACGTTTTTGGATTTTGCCCGTGATATTGGTAAAAATATTACCATCAATTATATGATGGCCAAAGATTCTGTAAAAAACAGAATTACCGGGAAAGATGGTGCTGAGGGGATGAGTTTTACGGAATTTACCTATCAGCTGTTGCAAGGGTATGACTTCCTTCATCTTTACCAAAACAATGGCGTGAAATTGCAAATGGGAGGTTCTGACCAATGGGGGAATATCACCACGGGTACTGAACTCATCAGAAGAAAAGCCCAAGGAGAAGCCTTTGCATTAACAGTTCCTTTGATTACCAAAGCGGATGGTTCTAAATTCGGGAAGTCTGAAGCCGGAGAAAACTATTGGTTGGATTCCAAAAAAACGTCTTCCTATAAATTCTATCAATTCTGGTTAAATGCTACGGATGATGATGCAGAGCGTTTTATTAAATTCTATACGTTCTTGGGCAAAGAAGAAATAGAAGCATTGGTAGCGGAGCATAAAACAGCGCCACACGAAAGAAAACTACAAAAGAAATTGGCAGAAGAAGTAACCGTTTGGGTACATGGCCAAGAAGAATACGAAAAAGCCTTAAAGGCCTCTGAAATCCTTTTCGGAAGAAGTACTGCCGAAGATTTGGTAAGCCTAGATGAAGAATTGTTCTTGCAGATTTTTGACGGTGTTCCTCAAAAAGAAGTAGCTAAAGCGGAAGTGATAGGTTGCAATATTGTGGATTTGCTTTCTGATAAATCTGAGTTTTTGAAATCTAAAGGCGAAGCCAGAAGAGAATTGCAAGGAAATGCTATTTCTGTGAACAAAGAAAAAGTAAATGATGAATTTGTAGCGTCGGATAAGGATTTGATTGATGGCAAATTCTTGTTGTTGCAAAAAGGAAAGAAAAGTTATTTTATCGTAAAAGCGGTATAAATAATTAATGATAGATAAAAAAACGCGCGCCTTTAGGCGCGCGTTTTTTATGTTTAAGCATTCAGATTTCGGTAGAACTGAAGCGCTTTTTCTATATTTTCTTTACTCACTTTGTAATCGAAATTGCATCTTCCGATGCCTTCTAAAATGGAGAAATTGATTTTTCCATTTTCATTTTTTTTGTCGTTCAGCATTAAACTTATGATTTCTTCGTTGCTAAAGTTTTCTATCGAAACATAAGGATAGAATTTTCGGATGTTTTCTATAATGTGAAGGGCTGTTTCTTCAGAAATTAGATTTTCTAAATAGGAGAGTTGTGTTTCCATAATCATGCCCAACGCTACAGCCTCTCCATGCGGTATAATCTTTTCAGATTTTAGAAATAAACTTTCTATGGCATGCCCTATGGTATGCCCAAAATTGAGGGTCTTTCTGATGTTTTGTTCCTTAAAATCTACTTCTACCACTTGCTGCTTAATCTGCATGCTTTTTTCGATATGAGGAAATACCGCTTCCGGTTGTAGTTCTTCTATTGCAATCAGGTCGTTCCAATGTTGAGCATCTGCAATTAACCCATGCTTTAGCATTTCGGCAAAGCCACTTCTCACTTCTTTGAAATCAAGGGTTTTTAAAAATTCAGGATACACCCAGATATGTTCTGCCTCGGCAAAAGTCCCGATGATATTTTTCAAGAAAAGATGATCAATTCCCGTTTTTCCACCAATAGAGGCATCACACATGGATAAAAGAGTGGTAGGGATATTGATGAATTTTATTCCTCTTTTGTAAGTAGAAGCCACAAAGCCTCCCATGTCGGTAATAACGCCACCGCCAAGGTTAATTAATAACGCTTTTCTATCGGCTTCAAATTCTGATAAGATTTCCCACAATTGGGTTGCGGTACTGATGGTTTTGGCATCTTCACCGGATTCAATCTCTATGATTTCAAAAGGAATTTCTGTTTCCATGTTTCCCAATAGGGTAGGAATACAGTTTTCATGAGTATTTTCATCCACCAAAATAAAAATCTGGCTAGGTTTATGGTCTGTTAAATACTGATTGACTGCGTTGAAATCCTGATCTAAAATAGAAATCATAAAAGTGAATGTTTTGGTAAAATTACGAAATAAAAAGCACACCTTTTGGAGGTGTGCTTTGTTTTTATGAAAAATAAATTCTTAGAATTTATATGTCAACATAGTGTAAACTTGTCTTCCTGCGAATCCCATTTGTACTGGGTCAAAAATACCTCCAGATTCTGTATTTCCAGCAGAAACATGATCATATTGTAGAGTAGGATATCTGTTGAAGATGTTTTTACCACCCACTACCCATGTAAATTTGCTTGAAAAATCATATCCAAATGATAAGTCTGTAGTAATTCTAGGATCGTATACCTGATAATCTGTATCTCCACCATAGCCCACTAATGTTACTTTGTCAAATCTTACCAATTGAAGGTTTGTAGTAAATTTGTCAACTTTATAATTAAGGTTTAAGTTGATTTTAGTTTTAGGAGCAGAGGCCAAAATAAAAGCTTTCTCTCTGGCGCTTAAAAATACACCTTCCTGCCCCGCAAGGCTTGCTGGAGTATGGATTTTTGTGATTTCCATTTCATTATAGTTTCCGGCCAAAGTAGCAAATAATTTTCCGCTTCCAATATTTTCTGTGTAAGTTAAGATTACATCTACCCCTTTCGTTCTGGTGTCAATAGCATTGGCAAAGAACTGAGCCTGATCTACCGTTAAAGAAGGAATTTCTGATGGTGTGAAATATCCAGAAAGCACAATTCTATCTTTTACTTTAACATAATATCCATCAACAGTAGTAGTGAATTTGCCGGTGTTATAAGTAAATCCTGCACTTCCGTTTACAGATTTTTCTTCTTTCAATTGAGGAATTCCGGCCTTTTTCGCTAAATCACTGTCGTTAGATGCTAATTGAATGGTTACCAATTCTCCTCCTTGGAAATTGGTGAACTGTAAGCTGTAATATTTTTGTACCAAAGAAGGCGCTCTGAAACCTGTAGAAACTGATCCTCTGAAAGCAAACTGAGGTGTGATGGCATATCTGGTGGCAAATTTTCCGTTTAAGGTGCTTCCGAAATCGTTGTAGTTTTCATAACGTACAGCTCCGGAAACCATCCAGTTTTTGGTTACATCCAATTCGGTATCTACATAAGCAGCAAAGTTGTTTCTGCTTTTTCCTACGTTTTGAGAATATCCTGGGAAGCCTTGTGAACCTGCAGGTCTTACGTTTCCAGAAAGCGGATTGGTTACCAATAAATTAGAAGCTGTAGAGGCAGTAACTATATGTCCATTGATATCATAAGCGGCATATGAAGCTTCTTCTCCTTTATTAATGTTGAATTTTTCATATCTAAATTCAGATCCAAAAGCTACGTTTAAACCTTCTAAAACGCTATAGCTTTTAGAAGCATTAAATCCGGTAGTATTCTGTAAAAGAGAATGCCCACCAGCATCAAACGAAGTTTTAGATTTGCTGCCTAAAGTTGCATTAAGGGTATGGGTAATATCATAATGGAAGCTGTTGTTTCCTAAAGCATTGTAGAAATCTACATCCCAATCAGAAACCTTAAATTTCAAACCATTGTTGAAAGTAAAGTCATATATTTTAGAATTTTCTATTGGGTTAAAACCATTAGGGTAGATGGCTGGGATGTTACCGTCTGCGTCTGCACTTCTAGTCCAGGCATATGCTTTGGTATTTCTGTAAGAAAATCCTGAATTGTTGTAAAACTTCACCGCATCAGACAAAGGGATTTCAGAATTCAAAAAAGCATATACGTTTTTAGCGGCAGCATCACCAAAGCGTTGTCTTGGTGCATCAAATTTATCTGGATTTGCATTTCTAATGGCATAATCCTTATTGACGAAATCTAATGTAAGATTAGCAAAACCACCTTTTTTACCAATAGATGTTCCGGTATTTACACTTACATCCAAAGTATTTCCATCTAGTTTTTTATCAGAAACTACATCGTTGTTACCTGGGCTTTTAAAAACATTAAGGCCATAAAAAGCATTAACTTCTGTGCCCTTGTTTCTGTCATTTAAAATAACATTGATAACTCCGGCAATAGCATCAGAACCATATTGTGCGGCTGCGCCGTCTCTTAAAACTTCAATTTTTTTGATGGCAGCAACAGGAATAGTGTTCATGTCAGAACCAGTATTTCCTCTTCCTCTTGTTCCAAAAAGGTTTACCAAAGAAGACTGGTGGTATCTTTTTCCATTTACCAAAAGCAAAGTTTGGTCTGGTCCAAGACCTCTTAATGTAGCAGGATCTACAGCATCGGCGCCATCTGATCCACTTTGTTTATTAGAGTTGAATGAAGGTGCAGAAAACTGTAACAGTTGGTTTACTTCCACCTGTCCTGTACTTTGGCTCAATTGCTTTACCTCGATTACATCTACAGGAACCGCAGAGTTAATGACCGTTCTTTTTTTATTTCGAGTTCCTGTAAGAACAACATCTTGAATGTTTTTTTCAGCCTTCAGTGTATCATTTATTACATTTTGCTTTTGGCCATATGCCAATACTGCACTGAAAAAAAGTGCTGCAACAGTAATTTTTTTAATTTTCATACTTTTATTTTTTTAAATAAGAGCAAATTTAAGAAAAAAATATCAATTATTTAAAAAAAACCAGGTTGTTTTATCTATTTCGGGTTATTTATGTCAGAAAAATATCTTTTGAATAAAACATTAATTCTTTTTTTTATCCATGTTTTTTCAATAAATAAATATGATTAAATTTTCTTTTTCCAATTGCTGTACAATTAGTAAATTTGGGCATCAAATATATAAGTATGTCTATTTTCAATGATACAAAAATTGCTTTTGCTGATAAATCTACTTCTCAGCTTCAAAAAGCAAAATGGATGTTTACTGCAATACAATATCCTTCTCTCACTAATTTTGGAATTAATATCTTGAATTGTACCATAAAAAATAATTTTCCGTTCGTTACCGGTATTGTTAAAAACACCCTTTTTGAACAGTTTTGTGGTGGTGAAACCCGCGAACAAAGTATGAAAGTGGTAAAACAGATGTATACCCATCATGTTGGGAGCATTTTTGATTATGCTATTGAAGGAAAAGAAGAAGAGGCAGCTTTTGATATTACTTGTGAAGAAATAAAAGAAAATATAAAATTTGCCGTAGGCAATCCTGCGATTCCATTTGTGGTTTTTAAACCTACAGGTTTTGGAAGATTGGATCTGTATGCCGAAATCGGTGCAGGGAAAGAATTGACGGCTTCCGAAAAAGAAGAATGGCAGCGTGTGAGAACCCGTTATGAAGAAGTATGCCAAATGGCATATGAAAACAAAGTAATTCTGATGATAGATGCAGAAGAAACGTGGATGCAAGATGCTGTAGATCATTTGGTGAACGAAATGATGGCGAAATTCAACAAAGAGAAAGCCTATATCTGGAATACCGTTCAGATGTACAGAACAGGAAGATTAGAATATTTGGCGGCAGATTTGGAAAGAGCCAAAGCCGGAAATTACTTTTTAGGATATAAATTTGTACGTGGTGCTTATATGGAAAAGGAAAGGGAAAGAGCCCAAGAAAAAGGCTACCCAGATCCTATACAGCCTACTAAAGAAGCTACTGACAATAATTATAATGCAGCAGTAGATTTTGTTTTGGAAAATCTGGATAGAGTTTCTGCTTTCTTTGGAACTCATAACGAAAGATCTACCGAATTGGCCATGGACAAGATGCAAGCTAAAGGATTGGCTCATGATCATGAAAGCATACATTTTGGGCAATTGTATGGCATGAGTGATAATATCACATATTACCTTGGTGAGAAAAAATACAATGTTACCAAATATTTACCATACGGACCGGTAAAAGATGTGGTGCCATATCTTACCAGAAGAGCACAAGAAAATACTTCTGTAGCAGGACAAACCGGGCGAGAGCTTTCTTTGATTAATAAAGAATTAGAACGCAGAAGAAAAGAAAAATAATTTTTGATAAATCTTAATATGAACGGGTTTTTGCCCGTTTTTTTGTGGGTATACCCTTAAGCCAAAATTTATTTTCACTAAATTTGTGAAAGATAAAATTCATCCAAAATTTCAAATTGCAATACGCCGAAATCATTCTTCCGCTAAATCTTAAAGGAACTTTTACCTATAAAGTTCAGGAAGAGTTGTTGTCTAAAATTGCTTTAGGAATGCGCGTTTTGGTGCCTTTTGGAGGCAAGAAAATCTATACGGGTATTGTGGCAGAACTCCATCAAGAGGAACCTGAAACCTTTATCCCTAAAGAAATTCATTCTTTGTTAGATGCAGAACCCATTGTCCCCGAAGAGCAACTGCAATTTTGGAATTGGCTTTCAGACTATTACCTCTGCAACATCGGCGAAATCTACCGCTTTGCCTTTCCTTCTTCTTTGAAGCTGGAAAGTGAAACCTACCTAAAGAGAAACCTCAACAAAGAGATAGATTGGGAGGTATTGGATGCCAATGAAACCTATCTGTTGCAAGCTTTGGAGGTGAAGAGTTTAATCAGCCTTTCGGAGGTGGAAGCCTTTATCCCCAAAAAAGAAATCATCAAAACCATCAATGCGCTCATTGATGAACAATACATTCTGATTGACGAACAGATTTTCGAAAAATATAAAGTCAAAGAGATTGCGTATCTCAAAATTGAAGAAGAAGTCTTAACAGGAAACTTGGCCGAGATTCTTCAAAAACTCAATAAATCGCCCAAACAAAAAGATTTGTTTTTGTCGATTTTACAGGCCCAGCAAACCGAAAACCAACCGCTTAGAAAAGCGCATTTCTTTGAAAATGGCATCTTTAATCAATCCCACTTGAAGGGTTTGGTGGAGAAATATCTGGTTGTAGAATATTACCTGCAGAAGGATAGAATTGAAGGATATGAAGGCGAAATAGAAGCATTGGATAGCCTTACCGATGTCCAAAAAAAGGCTTTAACAGAAATAGAGAAAGGCTTCAAAGAGGGGAAAAACTGCCTGCTTCATGGGGTAACGAGTTCCGGGAAAACGCACCTTTATTTGGAGAAAATAGAAGAGACGATAGATGGTGGCAAAAATGTTCTTTTTTTGCTTCCGGAAATTGCCTTAACTAAACAAATTACCCAGCGTCTCGAAAAAAAATATGGCAAAGCATTAGGGTTTTATCATCAAAAACTTACCGATTTTGAAAGGGTAGAAGTCTGGAAAAAAATCAAACGAAACGAGATTAAAATTCTTATTGGTACGCGCAATGCTTTGTTTTTGCCTTTTCAGAACATCGGGTTGATTATTGTAGACGAAGAGCATGATAGTGCCTACCGACCAAAAGAAGTAAAACCTTATTTTAATGCCAAAGATGCGGCGCTAGTGTTGGCCTCTTTTTATGGTGCTAAAGTGATTTTGGGCTCCGCCACGCCTTCTGTAGAAAGTTATTTCGCGGCTCAAAATGATAAATTGAAATATGTTTTCTTGGGCGAAAGATTTGGTGAAGTAGCCTTGCCAAAATATGAAATCGTCAACTTCAAGGAGGCGCAAGAAACCAAAGAAACGATAGGGCATTTTTCTAAACATCTTATCGATGAAATTTCCCAAAATCTTCAACATAAAAAACAAACCATTGTTTTGCACAATAGACGTGGCTATGCCAATGTGGTAGAGTGTGAGAGCTGTGGACATGTTAACTACTGCAGCAATTGTGATGTGGTGATGACTTATCACAAGGCCTCCAATGAGATGAAGTGCCATTATTGTGGACAGAAGGCGCAGAAACCAAAATTCTGCACCAAATGCCATAGCACCAATCTCAATGAACGTGGGGTGGGCATAGAACAGGTAGAAGAAGAACTGAAGAAGATTATGACAGAAGCCCACATCGAAAGAATGGATGTGGACACTATGCGCAAGAAGTTTGCCTACGAAAAGCTTTACGAAAAGATAGAAAGCGGGGAAGCGGAAATTATTGTAGGTACCCAGATGATTTCTAAGGGGCTTGATTTTGATAATATAGAATTAGTGGCCATTCCTAAAGCGGATGCCATGCTGTATGTGCAGGATTTTAGAGCCGAAGAAAGAGCATATCAACTCATTACTCAGGTTTCCGGAAGGGCAGGGAGAATCTCAGGAAAAGGCAAGGTGGTTATACAGACCTATAACCCTTCTCATCCATTATTTACAATGATTTCTGAACAAGACCCGGGGAAACTGTACCAGCATTTTTTACAAGAAAGACAGCAGTTTCTGTATCCGCCTTATGTGAAATTGATTTTAATAGAACTCAAACATCGTAAAGAAGAAAAGGTAAACCGAGCTTCCCAGTTCATGAGTTCTGTATTGCAAAAATATCTTCCTATGCAATGTATTTTAGGTCCAGAAAAAGCGCCTATAGGAAGGATTAATTTGATGTATCAATATCAAATCTTGTTGAAACTTCCAAGAGGAAAAAAATACCAAGAATACAAAGAAAATATTCTAAAGGCTTTGGAAGAATTCAACGAGATAACAGCCTATAAAAGCATAAAACTAGATACTTTTGTAGATGTTTAACAATATTTAACTCCAATTATGATTTTTTTAGCGAAAGAGGAGATGCAGGTTTTGCAATAATTGATAATTTTGTGGCGTTAATAATTGAAAATCTGATTATTATTTAAAAAGAAATATGAAAATACTGAATAAATTATTTGTGAGTTCTTTTCTTGTTCTTCAAGCATGGGCACTAGCACAAACTTCAGTTCCTGTAAATATAAAAATTGATCCATCGGATATCGGAAATACTGCAGTTGAAAAACCCTTGCTTTCTCCTAAAGAACAATTGGAAGAGAATATAGAAATCATGAAAAAAGACCCTCTTCTAAGGGTTGCTAATTGGGGCTTTGTAGTATATGACACCCAAAAGAAACAAGTGATTACAGGCTATAACGAAAACACGCCACTTATCCCGGCGTCTACCACCAAACTGCTTTCTACTGATGCCTCTATGGCGCTCTTGGGAGGTAGATTCAGATGGATTACCCAATTAGAATATTCCGGAACCATAGATGAAACAGGTACCCTTAATGGAAATCTATACATCATAGGTAGTGGAGACCCTTCTATGAGTACGGGAAAAGCGGGGGCTAAGTCTAATAGTGAAATTGTAGCCGATTATATTTCAAAAATTTCTGAAGCTGGCATCAAAAAAATTACGGGAGACATTATTGTAGAAACGGCCGTTTTCCAGGATGTGAGATTAGAATTGCCGGAAAAAATTGTGTGGATAGAGCACAACAATTACTACCTTCCTGTGGGCAATACCAATACCATAGACCCTAAAAATGAAAAGGTGGCCATTAAAGCCAAGTCTGTTTTTGATACTTCTAGAAGATATTTTTACGTATCTCCTTCTACTCATAAAATGGCTTTCACAGAAAAATTTGAAGCCAATAACCTAATTACCACATTGCCTGCTGCTCCTTCTACATTAGCCAATACCTTGAGAGCAGGTTTGGTGAAAAGCAGAATCCCTATTTCCGGGAAGGTGATGACAAGAGTTACCGACCCTAATCCTGAAGAAAGACAGTTTTTAGCCAAATATTCTTCGCCTACCATGGTAGATATTATCTACTATACTAATCAACATTCGGATAATGCTTTGGCAGAGGCTTTGCTAAAGACCGTAGGTTTTTATAAAACTGGAAATGTTTCTTTAGAGTCAGGCAGGGAAACCATCGTGAGACACTTACAGGAAAAGAAATATGATTTTGATGGATTGTCTTTGGTAGATGGAAGCGGACTTTCTCGTGGAAATAAAGTAAGACCTATTTCTCAGGCTAAATTTTTAACCGAAGTGATGAAGGAAAAATATTATGACGATTTCCTGAAATCTCTTCCTATTGCCGGTGAAACAGGTACTCTGAGAAGAATGTTCAAAACCAGCAACAACTACGGTCAGATTTTTGCCAAAACAGGAACCCTTAATGCAGTTAAATGTTTGGCAGGTTACATCAAGACCAGAAGCGGAAGGATGCTTACGTTTTCTTTGCTCATTAATAATTATTCGGGCTCAGTAGACCAGATAAAACATAAAATGGAACTATTGCTAGAACCGGTGGTAGATTTGTAAATCCTAGAAAATATTCATTTATAAGCGCTCTTGGAGCGCTTTTTTTATTATTTTTGTGTTCAACTAAAATCTAAAACAATGATTTCTGAAAAATACTTGAAACATCTTCAAAACGAACTTCAAAATATTGAAAATGACGGGCTGTACAAAAGAGAAAGAATTATTACTTCTCAGCAGTCTGCCGAAATTGTAGCCAATGGTAAAACGTTGCTGAATTTCTGTGCCAACAATTATTTGGGATTGTCTAATCATCCGGAAGTGATGAAGGCTTCTCAAGAGGCTGTTGCAAGCCATGGATGTGGCATGTCATCGGTGCGTTTTATTTGTGGTACTCAGGATATTCATAAAGAGTTGGAAGCTAACATTTCATCTTTTTTAGGGACAGAAGATACCATTCTCTATGCTGCTTGTTTTGATGCCAATGGAGGAGTTTTCGAGCCTTTGTTTACTGAAGAAGATTGTATTATTTCTGATGAACTGAACCATGCTTCCATCATTGATGGGGTAAGGTTGTGTAAGTCGTCTAGATATCGATACAAAAACAACAATATGGAAGATTTGGAAGCACAATTGATAGAGGCTTCTAAACAAAATCATCGTTTCAAAATCATCGTGACGGATGGGGTTTTCTCAATGGACGGTATTGTAGCAGACCTGAAAGGCGTTTGTGATTTAGCCGAAAAATATGATGCTTTGGTAATGATAGACGATTCTCATGCCACGGGATTCATCGGGAAAACCGGTAGAGGAACCCACGAGCACAATGAAGTAATGGGTAGGGTAGACATCATCACTTCTACCTTAGGAAAAGCCTTGGGCGGAGCCTTGGGTGGATTTACCTCCGGAAAAAAAGAAATCATCGATTTGTTGAGACAGCGTTCTCGTCCTTATTTGTTTTCCAATTCATTAGCACCCGGTATTGTAGGAGCGGCTTTGAAGGTTTTGGAAATGATTTCGGATGATACCACTTTAAGAGATCAAGTGATGGAAAATGCTTCTTATTTCCGTACTCAAATGAAAGCCAAAGGCTTTGATATTCCTGATGGAGATGCGGCTATAGTACCAGTAATGTTGTACGATGCCAAGTTGTCTCAGGTGTTTGCAGAAAAAATGATGGAGGAAGGCATCTATGTGATAGGATTCTTCTATCCTGTAGTACCAAAAGGAAAGGCGAGAATAAGAGTTCAGTTGTCTGCAGCACACAGCAGAGCGCATCTGGATAAAGCGATTGCCGCTTTCGAGAAGGTGGGGAAAGAATTGGGGGTTATTTCTTAAATAAAAAGTTTATATGAGAAACACCATTTCTTTATTTTTTATAATTTTCTATTGTTTTAGTTTTGGGCAGTCCGAAAAATTACAAGGAAATTGGATATTAGAAAAAATTAGATATTCTAATGGTAATTTATTGGAAATAAATCATCCATTATTTTCTAGTTTTATTGAATATCAATTTAATGGAAACATATTAAAGATAAATGGACAGAATATGGATGTTGAAATTGATAGTTCTAAAATTTCTTCAAATTTTAGAACTCTAAATTATAAATTTGAAAAAGAAAATTTAGTAATTAATGAAAGTGGAGATAATAAAATATATTTTTTCTTAAATCAAAATGATTTTTTAAATAAATATCCAGAATTTAGACCTAAAGAAATTGATTACGAAAATAAAAAAGTCTTTGTTTCCAATGAGGTTATTTATCCACAATTTAATAATTCAAAAAAATTAGATGATTTTTTAAAAGATAATATACCGAGTTATTCTTCAATTTGTATTACTAATAATTTTTTTGAAATTAAGTTTATATTGAGCAAAGAGAATAAAATTTCTGATGTGAAAGTAATTAAAAGTATTTCTAAAGCATTTGATGAACAATTTGTTATTGCATTGTTGAAAGCTGAAAAATATTTTAGAAATAATACAAATCAAGATTTATTAATGACTCATAGATTTAATTTCTTTAAAATGTTTGAAGGTCTAACTAATAATGATGAAAGAAAACTCAACAAAATCTATGAAAGTGGTAGAATCTTTTTTGAAAAAAATAATTTCTCAAAAGCGATAGAAAAATATGAACAAATAAATAGTTTAAATTTAACACCTAATCTTAAGGATAGATGGTTATATACTGTCGAGCAAATTTATATTAACCTTGGGATTTCGTATTTAGCTACTAATCAAATTGAAAAATCTTGTGAAGTATTTAAAAAAGTTGGAGATAATACCAATTTTAAAGTTAGAAATTACCTAAACACTTTCTGTAAATAATGAGGATGTTTTTTTTGGTTATTGTTCTCTTTCTGAATTTTCTTTCCGCTCAAGAAAGAAAACATACGGCTGCCGAAAATGTAAGCATCCTTTCAGAAAAATTTGAAATGCCACAACTCAACACTACCAGAAGAGTGTGGATTTATCTGCCAAAAGATTATGCTGCTTCGGGTAAAAAATATCCTGTACTGTATCTTCAAGATGGGCAAAACCTTTTTGATGATGCTACTTCTTATGCCGGAGAATGGGGCATTGATGAAACCTTAAACCATGTTTTTGAAAAGACCGGAAAAGCGTCCATAGTGGTGGGCATAGACAATGGTGCGGAAAAACGCATTGACGAATTGTCGCCCTTCAAAAATGAAAAATACAAGAATGGAGGAAATGGCGATAACTATGTGAAATTTATTGTGGAAAAGCTAAAGCCCTATATCGACAAAAACTACCGTACCCAAACACAACCTAAATATACGTTCATTGGTGGAAGTTCATTAGGAGCGTTGATTTCGGTATATGCGGGAGTGAAATATCCTGAAACCTTTGGCAAAGTATTGGCTTTTTCTTCTGCTTTTTGGTTTAATGATAAACCCTTGAACGATTTTATTGCTCAATCCAAAGGCAACTTCAAGAAACAGAAATATTACTTTGTTCAAGGCGCGAAAGATGATGTGGGAGAGCAAGGGGAAACCCAAAGGGTGATAGAAAATTTGAAGTTGATAAATGTGAAGCCCAAAAATATCTTTTTGAAAATAGATGAAGATGGCAAACACAATGAGGCTTATTGGCGAAGAGAATTTGAAGCCGCTTTTTTGTGGTTGTATCAATAAAAAAATCAGGGCTTAAACCCTGATTTTTTTTATTTGTCATATTGATTAGGATGTTCCTTTTTTATTTCTTCTACCGTAGAAAGCACTTTTTCTTTAAGGCTTTCTTGATAAGCTTCTAGTTTTGCAGAAATTTCAGCATCAGCAGAGCCCATAATTTTAGCTGCCAGAATTCCGGCATTTGTGGCACCGTTTAGAGCTACCGTGGCCACAGGAATTCCCGAAGGCATTTGCAAGATAGAAAGAACAGAATCCCAACCGTCTATAGAGTTGCTGCTGTGGATGGGTACCCCAATAACAGGGAGTGTGGTGCAACTGGCTACCATGCCTGGTAAATGTGCAGCCCCACCGGCACCTGCAATAATTACTTTAACGCCTCTGCTTTTGGCTGTTTTGGCAAAATCGAACATGCGTTCCGGAGTTCTGTGGGCAGAGACCACGGTAAGTTCGTAAGGGATGCTAAGAGATTTCAGGAAATCTGCTGCTTGTTGCATGATTGGCAGGTCGCTTTTACTGCCCATGATGATTGATACCATTCTGCTCTTTTTGATTTATTTTCCTCAAAGATAAAAAATTATTCATGAAAAGCAGATTTTGGGTACCTTTGCAACATTATTTTTTAAGCGTTGAATACCAAACTTTTTCTGGCCATTTTTGCCGTTGCCTTTTTTTGGGGCACCACTTTTCTCACCATGAAAATAGGGGTAGAGACTATTCCTTCTTGGTTTGTGTCTGGCATTAGGCAGTTTTTGGCAGCAGTAATTTTATTGCCCATTCTTCTATATACCAAAAATCTGAAATGGATTGGATGGCGTAATTTCAGAATTCAGGTTACGCTTTCTTCTTTGATGTTGGTGGGTGCCAATGGTCTTACCACAGCAGCGGAAACGCATTTGACCAGTAGTCTTACTTCTTTAATTTCTTCTTTAGCCCCAGTTTTTATCTTTATTTTGAGTCTTGTGATTGGCATTGAGAAATTCAGTAAGCGATCTTTGACGGGATTGCTGTTAGGGTTCCTAGGCGTAGTTTTTATTTTTTGGGACGGAATTAAAGACTTAGCCAATCCAGATTATATTTTCGGAATGGCTATTCTTTTTACAGGTATTTTTTCATGGTCAGTAGGTACGGTTTATACCAAAAAATTGCAGATTAAGACAGATAACCTTTTCCTGAATCTCTTTTATCAATTTGCTTTTGCTGGGATAGTGCAAATTATTTTTGCTTTAGTATCCATAAAAGATTATCATTTTAGTACATGGTCTCACAGAAGCATTTTTGCGATTCTTTATTTAGCGGTTTTCGGTTCAGTAATTACTTTCTATGCCTACCATTATCTGCTGAAAACGCTTTTGGCAACTCAGGTCTCTATGCTTTCATATGTCAACACCGTTATAGGGATTACCCTCAGTTGGCTGATTTTGGATGAAAAAATATCCGCAAAATTCATCATTGCTACGGTACTGATTATCAGTGGTGTTTTTATCATCAACTATAAACCAGGATTATTGAAGTCTCGTCATAGATAGGAGACCATTTCATTTATTTTTAGTTTTATTTTTTTACTGAAAATAGCAAAAGGGAATAAGTTTTGCTATGTATGGGTATAATTTTTTAAAACTAAATGTATGGAAAACAATAATTTCAATCCCGTAATTATGGCGGTTCAGAGTCTAAGAAGAATGGCCACAGAAATTAAAACAGAAAATACTAAAATACTTGAAGAAGACGGCATTATCGTCAAAAATATTGAAGATGCAGGCAAAATGATTATTGATGATGAGGTGGTAAGAAAAGAATGGATACAGTTAAAGACCGAATTGATGATGAATGCTACCGCACTGAGAGGGGTTTTGGCAACTTTGGAAAATAAATTCAGAAACAGAGATGTAAGCGATTTAACTAAGATTTGGTTGTCTCATGAGCAGCATAAAGATAATGTGCATAAGGCACTTCTTGAAATGCAAAGTTTAGGAAATGTAATTTTTATGGATGGAAAGTTAGTAAAATGGAATCATCTGTTTGGCGAAATTTATGAGCATGAAAATAATATTTTGGATATCATAAAGTCTTATGAGCTGAAACTGAAATTGATGGAATCTTTAAAACCTGAAGAAATAGACGAGCTGAATATGTCTATTTTAAAACATATTCCTTGGAATTATTCTGATGGTGAAGCACAGCAATATGAAAAGGAATATTTGCAGGCCTATAATGAATTGAAAGAAGAGCAATCTAAAAAGAAAAACCTTTGGGATAAAGTGATGGATATTTTGGCTGGGGGCGCCCAGGAAACCCCTGCACACAGAGTACAGATGAGAAGATGGTTGGAAGCTTCAAACGATAGTAAATAAAGAAAAATAAAAGGCAATCGCAATGATTGCCTTTTTTATGTAATTACCCTCACCAAAGTTTTGATGTGGTTCAGTTTTTCTAAAAGTTCTTCTCGGGAATTGGCCAAAACATTGATGTGTCCCATCTTTCTGCCGGGTTTTGTCTCAGTTTTTCCATAAAGATGAACGTAGGTTTTCGAAAGTTTAAGTACTTCCTCCAATCCTTCATATTTTACTTTTCCCGAATAGTTTTCCTCACCCACCAAATTCAGCATTCCGCTAAAACCAAAGGCATCCGTATCAGCCAAAGGAAGATTTTTTAAGCTTCTATAAAATTGTTCGAACTGAGAATTGGCATTTCCTTCCTGAGTTTGATGACCGGAGTTGTGCAGTCTTGGTGCGGTTTCATTTACCCATACTTTACCTTCTTTATCCAAGAAAAGCTCAATGGCAAATAAGCCCGGAGAATGAGCAGCAGCAATGAATTTTTCAACGATATTTTCTATTTGTTTTTGGGTGTCATCAGAAATCTGTGCCGGGCAAATATTAAAATCCAAAAGATTCAGTTTTTCATCTGCCACCATTTCTGTCACCGGAAAAGTTTTGGTTTCGCCATTTTCATTTTGGGCGATAATCACAGATAATTCTTTATCTATAACTATCAAGTTTTCTAATACAGAAGGCGCATCCCAAAGATTTTGTAAATCTGCTTCAGTTTTGATGAGTTGAACGCCCTTACCGTCATAGCCGCCAGTGTTCAGTTTTTGGACGAAAGGAAGAGGAAAATTAGCTTCAGATTTTGAGGCTATGATTTGAAAATCAGGACTTGGAATGTTGTGTTTTTTATAAAACTCTTTCTGAAGAATTTTTTGCTGAATGGTTTTGATGATTTCGGCACTGGGAATTACTTTCTTCCCTTGTTTTTCCAACTCGAAAAGAGCGTCTACGTTTACGTGTTCTATCTCTATGGAAATAACATCTTTGTCTTGCCCAAAGGCTAAAACATCTTCATATTGATTGAAATTTCCTTTTGTGAAATGAGAAATATTGGCACAAGAACAGTCAGAATTAGGGTCTAGCACATAGAAATCGTCATCATACTTTAAAGCATTTTGAATGAACATTCTTCCTAATTGTCCTCCTCCAAGAATACCGATTTTCATGTTTTATACTTTATTTTATTAGAAATTTATGCAAATATAAGGAATTGTAAAATAAAAATAAGATGCTGAAAATCAACATCTTATTTGCAGAGAGGAAGGGATTCGAACCCTCGATACAGTTACCCGTATACTACCTTTCCAGGGTAGCTCCTTCAACCACTCGGACACCTCTCTATTTAGGTTTGCAAATGTAAAGTTTATTATTCGAATTCAGAAATTTCGCCACGTAAATTTTTAGAAAAATTTTCTGCAAAAGAACCTAAATAATTAGGATTTCCAGCCAAATGCATCGCTTTTGCCAAAGCACTTTCGGTAGTGATGTCTTGTCCGCTAATGGCCCCTATTTTTCTGAAAATATTGCTGTTGTTGTATTTTCCTATGCTGATGCCGCCCGACACACATTGCGAAATCACAACGATTTCCGTACCGTTGCTTCTTATTTTTTCCAAAACCGCTTCCGTTTTCGGATGGCTGAAAATGGTTCCTGAACCGAAAACCTGAAGGATCAGTACTTTCATTTTTGGGATTTCAGGCATATTTTCAAAATTGATTCCCGGGAATATCGTCCAAAGGCTTATTCCGTCACTCAGGTGTTCGTCCACAAAAAAGTTTCCTTGGTTTTTATTTCGGTAAAGACTTGTTTCTTCCACCTTTAGGTGAACGCCAGATTCTCCTAAAAGAGGGTAATTCGGACTCGTAAAAGCATCAAAATTCTCTGCAGAATACTTTAGACAACGGTTTCCACGGAAGAGTTTGTACTCAAAATACAATGCTACTTCCTGTATTACCGCCTCATTCTTTTCGTATAGCGTTGCATAATAAAGGCTCGTCAAAAGATTTTCCTTGGCATCCGTTCTCAGATCCCCAATCGGCAACTGAGAGCCCGTCAAGATCACCGGTTTTTTTAGGTTATTCAACATAAAACTCAGGGCAGAACTGGTATATGCCATGGTATCTGTTCCGTGAAGAATGACAAAACCATCAAAATCTTCGTAATGCGTTTCTATCAGCCTCGCCATTTCCTTCCATTCCTTTGGTCCAACATCCGAAGAATCCAGCGGAACCGCAAACTGGTGCACACTCACCTCGCATTCTAGAAGATTCATTTCTGGTATTTTACTGAAAATATGATTGAAATCAAACGCCCTAAGGCTGCCCGTTTCATAATCTTTTTCCATACCAATGGTGCCGCCGGTATAGATAACGAGAACTTTTCTTTTCATGTCCTAAAATTACAAAAAATTTTATTTTGGCTGCCAAATTCCAGCTTTTGCCAGTCGCTGTTTGTTTTTTGTCATGTTAAGCCTGTCGAAACACCTTTACAAAAAAAACAAACGAGCTCCAACAATGGCTCAATCTGGGGCAGGATCATTTTTGGGTATCAACATTATTTTTCCGATTTTTGTAAAATAATGATTTACAGATGAAAACTCCACATGAAATATACGATTACATCAAGCAGTTTCTCACCGAAGAGCGACTGAATAAAATAGAACATTTTTCTGTTGAAAGCAGTGATTTTGTGCTGCCTGTGATGGAGGATGTGTATCAATACCGTAATGCGGCAGCCATTGTAAGAAGTGTAGAAGCCTGCGGATTTCATCAAGTGGTAGCTTTGGAAGAGGAGAATGTTTTTAACCCAAATCTTAAAGTAACCAAAGGCGCAGACACATGGGTGAAGGTAGAGAAATTGCCCAGAAATCTGGCGTCATTACAAGAAATTAAAAGCCGTGGTTATAAGATTTTGGCGGTTTCACCCGAGAAAAATGCTACCATGCTTCCGGATTATGAAGTAAAGGAACCTATTGCATTGGTTTTCGGAACAGAATTGGAAGGCGTTTCCCAGGAGATTCTAGATTTTGCAGACGAAACGCTGGCCATCCCTATGTATGGTTTTACCAAAAGTTTCAACGTTTCTGTGGCTGCTGCCATCTGCATGTACGAACTGAAACAAAAACTCATAAAATCTAATATTGACTATAAACTTTCTGAAGAAAAGCTGCTTCAAATTAAAATACGCTGGGCATTGAATTCCATCAAAAGTGGGGAAATGATTTTGGAAAAGTTTTTGGAAGAAAAATAATTTAAATCATTTTTTCGTAGTTCCAAGCAGCGACAAAGATGCCAGCGGTTTCTGTTCGCAATCTTTGGTTTCCTAGGCTCACTGCTTTGATGCCTTTTTCGGCCAATAGTAGGATTTCCTTATCAGAAAAATCTCCTTCTGGACCTATTAAAAAAGTAATGTTTTCAAGTTTTGGGATTTCGGTAAGATTTTTTCTCTCCAAATTTTCATTGCAATGGGCCACAAAAGTATTTTCGATTTCGGTTATTTTCATAAAATCTGAAAGTTTCACCAAATCATTTATTTTCGGAAAGTGCATTCTTAAGCTCTGCTTAGAAGCTGCAATAGCTTGTTTTCGGATTTTGTCGATGTTAAGGTTTTTGCGTTCTGTTTTTTCGGTCAGTAATAAGGTGATTTCAGATACGGCCATTTCCGTAGCCTTTTCTACAAAAAACTCAATGCGGTCTATGTTTTTGGTAGGAGCAATGGCGATGTGTAGTTTTGGAGAAAAATCAGGCAGATTTTCTTGGGTTTCAGTAACATTTAGGTTTACTTTTTTACCTTCAAAAACAAGGTTTCCTTTAGCCAAATTTCCTTTGCCATCGGTAACGAAAATTTCTTCGCCTTCTTTCATGCGCAATACCTTTACGATATGTTGCTGTTCTTCATCGTTGATTTTTACAGTTTGGCCTTGTATTTCTCCGTAGAATAGTTTCATGATATGCTGATTCGCAAAATTGCAAAAAGGCAAAATTGCTTTTATTTGTTTAATGTAGTATATAAAGCATTTAGTTGGTTGGTTATGCTTTCCGTTTTTTCTCTCAATATTTTATAGTTTACATCATCTAAAAATCCTAAATCATTAGAAAGAATTAAAAAATTAATTACTTCTATGGTAGTGCTGTAGGCTATAGTAATAAATCTTGCTTTTTCTTTGTCTGTTTTTCGTGAAAATCCCTCAGCAATATTAGCTGAAATACTTGATGAGGCTCTTCTAATTTGGTTTGTTATTCCAAATTTTTCTTCATTGGGGAAATTAGAGGTCATATGATAAATTTCCTTTACCAATTCGCGAGAATTATTCCAAACATCCAATTTTTCAAAATAAAATTTATACATAATTTGTGTTTTTTATGAATAGCCATTCATCCTCTTAGCGATTTTGCAATTTTGCAAATCTCACATTTCATATCTCGCCGTAGCGCTGGTTTTTAAATCGGTAAATTCACCACGCTCATATTTCAGTTTGGCCACCATGGCAATCATCGCGGCGTTGTCTGTGGTGTATTCAAATTTTGGAATATAGACCTTCCAACCCAGTTTTTCTGAACGTTTTTGCATTGCGGTTCTTAATCCTGAATTGGCAGATACGCCTCCTGCAATGGCCACTTCACTTACTCCGTAATCTTTGGCGGCTTTTTCCAATTTATCCATTAAAATATCGATAATGGTTTTCTGAACCGATGCGCAAAGATTTTCGAGATTTTCTTTAATGAAATCCGGATTTTTCTTCAGTTCTTTTTGTAGGAAATAAAGCACCGAAGTCTTCAGTCCACTGAAAGAATAATCATAGTTTTCTAATTTGGGTTTATTGAATTGGAAAGCTTTGGCATCCCCGTTTTTAGATAGTTTATCGATGATTGGCCCGGCAGGATAATCCAAATCCATAATTTTCCCAATTTTGTCGAACGCTTCTCCAGCGGCATCGTCAATGGTTTTTCCTATGATTTCCATGTCGAAATAATCTTTCACCAAAACAATCATGGTATGGCCTCCCGAAACCGTAAGGCAAATAAATGGGAACTTGGGTGCTTCAGGATTTGCATCTTCTATAAAGTGAGCTAAAATATGTGCCTGCAAATGATTAACCTCAATTAAAGGAACATCTAAACTCATCGCTAAAGATTTGGCAAAAGAAGTTCCCACAAGAAGAGAGCCCAAAAGTCCTGGGCCTCTTGTAAAACCTATGGCAGAAATATCTTTTTGTTGTATATTTGCTTTAGTGAAAGAATTTTCAACGACAGGGATAATGTTTTGCTGATGCGCACGCGATGCCAATTCCGGAACAACGCCACCATATTCGATGTGAATGGTCTGGTTGGCCGCAACGTTAGAAAGAATGGTATTTCCTCTGATGATGGCAGCAGAAGTATCGTCGCAAGAAGATTCTATTCCTAAAATAATGGGTTCATTCATAAGTAATGGCAAATTTAGAAAATAATAACTCCGAAAACAACAAACCGATTTCTGAAAAGATGGGTGAGAAGCTGCATGATGCAGTAGAAGGAGTGAAATATACCTTAGAACACCCTCTAGATGCTGCCCATGAAGCCATGGAGCAAGCCAAAAAGGATGTTAAAAAATTGTCTTGGTGGGCCAAACTTTTCCTGATTGTAGTAAGCGTTCTTACAGTTTTGTTTCTTGGGCTTTCTATTTTGGCAAGCCTAGACTGGACAAGAGAAAAAGCTGCTAATTATGCCTTGGGTTTTCTTAATAAAGACTTTAAAGTAAGCATAGAAAAAGACAGCGTAGATGTCAATATTTTTGGGGATGTCTCTATTTATGGACTCAAAATAAAGGATCATAAAAACAATGATCTTATTAAGGCCAAAAGATTAAGAGCCGGCTCTGATTGGTTTTCTATCATTACCAATTCACGGGATTTGAAATTTTCTACTCTTACTCTGGAAAATGCAGAAGTAAAAGCCATTACCTATAAAGGAGATTCTATAGATACCTTCACGCGTTTAATAGAAAAATTTGACCAACCTTCTCCTGTAAAACATAAAACACCTTTTAAGCTTCAGGCAAGAGTGGTGATTATAGATTCTAAAATTTCTATCATCAACCAAAATCATAATGGTGATGCTGGAAAATGGCTTCAGGCAGAGCATGTGAATCTCGTGGCTCCTGAACTTAAAATAGTAGGTCCTAAGATTGATGCAAAAATCAATAACTTTAGTTTTAAAACTAGAAGATGGGGCAAAGTACATGTTCTGGATACTTTTTCCACAGATTTTTCTATGGACAAGGAACATCTCAGTTTGAAAGATCTCTCTCTCTTTACGGATCATTCCCTTTTACAAGGTGATTTGACTTTTCATTTGGATAAAGAAACGAAATGGCAAGATTTCTCTAATAAAGTTAATTGGGAAATGAACATGAAGCCCGGCAGTAAAATAAGTGGGTATGACATTTCTTATTTTGCTACCAAATGGGATAATTTTTCTCCGATTAACCTTTCCGGGAAAATGAATGGGCCATTGAATAATTTTAAATTGGAAGGTTTTGTTGTGGCAGGAAATAATGTACAGATTAATACACCCCATGCCAAATTCAAAAATCTATTAAACGGCAATTTCAATATTGTAACCAATCAAATATCTGCCAATATCACTTATCCAGCTCTTCGCGAATTGTTACCTACTTATGTGGCGAAAAAAATGAAGAATTTTGCTGATCCTTTTGGCACTATCCAATATAAAGGCGCTGTAGATGTTACACCAAAAAGAGTGATTGCCAAAGGTAATGCTATTACAAGCATTGGTAGAGCAAATGCAGATATCATTTTGACTGATATAGATCAACAGAATCCAAGCTACAAAGGTGTTTTGGTGGTTAATGATTTCAATGCGGCTGCTATTACCAAAAATAAGGCAGTAGGTTTAATTTCAGGGAAATTCATTTTAGACGGTAAAGGTTTTGATGTGAATACCCTTACCTTGAGAACAAAATCTGATGTTGCCAAAATAGAGATCAACGGCAAAACGATTAATAACCTAATCCTTGATGGAAACCTGTCCAGAAAACAATATAATGGTTTAGTTACTGTAAATGACAGCGAAGCCAGAGGGAAAATAAATGGAAAAATTGATTTCTCTACCAAAAGATTTTTGGCAAATATAAAGGCTGATTTCAGTTATCTGAACTTGAGCTATTTTGGTGTTCCTGGGAATGGTAAAACCGTTTTTTCGGGTAATGTAGAGGGCAAGGTTACTTTCAGCTCCATCAATGACATGAACTTGGAAGCTTATTTCAATAATGTGATTTTTTATGCAGGTGATCAAAAAATAGACCTTCCTAAAGGTGAGATAAAAGCCTTCTATGAGGGCGGTAGAAGAATGATATTGGTAGATTTGCCTGATGTGGCAAGAGGAAATATCTATGGTAAATACAATTTGGGAGATTTGGGAAAAATGTTCCAAAATGGATTTGATAAAGTTTTGGTAGGAAATCCTCAAAAAAGATATTTTAAAGGACAAGACTTTACATATGTTTTTGAAATCAATCAAAAATTGGTAAATTATTTTGAGCCTAGTCTCAAAATACCTCAAGGAGTAAGGGTAAATGGTTCTTTCGAAGGTAATACCAATGATTTGGTAATGAATGCAGATGCACCAGCATTAAAATATATTCTCACCAAGAAAGAAGAAATTTCTCAGGCAGACAGAATATTGGCAGAGACTAATCCGGAATATAAACTGGAAGAAAACAAAGTGACCAAAGATTCTGTAATGGCAGAAAATATTATTGTAAGGATAAATACAGCAAAGCCGGAAGAACAGATCTTCGCCAATATAGCAAGGGCAGAGTACCATAAAAATGTATTCAGGGATATTAACCTTACAGGAAATAATGAAAATAACAAAATTCTTCATTTGGTTGCCAACTTTAAACACGGTTCTTTAGAAGATGAAGAAAAAGACCGCTTGAAGTCTTATGCCATCTACATCAGCCAAAGCATAGACGAGAATGGTGATTATGTGATAAAATTCGAGCCTACAGAACTGAAGCTTAATAATTTTGTTTGGAGTGTAGATACTTCTTCCGAAATGGCCCATAGCATTACCTATCGTAAAAAAACGAAGGACTTCTTAGTAAAGAATCTAAGACTTTATTCGGATGAAAGCGAGCTTTTTATCAATGGAGTGTATAAAAATGCCAAAGATTTTAATGGAGACATCAATGTAAAAAATCTAGAAATTTCTAAATTGATGGATCTTTTACCTCAAAAAAGCAACCTTGATTTGAAAGGAGTTGCCAATGGTAATATCAAAATTAAAATGAGCCAGAATTATCTGGAGCCAATTATAGATCTGGACATTAAAAATATTCGTCTAAACGGCAAAGAAATGGGCAATATGCTTGTAAAAGCGCAAAGTAGTAATGTGCCGAATGTTTTTGATGTAAATGCCAAAATAGTTTCTTCTGATACATTCAGTAAAAATCAATTAGAAGTTGCGGGTACTATAGATAACAATGCTAAAACTCCAACCCTTAATCTTAATGCTACTCTTAATGAATTTGATTTAGGTTTTGTTCAGGTCTTTGTAAATAATATTTTTTCAAATTTCAGAGGAAAGGCCAGCGGTACTATTGCTATCAATGGGCCAATTAACGACATTAATTATGGAGGTGATGTAGCGATGAAAGATTTTGGATTGAAAGTTATATTCAACGGAGTAGACTATTCTTTCCAAAATACCACCCTTATGGTGAATAATGGCAACATACTTCTTACCGAGCCTATAAAGATAAGTGATGGAAGAAACAATTCTTCGGGGACCCTTTCCTTGGCACAGATTAATTTGAGCAATCTTTCTAATATTGGGGCCAACGTCTTGGTAACAGCAGATAATTTAATGCTCTTGAATACAGAGCAAAAAGATTTTGATCTCTTTTGGGGTAAAATTTATGGAAAAGGTGACCTGTTCATTGGGTTTGACAGTGGAAAATTGAGCATTGCGGCCGGTAAAGATACACCTACCGATTCTGTACCATTTCAGGTACTTAATAATAGTGTGTTTACCCTTAACAGTAATACAGCTTCCTCTGTTGACGAATTCAAGATGCTAAGATTCCTAAAAGAAGATAAAACAGGGGTGGTAAGTATAGATCAAGGTGTAAAGAAAGGCGTAAATCTAGATATAGGTCTCTTGATAGGAGTAGACAAAGGCTCTGAAGTAAATGTTTTGGTAGGGGATGAGGTAGGAGACATCTCTGTAAGAGGAAATTCAGACAGATTGAAATTTGCTATGAAAAATGGTAAAATTTCTTTAGATGGTACTTATTCTATCAGTTCTGGTACCTATGTATCTAAGGCTATTTTAGAGAAAACTTTCCAAATAGAGAAAACCAGCAGCATCAGTTGGGACAGAGATCCGTTTAATCCGTCACTTAATATCCGAGCCAATTATTACAGAACGGTTTCCAACGCATCAGAATACTTGGGTATAGGAAATTTACCTCCTATCAATGTAATGCTTCAAACCAAGATTACACAAAACTTGAAGAATCCAAGAATAGAATTTGATGTTCAGGCTCCGGATGTTTCTTCGCAGGTAAAAGAGGCTCTTTCTGTAAAAATGGCTAATCTTGATGAAAAAACACTGCAGTTTGGGTCTATTTTAGTTCTTAATAATTTTAACACATCCAATAATGGAGGTTTTGGAAATGTAGATATTGGTAAAACGGCTACCAATACAGGGGTTAATATATTATTAAAACAATTGGGTAACGTTATCAATACCATAAGTGATCAGTTTCAAATTGATCCAAACCTTATTAAAGGAGATCCCAATTCTAATACCGGCGATAGGATTAATACTGATTTTACTTTAATAGCATCCCCTAGATGGAAAATAAAATCTTCTGTAGGGATTCCTATTTCCAGAACCACTTTGTCTAATGATAATACATTTGCAGGCCAAGCAGAATACGACATTTCTAAAAAAAATGATGGTGCCTTAGTTTTGAGATTTTATTCTAAACCATCAAATATAGGTTTGGGAACAGGCATTAATACCAGTGCCAATCAGTCTTATGGTGCCGGTGTGGTATATAGCAGAAGCTTCAATTCATTTTTCAAAAAGAAGCAAAAGCCTAAAGATTCTTTGAGGAAGGCAAATGCAATAAAAACAGATTCCCTGAAAAAAGATACCTTAAAATAATTCGTTTTTTAATTTTTTTTGTGATAAAAGTCAATATTTTTTGTGGAAAATATATTTTTTAATTTGGATTAAATTTTATAAATTTGCAAAAAAAGTGTAGTATTTTTTATAAATTTAATAATCTAAAAACACACATATATAATGAATTATCAATTAGACGAAATAGACAAACAAATTCTTGATTTCTTAGTAGAAAACACAAGAATGCCTTTTACAGAAATTGCTAAACAAATGGATGTTTCTGCGGGTACCATCCACGTAAGAGTAAAGAAAATGGAAGATGCCGGTATTATTTTGGGTTCTTCTCTAAATATAGATTATGGTAAATTAGATTACCATTTTACTGCTTTTATTGGGATTCTGTTAACCAAATCAAACAGAACTCAAGAAGTTTTGAAAGAACTGGCTACCATTCCAAATGTAATAGAAGCAAGTGTAATCTCTGGTAAATACAATATTTTTTGTAAAGTAAAAGCAAAAAACACGGAAGATGCTAAGAGAATCATCTATCAAATAGACGACATACAAGACGTAATGAGAACAGAAAGTATGATCTCTATGGAAGAATTTCTTAGCGATAAAAATAGATTAATAAACGCTATATCTGTTTAATTATTTATATTTACAGACAAAATAGAAGCTTTTGATTTTTCAAAAGCTTTTTTTATAAATTAAACAATTATGGATAATAGTTATTTTGATAAAAGCCCGAAAAAAACAACAAGTTTTTATGCGGCAGTAATAGTATTGACATTATTTTTATTATTCAGTTTCGGAATAGATCTTACTGAATACGATCAGCATCAGGAAATTAATATTCCTACATGGTTTTCTTATATCGTTTTAATGATAGACATATTAATGGTGCTTTCTATGATTGCCTTGTTTTTTTATAGAAAAATAGGAGTATATGCTTATCCTTTGCTCATCATTATTCATCTTTTTTTGCATGAATTTTATCTTTCTACCTTGCTTTATGCAGATCTTTTTAATCTTTTTGTCTTCATAGGATTGGGGCTTTTGGCAATTATCCCTAAATGGAAATTTTTTAAATAAAATTAATTAAGATTAGTTAGTCTGAATAAATTTATTAACTTTGATTAATTGTTAATCAAAATAAAACATTATAAATGTTCTCTAAAGCTTGTGAATATGCTATTAAAGCTGTAATTTTTGTTGCTAAGGAAGCTTTAGCTGGCAGAAAAACCAATGTGAAACAAATTTCTGAGGCTACAGATGCCCCGGAATCATTTGTTGCCAAAATTTTGCAACCACTTTCCAAAAAAGGAATTCTTATTTCTAATAAAGGAAAACAAGGAGGTTTTTCAGTTGATTTAGACAAAATAGAAAAGATAAAACTTATTGAAATTGTATTGGCAACAGACGGTCCTGATATTCTTACAAGATGCGCTTTCGGGTTAGACAAGTGTACATCTGATCAGCCATGCCCATTTCATTTTAAGTATAAAAAAATAAGAGAAAGTCTCAGAGATTCTCTCTCAGAAGTTTCTATATATGACATGGCCTTAGAGACAGAACAGGGCTTAGCATTTTTAAAGAACTAAAAAAAACTCATCAGGTTATGATGAGTTTTTTATTATATATCCCTAAGTATTATCTTGCTAAAATCCTTTTTACGGCTTTTACTACAGCCACAGAATCTATTTCGTATTTTTTCA
>CALJKL010000078.1 GCA_937973555.1 uncultured Flavobacteriales bacterium | reverse complement strand
AATAACAGTAAATTATATTTAGTAATTTTGAATAGAACAAATGCCGATTTTGACCTAAAAAATGCCGATCAGAAAAATTATCATTTACTGCACTTTTATGCTTTTTGTTATCCCCAAGATTAAGTGCCAAGATTATGCAGAACTCAGAAAAAAATATGAGTTGTATCCAGAAAATGATGCAAGAGCATTGAGGAATGTTACTCTTTATATTCAATTGGCTAAAAAGAGAAATGACCTCTCACAAATGGTGCAAGGCTATAAAGATGCGGTTTATTTTACAAAGAATACCGGAAATAAATTTCAATATGCTGACAGCTGTATTGCAACGGCAGAAAAAAGTAAAAACAGCGACCTTATTTCTTCTGCCCATTTACTGAAAGGAAGTCTTTATTATTACACTTCACAAAAATATAAATTTGCCCTGGATGAATATCTTAAGGCATATGAAAATTCTCAGAACAGCCAAGACCTTTACTTGCAGCATAAAATATTATACCACATAGGGATTGTAAAAAGCTATATGGGGTATTACCAAGATGCATTGGTTCATTTTGAAGGCTGCATGGCATTTTTCGAAAAAAAAATGCGAGATCAGCTGCCCGCCAAAACCCTTTATAATCATACCAAGGGCTACCTGAACAGCCTTCATCAATCTATTATCTGCTACCGACATCTGAAGAATTATGTAAAAGCAGATTCGTTGATTGCCATTGGAAGGCGTATGACCGAGCAGCGAGGGGATTATCCTCAAGAAAAGAATTATTTTTTAAAGAGCCTAGGCATCTCTGAATATCACCATGGCAATTATGAAAATTCTCTCGCCCTCCTCCAACAATCTTTACCTGGATTTATAAAGACCCAAGATTATGGATGGTATGGCATCAGCAATTATTACATCGGGCAAAACTATATTAAGCTTCAAAAGACGGAAAAAGCGATCCATTATTTTAAACGAGTAGATTCTATTTTTCAGAAGCATCGTTTTATTTTTCCTGAATTGCGAGAAAATTACGTGCCCCTGATTTCCTATTATAAGAAAAGAAAAAATACCGAGAAAGAACTTTACTATAATAAAACCCTCTTGAAAATAGACAGTATTGTCCATAAGGATTTTGCCTACCTTTCTTCTCGTATCCATAAGGAATACGACACGGTGCCATTGAAAGAAAAAGAAAAAGCACTGATTTTGCAAAAAAAATTGAGTATCGGCATTATGATTATAGTTTCTGTAATTATTCCCCTTATTGGAATCCGGTACCGCAAGGATTATAAAAAAGAGCAAGACATCTATGCCCAATATAAAATCTTAAAAGCCCAATTGCTACAACAAAAGAAAAAATCACTTAAAAAAGGAAAGCCGAAATTTAGTGAAGATCTTTTCCTGGAAATCGAAAGAAAGTTATACCTTTTTGAGCAACAGCAAAAATATCGCGAGAAAGGGCTCACCTTAAATAAACTGGCCAAACGTTTTGGAACCAATACCAAATATCTTTCTCATGTGGTGCATGAGAGTAAAAAGACAAATTTTAACCGATACCTTTCTGAACTGAGGATTCGCTATATCACAGAACTGATGTATTATGATAAAAATTATCTGAAATACACTGTAGAAACTCTTGCCGATGAGTGTGGACTGAATACCCGACAAAACTTTTCTGACCTGTTTCAGGAGATTAATGGCTTACGGCCCAAAGATTTCATCCAAAAAAGGATGGACGAGCTAGTAGCCCTAGAAATAATAGACAAAGAGAATCATGTAGAAATTAATTTATAAGTTTACACCCTTACTTAAATATAAATTTCAGTATTTTTTTTAATAATTACAGGTAAATTTTGTCTATGAATTTTAAAGAATCCATTTTTAACTTTTCTACAACAATATTAAGACCATAATAAATTTAACCTTGTTCTTGGTCTGTCGAATTATTTTTTTCCTGCTTTTATAATTCTGCCTTTCTTTTTTTGATAAAATCTGCTGGTCTAATGCCGTTGATGCTAAAAAATAAGTCTGAAAAATTTTGTCTTGAAGCTATTCCACATTCTTCTGCCAATCCTTCAACGGTATAATTTAAATATTTTTTTTCGTAGTAAATTTTTTGGGTAATGTAATTGATTCTCAACTCCGCAAGATATTTATTAAAATTCATACCTCTCTTTTCGTTCACTATGTAGGATAAATAATTGGCATTGGTATTTAATTTCTTCGCCAATTTATTAAGAGACATTCCTTTTTCAATAAAACCATTTTCATTTTCGAAACGGACTAATTTTTCTAGGATTTCGTTTACTATCACTTCACTAAGCGGTGATTTTTGGTTTTTTTCTGTTTTGGTCTCAGCAGCAGGAACAATAGATAAACCTTTTTGAAGCTTTTTTTGGAGTTCTGTGTACTTTAATTTGATTTCTTGTTCTCTTTTGTTGCGAAAGTATATTAAAATAACCAATGTTATAACAATTAAAGACAACATGAAAATAAAAATCTTCCCCCAAGAATTTTGATGTTCAAGATTTTTTTGTGAATCGATTAAAATTCGGGTATCATATTCTTTATGTATTCTTGAAGAGAGATAAGTAAAGTCTTTGTTGATAACGCTATCTGCCTTTAAAAGACTTTTGGTGTAATACAATTCTTTCTTCGGATCATTATTCTCTTTTGCATTATGAATGAGCAGTTCGTAGTTCTCCCTTAATTCGGGCAAAATGAAATTATTTTTTTGGAAAATAGAATCTACTTTCAAAAAATTATCAACGGCTTTCTTCTTGTCCCCAATTGCCAAGTAAGACTTTCCTCTATAAAAAAAGCTAACTGAAGTCCAGGCAAAATCTTTATTTTTAACAATTAAAGGTAGAGCATTATCTAGATCTGAGATTGCTTCGTTGTATTTTTCTTCATTGTAATTTAATATGCCCTTGCATTTTAAAAAATAGGCCTTTTCTAATTCAAAATCTTTTGAATTTCCTGCTACAGAAAGTCCTACATGAATAAGAGAGTCAACTTTTTTATAATTTTTTAAATTTCTATAGCATACTATGGATTGGTGTACACTATTAAGATATCCTTTTTTATTATTGTAAATATCATCTGGATGAATATTTAATTTAGTTTTAGGTTCAAAATATAATATACATTTCTTAAAATGATCCAATGCTTCAGAATAATAACCCAAATAACTTTTCACAACACCCATGTGATAAATTACCTTATGTTGCAAATATTGGTCCCTAGATTTATTGGAATATTGATAAGCTTTTATGTATTCGTCTAGAGCAGGTTTGTATTTTTTAAAATTGAAATAATAAATAATTCCTTTCCCTAAATAAGCTTGTGTAATAAGATCATTGTCATGAGAAAATTTTGCAGCTATAATTGTACTATCCGCATATTTAAGTTTTATATTAACATCAGAAGAAAAGAAAACTGCATCAATATATCCTGAAACAAGATTTTCATATTTTTTTTCTGTTTTGGCTTTGTGAATATATTGTTTTACATATGGAAGAGCTATTTCATTGTCCTTTTCCAAATAATTATAACTGTTTTCAATTTCATCAAAACTTTGTGAATGTGCAAATTGATAATTAGAAAGTAATAATATAAAAATATAAAAAAAAATGTGATTTCTTAACATCAATATGAGCATTTTCAAATGGTTATTGTCAAAATTACATAAAATTCTTCAAATTTTATTTATAATTCTCTGATTAAAAACAGAATACTCATAATTACAAAAAATTGACAATAAAGTTCTTCTTTTTTTGATGTCAGTTCTTATTCTGAAATCATGACGTCTCAATTCTTGAGGCGTTACCGTATGTTCTTTTCAAAACCGAATAAAGGGGATAATTTCGAACCAGAATTCTAAATAAACCCCGGTACCGGGATAAACTCTAACAATTAAAATTTAACAACATGAAAAAGTTTATCCCATTATTATTAATAGGAGCATTAATATCTTTAATACAATGTAGACAAGCAGATGAATTTGAAAGCAATAAAAATTCTGTTTTACTAAATGATAATAGTGTAAGTAAAAAAATTATAACAAAAAGTGAAAGCGACAGTGTTAACATTATTACTTTCGAGGAAACAGACAAAAGAGACAGACAAGATTGGTAAATAATTTCCTATTTTACTTATAAAATATATAATAATTATGATATGTGAAAGCGGAAGGACATGTCCCGCCAGTGGCATATGGGAGATTATAGGCTCTTTTACCACAACAGCATTAATTAAAAAAAATAATGAAATGCCCGAATATTGTGGAAAAAAGTCCTTTGGAGATTATTAATAGCATGCTAAGAGAAAACTCGGATGTATTATCCGAGTTTTTTCATTTTTTCTTTTTGCTGCAGTAAGGATTTTAAAAGCTGCATATCTTCTCCAATTTTTCTATCTAATACTTTAACATAATGCAGTATAATGCGCATATTAGAATTACCCCAAGGGGAGATTGATCACCCTGATTTTCAATATTTTAGAAAATAATTCAGCAAGTAGCTCTAATCGTTTTTACCTATTCACCGAATTACTCACCTCAATAATGAAATAATTTGGTCTTTATTGATATCCCCAAAAATAAAAAAACCCTTTAAACACTGGATTTTAAAGGGTTTTGATTTTTTTTGATTTTGAATCAGCGGAGAGAGAGGGATTCGAACCCCCGGACCTGTTACAGTCAACAGTTTTCAAGACTGCCGCAATCGACCACTCTGCCATCTCTCCAAAAACGATGTTTCGTTTTCAGTGGTGCAAATATAACACTCTTTTATTTTTTGGCAAAATTATTTACCGCTTTTTTGTTTTCTGGAAATTAAGTCGCTTATTTTCAGAAAGAAAGATTTAGGATTTCATCATCCAAAACCCTCCTATTACGGACAAAAGCCCTAAGATGATACTGGCCAAAACGTACATCACCAACGTCCCATAATGCTGATTTTGCCATAAAGAATAGTTTTCTGCCGAGAAGGTAGAAAAAGTAGTAAAACCACCACAAAATCCTGTAATGAGCAAAAATTTCAAGGAATTATCTTCCTTTATAAAATAGGAAGACAAAGCGCCTATTGCAAAGCACCCGATAATATTGACCAAAAATGTCCCCAGTGGGAAAAGACCCACCGAGAACATTTTGCCTGAGATAGAAGAAACCCAGTAGCGCAATATACTACCTAGTCCTCCTCCCAGAAATATGTATAGAATGTTTCTCAAGATTAATGGGATAATTCAGACAAATATCTTTCGGCATCTATAGCTGCCATACATCCGCTTCCTGCTGCTGTAATAGCCTGTCTGTAAATATGGTCTTGTACATCACCCGCCGCGAAAACGCCAGGAAGATTGGTTTTAGAAGACTTGCCTTCTGTTATAATATATCCGTTTTCGTCTAACGAGATTTGCCCCTTAAAGATATCCGTATTCGGCTTGTGACCAATCGCGATAAAGATACCGTGTACGTCTATTTTAGTCACTTCTTGCGTCTGATTGTTAATAGCCACCGCTCTTTCTACCAAATTATTTTCCCCTTCTATGGCCATCAACTCATGATTGAATTTCACTTCAATGTTAGGCGTATTTTCTACTTTGTGCACCATTGCTTTAGAAGCACGGAAGTGGTCTTTTCTTACCAACATGGTTACTTTATTACACAATTTAGAAAGATAAGTAGCCTCTTCTGCAGCCGTATCACCAGCTCCTACTACCACTACATCTTTTCCTCTATAGAAGAAACCGTCACAAGTAGCACATGCAGAAACTCCTCCTCCATTGTATTTTTTCTCATCTTCTAAACCTAGATATTTTGCCGTAGCCCCAGTAGAAATAATCACTGTTTTGGCTAAAATTTCCTTTTGTCCTGCCCAAAGTTTATGAACCCCACCTACTTCTTTAGAAAACTCTACCTTGGTAATCATTTCATAATGCACTTTGGTTTCGAATCTTTCGGCTTGCTTCTGAAGGTCCATCATCATTTCCGGTCCTGTAATTCCCTCAGGATATCCCGGGAAGTTTTCTACCTCTGTAGTGGTTGTTAATTGACCACCAGGTTCCAAACCGGTGTATAATTCGGGTTTCAAATCTGCTCTTGCTGCATAAATAGCAGCGGTATAACCAGAAGGACCAGAGCCTACAATAACGCAATCTAGGATGTTATTTTCCATAAAATGTATAAAAAGTTTATTATTTTTTTTAAAGTGCAAATTTCGTCAAATTAAAAATTTATACCTCAAAAATGATGATGAATTTTGTCAATATCAGTAATTTTTTTATTTTTTTTATAATAAATTAATTCTTCAAAGGCCTTTTTTTAATCATTCCACCTTTTGTATCTTTTACAGTATGCATTACAACAAAAGCATTGGGGGCAATTTTTTCCAATTCAGTATTGAATTTATTGACTTCCAAACGGGTAATTACCGTAAAGATAATATCATTATTTTCTTGGAGTCCCTTTTTACCAAAACCTTTTTTGCCATTATAAATAGTAACTCCTCTTCCCAATTTATTATAAATCATCTCTTTAATCTCTTCCGTTTTAGAAGAAACTATGGTTACCCCAATATATTCTTCTATACCCTCTACCAAAAAATCTAATGTTTTAGAAGCTGCCAGATAGGTAATCATAGAATACAAGGCTATTTCTATTCCTAAAAAATAAGCGGCTGCAGAAAAAATAAGGATATTGATGATTACAATAATGTCTCCAATGGTAGTCCCCAATTTTTTGCTTAAAAAAATGGCCAAAACCTCTGTACCATCAATAACGGCTCCGCCTCTTATGGAAAGGCCAATGCCTGCTCCCAGGAAAAAACCTCCAAAAATAGCCACTAAAAGATTGTCGTTAGTCACATTCGGAAATTCTACAAAAGCCAAACAAAAAGAAAGCCCTGTAATGGCTAAAATGGTCTTTATGGCAAAATTTCTGCCTACCGTTCTGAAAGCTAAAATAATAAAAGGAAGATTTACTAAAACAATTAGGTATTGCAGAGGTATTTTGGTAATGGCAGAAAGCAATAGTGAAATACCCGTTGCCCCTCCATCAATAAATTTATTAGTCAAGAGAAAACCTTTGAACCCGAAGCCTGCTGAGAATATCCCGATGATGATAAGTAAAAAATTTTTAATTTCATTTCTCAGTGATACAAAAAAATTATTTTTGGTTTTAATGATTTTATATCGATTGATTTCCTCCTCGCCTTGAAAGCGAAGAATATGTAAAATGATTTGTTTCCAAATATTTTTAATCATTTTTAACTCTTGATTTTATCTACATTCAAAATCTTATAGACCATTTCCTTCAGAAGTTCGCTTTCATCCATATTTACCGCACCAAGACCTTTGCTTTTCAAATCCATTTCTCTAAGAACAGAAATCGTTCTGGTAGCATGTTTTAAAGGATACAATCTGGCAGCTTCGGCATAATCTTTCACAAAATAAGGATTGATGCCCAATTCTGAAGCGATAACCCCTTGGCTTTGCCCCGCCACGGTATGGTACATCACCACATTGCTGAAAAAATTATACAAGTTGCCTATCGTCATCACAATAGGATTGGTCTTGGGATTTTTGCCCATATAAAACGCAATCTTAAAGGCATTGTTAGAATCTTTTTTCCCTAAAGCCTTTTGAAGTTCAAAAACATTAAATTCTTTGGATATCCCAATATGGGTTTCCACCAGTTTTCCATCTAAAACCTCGCCCGACTTCAAAACCAATTTCAATTTCTGAAGTTCATTAGAAATCCTGGAAAGATCATTGCCCAAATAATCTGCCAACAACTGAGAAATGCCCGGCGCCAAAGGTATGGCATCTAGTTTGGCTTCCTCTTCTATCCATTTGGCCAATTGATAATCTTTCACGGGCTCACTATGGAAAAGCATTTTTTTACTTAAAAGAGTCTTGAAAACCTTTTTTCGGCTGTCTACTTTTTTGTGTTTGTGTGCCAAAACCAAAATGGTGGAGTCTACAGGATTTTCGGCATAGCTTTCTAAAATCTTAGATTCTTCTTCGTTCAGCTTTAAGTCTTGTGCTTCTTTTACAATAATCAATTGCTTATCACCCATCATAGGATATTGCCTTGCCAATGCTAAGATTTCATTATAATTGGTATCTTTGCCATAAACTACGGTTTGATTGAAGGCTCTTTCGTCTTCTGTAAGCACATCATTTTCTAATGATTTTACAGCAGCATCTATGAAATAGGCTTCCTCGCCATGGAAAAAGTAGATGGGTAAGAAATCCTTGTTTTTAATATTTTTGAGAATCTGTTCTAATTCTTTCATCTGAATGCAACTGCCTAAATTAAATTTTAAAGAAGATTTTAACTTTGATATCAAGAAAGACAAAGATACATTTTTTATTTATGATGTCGTGAGAAAATCTTGGCTGGTGCTCACTCCGGAAGAATGGGTGAGACAGCACTTTTTGCATTATTTTTTAAAGGTAAAAAACTATGCTACCTCTGCCCTTATTTTAGAAAAAAAACTGGAACTTAATGGCACTACAAAACGCATAGACCTTTTGATAACCGAAAAAACTGAACCTAAAATTTTAGTTGAATTAAAAGCTCCTCATATTAAAATTACCCAGCAAACCTTTGAGCAGATTGCAAGATACAACTCCATCATTGGTGCTGAAAGAATTATCTTAAGCAATGGATTGCAGCATATCAACGCAGTATTTTCAGAAAACACTTATGAGTTTTTGCCTTTTGAATTTTAATCATCGTAAACTTAACTACAGAAAACACAAGGAAATCTGCAAGATTTGAAATAAAAACAATTATGAACAAACCAATTACTTCCAACTTTGATGAGCAACCATTTAACAATATCAAAAACATTATTTTCGATTTTGGCGGCGTATTGATGGATTGGAACCAACGTTATTTTTTCCGAGATTATTTTAATGATGACGAAAAAATGGAATTTTTCCTAAAAAACATCGCCACAGACGAATGGAATGCGGAGCAGGACAGAGGCAGAACGTTGGAAGAAGGTACCGAAATTTTAGTTGAAAAGCATCCTGAATGGGAAGTAGAAATTCGTGCATTCTATGACAATTGGGCAACCATGTTGAGAGGTGATATCCCTGAAAATGTGCAATCACTAAGACTACTTTCTGAAATGGATTACGAACTTTTTGGATTGACAAATTGGTCTGCAGAGACTTTTCCATACGCCTTGGCAAACTATGATTTCTTTGAAATTTTTGGAGGAAAAATAGTAGTTTCAGGAGAAGAAAAACTCATAAAACCAGATCCGGAAATTTGGAAGGTTTTGCTTGAGCGTTATCAAATAACCGCCGAAGAATCTGTTTTTATAGATGATAATGCCAAAAATATAGAAATTGCAAAAAACCTAGGTTTTAAGGTAATTCACTGTATTCCGGAGATTAATCTTTTGGAAGAAATAGAGAAAATTAGTTGGGCTGGCTAGAGATAAAAGCGATTACCTTTTCATTAAAAACCTGCGGTTTTTCTACATTTACAACATGTCCGCAGTTTTCTATGATCAAAAGTTTTGAAGATTTGGCATGAGATTCTACCACTTTTTTCACTGAAGGCAAAAACATATAATCTTCCTCTCCCATTACATAAAAAGTGGGAATATTCAGTTCTTTTTGTCTGAACCATCTCAAAAGCGGATTGATTTCAGCAGTGAGTTTAAACCACTTAATAAACTCTTTTTGATAAAGCTTTTTGGCTTCGTTAATAAAAAGATTTCGGGAATTTTTATGGTTATCTTTTGGCATGATGATAAACGCAAAAAGCCTGTACAAAATTAGATATGGCAAGATGTATTTAAAGATATTCCCTACCCTCATGAGAATCTGCGAACGGAAATTCATTTTTAGAATAGCGCCTCCCATAATCATAGATTTCACCCTTTCTGGGCGCATTTCTGCCAATTGCCTGATCACGATAGATCCTAAAGAAATCCCTACAAAATGAGAACTTTTAATTTTCAGATGGTCTATTACCTCTATAATATCATGGGCAATAGCCTTAAAACTATAGTTTTTGTGAAGATGATGCTGCTTTGGAGAATTGCCATGCCCACGTAAATCGAGCAGCAAAACATTGAATTTTTCCTGAAAAGCTCTAATCTGTTTGTACCAGATAGAAGAGCTGCCACCAGCGCCGTGTACAAAGGTGACCCAATTCTCGGAAGTTTCGTGTTTATAAATGGTATATGAAATCAATTCTCTCTAAATTTTTACAAAACTAAAATATTTTTACAAATATTAGGCTCAACATAATAATTTTAATCTTCCCGGTGCACCAAATCCATTGAAAATGCTGGCAAACAGATAGCCACATATTCGCATTCTGTATCAAAAGGATTGCTATAGCGTATTCTGGCACCTTTTTCAATCAGGATGCTTTGTCCGGCTTCCAAAACCACTGTTTCACCATCAATTTCAAATTGTTTTTTCCCATTAATAATTAAAGTAAATTCATCAAATTCTGGTGTCTGATGCGGCTCACTCCATCCGGAAGGTGCCACCATATGGGCTATAGAAATCTGACGATTTCCGGTAGAATTTCCCCAATGTTCTTCGATTAATTTTCCGTCTGTAGTAGGAACTACAAAAGGATTTTTTTGAATTTTATATTTTTTCACTGTTAAATATAATAAGTGTTAGCCGTTTTATTTTCAGGATTTTTTATTTTTTCTAAAAGAATATTGGCAGCCATCATGCCCATTTTCATGCCATCATTTTTCTCAAATTCATAATGCGGATTCAGGTATTTCGGGAAAATACCTTCACTGATAGCTGCTACTTTAAATTGTTTGGCACTGATTCCTTTTAATTTCAAAGCATAATTAAGACCCGCCAAAGTTTCATCACTCATTGCAAAAATACCATCAAAGGTATCATACTCCAAAATGATATCCAGTTTATCTTTTACCTGCTCCGCTGAATCACAGAAAACACTTTTACAGTTAATGTGAGGATATTTTTCCAAATAAGCCATGAAGCTTTTTTTCCTTTTATCAGTTATCTCCAAATCATTATTTCCAAAAATGGCTAAAATATTTTTACAATTGTGGTTAACCAATTTTTTGGCACATTCTTCTGCATCTTTTTCATTATTGAAAATCACTTGGTCAAATTTTTCTTCGGAAAGGCTTTTATCAAAAACAACAATCGGAATCCCCAAATCATCCAGTTTTTTAAAATGTTCAAAATTATGAGTTTGAGAGGTCAATGAAATCAAAACACCATCTACTCTAGAGTTGGCACAAGTCTGAAGATTTTCTTTCTCTATTTCTAAAGATTCCTCAGAAGAGAGCATAAAAAACTGATACCCCTCTTTGTTCAGTTTTGCAGAAATCCCTTCAATAATGGAAGGAACAAAAAACATAGACATTTTAGGAATGATAAGCCCAATCACCTTAGAAGACTTTTTGCGGAAATTAATCGCAAAATCATTCGGGATATAGTTGAAAGTCTCTGCAGCTTCTTTTACACGAGTTTTCACCGCATCGCTTATATCAGGATGATTGCTTAGTGCCCTGGAGATTGTAGAAGTGCTCACTTGAAGCAAATCTGCAAGATCTTTTATGGTGGTTCTCTTCATTTGGGAAAGGTAAGTAAAGTTTTTGTAAAAACAAGAGGACAAATTTTAGAAAAAAACGCGTGTTTTATATATAAATAGTAGTCTAAAAATTCAATTTTTCTTAATTAAACTGAAAAGTTATCAACTGCAAACGATTGCACAAACGATTGTAATTAACATTCAGTTAATATTGTTTTAAAAAGTAATTCATGAAGTCAAAAAAAAAATAAATTTACAAGAACAAATTTAAAAAAAAATAAAATGAGTATCTATCAAAAATTATTGCATCGCAATGTCTTCAGTATAGATTTGTTTTTAAAAAATATAAGTATATTAAATTTCTCTTTTTTCAATCTTAATCTAGTTTTTTCATAAATGTAATCAATTGGTGGGACAGCTAATTACTAGTTTGTTCCACCTTTTTAAAATTACAAGACTTATCTTTGAACACTATTTTCAATTTTTCATGAAAAATAAGCTTCCTCAACTCAATTTTTGGCAAATCTGGAATATGAATGTTGGCTTTTTCGGAATCCAATACAGTTTTGGATTGCAGCAGACCGCCGTTAATCCTCTTTACTCATTTTTAGGTGCACATGCAGACCAATTGCCTATTCTAAATTTGGCGGGTCCCATTACAGGGCTGCTTATTCAGCCATTAATAGGCGCCATCAGTGATAAAACATGGAGCCCAAGATGGGGACGCAGAAAACCTTTCTTCCTTATTGGGGCTTTGCTTTGTAGTTTAGCGCTATTTGTTTTTCCTTTTAGCTCTTCTATTTGGATGGCTGCCGGTTTATTATGGGTTTTAGATGCCGCCAATAATACGGCTATGGAGCCATATAGAGCTTTTATTGGAGACAAACTTCCTGAAAATCAACAAACTTTCGGATTTCAAATGCAGAGTCTTTTTGTAGGAGCAGGGATTACATTGGCCAACCTATCTCTTTTTGTTTTTCAGAAATATTTTGGAGGAGCAGCTAATTCTACTGGGATACCGGCATGGGTGTATTATTCTTTCTTTTTAGGATCTTTCTGCTCTATTGCATCAGTAGGCTGGTCGGTGTACAAAACCCCAGAGATCCCTCCAACAGAGGAAGAATTGATAAAATTAAGAGCAGAAAACAAGAACAGAAATATTTTTAGCCCTTTCGAAGAAATATTTTCAGCCATCAAAGACATGCCGAAAATCCTTTGGCAATTGGCCTTGGTATATCTGTTTCAATGGTATGCACTTTTTATCTATTGGCAATTTGCCACTCCTCTCATCAAGAAAACCATATATGGAGTTTCTGAAGCAGACGAACAGAAGGCTTCTCAAATTTTGGAAATGGCAAAAAATGGAATGAAAATGTCAACTTATGACGTAACTTGGGCCAATCAAATTTCTCATTCTGTAGAAATTGCCGTGGGACAAACTGGCTTAATGAACGGAACTTACAATATCGTTACGATGATATCCGCATTGATTTTGGTTCCTTTCGCCGCTAAATTTTCTTTGAAAAAAGTACATATTGCATGTCTTTTTGGCACCGCTATAGCTTTGTTTGCATTACCCTTCATCAAAAATGAGATTCTAATTCTTGTACCGATGATTTTGTTCGGAATTGGATGGGCTGCCATCATGGGCTTACCTTATTCTATGATTTCGCCAGACATTCCTTCCGAAAAACGTGGTGTATACATGGGCATCATCAATATGATGATTGTAATCCCAATGCTTATACAAACCATTTCTTTTGGTCCAATTTTCAAAAATTTATTAGGAAACAATCCTGTAAATGCTATTCTTATGGCAGGAGTACTTTTTGTATTGGCGAGTATTTCAGTTTCATTTATGAATGTAAAAAAAGTAAAATAACATATGAAAAATCTATTCTGCATTGGTGAACTTTTAATCGACTGGATTTCTACCGATATTGATTGTTCCCTCATAGAATCTGTAAACTTTATTAAGAAAGCTGGAGGGGCACCTGCCAACGTTACCATTGCGGCTTCCAGATTGGGAGGCAAAGCTTTTTTTTCCGGAAAAGTGGGCAAAGATCCTTTCGGATTATTTTTGAAGGAAACTTTGGAGAAAGACCATGTCAATACAGAAAATCTTATCCTAGCAGACGAGCCTACTACTTTTGCTTTTGTAAGCATCAAAAAAGGCGGGGCAAGAGATTTCATCTTTCAACGAGGCGCAGATGAACTTTTGGAATTTTCTGAAATGAATTTACCGAAAGAAAATGCGATTTTCCATTTTGGTTCGGCGACAGGTTTTTTGGGCGGAAAACTTACCCAAACTTATTTAAAGACATTAGAATATGCTTTAGATAAAAACTTTTTCGTCAGTTTTGATCCTAATTTCCGTGATGCCCTTTGGCAAGAAAACACAGCAGAATTTATTGAACTTTCAAAAGACTTCATCGCAAAGGCAGATTTTATAAAACTATCAGATGAAGAGGCAAAATTAATTTCCGGAAAAGAAGACTTGCAGGAAGCAGTAGGTTCTTTCAAATTGAAAGACAATGCCATTGTCTGTATTACATTAGGCAAAAACGGAACCCTACTTTACCATCAAAACAGTTTTCAGATTATCAGCAGTATAAAAGTAGAAGCCATAGATACTACAGGAGCTGGTGACGCCTTTGTAGGCGCCATGTTGAAACAGATTTGCGATCAACATCCTAAAGATTTTGAAACCATCAAACAGTATGTAAGTTTCGCCAATAAGGTAGCCGCAGTTTCCACTACAGAATTCGGTGCTTTAGAAGCATTGCCTACTACAGAAAAAATTTTAAAAATTATTTAAGTTTTTAGAAAAATGCAACAAGCATATAAACTTTCGGTACTTTATAATATTTTAGACCAAAAAAATATTAAAGACTCCTATTTCTTAACAAGAATAGGAGCCAATTTTCCTATAATTTCAGATTTATTCGAGCAATTATACCAACATCATCCTCATAAAGAAGAAGCCTTCAAAAACCTCATCGATATCATTACCGAAAGTTTTGAAAATCGTTCTTCTGGTTTGAAAGAAACTGATCTTCAGCGTTCTAAAAACCCTAACTGGTATTCTTCTGAAGAGATGGTAGGCATGATGCTTTACACCGAAAGGTTCAATAAAAATTTCAAAGGTCTTCAGGATAAAATTCCTTATTTTAAAAATTTAGGAATCAACACCCTTCATTTAATGCCTTTTCTGGATGTGCCAGAACCTGAAAATGACGGAGGCTATGCGGTGAAAAACTACCGCGAAACCAATCCGAAATTGGGCTCCATGGCAGATTTTGAAAATTTGGCCAAAGACCTTCATGAAAATGATATGAACGTCATCATGGATTTTGTGCTCAATCATTGTGCAGACATCCATGAATGGGCAATGAAAGCTAAAAACGGTGACGAAAAATATAAAGACTACTTCTATTTTTTCAAAAACAGGACTTTGCCTGATGAATTTGAGAAAACGATGCTAGAAATCTTTCCGGATACTGCTCCCGGAAACTTCACTTATCTTCCAGAACAGCAAGAATGGGTGATGACGCTTTTCCATCACTATCAATGGGATCTTAATTACAAGAACCCGCAAGTTTTGGTTGAAATGATCAACAACATGCTCTTTTTGGCCAATAAAGGTGTAGATATTTTCAGACTCGATGCAGTGGCGTATATGTGGAAAGACATCGGAAGATTTAATCAGAATTTACCGGAAGTCCATATGCTTTTGCAAATTTTCAAACTTTGCGGACAAATCGTAGCGCCCGGTGTAGCTTACATTGCGGAGGCTATTGTAGCTCCTACCGAAATCGTGAAATACTTCGGCGAAGGAACCGCACAGGGAGACGAATGCGACATCTGTTATAATGCCACTTTTATGGCACTCAGTTGGGAAGCGATGGCTTCTCAGAATACAGATTTATTGAGAAAATCAATGAATGCCGTTCCGAAAAAGCCATTGAATACCACATGGATTAATTACGCCCGTTGTCATGACGATATCGGCTTAGGCTTTGAAGACAATTTAATTGCCCAACTGGGGAAAGACCCTCTACAACATAGGCTTTATATGCTGAAATATTATTGTGATGAACAAGGAACTTTCGGAACCGGAAAACGCTTTATGCAGGAGCCCAATGGCAATGCGCGTTTAAGTGGCGCTATGGCTTCTCTTTGCGGCTTGGAAAGGGCTATAGAAAGAAATGACGCCTACCAGATAGACTTAGCATTAAAAAGAATAAACCTTCAGCATGCCATAATCCTTTCATTGGGTGGCCTACCAATGATTTATAGTGGTGATGAAATTGCTTCCACTAATTTTTATGATTATCAAAACGAAAAAGATAAAAAGCATGATAACCGTTGGCTTCATAGACCATTGATGAATTGGAATATTGCAGAAAATTTAGATCAAAATCCAATACAGAAAAGTGTTTTTGAAAGTTTGAAAAATATGATTGCCCTTCGGAAAGAAATTCCTGCTTTTGCAGACCATAATGATTTGGAATTTATAGAATCAGGAAATGCTCATCTTTTAGTATACAAAAAGACTGACAAATCAGGGAAAAACGTTTGGGTGATTGCCAATTTCTCACCTTATGAAACAGTATATTCAAGTTGGTTTATCGGCATCAACAAAGAGGTGAAAAATCTTCTTACCCAAGATGAATTTACATTACAATATCAAAACTTCATCGGCAGTTATGATGTATTATGGCTGACTGAAAAATAATTTTAACAATTGAAGTTTTTCATAAAAAAAATCCTTTGCGAAGTGCAAAGGATTTTTTATTTATCCATGTAATTTTTTATACTTGATATAGGCCCAAGTTCCTAGAGAAATCATTGTAGCCAAACTAATATATACCCATGCCGGAACTGGAATGGGGTCTCCTGCTGCATAAGAATGCAAACCAGAAAGATAATAGTTCACCCCGAAATAAGTCATTACCATACTGCAGAAAGCAAACATAGCTGCCAAATGATAAGCGTATCTACTTCTTAAGCCAGGCACCAATCTCATGTGCAATACAAAAGCATAGACCATAATAGAAATGAAAGCCCAAGTTTCTTTTGGGTCCCAGCTCCAATATCTTCCCCAAGATTCATTGGCCCAAATACCGCCTAAGAAATTCCCAACAGTTAATGCCAAAAGACCAATCGTTAAAGACATTTCAGAAACAATAGTCAGTTCTTTTAACGTTGTATCATTATGCAGTTCAAAAGATTTTTTATTAGAAACGATATAGAAGAGCAACACGATGACCCCAATAATCATAGAAAGGGCAAAGAAGCCATAACTGCTTACAATAATAGCCACATGAACAATCAACCAATAAGACTTCAGTACTGGTACCAAAGGCGTAATCTGTGGATCTAACTGTGAGCCTCCATGTGCAAAGCCCATCATAATAACAGCCACCATATATCCGGCTGCAGGAATAAGTGCATTGGAGTTTCTATACAACAATAAACCTGCCGAAATGCCCACCCATGATATAAAGACAATGGCTTCATAACCGTTGCTCCAAGGTGCATGCCCGGAAATATACCATCTACCAATCAATCCAAAGAAATGCAATACATAACCCGCAACCCCTGTATAAATAATGGTTTTAATGACAGTATGTAATGTTTTATTAGGCTTGAACAATTCTATAAATCCTAAAACCACTAACAATCCCCCTACAATAGTATAGAAAATCAATAGCCAGAAATTCAAGTTCACTTTGTTCATGAAAACCTCCAGGTTGGTTTTATTTTCATCTGGCAATACTGCTTTGCCCCAGGTTTTTTGATATTCCTGAAGTTTCTGAAGGGCAGCATCTGCTTTTGCCCAATTGCCATCTTTAGATGCATCTATTACGCTGATGAAATAAGGTGCAATAACATTCTGAGCTTGGGGTTCTGCTTTTTGATCTGCCGTGAGCCAAGAGCTCCAGGTATGGTTAGGATCATTCTGCAAAGGCACTACCTTGAAATATTGCCCCGAAAGTATGCCGTACATAATCTGCACTCTCTCATTTATCGCAATTATTTCTAGATCATATTTACTTTGTTCTGCAGGTTTTTTTCTGAATGCATCATTAAAGTCTTTTTCTAAAATAAAATGCGGCATTCCCTGTGCATCCATCACAAAAAGATTCATCATAGAGGTAAAACCGTCTTCATTGGCTTTTACTTTCTTCTTTAATTCATCTCCTCCACTAGAACCTATTTTAATGATTTCGTCCTGCATCCAAGCCATAGGATTAAGATTTATCGAAAGAAACCATTGATCTGCGGTTAGGTCGCCCCATTTTTCCTTTTTGGTCAATTTTCTGAGCACATCCAAGGCTTGGGTATTCATAGGCTCTATTCTTCCATCAAATCCTTGCACCAAAAGATAACCGAATTTATCGGCATGCTCTTTATCAATTTGAGCATGAACCATCTGCTGTGAAGGCTGTTGCGGAGTCTGAGCGTTAAAACCAGCAAAAGATAAAAGCATTAATAAAAGTACTGCCTTGTTTACCGCAATATCTTTTAGCATTTGGTTCAAATGCCAGAAACGGGTGCCCTTCCAGAAAAGGGTAACAAATAATCCCAAAAATAAAAAGGTATACCCGATATAGGTAATGAGCGTTCCCCAAAAATCATGGTTTACGGAAAGTACCGTACCCTGTCTATCGGGATCGAAACTTGCCTGAAAGAATCGGTAACCTTTATGATTCAGAACGTGGTTCATGTATATTTTATAAGGCGTCTGTTTGCCTTCATCAATAATTTGGATGTGAGATTCGTAAGCTGAAGGAGAATTACTTCCGGGATAGGTCTCCATCACGAATTTATCTAGTTTCAAAGCAAAAGGCGTCTGATATATTTTCGGACCAAAGCCTAAAATAATATTCAAACCATCTAGGCTAACTTGTTTGTATGCATTAGGATTCCCTTTCTCTACAGAAAGTTCTACATTTTGCTTTGTTTTAGGGCCTTGCAACTCCACCAAAAGCATATCCGGAACATTTTGGTCTTTCTTTCTGTCTCCAGAATAAGAAACCAGTTTTCCTTTTTTCACCGGTTCCGGCACTACTATTTTAAGATTATCAATGGTATACAAACTTCTGTAGGCCAAGGGCTGAAATTCATTTTTTTGAGTAGTGCCCGTTGCCTGAGTGGCCATCGTCATGTAATTGGCATCTACTGGCGTTTTGATAAGAATATTTCCGTTTTCATTTTTGAATTCTACTGCGCCATCAATGGGTCTGTTGAAAGTAATCAGAAATCCATTGATGCTTTTCACCTCACCTGAACCCAAGAAAACATCTTCTCTTCCGGAATCATTGGTAGATACAAAATGAAGGTATTCTTTGCCCATAGGATTTGCCTGAAGGCTGTCTTTTTTTCTTAAAATATAATCCAGTTGCTTCACCTGAATCAGTTGACCATGATAATCATATTTGGCTTTAAAAGTATGTGGAATCACTTTTGCTAACCAAGGCTTCTGAGAAGCCATCATGTAAGGAATTTCTTGATAGCTGAGACGGTCTCCGTTTTTTTCTATCTGAATCTTAAAGAAATTTTTATCCGTTACAATTTCATTAGAAGTTTCTCCCTGTCTAATGTGCATTTGCCCTTCATAGCTTATGTAGCGTGTAATAGCACCTCCTATGAAAATAAGGACAAAAGAAAGGTGGAAAACCAACAATGGCCATTTTTCTCTTCTCCAAAGTCTGTATCTGCCGATGTTACCGATGAAATTTACAATCAAAAGAAACATCAACAATTCAAACCAAAAGGCTTCATAGATAAGAGCTTTTGCCGTAAGCGTACCATAATCGTTCTCCAGAAAAGTGGCATAAGCCATTGATATGGCATAAACAAAAAGCAAAACCGCCATGGTACGAGTAGAAATAAAGAAATTCAGAAGTTTTTTCATAAGATTATTATTGATTCTGAAGCTGAAGCTTCTTCCTATTTAATTTGAATTGCAAAAATAAGGGCTATAAATGAATTCTCAACATAAAAATCGTTAATTTTATCTATTGACATTATTAATTCCATTCAAAAAAAGGGCTTTAATTTTCAATTTTTCATTTAAAATATTACCTTTGCGTGTTAACATAATTATGGCACAATTAGCATCTAACAATAGACAAGAGGTAGAAAAAAGCAAATCGCTTTCTAAACCAAGAATTTTTTTCGGAGTTTTATTTTTGTTTTTATCGGTAATGCTCACACTTTCGTTTGCATCTTACCTGTTCAACTGGAAAGCCAATCAAAGCCAGGCGGGCGCCATGCTAGACAGAACGGTAAAATCTAGTAACGTGTTTGGGAAATTAGGCGACTGGCTGGGAAATATCTTCATCTTCGACGGCATCGGTATCGCAGCATTTGTGGTAACATTCCTATTTTTGGTATTTGGTTTTCAAATCCTTAAAAAACCATATTTCAAACTATGGAAAACCATTTCCCATTCTATGTTTTTCATCTGCTGGACTCCTATTTTCATGGGGGCGATCACCAAAGGAAACGGAACGCTGAGTGGTGTTTTCGGAAATGAAATTCAGGATTATCTGGCTTCTATCATTGGAGATTTCGGACTTTGGATTACGCTTTTGGCAAGCATAGGATTGTATTTTGTTTTGGAATTTAACCTAAGACCTAGTTCTATTCAAAATAAATATGATGAGTTAAAAGATAAATTAACTCCGTTACGTTTTAATTCTGAAGAAGCTTTCGAAGCTGACAAAGACGAAGAGGAAGAACACCCTGAAACACATAATTTCGAAAATCTTAAGATTACTTCTGAAGTAGAGGCTCCCAGGCAAGACCCATTTGAAACCATAAAAACCCCAAATCAAACAAGTTTTGAAAAGGTAGAAGACAATCCAATTCCACAGATGAAGGAACCGGAATCTGTAGGTTTCAGTTTTCAGAAAGAGGAGATTGAAGAAGGGCCGCAAGACGACATCGCCTTCAGCATTGAAGAAGTAAAAGAAGACTTAGACGACACCGAAAAGAAGGCCCAGGATTTGGTAGACAAACACGGTCTCTATGATCACAAACTGGATTTGGCCTCATTCCAAATGCCGAAAATAGAGCTTCTGAAAGAATACGGTAACGAAGAAATTGCCATCAACAAAGACGAACTCGAAGAGAATAAAAATAAAATCGTTGGCCTGCTGAAGAATTTCAACGTAGGCATCGCGGAAATAAAGGCCACCATTGGGCCTACAGTTACCTTGTATGAAATTGTTCCGGAAGCGGGAATCCGTGTAGCACAGATTAAAAAACTACAAGACGACATTGCTCTTAACCTTTCTGCATTAGGCATCAGAATCATTGCACCAATGCCCGGAAAAGGAACTATCGGTATAGAAGTGCCAAGAAAAAACCCTTCTATGGTTTCTATGAGAAGCGTAGTTTCATCTCCGAAATTCCAAAATGCAGATATGGATTTGCCGGTGGTTTTCGGGAAAACCATTTCGAATGAAGTCTTCGTGGCCGACTTAGCCAAAATGCCTCACTTATTGATGGCGGGTGCTACCGGACAAGGGAAATCTGTGGGGATTAATGCTATTCTTACTTCTTTATTATATAAGAAACACCCAAGCGAATTGAAATTTGTAATGGTGGACCCTAAGAAGGTAGAACTTTCTTTGTATTCAAAAATTGAAAGACATTATTTAGCGAAATTACCAGATGGAGAAGATGCCATCATTACGGATACGCACAAAGTAATCAACACACTGAACTCGTTGTGTATTGAGATGGACACGCGTTATGATTTACTGAAAAATGCCTTCTGTAAAAACCTGAAGGAATACAATAAAAAATTCATAGAGCGCAAACTGAATCCTGAAAACGGACATCGTTATATGCCTTACATTGTTTTGGTGGTGGATGAATTTGCAGACCTCATCATGACGGCAGGCAAGGAGGTAGAATTACCTATTGCCAGACTGGCGCAATTGGCCAGAGCCGTGGGAATCCACTTGATAGTGGCTACCCAAAGACCTTCCGTAAACGTTATTACGGGGATGATTAAAGCCAATTTCCCTGCAAGAGCAGCCTTCAGGGTAATCTCTAGTGTAGACTCTAGGACCATTTTGGATGCTACAGGCGCCGAGCAATTGGTAGGAAAAGGAGACATGCTTTACTTTAACGGTAATGACCTTATTCGTCTGCAATGTGCTTTTGTAGATACTCCGGAAGTGGAAAAAATCGCTGAATTTATCGGAGAACAAAAAGGATATTCTACGGCATTTATGCTTCCTGAATACAATAGTGACGACAGTTCTTCTTCTGTAGGAAGTTTTGACCCAAATGAGAAAGACCAACTTTTTGAAGAAGCTGCCAGAATTATCGTTTCTACCCAACAGGGCTCTACCTCTATGTTGCAAAGACAATTAAAATTGGGCTACAACCGTGCAGGAAGAATTATGGACCAATTGGAAGCTGCAGGTATTGTAGGTGGTTTCAATGGGGCTAAAGCAAGAGAGGTACAGATTTCTGATCTTAATGCTTTGGAACAGTTCTTGGAGGAATTGAGAAAATAAATCCAAAAAAGTCAAAAAAAATGAAAAATACAATACACAAAATATTATTAGCCGGCTTATTGATAGGCGTTTTTGCTTTCTCTAAAGCCCAAAAGATAGATGTGAAATCCAAAGATATTCTGGAGGCGGTTTCGGCAAATTATAAATCTAAAAAGAATTTGTACTTCAAATTCAATTATGGAACTGGAAGCGGAAAAGTGAGCCAAACAGAAACCGGGATCTTCTACTCTACTCCATCACAATACCGACTGAATGTGATGGGAAATGAGCAAATTTTTGATGGAAAAAAAATTTACAATATTTCTAAAGAAGACCAAGAGGTAACCATTGCCAAACCCAATGGCTCCGAAAAGGCGCTTTCGCCCATCAATTACTTGGATGAATACAAAAATGGCTACACGGTAACTTATGCGGGAAAAAGCGGCACTTTGGATATGGTAAAGATGGTTCCTGTAAAAGATAATGGCATTAAAAACGTGGTGCTGTATATTAACAAAACCAAAAAACAGATTACCAAAGTGGTGCAGACTTCTAAAGAGAATGATGTAACCTCAATTACGGTAAATCAATATAAAGAAAACCAAAGTCTTAGTGATGCCGTTTTCAGTTTTGACAAAAACAAATACAAAAACTACCTCATAACAGAACTATAAAATAAGTTAAAATAAAGTCTTTGGTACAATAACTTATAGACTTTTTCATAATTTTGACCCATGCTAAAAAAGTTAGATCAATACATTATAAAAACCTTTTTCGGGCCCTTTTTATTCATATTCAGCGTGCTGTTTTTTATCTTCATGGTGAATATTGTATGGATCCAGCTTTCTCAGTTTACAGGCAAAGGACTCAGCTCTTGGGAGATTATAAAATTTCTTTTTTACCTGAGCGTTAGTGTTATAAAAATGGTATTACCCCTCACCATACTTTTGGCTTCCATTATGACTTTTGGAGACTTTGGGGAACGCTATGAATTGGCTGCCATGAAATCTGCCGGCATCTCCCTCACACGGGTAATGACTCCTCTTTTCGTTACGGTTTCATTGCTTTCGGTAATGCTTTTCTTTTTCTCGAACAATATCATTCCAGATTTTCAGAAAAAGGCCAAGAACATGATGTACAATATAGCTGCTACCAAACCGGCCATTAATTTTACCGCCGGGCAGTTCATCAATTCGCTTCCGGGTGCCAGCGTAAAATTCGATAAAATATATGGTGAAAATGGTGAACACTTAGATGGTGTTTTCATTCATAAAGATGCCAATTCTTTTGAAGATCAAAGAACCATTATCGCCAAGAAAGGAGAATTTGTTCCTGCTAAAAACAAAAATTACCTAAAACTGGTTTTGTACAATGGTTATATTTTCGAAGACAACATTCAGGATAAAGATTATCTGGAGCGGCTTCGACAACCTGGACAGGCGGTGAAATTTGATTCTTTGGTGCAACATTTTGATGTGAGCGATGTTATCAACAAAGCCATTGAAGAAGAGAAAATAAGCGACGATTATCAATTTGAAACCTATAACCAAATCAAAAAAACCATTCTGAAGGTTAAAAGCGATAATAGTATTCAGTTGAATGCTATCAGCAGTGAGATGGTTACCAGAACTAATAATTATGTGTCTTATTTAGACAAAATAAAAAACAAGGAAAAACCCAAAGAAGCTTTTGAACTCAATAAGTTGAAAGAGAGTCTGAAATTGAAAGTACTTTCTGATGCCTACAATAAAATAGATGCTCAAATTGTAGAAAATTCTAACAAAGAAAGTGAACTGATAGAAATGATTAAATACTTTAACAAAGTTATCATGTATCAGCAGCGTATTATAGCCTATTCTATTACCTGTATTATTTTCTTTTTAATAGGGGCTAGTCTAGGATCTATCATCAGGAAAGGAGGCGTAGGCTTGCCGGTAGTAATCGCCATTATCATCTTCATTATTTTCTACATTATGAACCTTACCGTAGAAAATTTTGCTTGGAAAGGAAAAATGAACCCTTATCTTGCTGCATGGCTTCCTAATGCGGTACTCTTCCCTTTTGGTGTTTGGCTCACCTATAAAGCACTTACAGATTCACAAGTTTTCGACATCGAAAAATATAAGGCCCTTACGAAACCGCTTTGGGGCAAATTTGTACGAGATAAAGAACATTTAAGATACCAATAAAAACAAAAAAACTTCAGACTGGTCTGAAGTTTTTTTTATGTATATCTCGTTGATATTATACTTTAAGAATATCAGCTTCTTTCAGCTTAAGATGCTCTTCAGAAAGTTTCACATATTTATCCGTCAATTCTTGAATTTGTGCTTCTGTATCTTTCACGATATCTTCTGAAACACCTTCAAGTTTTTTAAGTTCTTTCATCCCATCTTGTCTTGCATTACGGATGGTTACTTTGGTTTGTTCTGTTTCTGCTTTAGCCTGTTTTGCCAAATCTCTACGTCTTTCCTCGGTTAAAGGCGGCACATTAAGGATAATAACATCTCCATTGTTGGATGGTGCAAAACCTAGGTTAGAATTAATGATGGCTTTTTCTACTGCATTAATCGCGGTTCTGTCCCACGGTTGAATAGAAATGGTCATTGCATCAGGAACAGAAACGTTTGCCACCTGATTGATGGGCGTCATTGCACCATAATATTCTACCATTACATCCTGTACCATAGAAGTAGAAGCTCTACCCGCTCTAATTTTCTGGAAAGCATGATCTAGGTGCTTTATTGCGGCATCCATTTCTTGCTTTACCATATCCATAATCATATTAATTTCTTCCATTGTATATTGAAAATTTGATAAGTTACACATTTATAAAGTTGGAAGTTAGAAGTTAAAAACTCAATTATTAATTACAAAAATCCACTCAAATTTTAACTTTTGAATTTTTAATTTTTAACTTTTTAAATATTCACCAGCGTTCCTACTTCTTCGCCTAAAACCACTTTTAGAAGATTGCCGTCTTTGTTCATATCAAAAACAATAATCGGCAGTTTATTTTCTCTACTTAGCGTAAAGGCCGTCATATCCATCACTTTAAGGTCTTTTTCGAAAACTTCGTCAAAAGAAAGGGAATTGAATTTCACTGCATTGGCATTTTTTTCAGGATCACTGTCGTAGATACCGTCTACTCTGGTTCCTTTAAGAATAACATCGGCGCCTATTTCTATAGCTCTAAGGGTGGCAGCCGTGTCTGTAGTAAAATATGGATTACCCGTTCCTGCCCCGAAAATTACCACTCTGCCTTTTTCTAAATGTCTTACAGCTCTTCTTTTGATAAAAGGTTCTGCCACCTTTTCCATTTCTATGGCAGACTGCAGTCTGGTTTTAATGCCTTGGTCTTCTAATGCTCCTTGCAATGCCATGCCATTGATAACAGTAGCCAACATGCCCATGTAGTCTCCCTGTACCCTATCCATTCCTTTTGCAGCACCAGCCACACCACGGAAGATATTTCCTCCACCGATAACAATGGCCAATTCGCAACCGCCGTCTACTACTTTTTTAATTTCTTTGGCATACTCTACCAACCTATCATTATCAATACCATACTGTCTGTTTCCCATTAAGGCTTCACCGCTTAATTTGAGAAGAACTCTTTTGTATTTCATCTATTAATTTTTTATTTATTTAAAAAAAATCAGTTGGTATGCAGAGCATTTCATTTGAATTTTTTTATTTGGTGCAAATATAATGAATCGTGAAGAATTTCGTTAAAAGAATTATTCATTCATTTTTATTTTTTGTTGGAGGTTAAAATAAATTATTTTTGTACAGAAATTTTTTAAAAATTTGAAGAAGCTATTCACCATATCTTTACTGTATCTTTCATTATCAGCAATCGCACAAACGGGCACCAATGTATACCCGTTTCTTAATGTGCCAATCTCTGCAAGACAATCTGCTTTAGGCGGAGATGCAGTTTCGGTGAGAGATTTTGATGTAAATTTTGCTGCCGTAAATCCCGCATTGATGAATCTGGATATGGACAACAGAATTGGCATCAATTACGCTTCATATCTTGCTGGAACTACTTTAGGTAGTATTAATTATGTAAAAGATTTACAAGAGGGACATTTTATTTCTTTCAATGCCCGAGTTTTGGATTTCGGAAAAATCCCCAGAACGGATGAATTTGGCCAATACAACGGAGACTTTTCTGCCATGGATGCCTCTTTTGGAGCAGGCTATGCCTATCAGTTCGAAGAAGACTTTACCATAGGAGCTAACCTTAATTATATTACTTCCAAAATAGACAATTATACTTCCGCAGCTATCTCTGCAAATGCTGGGATTACCTATCATAATGAGCAATCTAAAGAAACCTTGGCTTTGGTTTTCAGAAACTTTGGCTATCAGTTCCAGCCATATAACGGGGTAAGAGAAAAGATGCCTTTCCGTGCAGACTTAGGATACACCAAAATTCTACCCGAATTTCCTTTGGCTTGCACAATTACCTATCATGATTTGCAGCAGTTTAATATTTCCCAAACGATTGATATCAACGGACAGGAAGTAGGCTTTGGAAGAAAACTTCTGGACCATCTTTCCGGCGGTGTAGAGCTCTTTCCTGAACAAGCCTTTAACCTGAGATTGGGATATAATGTAAAACGTGGAAATGAATTGGCCGTTCTGGACCAAAGAAGTTTTGCCGGACTCAGTTTCGGATTTGGAATCAAAATTTCTTCTTTCCGGTTTGATTATTCTCATGTCCGCTATCACAATGCTTCTAATGTCAATCAAATTGGGTTGATGCTTGATTTGATAGAGCTTACCGGAAACCGAAGGTAATTGGGAATAGTGAATCATGAGTTTTAATTTTTGACTTTTGAGTTATACCTTTTGACTTTTCAAATAATTTGGCGAACTTTGGGGAATGAAAAAACCTGTTATCGCTATTGACGGACATTCTTCTACCGGAAAAAGTTCTATATCTAAAGAAATTGCCAAAAAACTTGGACTAATTCATATAGATACTGGAGCACTATACCGGGGCATCACCTATTTTGCATTAGAAAATTGTCTTAATGATCAAAAGGAGATTAACATCCATTCACTTTTTTCGAGTTTTAATAAAATCAATTTAGAATTCAGACCAAAAGAAGGTGTTTTAGAATTATTTTTAAACAACAGCAATATTGACAAAGAAATAAGAGACCCTAGGGTTTCTGAAAATGTAAGTCTGGTGGCCAAACAACCGGAAGTAAGAGCTTTTCTTTTGGATTTTCAGAGACAATTAGCCGATAAAGGTGGAGTAATAATGGATGGAAGAGATATAGGTACCGTAATTTTACCAAAAGCAAATTACAAGTTTTTTGTGACCGCAAGTCCGGAAGAAAGAGCAAAAAGACGTTATTTAGAATTACAGCATTCTGGTATTGATGCCAATTATGAAGATGTATATCAAAACCTAATCTCTAGAGACAAAACTGATAGCGAAAGAGATATAGCCCCTCTAAAACAAGCGGATGATGCTATTTTAATAGACAATACTCATCTCGATAAAGCAGAAACCATAGAATTGATTTTATCTTACATCAAAGACAATTAAATAGATTCTATTCATTATTTTATACTATAATTTGTAAGTTTTTCGTTATATTTGATATATAAATTTTGAAATAAATTTTACTAAAAATATAAAATTACGAACACTAAAATCTAAATAAAATGGCAAAAGGTAAAAAAAGTGCAGGTATTATTGCAGGTCTTTTAGCAGGTGCTGCAGTAGGTATAGTAATAGGTATGTTATACGCCCCTGAAGAAGGTAAAGAAACAAGAAAAAAAATAAAGGCCAAAGCAAACGACTTTAAAGACCAAGCATTAGACGAATACGAAAAAATATCTGAAAAAGTAAAATCAGAATATGGTTCAATTTCTGAAAAAGCGAAAGAAAACATAGACAAAATGGTATCTAATGTAAAAGACAGTTTCGATAAATACAAATCTACAGCAGCATCAAAAGCTTCTGAAATACTAAAAGATGTAGAAAACGAACTGGATGCTTTGAAATAAAAAGTTTTCTAAAATTCTATAAAGGAGCTTATAAGTAAGTTCCTTTTTTTGTAACTTTAAAAAAAGTAATACATTATGGTAAATCTAATAAAGGAATATTTTGAAAAACGCATAGAGCTATTAAAACTTAATGCTTCAGAAAAAATATTTAATACTATTGGTGCCGCTGCTCCATTTGTAGCTATTTTTGTACTGCTCCTCTTTTTATTATTATTGCTAAATATAGGCATTGGTCTTTTAATAGGTGAATTGCTACAAAATTACGCTTATGGATTTTTACTTTTGGCAGTCTTCTATTTTTTATTGATTCTACTCATTTATCTTTTTAGAAATAGAATCAAAAGTCTGATTGTAAACAAAGCCATCAACAATTTTTACAATAAATAAATTCGGAGAAATGAAAAATTTGGCAGACCTCAATACTCGTAAGGAAATGCTTAAAAAAGACATTTCTGAGATAGAAGATAAGTTAACTTTTAAAAACCCTAAAGAAAGTTTCAGTGCCCTTACTGAAGGGTTTACAGATCAGTTTCTTACCGATAGAATAGATGAAAACGGAATTCATAAAATAGGTTTACAGGCAAAAAACATTTTGAGTTTTATTACGGGAGGTGTTTCAGACCATTTTATAGAAACAAAAGTAAACGAACAAGGAAAAGAAAAAATAGCACTCAAGACAGAAAATCTTGTCGGCAAGATCGCAGATAATGCACTACAATTAGGGCTAGCCTCCATAATTACAGGCTATGTAAAAAAATCTCTTTTCCATAGAAAATGGAGAAGAAGACTTATTGGGTTGGCTATTATACACTTTGCCCCTTTCTTACTGAAATTTTTAAGACAAAAACTAGACGAATTTCAGCAGAAAGAAGTACTTGAAAGTTTAAATAAAATCATTTAGTTTTGAAAAAAGAGATTACCAATTTTGGCAGTAATGCTGAATCAGCAATGCAAAATTTACAAAATGCCATTCCTTCTATTATTTTTGCAATAATTGTTTTTCTAGTAGGTTTGTTTATTATAAAACAGGCCACTAAAATTGCAACAAGATTTCTTAATGAAAAATCAAAAAACTCTATTGTTACAGACTTTTTGGTGAACATTGTCTCCTTTGTCCTTACCCTTTTGCTCATAGTAGTTTGTTTGGGAATTCTTGGATTTAAGGATATTACAGATAAAATACTTGCAGGAACAGCACTTACCACTTTTATAATAGGTTTTGCATTGAAGGACATCGGCGAAAATTTCTTAGCCGGAATTCTAATGGCATTCAGAAGGCCTTTTAAAATAGGTGACCTAATAGAAGTGGAAGGAATGAGGGGCAGAGTTAAGAAAATGTCTTTAAGAGAAACCAATATCAAAACCCTAGATGGAAAAGATGTTTTTATTCCTAATTCTATCATTCTTAAAAATCCATTAGAGAACTTCACTTATAACCAGTTATTGAGAAGTGAAGTAACGCTGAATATAGCCTTTTTTGAGGATCTGGAAACGATAATGAAAGATATTTTAGCAATTATCAATTCTTTTGAAGAAATAGAAAAAGAACCCAAATCTACCATTTACATTCAAGAAATTGATGGCGAAAAAATAAAGTTACGCGTTGCGTATTGGTTTAAAACCACTGATGTAACGGCTCCAGGAAACAGTTTAAAATCTGATGTATTATTCAAAATTATTCAATATTTAAAAGATAATAAGGTAGTCTTAAAAGAAAATAAAGAAGATTCTGCAAAAGCAGAAAAAACTCCCAAAGAATAAAAGCATTCCTTATTAGAATTCTTTTTTATTGTAGAAAATTCAGTTTCTGTTTCAGACAGGTAAATTTTACAGGAGCATAACCTATAAATTCTCCATCCATATCAATGGTGAGAGGTCTTTTATCCGCATTTTCTATCAGCAGTTCTTCAGATTCTGTATAAAAAACTTCTGGATGGATTATTTTCTTACATTTTTTAGCAGTGCCTATATTCATGAAATAATCTTTCAAACTGATATTTCCGATATTGGTAATAGCAAATTTACCATCTGATATTTCGGCATGAGGAGCAATACCAATAGAATTGCCAAAATATTTGGCATTGGCAATTACAAAATTCAATACCGTACCTTCCCAATTAAATTCTTTTGCCTTTACATTTATCAACTTCTTTTTATAGGTTAAAAAAGTAGAAACGATAGCCAAAAAATAGTTGACTTCTCCAGGCAATGCCATTGGCAATTTTTCTTTATTGATAACCACCTCACCCCCTATTCCAACATCTGAAACATTAATGAAAAAGCGTTCTGCTTTGTTCATCCCTCTGTCTAGATATTCTGCAAAACCTACATCTACTAAACCTGAAGAATCTCTATTAATTAGGTTTTTCAGTTCGTCTAGGGTTTTATATCCTAAGTTTTTTACAAAATCATTTCCACTGCCGGAGGGCAAAATCCCGATTTTGATTTCCTTTATTTTTGCCCAGTCGCACCCCTCTTCTGTTTTAAAGGAATTGATGATCCCATTTACCACCTCATTTAAAGTACCATCACCACCTACCGCAATAAAATGCGTAAAACCTTCATCTGCCGCTTTTTGGGGTAACGTTAAAAAATGTCCGGAAAATTCTGAAATAAAGAATTTATAGTCGAAAGAACTGAAATGATGCTGAATGTCAATTTCTATTTTTTTGAAATGTCTAATCGTAGGATTAATAAAAAAAGCGAGCTTCTGCATTAATTATTATGTTAAATATAAGATGCAAGATATTAATTTTCAATATATTCTTTGAAATTATTTTTTGGAAAAGATTTGCCCCAAAATAATCCCTGCAGCCATAGAAACATTAAGACTTTCTGTAGATTTGGTTTTCCCAAATCTCGGGATGGTGATGTTTTGAGAAACCAACTGCTCTATTTCCGGTCTCATGCCATTGCCTTCGTTGCCTAAAATCAAATTAAATTTTTCAGGAAACTTATAGGTATAAAAATTTTCTCCTACCATATCTGTACCGATATGTACAGCATCTGAATCCTTCAAAAATTGCTGTAGATTGGTATAAAAAACATTTACCCTTGTAAAAGAGCCTTTGGTGGCTTGTATAACCTTTGGATTGTAGAGATCTACAGTGTCTTCACTGCAGATTATCTGTTCTATCCCAAACCAATCGCACAATCTGATGATGGTTCCCAAGTTTCCAGGATCTTGTATTCCGTCTAAGATGATTTGGATATTCTTATTTTCCAGAAGAGATGGTTCTGGCATTTCTACTACCGCTACAGAATCTTTAGGAGTTTGAAGAAAACTAATTTTTTGGAGTTCTCTTTCTGTAATAAGATGAGATTCAGTTTTTAAAAAATCTAGTTTTGCAGGTTCGCAACTAAAAATTTCATTAACTTTATAATGAGAATTTTTGAGTTCAGCAATAATTTTATTGCCTTCAACCAAAAACAAATTGTATTTTTGTCTAAATTTCTTTTTGTCTAAAGACTGAAATAATTTTATTTTATGGGCGGTAAGCATTTCTTTAAATATATTCAAAAGTACCACATATTTTTTGCATTTGCAATTCTCATCTGGTTTCTATATGCCTGTAACAGTACCAAAAAAGTACCTCAAGGAAAATACCTGCTTACCAAAAACAATTTTGAATATATAGACAATCATCTCTATAAAGATGTCATTCCTAATTATGTAAGTCAAAAACCAAATAAAAAAATCCTTTATCTTTTTCCTGTTGGGTTATGGCTTTACAATCAATCTAACCCTAAATATGACAGTATCTTAAGGGAGTACATGACGTTTCCTGGAGACATGAGAAACCAAAATCTAAGAGATTCTCTTTTTAGAAAATACAACCATCCGGAATATGTAGGAAAAAGCATATTTGCAAGCAGATTTTTCCATACTTTCGGTAAGCCTCCAGTCATTTTAGAAGAAGGAAAAACAGAAACAAGTGCCACTTCCATTAGAAAATATTTGGTATATAAAGGATTTTGGGATGCTAAAGTAGATTTTTCTCACAAATTAGATTCTGCTTCCAAAAAAGCAGAAGCCAATTATAAAATCACCCACAAAGATCCAACCTACATCAGCAGTTATTCTTACAATATTCCTTACGAAAACATTAAAAACATTTACGAACAGAAAATAAGTGAAAGTTTTGTAAAATCTGGTACTGTTCTGAACCAAGAAAACCTGGAAGAAGAGGTAAAAAGAATTACCAACCTGATGCAGGAAAGGGGATTTTATAGCTTCAATAAAGACGGCGGCGAGATTTATTTTACCGCAGACACCCTCAAAAGTAGAAAAAAGGTGCCTCTTACTATGGATATTCTGAAAGATTCTATTAAAACGCCTTACAAACAATATACAATAGGTGATATAGAAATACAATATCTTGAAAAAATTACCGATAAACCACAAGAAAACGCTGAATATAAGGATGTCAATATTAAAAGAATTGACGACCAATATAATTTAAAAGCCCTTTGGAGACCCATTACAATAAAAAGAGGAGAAGTTTATAATCAAAAAAACCTTGACCTTACCAAAAGAAACTTCCTCTCCCTCAATAATTTCAATATTGCCAGTTATGAAGCGGGACCTAAAGATGATAATAATCCCAATGATACTATCATTAATGTAAGGTATAAATTAATACCATTACCCAAATACAATATTAAAACCGCAATAGATTTACATTATTCTCAAATCCTGAACTTTGGTTTCTCACCATCTGCAGAATTGACTGCAAGAAATTTATTTGGTGGAGCAGAAAATTTTACAGGAAGCGTTTCGGGAACATTCGGTACGGTATATGATGAAAAAAATCCTCAGGCAAAATTCAATGCCTCAGAATATTCACTTCAGTTAGGTTTAAATTTCCCAAGACTGCTTCTTCCTTTCAGGACAGAAAACTTTGTCCCTAACAAATATTCTCCTGTCACCATTTTCAATATTGGAGCTTCAGTGCAGAATAACATCGGAATGGACAGAACAAACCTCAATGGAGGGCTTAATTATTTCCTTACAGTTAATGATGTTATTTCACATAGATTTTCTGCATTCAACACCCAGTTTTCTTTTACCAGAAACAAAGACCGATATTATGATTATTTCGACGCAGAAAGAGCCATTAAGGATGATATTTTCAGCTTATACAAACAATACAACCCTAACGTAGATCCTAATCTGAGCATAGAAGATTTTTCTAAATTGGTTTTAAATGACGGATCTTTCCATAGCACCTTAAATGCTGATGGCCAGCAATTATTGCTCAATTTCAGGCAATCAGTCATCAAAAAAGACCGCCTTACCCAGGATGTGCTAATCAACTCTTTTTCTTATAATTTCATTTATAATGAAATTGGTAAAAAAGGTTACAAAAACCCATTCTTTTTTGATGCCAAAATAGAATTTGCCGGAAACATGCTAAGTCTTTTCAGTAAAAATAATAACGAAACAGGTATCATCAATGCCAGTAAAACCGTTTTTGGAATTCCCATTTCTCAGTTTGTAAAATTTGATATTGATACCCGAAAATATTTTACCTTCAATAGAAACCATCAGTTCATCGTTCGTCAGTTTATAGGAGTAGGTATCCCTTATGGAAATTCCAGTGATTTACCCTTCATCCGTTCTTATTTCAATGGAGGGAGCAATGATATTAGAGCGTGGGTAGCTTTTGGAGGACTAGGTCCTGCCGATACTCAAATCGACAAAAGGGTAAGAGCCTACATGATGGATAATGTAAAACTGACCTCAAATATTGAATACCGTTTCCCTATAAGCGATATGTTTGAGGGCGCTGTTTTTGCAGATGCCGGAAATATTTGGAGTCTTAAAGACAATGGAATTGGAGACGAATTTAAATTCAACAAATTTATTTCCCAAATGGGATTAGGCTCAGGACTGGGACTAAGAATTAAAATTGCTTACATCGTAGCAAGATTCGATTTTGCATATAAACTACATGATCCTAATCTACCAAAAGGCGAAAGATGGGTAATCAGTAGCATTCAACCACTAAAACCAACATTCAATTTTTCAATTGGATATCCTTTCTAATCAATTTTTATGAAGAAAAAACATATCTTTTTGGCACTCTTTACCAGTGCCGCGTTATTTTCACAGGAAAGAAACTTAAAAAACATCACGAAAATTACCGATGGCGGAGACAATGCAGAAGCCTATTTTTCTCCTGATGGTAAATTTCTCACCATGCAGGTTACCAATAAAAGTGCTGGAATAGAATGCGACCAGATTTTTCTGTATGATTTAGCTAAAGATTTCAATAAAAAATCTGAAAATTTGCAATTGGCTTCAACAGGAAAAGGAAGAACTACCTGCTCTTATTTCATGCCAGATAACAAGCATATACTATATGCTTCTACGCATGAAAGCTCTGCCGCTTGTCCTGCTCCTCCTGTTCCTATGGGAGGAAAATATTTGTGGGCAATTTACCCTGAATTTGACATTTATGTGGCAGATTTGAAGGGAAACATTACTAAAAAATTAACCAATTCTCCAGGATACGATGCTGAAGCTACACTTTCTCCTGATGGTAAGAAAATAGTATTTACTTCTACCAGAAGTGGCGATTTGGAACTCTGGACCATGGATATTGACGGCAAAAACCTTAAGCAGCTGACTTCGGGATTAGGATATGATGGTGGTGCATTTTTTTCTCATGATTCCAAGAAGATCGTTTTCCGTGCCTCGAGGCCTAAGACCCAAGAAGAGGTAAAAGAATACAAAGATCTGCTTGCTCAAAATTTGGTAGCCCCTACCAGCATGGAAATCTATACCATCAATGCCGACGGTACCGGATTAAAACAGATTACCCACCTTGGAAAAGCCAATTGGGCACCTTATTTTACACCCAATGATAAAAGGATTATCTTCTCCAGCAACCATCATTCTACCAGAGGTTATGATTTTCAATTGTACACCATCGGTATTGATGGTAAAAACTTGAAACAGATAACCTACGAAAGTGAGTTCAATGCCTTCCCGATGTTTTCAAGAGATGGTAAAAAATTGGTTTTCAGCAGTAATAGAGATCAATCTAAGCCAAGAGAAACCAATGTCTTTATTGCAGATTGGGTAGAAACGGACGAAGCTGAAAACATTAACGAAGAAAATCTTAAAAACCATCTTTCCTATTTGGCAAGCGATGATTTGAAGGGCAGATTGGCAGGCAGTGAAGGTGAAAAAAAAGCTGCAAACTATCTGTCTGATTATTTCAAAAAATTGGGCCTAAAGACCAGTATTCAGCCTTTTGAATATTCAGTAAAAATGAATCCTCATGATGAAAATTCTTCTCTAAATACTTCGGGAAGAAACGTTATTGGATATCTTGACAATAAAGCTGCAAAAACCATCATTATCGGGGCACATTTTGATCATCTTGGACTTAATGAGCATCACCACTCTACACTTGTCAATTCTGACGGAATGATACACAACGGGGCCGATGATAATGCATCTGGTGTAACTGCCGTAATGGAACTGGCTAGAATTTTCACCAAAAATAAAACCAGAGAAAAGGCAAATTATGTTTTTGCGCTTTTCTCAGCAGAAGAAGATGGACTAATTGGTTCTAAAAAGTTGGCTGAAAATATAAAAACTCAATATCAAAATGTATCTGCCATGATTAATATGGATATGGTGGGAAGATTGGATAAAGACAAAAACCTTACAGTAGGCGGTGTAGGCAGCTCCCCTATTTTCCCAGACATGGTAAAGAAACTGAAACCTGGAGGTTACAATATCACATTGGATGAAGCAGGTGTAGGCCCTAGCGACCATACAAGTTTTTACTTGAAAGACATCCCGGTACTTTTTATGTTTACCGGTACGCATGCAGACTATCATAAACCAAGCGATGATGCCGATAAAATAAATTTTGAAGGTGTAAAAACCATTACAGAATATGTTTTCAGAATCTCGAGTGAACTTTCTGAGAAAGCTGAAATCCCTTTTACCAAAACCAAAACTACGGCTTCTAAATCTGTGCCGAAATATAAGGTAACGCTAGGCATTATGCCAAGTTATGCCGACTCCAAAGACGGTTTGCATATAGATGGAGTTACAGATAATAGACCCGCTGCCATTGCCGGAATAATGGCTGGCGATATTCTTACCCAAATTGGAGATTGTAAAATCACAGAGGTTTATTCTTACATGGATTGTCTGGCCAAAATTAATGCTGGAGACGAAAAGGAGGTAACCATCATCAGAAATGGTGAAACCAAAGTTTTTAAAGTAAAATTTTAATCGGGAATATATAAAATAAAAAATCACGCTTTTTAGCGTGATTTTTTTTTATACTATTTCGGATGTTAACCCTCTTGAAATCAATTGATCGTGCATGGGCTTCAAAAGGTCCATTCCTCCTGTTTTAACGGTACATTTTCCTTTATAATGAACCAAGATGGTACATTGCTCTGCCTGTTCTAGCGTATGTTTGCAGATTTCGATAAGGCAATCGATCACATAATCAAAGGTATTGACATCATCATTGTGAAGCACTAGTTTATAGACCTCGTCTTCATTTTCCAACAATGTAATCTCTTCTTGGTATTCGCGTTGTGGCTTATCGTAAAAAAACATAACTCTTTTTAGATTTCGCTTATTTCTTCAGTGAATTCGTCTATGATATCTTTAGGGCTATAGATCAGTTCTACTAACTCTACACTCTTGTTATTCATTTTCAAAATTTTGAACTGATAATCATCTATTTCAAATTCTTGATTTTCTTCCGGTATTTCTTCTAACTGATGCAGAATAAAGCCTGCTAAAGTATTATATTCTCCATCTTCAGAAAGTGGTTTCGGCAAATGTTCATTGATTTCTTCCAATGGTTGAGTCGCCAATACCCAAAAAGTATTTTCGTTTATCTGATCTACAATTTTTTCTTCCTCATCTTCCTCATCCTGAATTTCGCCTACCAATTCTTCCAGAATATCTTCCAGGGTAAGGATACCTTCTGTTCCTCCAAATTCATCAATGACAATAGCCAAATGCTGTTTCTTCTGCTGAAAAACCTTCAATAAATCTGAAACCTTTTTACTGCCTACTACAAAGAAGGCTTCACGCAAGTAGTTTCTAAGATCAAATGCTTCCAGATTATCTTTATGCTTGATGTATTCTCTGATGATTTCTTTGGCATAAAAAATTCCAATAATATTATCGATAGAATCTTCATACACCGGAATTCTAGAGTAACCGCTTTCCATAATTTTCTCCAAAATTTCTTCTTTACTCTCTTCTATATCAATAGAAAAGATATTTTGGCGCGGTACCATTACCTGCTTGGCATTATGGTCTGTAAAATCGAAAGCATTCTTAATGATTTCGTAGTTTTCTTCTTCTATCTCTCCACTGTCTGCAGACTGTTTTACCAAAAGCTGCAATTCTTCTGTAGAATGTATTTCGTGCTCCGAAACGGGATGTATGCCTATCAATCTTAAGAAAGCGTTAGAAATAACATTCATTAACCATATAAATGGACGAAAAATATTATAAAACAGCCTCAATGGCGCAGCAATGAACAAAGTTGCTGGTTCAGATTTCCTGATGGCAATAGATTTTGGCACCAATTCACCAAAAACAATATGCATAATGGTAATAATAAGGAAACTGGTAATAACTGAGATTGTAGTAAGGGTATTAGGAGCTATACTTAGACTTAAATTATTGAATATCGCACTAAAAACATGCTCTAAAGTGCTTTCACCTACCCACCCTAAGGCTAATGAGGCGAGGGTAATACCCAATTGGGTAGCAGAAAGATAAGCGTCTAAATTTTTGATGATGTGTTCTGCCTGCTTGGCCATTTTATTTCCTTCAGCGGCTTTTAACTGAATCTGCGAATAACGCACTTTAACGATAGAAAATTCTGCGGCTACGAAAAAACCGTTCAATAATACGAGTAATAATGCAATAATAAGTTTGACAAAACTATCGGGGTCCATTTAAAAATTTTAAAACTATATATGCAAATATAGATATATTTTTTCACAAAGTAGTTTTCAAACAAAAAGGATACGTTTTGCGCATCCTTTTTTTCTTAATAAAATTATTTATAGAATCTTATTTCAAGGTTTTGGTAACTTTACCTATCTGAACAACATCTTTTTTGGTTTGTTCATATATTTCCATTACATAATCTCCTCTATTAAAATCTTCGCTATCCCATACAAATTCTATGGTCTGCATCTTGTCTTTGTCATAAGAAAAAGTCAGTTTATCAGAAGCCAAAATTTTCTTTTTATTGTATACAAAAATATTGGTAGGTTTATTGCTGAAGGTTACGTTTTCGCCACTAGGTTTTTTAATGACCATATAGATGGTTTTCTCTCCAGAATCTGCAATCATGTTTTCATTTACATCAAAATATACTTTTATCCTGTCTATTCTGGTGGCTTTATCAGTTTCTATCTCTTTCCCACTATCCCTCACTTTGAATCCTTTAAGGATAAAGTTGGAAAGCGTAAGTTTAGAAGCATAAGAAATTAATTCATCTTTCTTACTAGAGATCACTTTTTCTTTACTAAGTTTTGAGCCTAGATCTTCTACTTCTCCTTTCAGTTTAGTAACTTCTGTAGTGATTTTATTTTTTTCTTCAGTAAGCTTTTCATTTTCAACTTTAAGAACTACCACCTTGCCTTTATAATTTTTAATGAAATTACGAGAAATATCTCTCATAATACTTTTGGCTTCCATAAGTTCCTCTTGGGTAATATTATTTTTGTTGATGAGCTTTTCAATTCTTTTTTTTTGTTTAATAATCTCAATATTATTAAAATTGACATCGTTTATCGCAACTTCTAAGTCTTTTTGGATATACTCATAATCGGATTTAAGGTCACTAAATTGGGATTGAATTTCAGCCTGAGACATTTCATTATTTAAACTATCATAAAGCATAAAACCAGAAAGCACTAAGACCAGTGCAGATAATACTACGATTAAATTTGTTTTCATCTTGTGTTTTTATAATTGTTAATTGTTTAGCAGTTTTTACTAAATTCTATAAAGAACGTGGTTCCTACTTCAGTTTTGGTTTCAAACCAAATTCTTCCTCCATAATCTTCCACTATTTTCTTTACCATATAAAGCCCTAAACCCATCCCTGAAGATTTGGTAGTGAATTTTTTTTCAAAGACCTTATCTTTATTATCTTCTGTAATTCCAGAGCCATTGTCTTGTATGCTGATTAAAAATGTATGGTTAGAATCTTTAAGATGCACTAGTACTTTTTTGTGATTGTGGGGAATAGACTGAATGCCGTTTTTTACAATATTGGTGATTACCCTTGTAAGATATATATTATCTATTTTATGAAAAAGTTCCTTTACATTAGAAGAAAACTCTACAATATGATCCGGAAAAATTTCTACAGCATATTTTACAGTCTTTACAATATCTGTTTTTTTATCATTATTGATAGGCATTTTTGCAAAATCCGAAAAAGCCTTGGTAATAGATGAAATAATATCTATTTGATTGACCACCACTTTGGTAAGGTTTCTAATCTTCTCTTCATTATTGGCATCATTAGGATTATATTTTCGCTGAAAGTTCTGAACAGACAGTTTAAGAGGAGTTAACGGATTGTTTATTTCATGGGCTATCTGCCTTGCCATATCTCTCCAGGCATCTTCTCGCTCTGTTTTTGTCAGTATAAGTGTTTGTTCCTTTAGTTTTATCAGCATGTTGTTATAAGATTCCACCAAGGGTTTTATCTCATCATTATCTGTATACTCTATTGGATTTTCAAGATATTCTACATTGGTCTTGCTTAAGGTTTCAGCAATATTTTTAATTTTTTTGGTAAGATTTTTAGAAATAAACCACGCTGCATATCCGCTTATTATTAAAAGAAAGACTATCACAAAAAAATATTGCTTCAAAAGAAGAATAATATGGTAAAAAAAAGAGGTTTTGTTAGCAACTGTCTCTGTATTAATAACCGCTATAGGTCTTTCTTTATTCAGCAAATAAGTATAAGAATTATAGATAACATTCTTTTTTCCGTCATCAATGCTATCTTCAAAGATATTTTTCTTATTTAATGCTAAATCATTTAAAATTGTATTTTTTAAGAACTTCTTATTATTCTTACTGCTCACAATAATTTTTTTGTCTAGATCATAAATGGTAATATAGACATTATTAATATTGGCAATTTCAAATATCCTCTCACTCAGAAGTTTTTTTAGATCTATAGTATCAGAGACTTTTTGCCTTATTAGGTAGCTGAATGTTTCTTGAATTTTATCTTCGGTAACGGCTAATTCCTGTTTTTTAGACATGCTGATCTTTACAGATTCCCTGTAAAAATTAAACGCAGCCATAAAGGTCATAAACACGAAGTTTAATAGAACAATGGCAATAAAAATTTTATATCTCAAAAATGTGTTTTTAGGAAATTGCATACTTATAAAAAGTATACAAATTTAATAATTTATCCTTAAAATTTTATTTTTTTAATATAAACAAAAAAAGCATCAATTTAACTTGATGCTTTTATATAAAATATAAATAATATTACTATCCGTTCTTTAATGCTTCTGCTCCAGATACAATTTCAAGGATTTCATTGGTAATTGCAGCCTGACGAGCTTTATTGTAGAAAATCACCAAATCATTTTTAAGTGCTTGTGCATTGTCTGTTGCCTTGTGCATCGCTGTCATTCTGGCACCATGTTCTGAGGCTACAGAATCTAAAACAGCTTTATACACCTGAGTTTTGATAGACTTAGGAATTAAGCTCTCCAAAATCTCATTTCTGTTAGGTTCGAAGATATAATCACTATTCGCGTTACCTTGGTTTTCCGGCATTGCTATAGGCAACAACTGTTCTGTGATTACTTCTTGTGTAGCAGCATTTAAGAATTTATTATAAATAAGATGAACCTCATCAAATTTTCCTTCACTGAAATCCTTCATTACGGTAGAAGTCACTTTTGCAACAGCACCAAAACTAAGATGATCAAAAATGGCACTTTGATTATCATATACAGTTCTGGTTCTTTTTACGGCATCAAAAACTTTTTTACCGATAGTAAGCACTTCTACTTCTGCAGTGGTATTAGAAATTCTATTATTTAATTCCTTAATGATAGAAGAGTTGAAAGCTCCTGCCAAACCTCTGTTAGAAGTTACAGCAATATACAAAACCTTCTTTACTTCTCTTTTTTGTGCAAAAGCAGAAACACTATCAGAATCTGCATTAGAACTTACATTCTGAATGATCTCCTGAAGTTTTTCAGAATAAGGTCTTAGCATTACAATAGCGTCTTGTGCTTTCTTTAGTTTCGCAGCCGAAACCATTTTCATCGCACTGGTAATCTGCATTGTAGATGAAATAGACGTAATTCTGCCTCTAATTTCTTTTAAGTTTGCCATATTTAAGTTAGTTGTTGGTTGTCAGTTGTTGGTTGCTAGTTTTAGAAAATTCTGTCAACTACCAGCCAACAACCCTCAACTAATTTTTAGTTATATTTTGCAGCTAAATCTGTAGCTACTTGTTTTAAAACACCAGTCAATTGATCATCAATTTTACCTGCTTTCAGCGCAGACATTACTTCTGGGTGTTTGTTTTTCAAGAAATCTACATATTCTACTTGGAATTCTTTTACCTTTCTAATCGGTACATTTCTCAATAAGTTTTCTGTACCAGCATAAATCATTGCTACCTGAGACTCAACCGGAAGTGGCGAGTTAACTGGTTGCTTAAGAATTTCCACGTTTCTTTCCCCTTTTGCGATTACCGCTAAAGTAGCAGCATCTAGGTCTGAACCAAATTTAGCAAATGCTTCTAATTCTTTGTATTGAGCCTGGTCTAATTTCAAAGTACCAGATACTTTTTTCATTGATTTAATCTGCGCGTTACCACCTACTCTAGATACAGAGATCCCTACGTTAATCGCTGGTCTTACCCCTGAGTTGAATAAATCTGACTCTAGGAAGATCTGTCCGTCTGTAATAGAGATTACGTTGGTAGGGATATAAGCAGATACGTCACCTGCTTGAGTTTCAATGATTGGAAGTGCCGTTAATGAACCTCCACCTTTCACTTTTCCTTTCAAAGCTTCTGGTAAGTCATTCATTTGAGCTGCAATAGTATCATCCTTAATCACTTTAGCTGCTCTTTCTAACAATCTTGAGTGAAGATAGAAAACGTCTCCAGGATAAGCCTCACGGCCCGGTGGTCTTCTTAATAAAAGAGAAAGCTCACGGTAAGCAACTGCTTGTTTTGATAAATCATCATAGATGATTAAAGCAGGTCTACCTGTATCTCTGAAATATTCTCCGATGGCAGCACCCGCCATTGGCGCATATACCTGCATTGGAGAAGGGTCTGATGCGTTAGCTGCTACTACTACAGTATAAGCCATTGCTCCTTTATCTTCTAATGTTTTTACGATTTGTGCAACGGTAGATCCTTTTTGTCCTACAGCAACGTAGATACAAAATACTGGTTCACCCGCATCATAAAACTCTTTTTGGTTCAAAATAGTGTCAATAGCAACTGTAGTTTTACCTGTTTGTCTATCTCCAATGATTAACTCTCTTTGTCCTCTACCGATTGGGATCATAGAGTCAATGGCTACGATACCTGTTTGAAGAGGTTCGTTTACCGGTTGACGGAAAATTACCCCAGGTGCTTTTCTTTCAAGTGGCATTTCGTAAAGATCACCAGCAATTGGTCCTTTACCATCGATAGGATTACCAAGAGTATCTACTACTCTTCCTAGCATTCCTTCTCCCACTCTGATAGAAGAGATTCTTTGAGTTCTTCTTACTGTATCTCCTTCTTTTACTTGTTTAGACTCTCCCAAAAGTGCAACCCCTACGTTGTCTTCTGCAAGATTCAATACAATACCTTCAATTCCTGATTCGAATTTTACCAATTCTCCGTATTGTACATTTTCTAAACCGTAAACAAGTGCAATACCGTCTCCAATTTGTAATACTGTACCAACTTCTTCCACATTAGTTTGTGTCTCGAAATTGGCTAATTGTTGTTTTAAAATTGCTGAAACTTCAGCCGGATTTATTTCTGCCATTTTATGGTTGTTTTAACTTAGTTTAATTGAAATTCTTTTTTCACCTGACCCAACTGTGTTCTCACAGAAGTATCTACTTGTTGGTCTCCCACTCTTAAGATATAGCCACCAATAATCTCTGAATTAACGATGGTTTTTAAATCAAAATTCTTAGATTGATCTACCAATGAAGAAGACTTAACGATAGCATCTACATTGCTTTGAGACAATTCTGAAGCCACTGTAAGAGTTACTCTCTGTACCCCTTGTAAATCTTCTACTTTATTGATGAATTCTTGTGCAATATCCTGGAGATGACTTTCTCTTCCTTGTTTGATCACCAAAGCGATTAAGTTTTTGCTTACCGGAGAAAATTTTGTAAAAATCTCAGCAGCAGCGTTGGCTTTCTTTTTGGCATCTATAATAGGAGAAGCAAAGAAGTTCTTTAATTCTTTAGAATCATTGATAATCTTTACTACATCTTTCATCTCAGCGAATACAGAAGCAGTGTTACCAGACTCTTGTGTAAAGTCTAGTAAACCTTGTGCATATCTTTTTGCTACTTTAGATGTAAGCATATTAGTTTAAGTTAGATTTATTAATGATGTTTTCTACCAAAGCATTGTGCGCTTCCGTATTATCTAATTTTTGCTTTAAGATGGTTTCTGCAATTTCTACAGAAAGAGTACCAATTTGGGTTTTAATTTCTGCCATAGCAGCAGATTTTTCAGCAGCAATAGATTGTTTTGCTTGCTCAATAATTTTATCACCTTCTGCTTTTGCAGCATCTTTGGCCTCACCTACAATTTTGTCTTTCAATTCTCTAGCTTCTTTCAAGATAGCATCACGCTCTACTTTCGCTTCACGGATAATTCTCTCGTTGTCTGCCTTAAGGTCTGCCATTTCTTGTTTAGCAAGTTTTGCCTGATTAAGAGCATCCTGAATAGACACTTCTCTTTCATTTACTGCATTAAGAATTGGTTTCCAAGCAAATTTTGCCAAAACGAAAAGCAATACCAAAAAAATTACAGTCTGAATTAAAAAAAGACCTGATGAAAATTGGCTAATTAGATTTTCCATAAATATTTAGGAATTATATTGTTTTATTTATTTTTTAAAATTAGTTTAAAAAAAACATTGACCGTAACCAACCGTTGCCGGTCAATGCAATTCTTTTGTGTAAGCTTCTTAGTTTACTGCAAATAAAGCAGCAAATGCAACACCTTCTACAAGTGCAGCAGCGATCAACATCGCAGTTTGAAGTTTACCAGCTTGTTCAGGTTGTCTAGCCATACCTTCTAAAGCAGCAGCACCGATTTTACCGATACCAATACCTGTTCCGATTACTACTAAACCTGCACCAATGATTTTTGGCATTTCCATAATATATAATTTTAAAAATTAGTTTCTATTTTAAGTCAACTCTTCTACAAACTCAGAGTGACTTTTTACTTTTTATTTTTTACTTTGTACTTATTAATGATGTGCCTCGTCGTGGTGATGCTCTTCATTAGCCATTCCGAAATACACAGAAGAAAGCATGGTAAAGATATACGCCTGTAAAAACGCTACCAATACTTCTAATAGGTAAATAATGAATGTTAAGAATGGGAAAGCAACTCCAGCAATAATATTTTTAAATACAAATATTAAACTGATTAAGCTCATTACTACAATGTGCCCAGCAGACATATTAGCAAAGAGACGTATCAACAATGCAAAAGGCTTAATGAACACCCCTAAAATTTCTATTGGCATCATGATCAGTTTCATTGGCCAAGGCAAACCTGGCATCCAGAAAATATGTCCCCAATAATTTTTATTGGCAGTAAATTGTGTCAATATAAATGTAAGTAATGCCAAAGCTACTGTAATAGCAATATTACCTGTAACATTAATTCCGAAAGGCATTAAACCAAAAATATTCAGGAACAAGATAAAGAAAAACACCGTTAATAAATAAGGCATATATTTTCCGTATTTAGGGCCGATATTTGGCTTAGCAATTTCGTCTCTTACGAAAAGTACTAAAGGTTCGAAATATTTACCAGCACCTGAAGGCACTAAAGATTTCTTATAGTTTCTAGCCATAGAACCGAAAATCAACAACAACAAGAAAGCTGTTACCAAAATCATCAAAACACTTTTAGTAATAGATAAATCCAAAACTTGTTCGTTTTCTGCGTGACCTGCCTCGTTGATTTTTAAAGTACCATTGGCATCCGTTTTCAAGATTTTTTCGTGGTGAAGTGCATAGTAACTTCCATTGCTTTCTACCACTTGGTATTTTGCACCATGAGCATCCTGAAGTTCTTTTCCGTGGTGGAATTCAGAACTCATGAAATAATGGAAACCATTTGATTTGTCATAGAAAATTACAGGAAGTGGAAAGCCGATATGGTGTTCTGTACCATCTGCTTTCTTCTCCACCATGATATCAAAACTGTGAGCATCTAACAAGTGATGAGCGATAAACTCCTTATTTTCTTCTTTTACTTTTTCTTTTTCCTGTTCTTCTGCACTGAGAACCTTAGTTTCTGTAGCTGCCTGAGGAGCCTCAGTTGCTGCATGATGTTGCGCAAAAGAAACCGAAAATGATGATAAAAAACCGATGATTAGAACTACTCTTTTCAGCATTGATTTATGATTTTTTTTAAGTTTTGCAAAAATAGAATAAAAAAACAAATTTCACAATGATAAAAATCAGTTATTTTCTTTTGACTGAATCAAATTAATAGCGTATAATGTTTCCAGCAAAAGAGAAATAAGATAAGGGGGTATAAAATGATACCTATAATCAGGAACCTCCGAAAGATGCAACTTCTTCATTACTAGAAACATAATTGTCAATTTAAACATCAATAAACCCAGAAAAGTAAACCCTATATATTCCGGATATATTTTTTTAATAATGGACAATATGGTAAGCACCATCATAAAGAGAACAGTAAGAAAAAGATAGTATTTAACGAAAACAATTTCAAAATCTTTAACCCATGTTTGCCAGATAAAAAAATGCAAAAAAAACAAGGCGATAAACAATAAAATATAAATAGTATTTCCTTTGATTTTCATTATTTTTATTTGTTAAGGTTTTCTAATTGTTTTAACGTATTGTATAGAGCAAGCCCAAGTCCTATAAAACCAATTCCTACAGTGAGAAGATTATTTTTGATTTCAAAATAGTCATTCAGTTTTTTTCCTCCCCAAAAGCCGAGTGCAATAATGGCCAACATTTGGAAAACAATAGAAGAATAAACGCCGTATTGGCGAAAAGGACTTTGCTTATATCCTTTTTCATCTTCTTTACTGAATTCTTGTTTTTTTGGATTTTCTTCAGGCATTTTTTAATTTTTACAAAAATAATGATTATCTGCTATACAAGTGTAGAAGTTTTCGTTTTAAATTCTTTAAAATTTCCTTATTTTTGCAAACTTTATATCCACAAATATGTTCAATAGTTTACAAGACAAATTAGATAAAGCACTGCAAAATTTGCAGGGACGCGGAAAGATTACAGAAATCAACGTTGCAGAGACGGTGAAGGAAATCCGCCGTGCATTGGTAGATGCCGATGTAAATTATAAAGTTGCGAAAGACCTTACGAAAAGAGTTCAGGATAAAGCCATTGGTGAAAATGTACTGACCTCAATTACCCCAGGACAATTGATGACGAAAATTGTTCATGACGAATTGGTAGAGTTAATGGGTCGTACGCAAGAAGGTATTAACATCTCCGTTAACCCTTCTATCATCCTTATTGCAGGTCTACAAGGTTCTGGTAAGACCACTTTTTCAGGAAAATTAGCTAACTATCTTAAAGAGAAAAGAAGTAAAAATCCTCTTTTGGTAGCTTGTGACGTTTACAGACCTGCTGCGATAGACCAGTTGACGGTCTTAGCAGAACAGGTAGGCGTTACCATTTACAAAGAAGCTGAAAATAAAAATCCGGTTGAGATTTCTCAAAATGCGATCCAATTTGCAAAGCAAAACAAACATGATGTCATCATTATAGATACTGCCGGACGTTTGGCGATTGATGAAGCTATGATGAACGAAATCAGAAATGTTCATCAAGCGGTAAAACCTACCGAAACGCTTTTTGTGGTAGATGCCATGACAGGACAAGATGCAGTAAACACCGCATTGGCGTTCAATAATATTTTGGATTACAACGGGGTGGTATTGACCAAATTAGACGGGGACACTAGAGGTGGTGCTGCGCTTACTATTCGTTCTGTAGTTAATAAGCCAATTAAATTTATTTCTACCGGAGAAAAAATGGAAGCGCTAGACCTTTTCTACCCAGAAAGGATGGCCGACAGAATTCTAGGAATGGGAGACGTAGTTTCCTTGGTAGAAAGAGCACAAGAGCAATTTGACGAAGAAGAAGCAAAAAAACTTCATAAAAAAATCGCCAAAAATGAATTCGGTTTTGATGATTTCTTGAAACAGATTCAACAAATCAAAAAAATGGGGAATATGAAAGACTTGATGGGCATGTTGCCAGGCGTAGGAAAAGCCATAAAAGATGTAGATATTAATGATGACGCCTTCAAACACATTGAGGCCATCATCCACTCTATGACGCCTGACGAAAGAAGAAGACCTTCTATCATCAATATGCCAAGAAAACAACGTATTGCGAAAGGTAGTGGTAGAAAACTGGAAGATGTAAATGCGTTAATGAAACAGTTTGAACAAATGGGCAAAATGATGAAAATGATGCAAGGTCCACAAGGAAAACAACTGATGCAGATGATGGGCAAAGGAATGCCAAATATGTCTGGAATGGGCGGCAACCTTTTCGGAAGATAAAACTTGAACTATATTAGTAATAAAAAAGAGAGGTGTAGCCTCTCTTTTTTTATTCTTCTCTTTGTCTTTTTTCCTCTTTATTGTAGGCCAAAATAATTTTCTTCACTACAGGGTGTCTTACCACATCTTCTTCGGTGAGATGTACAAAGCCAATTTCATTCACATCTTTCAAAATGCGCATGGCCTCTTTTAGCCCTGAGTGTTGCTTAGGAGGTAAATCTACTTGCGAAGGATCCCCGGTAATGATAAATTTGGCATTCATGCCCATTCTGGTGAGGAACATTTTCATTTGAGAATGCGTAGTATTTTGGGCCTCGTCTAAAATAACAAAGGCTTCATCCAATGTTCTACCCCTCATGAAAGCCAATGGTGCTACTTCAATTACTTTTCTTTCCATAAATCCTTCTAACTTTTCAAAAGGAATCATATCACGCAATGCATCATATAAGGGCTGCAAATAAGGATCTAGTTTCTCTTTTAAATCACCTGGAAGAAAACCGAGACTCTCACCAGCTTCTACCGCCGGCCTGGTTAAGATAATACGTTTTACTTCTTTGTCTTTTAACGCTCTAACGGCAAGTGCAACACTGGTATAGGTTTTCCCTGTTCCGGCAGGGCCAATGGCGAAAACCATATCTTTTTTCTCAGATTCTTTTACTAGTTTTTTAAGGTTGGTGGTTTTAGCTTTAATGACTTTGCCATTTACCCCTTTTACAATAATATCTTGGTCAAAAACCAGCTGCTTTTCGGTTTCATCTTTTATCTTGAGAATATTTTCAATATCTTTTAATTCAATACTGTTATTGTCTGATATATAATGGACAACGTTGTCTAGTTTTTGCTTTAAAAGATCTAGGGTTTCCTGATTACCCATAGCGAAGATGAAATGATCCCTTCCGGTAATTTTAAGTGTTGGAAATGTTGATTTTATGAGATTGAAAAACTGATTATTAACACCATAAAAAGTTTTAGTATCAATCCCTGAAATTTCGTAAGTAAGTTCGTACAAATTGTTCTGTTTTTTAAAAAATTTTATCTTACCAAAAATAAGCAATATCTTTGTTTTTTCAAATTTTTATTTTAAAAAATGCCGGTAATTACTTTAACCTCGGATTATGGAATGCTAGACCACAGAGTTGCAGCAATTAAAGGCAATCTATTACAGCTTAATGCACCATCTACCCTTATAGACATCACCCACGAAATTAATGCCTATAATCTGATAGAAACCGCTTATATCATCAGAAATGCTTATACCAATTTCCCCAAAGAAAGCATCCATATTATTTCTGTGGACAGTTTTTTTCACAAAGACCGAAAAAATCTTTTGGTAAAAGCAGATGGGCATTATTTCATAGCAGCAGACAATGGACTATTAAGTTTGGTTTTTTATGACCAAAAGCCCGAAGCCATCTATGAAATCACCATCAACAATAGATTTGATGACGATGTAAAATTTGCCAGCGTAGACATTTTCGCGCCTGTGGCAGCACATCTCAGCAATGGTGGTTTACCGGAACTTATTGGCAGAAAAATTAAAAATTACAAGGAAATAAAATTCCCAACCGCCAGTTTTAATGAATCGGAAAAAATGTTGATTGGTGAAGTAATGTATGTTGACAATTTCGGCAACTGCATTACCAATATCCACAAAAATACATTCGACAAAACCATGGTTTCTTTTAAAAGTTTTGAAATCAACATCAGAAACATCCTATTGAAAACCATCAATAGAAAATACACAGACATTGTTACTGATTGGAAAAAAGAAACAGAATATCATGGCAAAGCATCTGCTATTTTCAATGCACAAGAATTGCTTGAAATTACTATTTATAAAGGAACTCATAAAAATGGAGCCAATTCTTTATTTGGACTAAGAGTGGGTGACAAAATTTATATACAATTTGATTAAACCCAACCCAAGAATATGTCTTATCTCATTATAAAAGCACTGCACATTATCTTTATGGTAAGTTATTTTGCCGGGATCTTCTATCTTGTAAGAATCTTTGTTTACTATAAAGACACTGATCTATTTGAATCCCCTAAAAAAGAAATTTTAAGAGAGCAATATGTCTTTATGGCCAGAAGATTATGGAACATTATTACCGTTCCTGCAGGGATATTGATGTTTTTATTCGGATTAATCATGATCTTGATGAACCCCACCCTTTTGCAAATGAATTGGTTTCAACTAAAACTTTTGTTTTTATTGGGATTAGGCGCCTATCATTACTGGAGTTGGAAAAAGGTTTTGGAAATCAAAGCCCTTCAAAATGGGGAATTGAAGACTGCTAACCTTAAACTAAGACAAGCCAACGAAATCGCCACCTTTATTTTATTTTTGGTGGTTTTTACGGTCATTTTAAAATCTGCAACTATAGAAAACTGGTGGCAATTAATCTCAGGATTCTTCGTTATTGTGTTTGTAATTATGATGACGGTAAAATTGGTCAATAAGAAAACGAAAAAATAAGACTTTAAACTACACCTTTAATGCTAGCTATACTAAAAAAAGAACTTTGGAGCTATTTCGGAAACTGGAGCGCATGGATCATCATTGCTGCTTATTCCTTTATCTCTGCTCTATTTTTATTTTTCTTTGAAAATGATTTTAATATCCTCGAAATAGGCACCGCCAGCCTTCAAAGCTTTTTTGCACTTTCGCCGTGGTTGTTTATGTTCATCATTCCTGCTTTGGCGATGAAAACTTTTGCCGAAGAGCAGCAAAGCGGAACTCTGCAATGGTTTTTTTCTCAACCTTTAAAAATCTCTGAAATCATTTCCGGAAAATTTTTAGCGGTAATGTTTGTTGGAACCTTATGCCTATTGCCTTCTTTGGTATATCTATACTCTGTTTATGTTTTGGGTGTTCCGGAAGGGAATCTAGATTTTGGAGCCACTTTGGGAAGTTATTTTGGTTTGACGATATTAATTGCTGCGTTTTCATCTGTTGGAATTTTGGCAAGTTCACTTTCTTCAAACCAAATCATGGCTTATCTGCTAGGGGTTTTCATGAATTTTATCTTGTATTTCGGGATGGAACAATTGGCCAATTTCAAACTCATGGGCAAAGCAGATTATATCCTTCAGAATTTAGGTTTTTATCACCATTTCATGGCCTTTACAAGAGGGTTGATAGATTTCAAAGATGTGGCCTACTTTTTCTTAGCCATTAGCTTTGCATTGCTTTTGTCTCATTATTTTATCAATCAAAAGAAGTAGAAATATGAAGAAGTTTGATTTTAAAAATCCATATCTCAAGGCATTATTGATTGTCATGCCTGTTTTTATAGTATTGATTTTATCGGGCATAAGATTAGACCTTACACAGGAAAAACGCTATACCCTTTCTGATGCTACCATAGAAACTTTGAAATCTGTAAAAGAACCCCTAAAGGTGGAAGTCTTTTTGGAAGGAGATTTCCCGGCAGATTTCAAGCAATTGCAAAATGAAACCAAATTCTTATTAGAAGAATTCAGAAAAATAAATCCAAAAATAGATTTTAAATTCATAGACCCTATTGCCACCAAAATGTCGCAAGACACGCTACAGGCCATGGGCATACAACCTTCTCTATTGCCGGATATGAAAGATGGCAAGGTTTCGCAAATTGTTCTTTTTCCCTATGCAGCAATGAAGTACAAGGGCTATGGTACTTCTATCCCTTTAATCATTAACCAAGCGGGAATTGACGCCAGCGAGCAACTCAATAAATCGATTGAAAATCTAGAATTTAATTTTGCTTCCAGCATCAAGTCTTTGGTGACGGAAAAAAGAAAAAATGTAGGCGTTCTCATCAATCAAGATGAATTAAGAGTAGATGAATTCCGCAGTTTTATGGAAATGTTGTTGCAAAACTACAATGCAGGCCCTGTTATTCCTGAAAATAAAAAAGACTTGTCTTTTGCTGATATTCCGCACCTAAAACAAATGGATGCTTTGGTGATTGCCAAACCCAGAAAGGCTTTTACCGATACCGAAAAAGTGATTCTAGACCAATACATCATGAACGGTGGCAAAACCCTATGGATGATTGATGCCGTGAATGCGGAAATGGACACCCTGATGACCAAGAAAAAACTGATGGCTTATCCTATAGACATCAACATGACGGATTTCTTTTTCAACTACGGGGTTAGAATCAATTCACCTCTGATTAAGGATTTTCAGAAGGCAGCACTTATCCGTCTGCAAACTGGTGAAGTAGCTGGTAATCCGCAATACACCAACCTTATTTGGCCTTATTTCCCTTTGGGCATCAACGAAAACAAAAATCCTATTTCCAGAAATATTAATCCGGTAAAATTTGAATTCCCTACAGCGATTGATACGTTAGGCAGAAAAAATATCAAAACCAAGGTACTCTATGAATCCAGTGCCAGAACCACTTCCAAAACGGTTCCCAATTATGTAGAGCTTACAGAACTGGCTAATTTAGATAGCCTTTCGGTGATGGAAAAACCTACCACGCCTAAGATTTTTGCAGTAAGCCTAGAAGGAAAATTTACTTCGGCATACGCAGCCAGAAGCGAAAAAAATGGCTTCCCGAACTTTAAAAACGGTGCTAGTAAAGACAATAAAATGATTGTTATTTCTGATGGAGATGTAGGAAGAAACCAAATGATGAAGGGACAACCTTTGCCGCTAGGGGCTGACCTATTGACCAATCAACAATATGGTAACGAACAGTTCCTCAGAAATTGCCTCGATTGGCTTTTGGATGATGCCAACCTCATTGAACTCAGAAACCGAAATATAGAAGCCAGACTTCTGGACAGACGAAGAATAGATGAAGAAAAAACCAACTGGCAATGGTTTAACCTATTGACACCTTTATTGATTTTAGGAGCATTGGGTGGAATTTTCTTCTGGCTGAGAAAGAAAAAATTTGGATAATTAAATGTAAAATCATGAAATCGTAAAAGTGTGAAATTGTTAAAAACAACTTTACCTTTTTTCAACTTTACAATTTAGCATCAAACATCTTTAATAAAATCTTCATATTCCCAATACACCCTTTCGAAAGCAGACATCTTATCCACAAAAAACTCGAAAATGTCTTGCCAAGTATTCTTGTTGTAAATAGAAACGTCGTGTTTTTCTACCCAAAACCTGGAAATGATTTTGCCATTGTCAAGGGCATAAAATTCGTCTTTATAGACCTCCCCTCCAAGTTCTTCTTCCAGAATACCTTCTAGAGACCATAGTTTCTCATAATAGGCATTGCGAAAGACTTCGTCCTTTATTTCAATATCAATAGAGATCTCTGCTTTCTTATTATCACAATAGAACTTGAAGGCAAAATCTTTTATTTTGGTATCATACAACACCCATTTTCTCGGAAATGATTTTCCGAAACTGGTCCAAAATTCCTTTTTGATTTGGGCTGCCTCTTCTTTACTGAACAAAATATTGATATTAAATAAAGCAACGAAATTAAGGAAAATTAAATGAAGTTTATGTTATGGTATTTCATCAAAAATCTTAACTTTACCTTGATTAATTTTTATAAAGATGACGACAAAATACGAACAAATCAACAGTTCCCTTTTCGTAAAAAACAGAAAGAAATTTACTGAAAAAATGCAGCCAAAGTCTTTGGCAATTTTTAATTCTAATGATATATATCCCATCAGTTCAGATTCTACAATGCCTTTTGCGCAGCACAGAGACATCTTTTACCTGAGCGGTGTAGACCAAGAAGAAAGCATCTTGCTGATTTTCCCTGATGCCTACAGAGAAGAGCACCGTGAGATTTTGTTTTTAAGAGAAACCAATGAGCATATTGCCATTTGGGAAGGCGAAAAACTCACCAAAGAAAAAGCAACAGAAGTTTCAGGCATTAAAACAGTAATGTGGCTGACGGATTTTGATAAAATCTTTTACAACCTCATGAACGAGGCAGAAAACATCTACCTCAACAGAAACGAACATTACAGAGCAGTATTGGAAGTTCAGACCCGTGAAGACCGCTTCATTGAAAAAGTGAAAAAAGAGTTTCCGCTACACGAAATCTTAAGAAGCAATCCTATTCTTCAACATTTAAGAAGTATAAAAGAAACTGAAGAATTGGCTTTGATACAAAATGCCTGTAACATTACCGAAAAAGGCATCAGAAGGCTTTTGGGCTTTATAAAACCAGGCGTTTGGGAATATGAAATAGAAGCAGAACTTATTCATGAATTTATTAAAAACCGAAGCAAAGGTTTTGCTTATACTCCTATTATTGCTAGCGGAGGCAATGCCAATGTGTTGCATTATATTGCCAACAATATGCAGTGTAAAGACGGTGATTTAATCTTATTGGATGTGGGTGCAGAATACGCCAACTATTCCAGTGACCTTACAAGAACCATCCCTGTGAATGGAAAATTCACTGCAAGACAAAAACAGATATATAACGCTGTTTTGGATATGAAAAATTTCGCCACTTCTTTGTTGGTTCCGGGAAACAATTGGTATGATTATCATAAAGAATGTGGTGATTTCTATACTTCTAAGTTTTTGGAATTGGGATTGCTAGACAAGGCAGATGTACAAAATGAAAACAAAGACTGGCCAGCTTATAAAAAATACATGATGCACGGCACCTCTCATCATATGGGACTTGACACCCATGATTACGGTATTCTCTCTGATAAATTTGTAGAAAACATGGTATTTACAGTAGAACCCGGCATTTATCTTCCTGCCGAAGGTATTGGAATAAGATTAGAAGATGATGTGGTGATACAAAATAATAGCCCAGCCTTTAATTTAATGAAAAATATCCCTATAGAGGTAGAAGAAATAGAAGAATTGATGAATTCATAAAAAAAAGGAAATCCCTAATCAGAAAAACTGAATTAGGGATTTTATTTTTTCCTTCATTTGTGTTCGGACTCCAATATCCAATATTCATGCCAAAAAATAAATAATGGAAATCCAATTAACACTTTTTTGGAAATTATTATCAAAAAAAATATCAATTTTTGAAGAATTCTATTAAGTCCATATAATTTTTCTGATTTACTCCATGTCCATTCATATATTCTCTGAATGTAAAAAAGGCTCCCAATTCATATAAAAAATCAGCAGCCTTTCTCCCCCATTCTAAAGGGATAACGGCATCTTCATTTCCATGAGACACAAAAAACCTAAGATGAGCAATCTCTTTTTTTCCTTTGATATTGTTTAAAATCTTAGGTTCTGGATAGGTACTGAGACAAGCCACCTTATTAAAATATTCGGGATAAGTGAGGGTCATGGCATAAGAAAGCACTCCACCTTGAGAAAATCCAATAATGTTGGTTTTGCCCTCTAAACCATAATGATGCTTCAGATTATCAATAGATTTCATAATGGCCCTCATAGATTCTACCGCTTGGTCTACTTCTATAAATTTTTCGGCATTGTTAAAATCTATATCATACCAAGCAAAACCTCCATAATCTATATTTCTAGGTGCTCTATAACTCACAACAATCCAATCCTCTGGCAAATCATGACGAAAAGAAAACAAATCTTCTTCATTACTTCCATAACCATGTACCAGTACCAACAATTGGGTCTGTGGTGTAATATTTTCGGGTTCTCTAACGATAAACTGTAAATCTTCCATAATGCAAATATAATTGTAATACTTTGCTCAAATATCAATCCAAAATAAAAAAACTGACACGAAGTCAGTTTTCAATATTTAATAACTAAAAAAAGTATCTTTAAAAGCGCTATTGCTACTAATTGAACAAATCAGTTTCTTTTGGTTTTTGAACAGGATACTTTTCGGTAAAACATCCAAAACAATGGTTCTCTGAACCCAAAATAATCTTAAGATTATCAATGCTTAAAAACTCCAAAGTATCTACTCCTAGATAATCTTTTAGTTGTTCTATACTCATATTGGCTGCAATTAAATCATCTTTTTTAGGTGTATCAATTCCCAAAAAACAAGGTGCTATAATAGGCGGTGATACACTTCTAAAATGAATTTCTTTGGCCCCACAATCTCGTAAAATTTTCACCAAACGCTTAGAAGTAGTTCCTCTTACGATAGAATCATCAATGATAACCACTGATTTTCCTTTGATTTCGGAAACAATAGGGTTCAATTTAAGATTCACTACCCTTTCTCTCATTTCCTGAGAGGGAACAATGAAACTTCTGGCAATATATCTGTTCTTAATGAGAACCGGTCTGAAAGGTATCCCCGATGCCTTAGAATACCCAATGGCAGCAGGAACTCCAGAATCCGGAACCCCTATCACCACATCAGCATTCACGGGAGCCTGCTCCCATATCTTTTCACCAGACTTTTCACGGATTTCATGAACATTAATTCCTTCTAAAGTACTGTCGGGACGAGCAAAATACACATATTCAAAAGCACAGATTCTTCTATCACAATTTTCTTTGACCAAATAGCTCTTCAAGCCTTCTTCATGGTCACTGGTATAGACAATCTCCCCAGGAAGGATATCCCTTACATATTGCGCTCCTACAGCATCTAAAGCACAGGTTTCTGATGCGCAGACAAAAGTCTTTTCATCAATAGCCCCTAAAACCAAAGGACGGATTCCATTAAAATCCCTAAAGGCAAAAAACTTATTTCGTGTCATTCCTACTACAGAATACGCTCCTTCTATACGCTCCATGGTGGCTTTAATAGCACCTCGCAAGCCTAAATCCAGGTTTTTCTGAATCAACCTCAAGATGACTTCAGAATCAGAAGTAGCACGGAAAATAACTCCCTCTGCTTCCAATTCTGCTTTTAGTTCTTGCGCATTGGTTAAGTTTCCGTTATGGGCAATGGACAGAATAATTTGGTCGTATTCATTCTTGGCAAAGAACGGCTGAAAGTTGTATTTCTTTTTGTCTCCCGCTGTAGTATAACGGGTATGACCAATCACCGCATTTCCGAGTAATTTTTCGGGATTTGGTACGGTCTTGAACACGTCTAATACCAACCCCTCATCTTTTACAGAAAGGATACTTCCGTTAGAAGATACAGAAATCCCACAAGCCTCTTGTCCTCTGTGCTGCAAAGCAAAAAGCCCAAACTGTGCCAAAGAAAAGGTATCTACCTCATTATCAGAATATAACCCAAAAATTCCACATTCTTCTTTCGGGGCATCCAGCATCTCTTCTTCTTGAGTTCTGAACAAATTCCTTCCGTAGAATTGGTTTTTGAATTTTTCTTGATATGTTGATTTTAAATCTTTCATTATTTTTTTTAAAATTATTTCTGAAGTACTTTTTTCAGTCTTTCATATATTTCTACATAGGCTTCTGTTACTTCGCCTAAGTCTCTTCTGAAACGGTCTTTGTCCAATTTCTTCATGGTATCTTTATCCCAAAGTCTACACGTATCAGGAGAAATTTCATCAGCCAAAACAATTTTACCATCAGACGTTTTGCCCAACTCAATTTTGAAATCTACCAAAATAATGTTCATTTTATCAAACAATTCTTTCAATATTTCATTGATTTTATCGGTTAATGCATACATTTCGTCTAAATCTTGACGGGTTGCCGCACCTAAGAAAATCGCGTGATAATCATTAATCAACGGATCTCCCAATTCGTCTTTCTTGTAACAGATATCGAAAATGGTTACCGGAGACTTAATGCCTTCTTCCACGCCCAATCTTTGCGCCATGCTTCCTGCAGCGTAGTTTCTCACTACCATTTCCAAAGGAATGATGGACACTTTTTTCACCAACTGCTCTCTTTCATTCAGCAATTTGATGAAATGGGTAGGAATCCCTTTTTCCTGAAGATATTCGAAAATAAGTGTGGTAATCGCATTGTTCATTTCGCCCTTCAGGTCAAAACTTCCCCTTTTTTGAGCATTAAATGCCGTTGCATCGTCTTTAAATCTTACGATTACTTCGTCTGCAACATCCGTTGCGAAAACCTGTTTTGCTTTTCCTTCGTAAAGCATTTCACCTTTATTCATATTAATTTTTTATTTTTTTTATTTAAAATATTCAACTCCGTTTTTGAAAATATTGTGATAGTTGGCGGTTGGGATATTCTTGAACAATCCTTCTGTGAAACGCTCCGGATGTCCCATTCTACCGAAAATCTTACCACTTTCACTCGTGATTCCTTCTATTCCGAATAAAGAATTATTAGGATTGAAAGGCATTCCGTGAGCCACATTTCCTTCCGCATCTCTGTACTGCGTAGCAATCTGTCCTTTTTGGTAAAGCGCCTTCAAGACTTCTTCTGAAGCCATAAATCTTCCTTCGCCATGCGAAATAGGGATGGTATATACTTGGTTTTTCATTCCTTTTAACCAAGGAGAATCATCATTCAGCACCTTTACATCCACCATTTGAGAAATATGTCTTCCGATAGCATTATGCGCCAATGTAGGCGAATCCGCATCCAAATCTCTAATTTCTCCGTACGGCAATAAACCAGATTTCACTAATGCTTGGAAGCCGTTGCAGATGCCCAAAATCATTCCGTCTCTGGAAAGCAATTCATGAACGGCATCTTTCATTTTCTGGTTTTTAAGCACATTCACAATAAATTTGGCCGAACCATCCGGTTCATCACCGGCAGAAAAACCACCAGAGAACACCAAAATCTGTGACTGCTTTATCTTATCTGCCCAAGCCTCTATGCTTTCTTCCAACAACTGATGATTTAGATTCACCAATGGTAAACTTTCTACCAAAGCGCCTTCTTTTCTGAAAGCATTCTGCGTTTCATATTCACAATTGGTTCCCGGAAATATAGGCGCAAACACCCTTGGATTTCCTATTTTATGAGAAAGAATATGAATGCTTTTTTTCTCAACTCCATTTAATTCTTCCTCAAAGTTAATGATAATTTTATCTTTTTCTACCGTTGGAAAAAGGTTTTCAAAAGTTCCAAAATTAACTTCAAGTAATTTTTTGATTTCAATATTTAAATTACTGATTTTGAGATATTCATAACTTTTAACTTCACCTATTAATTGAAGTAAATGATGGTCTAATTTTTCGGTAGATTCTATCACAAACCCTCCGATATTTTTCTCTAAAAGATATTTTTCCTCTACTTTAATCTCTGCTCCTAAATTATTTCCGAAACACATTTTGGCAACTGCTACTGCAACTCCTCCATCTTTAACTGTCTTCAAAGAAATTATCTTTTTCTGCTGAACGTTCTCAAATATATATTCGAAAATTTCTTTTAGGTTTTCATAATTCGGCAATCCATTTTCTTGGAATTGATGATGGAAATGATAAATGAAATTCCCTGCCTTTTTAAATTCCGGAGAGATGATATTCTTCTTTTCACCATTGGCACATGCAAACGAAATCAATGTGGGTGGTACGTGGATATCTTGATACGTACCACTCATGGAATCTTTCCCTCCAATGGCAGCCAATCCCAAATTCATTTGGGCATCATACGCCCCAAGCAAAGAAGCCAAAGGCTTGCCCCATTTTTCAGGGTTTTGGCCCAGTTTTTCAAAATATTCTTGGAAACTCAATCTGATGTTTCGATAATCGCCGCCCATAGCCACTATTTTGGCCACAGATTCAACGACGGCAAGACTTGCTCCCGCCAAAGAGTTTTGCTTGGAAATTTCGGCATCAAAACCCCAACTGGCCAAGGACACCGTTTCTATATGCGCTGCATGCTGCACTGGCAACGTTTGTACACTTCCTTCGGTCTCTGTTAATTGGTACTTACCCCCAAACGGCAAGGCCACAGTGGTAGCCCCCACAGTAGAGTCGAACATTTCAACCAAACCTTTTTGAGATGCCACATTTTTCTCGGCTAATATCTTCAAGAAGTTATCTTCGTTGAAGACCACCTCATCAGCTTTAACGTTCTTTAAATGCGCGATTTTTGCCTCTTGCTTTTTGCTGCATCCGCTGGTATCGAGAAATTCGCGGCTTAAATCCACAATTTTCTGTCCGTTCCAGAACATCTGCATCCTGCCACTATTGGTTACTTTGGCAATTTCTACAGCCTTTATATTTTCTGCTTCGCAGAATTTGATGAATTTTTCTTTTTCTTGAGCCTCAATCACCACCGCCATCCTTTCCTGAGATTCGGAAATGGCCAATTCAGTTCCATTCAGCCCTTCATATTTTAAAGGCAGAATATCGAGGTTAATTTCCAGTGAATCAGCAATTTCGCCAATCGCTACCGAAACTCCTCCTGCCCCAAAGTCATTTGATTTTTTAATCAACTTTGTCACTTCAGGATTCCTGAATAACCTTTGGATTTTTCTTTCTTCTACCGCATTTCCTTTCTGCACTTCTGTAGAAAGCGTATGGATAGAGGTTTCGTCCTGCTCTTTAGAACTTCCCGTTGCTCCTCCTACCCCGTCTCTTCCGGTTGCACCTCCTAAAATGATAACCAAATCTCCTTTCACAGGCTTTTCTCTTCTCACCCAATCTTTCGGAACTGCACCTGCTACAAAGCCCACCTCCATTCTTTTGGCCTTGTATCCTTCATCATAAATCTCCGAAACGTGCGTGGTGGCCAAACCAATTTGGTTTCCATAGGAAGAATAGCCATTCGCCGCCTGTTTGGTGATGGTTCTCTGCGGAAGTTTACCCGGTAAAGTTTTAGAAACAGGCTCTAAAACATCTGCAGCGCCCGTTAAACGCATTGCTTGGAATACAAATGCTCTTCCGGACAATGGATCTCTGATAGCACCTCCCAAACATGTGGAAGCCCCTCCAAAAGGCTCTATTTCTGTAGGGTGATTGTGGGTTTCGTTTTTAAACAATAGGTACCAAGGTTCCTTTTTGCCATCAAATTCGGCTTCTATTTCTATAGTACAAGCGTTGATTTCATCGGAAACCACCAGATTATCCAATTTCCCTGTTTTATGGAAATATCGGGCACAAACCGTTGCCAAATCCATTAAAGAAATAGGCTTGGCTTCTCTGCCCAAGAATTTTCTCTTTTCTAAATAATCCTTAAAAATATTTTCTAAAGTCTCCTTGAATTTCCCTTCAAACTGAATGTCCGTTAATTCAGTTTCAAACGTGGTATGACGACAATGGTCGCTCCAATAGGTATCCAAAACCTTCAATTCGGTTTCTGTAGGATTTCTGTTTTCAGACTTAAAATAATCCTGAATGAATTGCAAATCATCTAACCCAAAGGCAAAACCATAATTGTTATAAAAATCGTGAAGTTGCGAAGGAGTAAAACTGTTAAATTCATCAAAAACCTTAATCTTATCCGGGGTTTCTTCCGCAGGAATCTCCAAAACAGAAAGGTTCTTTTCTTGAGATTCTACTTTATTGATGAGCAAGTCTTTAATTTTATGGAAATCAGCATCGCTGATGCCACTAATTTCCATTAATTTTCCGCTTCTTACTGTTGCCTTTTCATTACCCGTCAATAAAGCGATACATTGCTGTGCAGAATCTGCCCTTTGATCATATTGTCCAGGCAAAAATTCTGTTGCAAAATGTAATGTTTTGGCAGGGTTTTCTTTATGCAGAATATCTACCACCGGGTCTACAAAAGTATTGTTCACCACCTTTTCAAAATCGGTTTCGTCCAACCCGAAAATGTCATAAACATTATACACCTTCACCGACTGAACTCCCGGCAGAATGGTTTTTATTTCATTTAAAATTTTAGGACTTTCTACATCGAAAATTCCTTTCTTTTCTACGAAAATTCTTCTGTTCATATATTTGTTTAAAATAAAAATGCAGCCGACGAGGCTGCACATATTTATACTTTAAGTTCTGATTCTAAACCGATTAAGTGTTGATATTTTTTTAAAACCGGCTGAATTTCGTTTTGTATGAATTCTTCAGTTTGGATAGGTGCGAAGCCGATGAAGTTTTTAGGGGCTAGCACCTGCTTCAATTTTGATTTATCCAATTTCAAGGAGTCGTCATTCATAATCCTTTCGATTAAATCATTCTCCTTACCTTCCATCTTCACCTTTTTGGAGGCTTCCATAGAATGCACTCGTATGATTTCATGGATTTCTTGTCGGTCTCCTCCAGCTTTCACTTCTTCCATGATGATGTATTCTGTCGCCATAAAAGGCAACTCTTCGTCTATATGCTTTTGGATTCTGTTTTCATACACCACAATTCCGTTCATGATGTTGTTCCAAATCAATAAAATAGCATCTACCGCTAAAAACGCTTGAGGAACGGTTAGTCTTTTGTTAGCAGAATCGTCTAAAGTTCTTTCAAACCATTGCGTAGCCGCTACCATGGCAGATGAATTCTGCAGAGACATTACGTATTTTGCCAAAGCCGAAATCCTTTCAGAACGCATAGGATTACGCTTGTAAGCCATTGCCGAAGACCCAATTTGGTTTTTCTCAAAAGGTTCTTCTATTTCTTTAAGGTTCTGTAAAAGCCTTAAATCATTGGTGAATTTATGTGCCGATTGGGCAATATTAGATAGCAATGCCAAAACTTTAGCATCAATCTTTCTATCATAGGTCTGTCCTGAAACACCAAATACTTTTTCAAATCCAAATCTTTTGGAAAGTTCTTTATCCAGGTGTTGTACTTTAGAATAGTCTCCATTGAAAAGCTCCAAAAAACTAGCCGCAGTTCCGGTAGTTCCTTTTACACCTCTAAAACGCAAGGTTTCTAAGAAAAATTCTAGCTCTTCAATATCCAACAATAATGATTGTAACCATAACGTAGCCCTTTTCCCAACCGTAGTCAATTGTGCCGGCTGAAAGTGCGTGAAGCCTAGAGTTGGCAAATCCTTGTACTGAATGGAGAAATCCGATAGGTTTTTGATGACATTCACCAATTGTTTTCTGATGAGTAACAATCCGTCACGGATTTGGATAAGGTCTGTATTGTCTCCTACAAAAGCAGAAGTAGCCCCCAAGTGAATGATAGGCTTAGCCAAAGGCGCCACATCTCCATAAGTATGTACATGAGCCATTACATCATGTCTGAATTTTTTCTCGTATTCAGCAGCTTTATCGAAATCTATATTTTCTGAATGCTCTTTCAGCTGGTTGATTTGTTCATCTGTGATGTCCAAACCAAGGTCTTTTTCTATTTCAGCAAGGGCAATCCAAAGTTGTCTCCAGGTTCTGAACTTGTTATTTGGGGAAAAATTAAACAGCATTTCCTCACTTGAATAACGTTCTTCGAGAGGATTTTTGTAAGAATTCATTTGTTGCTAGATGGCTTTTTATTAGATGTACAAAAATACATTTTTTTATAAAAAATTGATATTGATTTTCATATATTAACAAATTGTTAACATAAGATAAATTTTAACCTTATCTTAGTTTTTTAATCATAAGAAAAATATCACTTTATGAAGATTAATCATTTATTGCTTTCTTTTTGTTTCGGCCTATTTATTTCATGCGGCTCTAGCTCAATAGACGAGGGTACCCCGGTAATAGAAACTTATCCTAATGTAACGGCCACTTTCGGCAATAATATTAATCTCAATAATTTAGAGAATTACGCCAATCAGACTATTCCCAGATACATCACCAAAGACAATACTCTTAGCAATCCTATCACCAATAAAGGAGCAACGCTGGGCAGGGTTTTATTTTACGATAAAAATTTATCTAAAAACAATACCATTTCTTGTTCAAGCTGTCATAAGCAAGAATTGGCCTTTGGAGATAATGCCATTGCAAGCACAGGTGTCAACGGAACAACCGGAAGACATGCCATGAGATTGGTAAATTCGAGATTTTCTTTGGAGAAAAAGTTTTTTTGGGATGAAAGGGCAAGTTCTCTTGAGGTACAAACCAGTATGCCCATCCAAGACCATAAAGAAATGGGCTTTAGTGGGGCTGATGGTGATGATAATATTTCAGCGCTTTTAACCAAACTTCAAAACATCAAATATTACCAAGAGCTTTTTAAATTTGTATATGGTGACTCTACAGTTACTCAAGACAGAATACAGAATGCTTTGGCACAATTTATTAGAAGTATTCAATCTTTTGATAGTAAGTATGACTCCGGAAGAGCCCTTGCAACAACCGAACAAGAACCTTTTTCTAATTTTACTACTCAAGAAAATTTAGGAAAACAATTGTTCTTAACCCCTCCTGTATTTGATGGTACAGGAAGTAGAATTTCTGGAGGTTTAGGATGTAATGCTTGTCATAATGCACCAGAGTTTGACATAGACCCTAATACGAGAAACAATGGAATTATTGGAATCATTGGCGAAACAGGAATAGATATCACCAATACCAAAGCCCCAAGTTTGAGAAATGTAACCAAACCTGACGGCACCGAAAACAGTCCTTTTATGCATACAGCTAACCTGGCTACCCTCCAAAATGTGATAGGACATTATGGAAATATCAACATTGCCAACAGAAATACCAATCTAGACGCTAGGCTAATGCCTAATGGTTCTGGACAAAAATTAAACCTCAATGCTACAGAAATTAATGCAGTGATTGCGTTTTTGAAAACCCTTTCTGGGAATGATGTCTATACCAATAAAAAATGGAGTAATCCTTTTCCTTAGGATTTAATTTCTGCCTTTAAAATCCTTCATAGTATCATAAACCCCGAAAACATTCTTCATCACCCAATCAAAAACCGGTAGCGGAAGAAGGCCTTGTGAAAGGCGAACAAACCAATATGGAAGAGGCAAAGCGAGTATTTTGGTTCGGTTTTCTATGGCTTTTATGATTTTTTCTGCGGTAGGCTCCGGCTCTAAAATCGGAATCAATTTAGATTTCACTCCATCAAACATCCCCGTATTGATATAAAAAGGCATTATGGTGGTAAAGGACACATTTCTACCCAATTGTTCCATCTCCAAACGCAAGGAATCGCTCCAGCCGTTTACAGCCCATTTTGAAGCGGCATATACCGCCATTTTAGGATTGGAAATCAACCCAGCTGAAGAAGCGATATTGCAGACCGCACCAGAATTTTGAACCATCATATCGGGTAAAAATTCTAAAGCGATATGCATCAACGCATTGGCATTGATAAGCATTGTGCGATGAATATCTTCATGGGTATTTTCATGGAAATATTTACCTACTACAATTCCGGCATTGTTGATAAGAATGTCTATTTTGCCAACTTCAGATTTTACTCTTTCAGCATTGGTTTTGATGTCCTCCAATTGAGAAACATCTACTTTATAGGTGAAAATCTCACCTCCAATTTCAGACAATTCTTCTTTCGTTTTGGACAAACCTTCTTCATTAATATCCCAGATGATTAACACTGAAGTCCCTCTCTCCAAGGATTTTCTGGCCATAATTTTGCCAATTCCGGAGGCGCCGCCTGTAATAAGTACATTTTTGTTTTGAAATGAATTTTTCATGGTATATTTGTGAAAATCAATGTTTAAAAATAATGAATTACTCAGACATTTTACAAAAACAGAAAGAGTTTTTTAAATCACATCAAACTTTGGATTTAAAATTCAGAAAAGATCAATTGCTGAAATTCAAAAAAATCATTTCAGAAAATGAAAAAATGCTATATGATGCCATTTACAAAGATTTCAAAAAATCAGAATTTGAAACCTTCGGCACAGAAATTTCCTTCATTTATAAGGATATTGATTATTATGTAAAAAACTTAAAATCTTTAGCGAAACCAAAAAAGGTTTTGACCAATATCGTCAATCAATTAGGAAGTAGTAAAATAGTGTATGAACCTTTGGGCAACTGTCTTGTTATTGGTGCATGGAACTATCCTTATCAACTAACTTTAACCCCGGTTATCGCTGCCATAGCGGCTGGAAACACTTGTTTTATTAAACCGAGTGAACTGCCAGAAAACACCATGAAGGCTATGGCTAAAATCATCAATGAAAATTTCGATGCCCAATTTTTATATGTTGTGGAAGGTGGCGTGGAAGAAACCACCGAAATCTTGAAACTGAGATTCGATAAAATTTTCTTCACAGGAAGTCCAAAAGTTGGAAAAATTGTTTACAAAGCAGCTGCAGAACACTTAACTCCGGTAACTTTAGAGTTGGGAGGAAAATCTCCAGCTTTTATTACTGAACATGCAGACTTAGAAGTTGTGGCCAGAAGAATTGTTTGGGGAAAATTCATCAATGCCGGACAAACCTGCGTTGCACCGGATTATCTTTATGTTCAGGAAAATATCAAACCAAAATTTACAAAAATTTTAATCGAGGAAATTAAGAAAAGGAGCTACCACAAAGATGCCGATCATTATTGCCAAATCATCAATGAACGTAATTTTGACCGATTAGAAAAGATGATAGACCCTTCAAAAACAGTTTTTGGTGGTGAAACCGACAAAGAAAAACGCTATATCTCCCCTACCGTTTTAGACCAAGTAACTTGGGAAGATGCCATCATGCAGGAAGAAATTTTCGGACCTATTTTGCCGGTGCTCACCTACACAAATTTTGAAGATGCTATCCAAAAAGTAAACGAAGGTGAAAAACCGCTTTCTGCTTATTTATTTAGCAATGATAGCCAAGAGCAAAAGATGTTCAATGAATTATTAAGCTTTGGTGGGGGATGCATTAATGACACCTTGATGCACCTCAGCAATGACAGACTTCCTTTTGGTGGCGTAGGCAATTCAGGAATTGGAAATTATCACGGTAAATATGGTTTTGAGGCATTTTCTCATGCGAAATCCATCCTCAAAAAATCCATTTACCTGGAACCCGAATTGAAATATCCTCCCTATACCAATGTAAAAATGAAAATTTTGAAGAAAATCTTATAATAAAAAAGCCTCATCATCTGAGGCTTTTTCTTTTATTTATTAGGTTTCCATTCAGCGAAAAAGGCTTTTACTTTATCTAGGCTGTATCCTTTGCCTTCTTCTAACACTGCAGAATCTTGCGTATGAATTTGTTTTCCAGTTTTATCCAAAACAATAAATACCGGGTACCCATATTTTTCTCCTGGATTCCCATACTGGGCAAAAATCTTTTCATTTTTATTCTTTGGAGAATAGTTAAGATGATAATAGATGTAATTGTCATCCACCAGTTTTTTCAATTCAGGGGTGGTTTGCACAAAATTATTGAATCTCAAACACCAAATACACCAATTGCCTCCGGCTTGGATCATGACATTTTTATTTTCTTTTTTAGCTTTTTTTACCAATTCTTTAATTTTGGCTTCGGCATTTTCCGCTTCGTTATATGGCTTTGGCAGAGATGCTTTTTCTGCTTCTTGCTTTTTCTTGGCTTCTATTTTAGCGGCATCCTCTGCAGAAACTTTCGTATCCTGAGCGCTTAAAACTACCGGCAAAAGCATTACCGCAAAAGAAATTTTTAAGATTAAACTTTTCATATATACTTTTATTTTTTTTCAAATATATTAAATTTAGAATCTAAAGTAATGATTTTGTAAATTTGCATCTTAATTTAAACTATGAACCAACTATTATTCTTTATTCTCACTCTTTTTTCAAGATTACCTTTGAAAGTCTTGTACATAATATCAGACTTTTTCTTTTTTCTAAATTATCACATTATAGGATACAGAAAAAAAGTAGTCTACCAAAACCTTAAGAATTCTTTTCCCGAAAAGACAGAAATAGAAATAAAAAAAATACAAAAAAAATTCTTCAGAAACTTTACCGATTTTATGGTAGAAACCCTGAAAACATTTACCATTTCTGAAAAAAAATTAGAGAATATAATTGAATATCAAAACCTAGATCTTTTCCAAAAATCTTTTGACGAAAAGAAAAACCTCATTATTCTAACCGGGCACAACTTTAATTGGGAATTCACCACCTTAGTTGCAAAAAAAGTTCCTCAGCAAAATTTCTTTGCCATTTACAGAAAATTACAAAGTAAATTTTGGGACGATAAAATCATAGAATCAAGAGCAAGATTCGGATTCAAACTCATTGAATCTAAAAACGTTATGAGACATTTTAAAGAACAACCCAATGATGGAAATTCTGTTTACGGCTTTCTTTCTGATCAAACGCCACATTCTTCAAGAGTTCAGTTTGGATTAGAATTTCTCAATCAAAAAACCCCTGCTTTTACTGGGTACAATAGAATTCCCGGCAAAGAAAATATGATTTTCTGTTATGCAGAAATCATAAAAATAAAAAGAGGAAAGTACCATATTCATTTCATTGAGATGCATCCAGAAAACGAAACCTTTGAAGGTGAAGAATTGGTGGTGAAATTTCATAAAATGCTCGAAAAAACCATCAGAAAACATCCAGAAAACTGGTTATGGACGCATAAAAAATGGAAATATGCCGATGCCGTTACAGATGCTAAAATGTATAACGGAAAAGATTATAACCTTTAAAACTTTTGAGATTTGAAAATTGCAATTGCTATACTTAACTGGAATGGAAAGCATTGGCTGGAAAAATTCCTTCCCAATGTTTTAGAATATTCTGACGAAGCGCAGATATATGTAATAGACAACGCGTCTACAGATGATTCTATAGCTTTTGTAGAAAAATATTTCCCAACGGTTAAGGTTATAAAAAATACTACAAATACAGGCTTTGCAGGCGGTTATAATGAAGGACTGAAATCCATCAATGAAGAAATCTATTGCCTATTAAATTCTGATGTTCAGGTTACAGAAAATTGGATTTCTCATATTCTAAATCTTTTCGAAAAGAATCTGGAAATAGCTGCTATTCAACCCAAAGTCCGTTCTTTTGAAGCTGATGGATACTTTGAATTTGCAGGAGCAGGAGGCGGAATGATAGACAACCTTGGTTACCCTTACTGCAGAGGTAGAATTTTTGATGATTTAGAAAAAGACAATGGCCAATACGATGATGAAGCAGAGATCTTTTGGGCTTCAGGATGTGCCCTATTCATCAGAAAAGAAGATTTTTGGGCAATGAAGGGTTTTGATGAACGCTTCTTTGCACATCAGGAAGAAATAGACCTCTGCTGGCGACTGAAAAATACCGGAAGAAAAATATACTACTGTGGAGCATCAACTGTATTTCATGTGGGTGGTGGAACCCTCAACAAACAGTCTCCGCAAAAAACATATCTCAACATTAGAAACAATCTTTCCATGTTGCTGAAAAATTTGCCAACATCTACCCTTCTCTGGCTTATCCCATTCAGATTGGTTTTAGATGGTTTTGCAGGCATTTATTTCGGATTAAAAGATGGCTTTCCTCATCTTTGGGCAGTCGTAAAAGCTCATTTCGGATTCTATGGTCAGGCATTAGAAACCTGGAAGCTAAGAGGTAGAAATCAGATAAAAAACTATTATCAATCAAAATGGTTAATCTTTAAACATTTTTTATAAAAATTAAACATTTTTATATAATTTTCATTAAATTTATCTTTTTAACGAAAATTCAATGAATGTTTATGTTATTCTAGCAATTATATTAATAATTACATTAATCACAGGGCTGTTTATTTATTTTTTTCAACACAAGTTCCTTTTTCATCCGGAAAAATTGCCTTCGGATTTTAAATTTGCATATGAAAATCTATATGCCGAAGAAAAAATGGTAGAAACAGAACCTGGTGCCTTAATAGATTATCTTCATTTTAAAGTAGAAAAGCCAAAAGGATTGGTTTTTTATCTAAAAGGAAATACCAAAAGTATAAAAGGATGGGGAAAATTTGCCATAGACTTCACCAGATTGGGCTATGAAGTTATAATGCTGGACTACAGAGGCTTTGGCAAAAGCACAGGCAGAAGAACCAATGAAGCCTTAAAACGTGACATACAATTCATCTATGACCTTGAGAAAAAAAACTGGGACGAAAACAATATCATTGTCTATGGAAGGAGTTTAGGTGCTGGTTTTGCAGCTATGCTGGCGGCTAAAAACAGACCAAAAATGCTTATCCTTACTTCTCCACTATACAGTTTAATTCGCACCATACATCGTTATATGCCTTATATGCCCGCAAGGCCATTTATGAGATACAATCTCCCTACATTTCAATATCTAAAAGCTGTAACATGCCCCATAAAAATTATCCATGGAACCAATGATAATTTAGTTCCTATAAAAGTGGCCATAGAATTATCTACCATTAATCCTAAGTGGACAAGGTTTTATGCCATTTTAGGTGCTGGTCATATTAATATCCATCAATTTGAAGAATACCATCGCGTAATGGAAGAGATCTTCAATGAAAAAAATACTGAAATAGATATTAAAAATACCAGCCTGGCATTCAATCATCGTAAATAATTGTAAATTTGAATTATTCATTTTGAAATGAACAAGATTATCCAGTTTTTTCAAGAAAAAGTGGTTTTTTTGCCCGTTATTTTGCCTCATCATCATTATTATGAATTCCAAAATCCATTCCAAGAATATTTTTTTGAGACGGCTAATGAGGGAAAAATCAATGCGCTGCATTTTCATGTTGATAAGCCCAAGGGCGTATTGCTCTATTTTCATGGCAATGCAGACAACCTCCATCGATGGGGGAAAATTGCCTCAAAATTTACGCAATTCAGATATGATGTTTTAGTGATGGATTATAGAGGTTATGGAAAAAGTACAGGTAAAAGAACTGAAGAAAATATGTTTACCGATGCACAGTTTTGTTATGATTTTTTGAAAGACAAATATTCTGAAAATAAAATTATTATATATGGAAGAAGCCTTGGTGGGGCTTTTGCCACCAAAATAGCCAGTGAAAATTCCCCAAAAAAGGTAATTTTAGAGAGCACTTTTTACAACCTTCAAGATATGGCAAACAGACTCATTCCGAATACAATCACCAATATATTGTCCCCCATATTTCCATATCATTTTCTTTCTAATGAATACATAAAAAAAATAAAGGCGCCCCTATACCATTTCCATGGTACAAAAGATGCAGTTGTGCCGATAAAATCAGGAAGAAAACTATTTCAGGTTTTTGAGGAATATCAGCCAGAAACTCCTAAAAAATTTATTGAAATCATTGGTGGAAAACATGATAATTTAGAACATTTTGAAATTTTCCAACATGAAATTTATAGAATTTTGGAACATTAAATTAAAAAGATGAATTTTGTAGCCTTAGACTTCGAAACAGCAACTCACGAGAGAAACTCCGCCTGCGAACTGGGAATATGTGTGGTGGAAAATTCTGAAATCGCAGAAACCAAAACATGGCTCATTAAGCCCCCTAGTTTTCCTTATTTTAACCCTCATAATATTAATGTACATGGTATTTCTCCTCACGATGTAGCAGATGCACCTACTTTTGACGAAATATGGCACGAGGTAGAAGAATTGCTTTATGGGAATATGATGATTGCGCACAATGCCTCATTTGATGCCAGCGTTTTAAGAGGCTGCCTTGACTATTATGGCATTTTCAAACCCAAAACAAAATATCTTTGCAGCATACAATTGGCAAAAAAATCTTGGAAAGGGCTACAAAGTTATGGCTTGAAAAACTTAGCAAACCAGCATCAGATTTCCTTTAACCATCACCGTGCAGGTGACGACGCCGAAGTATGCGCCAAAATTTCTTTACTGGCTTTTGAAAGGCTTTTCATTTCTAAAAATGAAGAAGCAGAACAATTATTGAGTAACAATTTGAAAGTTTTGTAATTAAAAAAGAAAAATGAACGCGTCAAAAGATGCTCCTCTAATACTTTGAGCTTTTAATATAATATATATGATTTAATTAATTTTTTAAGACATCTGTGAATAAATTAAATTTAGGAATATAAGATTCAAATGTTTCAAGAGAATTAATATTCTTCAAAAGATATTTACCCCTCATATGACCAATACCCGAACGCAAAACTACATTAGAATAATAATTAAAGGTTTCGCCCGGTAAAATTTCAGGCACAAGACCAATGACACCATTTCCTTTTGCTTCAGTATTTCCAAATCCAAAATCATGAATAACCCAATGCCTTTTCAACAAGATTACCGCTTCATGACTTAAATTTTCTATCATAATATTGTATCTAAAAACAAACCTATTTTCTGATGGAAAAGAATTTCTACTGTCATATTCTGGAATTACAGAAACTTTGATATCATTAGTGATAATTGAGTACATAGTTTTTGTTTTAAATATAAAAACAAAATCCCGCCGAAAGATCGACGGGATAAAATTTTATAAAAAATAAAAATTATTTTATAATTCCAGCGCCTTTCTCTCGTCGCCTCCCATTAATATTTCAACAGGATTGTCTAGCGCTTCTTTTACAGCTACCAAGAATCCTACAGATTCTCTACCGTCAATAATTCTGTGATCATAAGAAACAGCCAAATACATCATTGGTCTTATTTCCACTTGTCCTTTTACAGCAACAGGTCTTTCAATGATATTATGCATTCCTAAAATCGCAGATTGAGGAGGGTTAATGATTGGTGTAGAAAGCATAGAGCCAAATACCCCACCATTGGTAATGGTGAATGTACCACCTGTCATTTCTTCAATAGTTATTTTACCATCTCTTACTCTGGTAGCAAGGTCTTTAATGCTTGCTTCTACTCCTCTTAGGGTAAGGTTTTCTGCATTTCTTAATACAGGAACCATCAATCCTTTTGGCCCAGAAACTGCGATAGAGATATCACAAAATTCATTATTGATTTTGTAGTCTCCGTCAATCATTGCATTTACATCTGGATACATTTGTAAAGCTCTGGTAACAGCTTTCGTGAAGAAAGACATAAAACCAAGACCTACCCCATGTTTTGCTGCAAATTCGTCTTTATATTGTTTTCTAATTCTGAAAATTTCTGACATATCTACCTCATTAAAGGTAGTTAACATAGCGGTTTCATTTTTTACAGAAACCAATCTTGCCGCCAATTTTCTTCTTAATACTGAAAGTTTTGTAGTAGTTTGGGCTCTATTCCCAGTAGATGCTCCCATTGCCGGCACACCAGGAGTTGCGTTTTCTGCATCTTCCTTGGTAATTCTGCCATCTCTACCAGTTCCAGAAACCGCCGCTGCGTCAATCCCTTTTTCGTCTAGGATTTTTTTAGCCGAAGGAGATGGTGCATTGGTAGCGTAAGAAGCAGGCGCAGGTTTTTCAGCAGGTTTTGGAGCTTCAGCCTTTGGAGCCTCGGCTTTTGGCTCTTCTTTAGCAGGAGCAGGCGCAGCATTTCCTTCAGGTTTTGCTGCACTCATATCTATTAAACAAACCACCTGACCTACTTTTACCACTTCTCCCTCTTCTGCTTTTAGGGTAATAATACCAGCTTGTTCTGCAGGAAGTTCTAGTGTTGCTTTATCAGAATCTACTTCTGCAATAGCCTGATCTTTTTCTACGTAATCTCCGTCTTTTACCAACCAATTTGCAATTTCTACTTCTGTGATTGATTCTCCCGGAGAAGGAACTTTCATTTCTAATATTGACATTGTATGATATTTTTTTTCTTCTTTAATTAATCATTAAGTTCTGAAATTGGTTTTGCAATTTCCACATTGTTTTCCTGTACTCCGAAAACTCTGTTGATAACTCCTTTTTGGTTCTTTTCGAATTTTTTATGAGTTCCCGGGGCAGGTGTTCCACTTGCTACAGGGGCAATTACCTGGATGTTTTGGTTTCTGAATTTACGAAGCATAAACGTCCAAGCACCCATGTTTTCTGGTTCTTCCTGAGCCCAAACCAAATCTTTTTTGTTAGCATATTTATCAAAAATAGACTGAATTTTCTCGTCATTGATAGGATAGAGTTGTTCCATTCTTACCAATGCTGTTTTTTCGTCATTCAGTTCTTCTTTTTTGGCTAGTAATTCATAGTATAATTTACCTGAACAAAGTACCAATTTTTCGACTTTTTTAGGATCTGCAGATGCATCATCTATAATCGGTTGGAAACTTCCATTGGCCAATTCTTCTACTTTGGAAACCACTCTTGGATGACGAAGCAAAGACTTAGGCGTCATTACCACCAATGGCTTTCTGAAAGGGAATTTCTGCTGTCTTCTTAACAAGTGGAAATAGTTGGCTGGCGTAGTACAGTTGGCCACGATAATATTTTCGTTAGCACACAGATTCAAGAATCTCTCTAATCTTGCAGAAGAGTGCTCTGCACCCTGTCCCTCGAAACCGTGAGGCAATAGCATTACCAAACCGTTTTGAACTTTCCATTTTTCTTCTGCCGCTACCAAATATTGGTCAATTAAAATCTGTGCACCATTCACGAAATCACCAAACTGCGCTTCCCAAATCGTTAAAGTAGTAGGCGATGTCATGGCATAACCATAATCAAAACCTAGCACACCATATTCTGAAAGCAATGAATTGAACACATCAAATCTTTTATCCGAAACATGCTTCAATGGCACATATTCTTCTTCATTGTCTTCTGTTTTTACCACAGCATGTCTGTGAGAGAATGTTCCTCTTTCTACATCTTCCCCAGAGATTCTTATATTATTGCCTTCAGTAAGTAGCGTAGCATAAGCCAATAGCTCTCCCATTGCCCAATCCAAAGAATCGGTTTCCAGCATTTTCAATCTTGTTTCAAAAAGTCTTGATATTTTATTGATGAATTTTTTATCTGCAGGAAGGGTAGAAATCTTAGTGGCCAATTCTTTCAGTTTTGCCACATCATACTTGGTATCGTAATCTGCCAAAACCTGATCTAGTTTTCCTAAAGAAGGGAAATCTTTCCAATCTTCTTCCATGAAAACGGCCATGGTATTTCTTTCAATTCCTTTTGCGGCATCAAAGTTTTCATCTAAAAGTGCTTTGAACTGAGTTTCCATTTCTGCCAAAACTGCATCAGAAACAACCCCCTCTTTTTTGAGTTTTTCTTTGTAGATTTCTCTTGGGTTAGGGTGTTTAGAAATGGTTTTATAAAGATTAGGCTGTGTAAATCTCGGTTCATCACCTTCGTTATGTCCATATTTTCTATAACCTAATAAATCAATGTATACATCTTTACCAAATGCTGCTCTGTAGTCTGCAGCAAATCTGATGGCATGCACTACTGCTTCTACGTCATCATCATTAACATGCATTACCGGTGAATCAGTCACTTTGGCAATGTCTGTACAGTAAACAGATGAACGGGCATCCAAATAATTAGTGGTAAAGCCTACTTGGTTGTTGACAACAATATGAACGGTACCGCCAGTTCTGTATCCTTCTAAAGTCATCATCTGTGCCACTTCATAAACTATACCCTGACCAGCCACTGCTGCATCACCATGGATCACAATCGGCAATACTTTTTTGGAATCGCCACTGTAATTGTTATCTATTTTTGCTCTGGCAATTCCCTGCACCAAAGAAGCTACTGTTTCTAAGTGAGAAGGATTTGGCACCAGATTTATTTTTACTTCTTCGCCTGCGGCGGTAGTTACTTTTTTAGAAGCCCCCAAGTGGTATTTTACGTCACCGGAAAAAACATCTTCTTCAAATTCTTTTCCTTCAAATTCTGAGAAGATTTGTTTGTAAGATTTTTGGAAAATATTGGTTAACACATTCAATCTTCCTCTGTGAGCCATCCCCAAAATAACCTCATCTACACCATGAACAGAAGACTTAGAAATCAATTGGTCTAGCGCAGGAATTAAAGATTCACCCCCTTCCAAAGAGAAACGCTTTTGCCCCACAAATTTGGTATGAAGATAATTTTCGAACGCTACTGCCTGATTGAGTTTGTGAAGGATTTCTTTCTTCTCCTCTGCTGTCAGTTTAGGATGATTTTCATTAACGTGAAGCCATTCTTTGATGAATTTCTTTTCCTCCACATTATTAATGTGCATGTATTCTACCCCAATAGAGTTGCAGTAGATTTTTTCTAAATGCACTATAAGCTCTGCCAAAGTTGCTGCACCGGGCATACCGGTTTCTATCGCGCAGTTAAATTTTGTATTAAGATCTTCCTTAGAAAGCCCATAATTTTCTATTGATAAATCTGGGGAATAGGTTCTTCTGTCTCTTACCGGATTGGTTTTGGTAAAAAGATGCCCTCTTCTTCTGTAATCGTTGATAAGATTGATTACCTTGAATTCTTTCTCGATATTATCCGGTACATTTCCTGATGATACCGCTGCATTTACCAACTGTGCCACTGAAGTTTCATCGCCATAATATTCCAATGCAAAATCGAAACCTTGGAAGAAAGATTTCCAAGAAGGCTCTACAGAATCTGGAAATTTCAGATATTGTTGATATAGATCTTCAATAAATTGAGAATGTGCAGCATTAAGGAATGAAAATTTGTCCATTATTAACAGATTATCTGTGTTTTGTGATTAATATAATTATATCTTACAAAAGTATTAAAAATTTATGAAAAGATGATGAAGGATTTGGTAATTTAATATAGTTTTTCATAATTTCCTTACAAGTTTTATCTAAAGACCGGCAAAGAAAGTTTTATTTTCACATCTTTTTTAGAATCCGGCGCTTCTAGGAAGGTTTCCTGAAGGTATCCATTCCTCATGCTATCTTGCTTAGCCTTTAGCAATAATTGCCCAATAGATTTGGTTCTTCCCTCATATTTTCCTTGGTAGTACATCACATAATTTTTAGAGGAATTTATAGTTCTAAAAGAAAAATTATTATCCGAAACTCCTATTCTTTTTGGTAATGCAACCCCGTAAAAATAGGAAACCTCCTTATTTTTGAAACCTGTAGCTTCTGTAATAAGAACCGGCGTACCATATTCATCTTCTTTTTTGCCCAAATCTTTCGATACAAAATTCACTACTTTATTGTGATTAAGCTCTATACTTTTTATGGCATTACCTTTTTTGTTGGATGTAGAAACATTGATACCCAGAAGCAACATTCCTTTTTGATTTTCCACCATCAAAGTATCATACTTAATCTTAGAAAGCTGAATCTCTTTGTCTACTTTTCCACTGAGCAGTTGGGTAAGGTTATGCATAGAATGCTCTATACTGCCCGCTATATAATCTTCTGAAAGCAAATTGAGAGATCTCTTTAGAAAGGGTTGTTTTGGAGTATGAATAAACCAGATGACCTTGGTTTTGTTCTTCATTGGAACAAATTTCACATCTATCTTATAAGGATTGTTTCTTTTCCTTTCAAAAAGCTCATATTTTAAGGTTAAGAAAGGGTTTTCGTATCGGATAAAGACATCTCCAAAATCTGATTCGTCATTAAGACTCTGATAGGTCATAGAGCTTCCCTGCCCTTCGTATGGCGTATAATAAGAATATCCATAATTTTCTTTATCAACAAAAAAATCATTCCATTGAGTGAAATTCTGTAGATTATTAAACTGAGGGAAAACTTTCTGAACAGGATAATCAATTTCTTTTTCTATAGTAAAACTTTTGCTATCATCTATCAAAAGCATAGAAAGAGAATAAATAATCAATAAAATGATACTGATGTAGATTACAAATGTATAACGACGCATTATTTATAAGTGATGAATGATGAGGATATTACCTTTTGTTTTTTAAAGATATGGCAAATTTAGAACAAAAATTGGGCTTGCAAAAATTTTACAAGCCCAATTTCATTAAATGAAAAAACTCTATGGAATTACTGTTCCATCTTTTATGATGGCATCTTTTTTAACGACAATAATTCCGTCTTTTATAGAATAAGATTTAAAATCACCATCTGGCAGATTTTTACTTCCTATTATCCTTACATTATTCCCAATATGGCAGTTTTTGTCTAATATGGCATTTTCTATGTAGCAGAATTTACCAATACCTATGTTTGGGATTTTTTTGGCATCATTATCTGCCAGACTGTCTGGAGTTTGATAATAATCTGCCCCCATGATGTATGATCTGATGATAGTACTGCCTTTGTCTATTCTGGTTCTGATACCAATAAGAGAATGCTCTATCTTATCTGCCATAATGATGCAACCATCACCAAAAACAGCTTTATTTACAAATGAACCATTAATTTTGGAAGGAGGAAGCATCCTTGGCCTGGTATAAATTGGTGAACTGCTAAACATATTAAATTTTGGTAATTCACTGGTAAGATCCATATTGGCCTCAAAGAAAGAACCAATAGTACCAATATCAGTCCAATAACCATTGTATTGAAAACTCAATGTTTTATACTTATTTTTAATACCGTTTGGAATAAGATCTTTACCAAAATCATCTCCTGGATCTTCATCAAATATTTTTTTCAATACCTTTTTATTGAAAACATAGATCCCCATTGAGGCAAGATATTCTCTACCCACCTGCTTCATTTCATTGGCAACATCCGATTTCCAGTCTGGCAACAAATCATTGCTTGGCTTCTCAATAAAAGAGGTAATCTGATTCTCTTCATTGGATTTTAAAATCCCAAAGCCGGTAGCATCTTTTGCATTTACAGGGATGGTAGCAATGGTAATATCTCCGCCATTGGTCACATGAAAGTCTATCATTTCTTTGAAATCCATCTGATATAATTGATCCCCGGAAAGAATCAGGATATAATCATAATCATATTTTTCCAGATGGCGCATGGACTGCCTTACAGCATCTGCAGTACCTTGATACCAGTTTTCATTTTCTGTACTCTGCTCTGCCGCCAAAATATCTACAAAACCTTTGCTAAAAATATCAAAGTGATAGGTGTTTTTGATATGAGAATTGAGCGATGCCGAATTAAACTGCGTCAAAACCATAATCCTGTTAAACCCAGAATTAAGACAATTGGAAATGGGGATATCTACCAATCTGTATTTACCAGCAATAGGAACTGCAGGCTTTGAACGCTTTTCTGTAAGAGGGAACAATCGACTGCCCCTTCCTCCGCCTAATACTATAGAAATGACACTTGGTTTCATATATTGTGAGTTTTTTTTCAGAAATTAAATTAGCTTTTGTGATATAAATTTATATAATTTTCTGCAGATTTTTCCCATGAAAAGTCTAAATTCATCACTATTTCTCGTAATTTTTTCACCTCTTCATGATCTTCGTACAGATAAAGTGCTCTTTTTATGGCATGCACCGCATCGTCTGTTCCCGGAAAAGTATAATTGATTCCATAGCCTCCAGATGAAATATCTGAAACAGTATCTTTCAAACCGCCCGTATATCTTACTATAGGAATTGTTCCGTAACGCATGGCATACATCTGATTAAGGCCGCAAGGCTCTACTCTAGAAGGCATCAGCAAAAAATCTGCAGCAGCATATATTTTATGTGATAGATCTTCCTTGTATCCTAAATCTATAGCAAAATTTATATAGAATTCATTTCTAATTTCTTTCAGCAAATGCTCTAGGTGCAGATTTCCGGAACCCAAAATGACAAAATTAAGAGCACCCTCTGTTTCCAAAATACACCTTCTAACTATATCAGGAAGCATATCTGCACCTTTTTCTCCGGCAAACCTACCAATGAAAGCAAATAGGGGCAATTCTGGATTTAAACGATATTCATCACAAATAATTTGTTTATTTTTTTCTTTACCTTCATGAACATCTATAAGCGAATAATTTTTATAAATCATAGGATCTGTTTCGGGATCCCAGACTTCTGTATCAATACCATTGATGATACCATGGGCCTTTTTACGTTCCTGCTTTATTAAATTCTGCAAGCCCTGCGCATTATCAAAAAGCTCATTCATATAGCCTTGAGATACCGCTGTGAATTCGTGGCAACATTTGATCATAGTGGCCAATGGGTTTATTTTACCATGCCAGTCCAAAAGCCCCCATTTCCATGCATCAAAACGAGGCATATAATTAGACATCTGCCAATCCATTGTCCCCTGATATTCACCATTATGAATGGTACCGATGGTTTTTACACCTTTCAAAAATTCAAAATCTGAGCAATGCTCTACCATAAAGGGCACCAAACCAGTATGGAAATCATGACAATGCAATACATCGGGGCGAATCTGCATAGCAGTAAGCCAATGCAATACGGCATGTTGAAATGCGATAAACTGTTGACTTTCATCAAAATACCCATACACATTATCCCTATCTAAAAGCCCAGGAATTTTCACCAAATACAACTCATAGCCCAGCACATTATGCTTTTCCTTCATCACCATTACTTGATACATGTGATGTGTCTGATGAATGAAGCCATCAAAAACTACCTCAAATTCATGTTCATGAACAAAAGGTTTATTGTACCAAGGCATAACCACCTTTGCATCAATACCCAATTTGTTTTGATACTTTGGCAAAGCACCTACCACATCTGCCAAACCACCTACTTTTGCAATCGGAAAACATTCTACACTTAGATGAAAAACCGTCATTTTATTGTTTTAATAGGATTATTAAATAATATTTTTAATTGGTGATATTTCGAAAAATTAACTTCTTGATTACACAAAAAACTTTTCCGAATAATTGGTTTTATTTGTGATTTGACACCTTTCTTTCAGTCTGTTTCAGAATTATACCCGAAAGTGGTGGCAAAGTAACAATCATAGAATTTGGCTTCTTCATCCATTCCGTTTCTTCGTACCATTTTATTTCGGCATCAATACCGCTTCCACCAAATGCTTTGTCATCAGAATTCAGAATAACCTTCCATTTTGTTCCTTCCTCTATGCCAATCTTGTAATCGAAAGTCCTTGGCGTAAGATTAAGAACTGACATGAGCACCTCTTCTTCTGTCTGTCCTTTTCTCAGAAAAACAAAAATAGAATTGTCTCCATCATCAGCTTCTATCCATTCAAAACCATAGGGACTGAAATTGTTTTCGAAAAGTGCTTTTTCGTTTTTAAACAAGAGATTCAATTGCTTTACATAACTTTGCAAACCTTTATGGATAGGATATTGCAACAAATGCCAGTCTAAACTTTTGCTGAAATCCCATTCATGTGTCTGCCCGAATTCTCCACCCATAAAAAGCAGTTTATTGCCAGGATGCGTATACATATAACTGTATAATGCTCTTAGATTGGCATGTTTTTGCCATTCGTCGCCCACCATTTTGAAAATCAAACTGCTTTTACCATGTACCACCTCATCATGAGAAAGCGGCAGCATAAAATTCTCATTATGCATATACATTGTGCTGAAAGTCAGTTTATTGTGATGATATTTCCTTGCAATAGGATCTTCTTCAAAATAATCTAGTGTATCATGCATCCAGCCCATCATCCACTTCATGCCAAATCCCAATCCGCCATCATAAATAGGTTTGGTAACTTTAGGGTAATCACTACTGTCTTCGGCAATGGTCTGTATATCAGGAAATTCTCGATATACAATGGTATTGAATTCCTGAATAAATTCTATCGCTTCTAGGTTTCTGTTGTCTCCATAAATATTATGCTCCCACTCTCCTTCTGCACGGGAATAATCCAACTCTAGCATAGAACGCACGGCATCTACACGTAAACCGTCTGCATGATATCTATCTAGCCAAAAACAAGCATTGGAAATCAGGAAAGATTTCACTTCGTTTCTGCCATAATTGAAAATATGAGATTTCCAGTCGGGATGAAATCCTTTTCTGGGATCTTCGTGTTCATAAAGGAAACTTCCATCAAAAAAATGCAGACCATTGGCATCCCCTGGAAAGTGTGAAGGTACCCAATCTAAAATAACGCCAATGTCATTTTTGTGGAGTTCTTCAATCAAATACATCAAATCCTGAGGTGACCCAAATCTGGAACTTGCCGCATAAAATCCGGTAATCTGATATCCCCAACTGGGATCAAAAGGATATTCCATCACAGGCATAAATTCTACATGCGTGAAATTCATTTCCTTTACATAAGGTACCAATCTTTCTGCAATTTCTCGATAATTGAAAAAACGATCAGGATCGTCTGTTCCGCGCATCCAAGAACCTAGATGTATTTCGTAAACAGACATGGGAGCATCTAAAGCGTTTTTTTGATAACGGCTCTGCATCCAGTGCTGGTCTTGCCATTCGTAATATGTGGTTCCTACCACAGATCCTGCCTGTATGGCTCTTTCCCATTGCAGAGCATAAGGATCTCCTTTTTCCAAATATCTTCCATTATAGGTTTGGATTCCGTATTTATAAACATCGCCCAAGTCTATTCCTTCTATAAAACCTTCCCAGATACCTGAATTATCCCAACGAATTAAGAGCGGATGACTAGAAGAATCCCAATTATTGAAATTCCCAATAACGGAAACCTGCTTAGCATTAGGTGCCCACACGGCAAAGTATACACCATTTTTGCCATTTGTCTCCAATTTATGGGCACCCATTTTTTCATACAACTTGAAGTGCTTGCCTTCTCTGAATAAATGGATGTCAAAATCTGTAAAAAGGGAAAAAGGTTCTACCGAATGAGACATTTGAAACGAATTGATAAAGAAATAATTATGTTGAAAGATTTCTTTTGATTAATTTAGTAAATATAGAAAATATTAGTGAAATCTACAATAATGTAGATTACATTTTGCATTAAAAAAAAACCGCTCAGAAGATCTGAGGCGGCTTTTTTTAACTAAAATTTATATACTTTATTTAGTTTTTACATATTTTTTGTCTTCAATGGCAGCCTGTGCCGCAGCCAATCTCGCAATAGGCACACGGAACGGAGAACAGCTTACGTAGTTCATGCCGATAGAATGACAGAATTTCACGGATTCCGCATCTCCACCATGCTCACCACAAATACCTACTTTTAAGTTTGGTTTTGTTTTTCTACCTCTTTCTACCCCTATTTTAATCAATTCACCAACACCTGTCTGGTCTATTGATACGAATGGGTCCCCTGCTAAAAGTTTTAAATCTAAATATTTAGGCAAGAATCCACCGATATCGTCTCTGGAGAAACCGAATGACATTTGGGTAAGGTCATTGGTACCGAAACTGAAAAAATCTGCCACCATCGCCATAGAATCTGCTTTCAGTGCGGCTCTAGGAATTTCAATCATAGTTCCATACATATACGGGATTTTTTTAACTTTCATTTTCACTAAAGTTTCATCATATACTTTGTCTACGATAGCTTTTTGGTGAGAAAGTTCGTGTCTACCACAAGTTACAGGAATCATAATTTCAGGGAAAGCTTTTACACCATCTTTTTGTAATTCAGCAGCAGCTTCAAAGATGGCTCTTACCTGCATTTCGGTAATTTCTGGATAAGACACCCCTAAACGTACCCCTCTGTGACCCAACATTGGGTTGTTTTCGTGAAGGGCCAAAATTCTTCTATTCAGAATGCTCATGCTTACACCCAATTCTTTAGAAAGCTCTTGTAATTTAGCTTTATCGTGAGGCACAAATTCATGTAAAGGTGGATCTAGCAATCTTATGGTTACCGCTTTTCCTTTCATTACTTCCAAAGTAGCTTTGATATCTCTCTTCACGAAAGTAAACAATTCATTAAGCGCTAATTTTCTTTCTTTTTCAGTATCGCTCATGATCATTTTTCTCAGTAAGAATAATGGCTTGTCACTACCTTCACCGTAGAACATGTGCTCTGTTCTGAAAAGTCCAATACCTTCTGCTCCGAAATAAGTAGCTTGCTGAGCATCTTTAGGCGTATCTGCATTGGTTCTTACACCCATTGTTTTGTATTTGTCTACCAAAGTCATTAATTGTTTGTAAGCTTGATTTTTATTCAAATCAACATCAATTAATGGTAAAGTTCCTTCATAAACAGTTCCTTTACTACCGTTAAGAGATACCCAATCTCCTTCTTTTATTTTTTTTCCGTCTTTGGTTACGAAATATTTTTCTTTATCATGGATAGAAATCTCGCTACATCCTACGATACAACATTTTCCCCAACCCCTTGCTACCAATGCCGCGTGAGACGTCATACCACCTTTTGTAGTTAAAATAGCTTCAGATTTGTGCATTCCATCTACATCTTCAGGTGAAGTTTCTTCTCTCACCAAGATCACTTTTTCTCCTTTAGAAGCCCAATCTACTGCTTCTTCTGAAGAAAATACCACTCTACCTACAGCACCACCTGGCCCAGCTGGCAAACCTTTGGCAATCACTTTATGTGTTTTTTCTACATCCGGATCAAACATTGGCAATAATAACTCTACCAACTGATTAGGATTTACTCTCAAAATAGCAGTTTCTGCATCTATCTGTCCTTCTTTGTACATATCGGCAGCCATTTTCACAGCAGATACACCATTTCTTTTTCCTACTCTACATTGTAGCATATATAGTTTACCTTTTTCGATGGTAAATTCTATATCCTGCATATCCTTGTAGTGTTTTTCTAATCTTTGTTGAATTTCATCCAATTCTTTGTATTGATCAGGCATAAATTTTTCTAAAGAAGTCAAATGTTTACTCTGATCGTTTTTAGAATAGGTATTGATAGGAGCAGGAGTTCTAATACCTGCTACTACGTCTTCACCTTGCGCATTTACCAAATATTCACCGTAGAATTTATTTTCTCCATTACCAGGGTTTCTGGTGAAGGCTACACCAGTACAAGAATCGTCTCCCATATTACCGAATACCATGGCCTGAACGTTTACCGCAGTACCCCATTCATCTGGAATTCTTTCTATTCTTCTGTATTCTATAGCACGTTTCCCATTCCAAGAAGCGAAAACAGCGCCAACACCACCCATTAACTGATCCCAAGGATTTTCAGGGAAGTCTTGTTTTAAGTGTTTTTTGGTTAAAGCTTTAAATTCTTTTACCAATTTTTTAAGGTCATCAGCAGAAAGTTCAGTATCTAGCAAAACGCCTTTTTCTTTTTTTACTTCTTCTAACCTTTCATCCATAATCTTACGGATACCGATTCCTTTTGCAGGTTCCATACCACCGGCTTTTTCAATTACCACATCAGCATACATCATCACCAATCTTCTATAGGCATCATAAGAGAATCTTTCGTCTCCTGAAACAGCAATAAGACCTTTCACGGTTTCATCGTTAAGACCAATGTTTAAAACGGTATCCATCATCCCTGGCATCGATTTTCTGGCACCGGAACGAACAGACATCAACAATGGATTTTTAACATCCCCGAATTTTTTGCCCATCAGTTTTTCTACCTGAGCCAAGGCGTCTTTGATTTGTTTTTCTAAAGTAGTAGGATATTGTCTTTTATTATCGTAGAAATAAGTACAAACTTCTGTTGTGATTGTAAATCCTGGAGGAACAGGCAATTTAAGATCTTTGTGACCTGCCATTTCTGCTAAGTTGGCTCCTTTCCCTCCCAAGAGGTTCTTCATTGATTCGTTTCCGTCAGCTTTACCTCCACCAAAGGAATACACATACTTTACGTTTTTTGCTGTTGTAGCCATAATATTTTTATTTGTTTTTTTCTATAATTTCTTACAACAAAATTACGAAGGCATATAAAAAAATGACGGCATTATATTAATGACTTTTATCAATTTTGATAAATATCATATAAAATTCATAAAAATAAGGCTTAAAAATTTTTGATTTTATTCCAAAATGAAAACAAATAAGGACAAAAAAAGCCTTTCATCATCTGAAAGGCTTTCTATTTATAATTGTTATGATTCTAATAATTAAACAACACGCTTCCCCAGGTGAAGCCACTGCCAAAGGCCGTAAGGCACACCAAGTCTCCTTTCTTGATTTTATCTTAATTCTTTTTGAGCACCTCTTCTAGAAGATGATTTTGGATTTTTATTAATTTCGAAATATTTTCCTGATTTTTAATAATATTTTATAGTAATTCTGGAGATTGCATATTAATCGTACCATTTCCAAAATTCACCACACCCTCATTTTTATCAATCTGATTATAATTCGTAAATTTATAATCAAATAATTGGTTCATATCTATATCTAATTCTTTTGCTATATTTTTTAAAAGCATAGAATTAGGAATACTTTTATCCGATTCAATGCTTGAAATAGTACTTTGAGCAACTTCTAATCTCATTGGTTCCAATACTCATAATATCAATATTTTGTTAAAAATTAACAAAATATTGATGATATCATATTAAAAATTATTCTTAATTTCAAGAAAAACAAATTTTATGATTAAAAATATATTTAAAAAAATCATTCTCTTTGAGAATTTACCCGAGTAATTTTATGATTTTGGAATTACTCGGGTAATAGTGAGTAAATCAATTTTTCAATTAACAATCTTAATTTATAAAAAAAACAAAAATGAAAAAAATAATTTTATTTCTTATACTTATTGCAATTATTGGAGTATCATTCAATTCTTGCAATCGTGACACCATTGATCAAGTCAAAACAGAACAAACTTTAAGTGTTGATAATTTTGTTGCAAAACATCTTGAAATAACTAGCAGGATACATCATATACTCTCTGAAAAATATTTAAATGACAAAAATTTTATTTTAGATGGAAATAAAATTAATAAATTTACAACTCAAGAAGAATTAGACTCTTATCTGGAAAGTATAGGTTTTGATAATTCTATTAAAATTGAGTTTATAAATTTATTAAAAGAAGAAATTAATTTATATAAGAAACTAGATTCTAATCCAAGTTTTTCAAATTTAGAAAACAGTGAAAAAGAAAAATTAATTAGTAACAAAATAACATTATTTCAAGAAAAAACTAATAATAATTCTTCTAATTTTATTGCGTCAAGATCTTGTGCACAACAATGGAATGTAGAAATAGATCGTTGTGAAAGAAATTATGCATTGGAAACAGGACTTAGTATTATTGGTGGTATTTTTTCTGGTGGAGTTGGTGGGTTAATAGGCTTTGCTGGAGCTACAGCTCATTGGACTTTTTGTATAAAAGATGCACGAGATGATTATTATGATTGTAAAAATGGCTAAAATTAATTAAAATGAATTCAAAAAAAAACGAGAATAATTTTTTTCTGATTTTTAATAGGGATTCACTATTAATAACTTTATTAATAATTGCATTTATTTATCTAAGGTATAGAAATATTTATTTATTTCTACAAATAGCTATTTATGTTTTTCTTATCATTTATACAATTTATAAACTTATAAAAATTTATATGAATGATAAAAAAAATAACACAAGCAATTT
>CALJKL010000077.1 GCA_937973555.1 uncultured Flavobacteriales bacterium | reverse complement strand
TTGCTATATTGTATTCATTTAAACTATACAATATCTTCTTGTCTTTGTTACAAGAAATTAAAAATGCGAAAGAAATTAATCCAATGACTAAAAATTTTTTCATGTAAAAAATAATTTGTTCAAAACTACGAAAAAAGCATCATTTTTGGTAAAATGATGCTTTTAGATTTTAGAATATTTATAATATTTAGCTTTCAAGATAATTTTTAAGGGAATTTCCTATGATTTCTTCCCAGCCTTTTTGGAAACTCTCCACTTGGAAATCTTTTCCCAAATGATGAAAATTTTCCAATCCTTTATGGGTAAGGGTAACCAAAGTATTACCATTTTCCGGCGTTAGTTCCCATTTCACGAGTGTCTTTTCTTTAGAAATATCAGGATAAGCCCAAGAATGTTTTAGTTTTTCATTTGGAATTATTTCTGCAATTTCGCAGTGGTGGTGATATTTTCTTTCTTCTCCCGGCTCGTAGAAATTAAATGCATTTCCTTCCTTCAATTCAAAATCAGGAATATCAAAATACCATTTTTTCATTTCTTCCTTATCCGTTAATGCATTCCATACTTTTTCTACAGGTGCATTTACTTTTACGCTTACTTTTACATTCTCGTGCATAGCGTTTAATTTTAATAGGTTTAACAATTATTTATATCCGAATTTACGAATAAACAATTAATTAATGCGCCTGAATTTTATCAGGGTTGCAGCTATTGAGATTCTTTTTTGGCTCTTCTAAGCTTTCAATATTGTAAAAAGATTTATAAAACATAGAAAATAAATACTTTGTTCAGGTTTCTCATATTATTTAATTTTGAAGAATGAATTTCAAAATTTTATTAAAAAAAATATTCCTAAAGTCACAATTGTATGTTTCTCTTTGTGCTTCATTATTGGGAATATTTGTGCTGAAAGAGCAAGAATTTTACCAAATAAACTTTGCTTTGGTTATTTTTCTCACCTTTTGGAATGGATATCTCTTCACCATCTTCCACAAAAAGAAAACTGCACTTTTGATAAATTTCATAGGATTTTTGCTCATCAGTTTCCTTATTTTATACTTTATTAATATAGATTTCTATTATAGATGGATTATTGTTTTGATTTTGGGCGCTTTGTATAATGCAGATATTTTCAATATCAATGTAAGGGAATTTTCTTTATTGAAAACATTTTATGTGGGTTTTGTATGGGCTTTGACATTGGTTTTTTTGCCTTTGCAAAACTTTAATTGGAGTTGGTTTTTCATCATCTTTCTATTTGTTTCTGCGATTACCTTTCCTTTTGAGATTAGGGATATGGATAGAGACCCATTTCCTACTATTCCGAAAGTGATTGGTATTAAAAATACCAAAATACTCAGCATCATTTTTCTTTTATTAAGTGGCATTTTAGCCTACTTCTATTTACAGAAAGATTTTGCTATGGCTTGGCTGATAACAGTACTCATCAGTATAATTTCAATAATTTTTTCAGGTAAAAAAAGGTCTTATGAATATTATTCCATTTATTTGGAAAGTTTAAGCACGATGCCAATGTTAATTTATTTTATTTTAAATTTGAAAAATTAAATCAACAACCAGAATTTCATCTTTACAGCCCATCCATCAATGTTTGTTAAAAGTCTAAAAATTGCCAATTTTAAAAATCATGAAGAAAAATCTTTTGATTTTTCTCCCGAAATTAATTGCTTCGTTGGAAACAACGGTGCGGGAAAGACCAACATTTTGGATGCCCTGCATTACCTTTCTGTAGGAAAAAGTTTTCTAGGAAATCAGGACCTTCAAAATATATTGAATAATACAGACTTTTTCAGCATTGAATCTGATATAGAAGGAGAAGAAAAAAATGATATCATCAAAATTCTTCTTCCCAAAGAAGGTAAAAAAACCATCAAAAAAAACGATAAGACTTATGAAAGAATGGCAGACCATATTGGCTATTTACCTAGTGTAATGATTTCGCCATATGATGCCAACCTTATCTCTGATGGAGGCGAAAGCAGAAGAAAGTTTCTTGACGCCATGATTTCGCAGACAGATTCTGAATATCTTTTTAACCTTATTCAGTATCAAAAAACCCTTCAACAGAGAAATGCCCTATTGAAATATTTCGCTAAAAATAGAACCTTCGATATAGATTCTCTGGAAATATACAATGAACCTTTAACCAAATTTGGAACTCAAATTTTCCAAAAAAGACAAGAATTTGTAACTTCTATTCTTCCTACCATTCAGCATTTTTATGAAATCATTTCCAAAGGAAACGAAAAGGTAAAAGTAGTATATGAAAGTGATTTATTTGAGAATAACTTTGATGTTATATTGTCTGAAAACCTGGAAAAAGACAGAATGCTCACCTATACTTCCAAAGGCATTCACAAGGATGATTTGAGATTTGAAATGAATGGCAATCTGATTAAGAAATTTGGCAGCCAAGGTCAGCAAAAATCTTTTCTTATAGCCCTAAAACTGGCTCAAATAAAAAGAATAAAGGACATCACCCAGAAAAACCCAATACTTCTTTTAGACGATATCTTTGATAAGTTAGACGATAATAGGGTTTCCCAATTGATTGAACTGGTGAATGAGCAGAATTTTGGACAGATATTCATTACAGATACTCACAGAGAACGTACAGAATCTGTTGTAAAAAGAATAAACGAGGAATCAAAAATATTTGAGATTTGAAGAAAAAACGAGAATATCAATCTTCTGAACTGGTAAAATCTTTTGCCAAACTCTATGGTTTTGAAGATAAGCTGATGGCTTTGGAAGTTAAAGATTTTCTTCAGGACTATCTGGATGAAACCTTGTTCAAAGAAATAGAAAGCGTAAACCTGAAAGAAAAAATCCTTGAAATAAAAATAAAATCAGCCCTATTGAGAAATGATTTCAGAATGAAAAAGTCTTTTTTCCTCAAAAAAATTCAGGACCAATTTGGCCCTGAAAAGTTTATTGATCTCTATATCTTATAGTTTATTTCAAAACAACATTATTCATCTGTCTCATCACCCAAGAATGCTTTCTCAGTAACCCGGAAGATGGATTTTTCGGATCATATTTTTTAGGACTCGGCAAGATTACCGCTATCCATGCGGCTTCAGACTTAGATAGATCTTTGGCACTCTTCCCAAAATAATAATGAGAGGCTGCCTCTACCCCGAAAACACCTTGTCCCATTTCTATAGAATTGAGGTATCTTTCTAAAATAATATCTTTGTTCCAAACCTTTTCAATAATAAAAGTAAAAACTGCTTCTAAACCTTTTCTAAAATAACTGCCACCATTCCAAAGGAAAACATTTTTGGCCGTTTGCTGAGAAATCGTACTGCCACCTCTTATCTTTTTTCCTTTTTGATTATGCTCAAATGCTTTTTCGATAGACTTCAAATCGAAACCATTGTGCTTGTAAAACATTTGATCTTCACTGGCAATAACAGCTTTTTTAACATAATTACCCATATCATCATAGCTGATATAGTCCCTATCTAGCTTCTGATATTTAATGATGCCTTCTATCTGCGTAATGGTAATCAGTGGGTTAAAAAACCTGCCCCAAACAATAGAAAAAAGGCTGACAACAGCTAAATAGTAAAATACTTTTTTAATGAATTTCCACATAATATTTTAGAATGATGAATAACAAATAATAATTGATTTATGATGCAAAATTAGCATTATTTAAGTTTCAACATATACATCAACGAATCATTTGGGAAAATATCGGGATGAAAGATTTTAATATAGTCTTTCAAAACAAGATCGGCTCGCACTACTCCACTTTCAAAATAATCATTAGAACTTCCTTTAATCTTTCCTGAAATGGTATAGATATTCCCTTTTTGGTATACCTTCATTTTGGCATAATTGGGATTGATGCCCAACAATTCTTTTTTATCTTTATGATTGCCCACATTTAACCAGAAATCAGCATTTTCAGATTTAGCATAGACTTCTTCAAAGCTTCTAGGAGTAGAATTACTTTCATCATTCTGCCCGAAAATATAGCTTCCACCGGCATCTTGTATAAAATGCGCCAATTGGGATTTCCCTCCGGCTACAAACCACTGGCTGCCGTATATTTCATTGGTAAGTACTAATGGTTTCTTCACTTCTGATTTTACTAATTCCTTATAACGATTGTAGTTTTTTTCAATTTCAGAATATTTTAGTAAAGCTTTTTCCTTTTTGCCCAAAAGCTCACCAAAGACTTTAATAATAGCAGCTTTCTCTAAAGGTTTTTCTTCTAAATATTCATCGATAAATATAACTTCTATTCCGTTTTTTATCAGAATTTCATAGGTGTTTTCGAAACTGGAAACATAATTTGTGAAAATAGCATCCGGCTTCAAAGCAATAATTTTTTCAACGTCATATTTCTGCTCATTGCCAATGTTTTGAATTTTATTGGATTTAATGAAAAGATGAATTTTATCCGAATAAATATATTCTGGGCTGGAGATGCCTATCATTTTCTCTTCCTCTCCCAATTCTGAAATATAGCCAACCAAACTAGCATTGAGCAGGATTATTTTCTTAAATGGAAGTTTGTTATTATCTATTTGATATTGATGACTTCCGGATTTCAGAAAAAAGATATTTTGAGCTTCTTTGAAACGGATATTTTTAGAAATAATCACCCAATTTTTGGTTGAAGTTTCATTTTCTTTTTTACAAGAAAATAAGAAAATAAGGGCTAAAATTGTAAAAAAATAAGATTTCATTTTTCAAAGGAAATAAAAAAACATTATATTTGCAAACCTAAAAACGGCCTCGTGGCGCAACTGAATAGCGCATCTGATTACGGCTCAGAAGGTTACAGGTTTGAATCCTGTCGAGGTCACAAAAGCATCCCAAGAATTTCTTGGGATTTTTTATTAACCCTAGATTGAGACTGAAAGCAGGATCAGGTTCTTCAATAAAAATATAATCTTTATTTTTGCGTTTATTAATCTTTGCCAGGGCAAGCCTGTCGAAGCCTCAAAATTCAATTTGAATCATGTCTTTAGAAATCATCAACCTTACGAAGAAATTTGGCGAACAAAAGGCGCTAGACAATATCAATATAGAAATCAAAAAAAATGAAATCATCGGACTTCTAGGGCCGAATGGCGCTGGAAAATCTACGCTGATGAAGTCTGTAACGGGTGTACTGAAAATAGATAGCGGAAAGGTGATTTTTAATGGAAAAGACATCACAGAAAATGATATTGAATGCAAAAAAAATATGGGTTTTCTGCCCGAAAACAATCCCCTTTACTCAGAAATGTATGTGAAGGAATATTTGCAATTTGTAGCAGACATTCATAAAACTCCTAAAGAAAAAGTAAACGAAATCATTGATTTGGTGGGCATAACGCCAGAAAAAAATAAGAAAATCACTCAACTTTCAAAAGGCTATAAACAACGCGTAGGCTTGGCTCAAGCAATTCTTCACGCACCAGATTTATTGATTCTAGACGAACCTACAAACGGTTTGGATCCCAACCAAATTTTGGAAATACGTAACGTGATAAAGGAAATCGGAAAAGAAAAAACCGTGATTCTTTCTACCCACATCATGCAGGAAGTAGAAGCGCTTTGCACGAGAGTAATTCTCATTCATCAGGGAAAAATTATTCAAGATTCTCCTATTTCCGAATTCAAAGGAAAACATGAAAGTCTGGAAGAAGCCTTCCAAAAATATACTTCTTAATAGCAGTTACAATCTTTATTTGCTCGTCTTTTCATAGCATCACTCCAAAAAGGATAGATTTTCAGCCCAAAATAAAAATCAAAGGAATTGAGCTTTTTCTGAGTGAAAAATACCGGTAATACATTGTCGCTTCCCACAAAGAAAGGTCCCCATCTAAGGTATCCGCCCAGTTGTAGCCTATTGTATTCGAAAACAGAAACCTGCGCTGCGTATGTAAAATTAGATTTATTCTTTGCAAAATTAGCATACATTATATTTGCCGTCCTAAAAGCATTTTTAGACAAAGGAATTCTTTGGGTAAGCCCCAAAGTAAGGTACCTGCTTTTGGTAAGATTTCCACTGTAAGAAAGATGTAAAGCTGTAGGTAATGCTATATTGAAAGAAGTATCTTCTAAAGAAGAATCGGGATTATTATACACAATATTGCTTACTTCTTTTAAAAGATTAAAAACATTATCCGTATTGGTAAATCTGTATTTTTGATTGATAATAATAGGATTACTCATAAAAAGATGATGCTCTCCATTAATTTTTATAAATCCAATATCTGTAATAGAGAAACCTATTTTTTGTAAATATTCTCCATTTTCTTTTTCATAATCGCCATAATCTACGTAAGTAAAACCAATATCTGAGGCATAAGATTTCCCATTATTTTTAGGCTTATAATCTTTATTAGTGAAATCATATGAAGTAGATGCAAAAACATCAATATCATAATTATTAAGAGTCAGATTTTTGGTACTACTGTCGTAATCAAAATTGAAAGTTCTGTTATTTCTTATAATTAAAGCATCCCAAACGTTTGCTTGTTTTAAAGTAATACCTGCCAGTAATTCTTTTTCTCTTTCTTTAATCAAAGGCTTAGAAACAAACACAGCATTCTCCTGAATAGTGGCATAGCTTAATTCAAAAGGATTATAGGTTCTGCTAAAGTTTGATTGGTTTATGAAATTGGTATATTTATACTGATTGTCAATACCAAAACTACTGCCAATTGTTCTAAGTCTGGTATAGAAACCTGCAGCAAATTCCTGCTCTTTTATTTTGAATTTTATGGCAAATGAAGGTCCCAAAATATCAGTCTGAAAATATTCATTAAATTTAGAATTATCCTCAAACCCAACAGTATTTTTAGGCAAATTTTCTTGGTTAGAAGAGTTATTAGAATATAGTTTTACATCTTTACCGGTAAGTCCCAAAAGACTTTGCTGAGAAATAAACGAATAATTGTTTTGTAAAAAAACATCCGCCGAAAAAAGATTTATCTCCCAAGGATTTGGGTTTTGCAAGAAAACGGAAGGATTATTGGTTATGGCATTTGTAGAAATAAAATGATCATTTTTTACGCCTATGTTAACCTGCGCAAAAGAAAACTGAACAAGAATAAAAAAAAACAATCCTAACTTTTTCATATTGCTATTTATAATTACAAATCTCGTAAAAATAATTCAAAAAAAATCTCATTCTAAGTTTTAGAACGAGATTTTTATTAATAAATTTTAATAATTGAATTATAAACCTTTTAATTTGAGTTTTTCCAGTTTTCTGGTTCTTCTCTTTATTTTCATTTTGCTTACCAAGTAGAACATTACCGGAACCATTAATAAGGTAAGGAATGTAGCAAAGGTAAGCCCGAAAATGATGGTCCAGGCCAATGGACCCCAGAAAGCCACGTTATCGCCTCCGATAGAAAGATGCGGATTGAGCGTCGTTAAGAAACTCCAAATGTCAAAATTCAACCCAATTGCCAAAGGAATTAACCCTAGAACTGCAGTGGTAGCAGTTAAAAGAACCGGTCTTAGTCTGGCTTTACCAGATTCTATAATCACCTCTTTCACCTCATCTATAGTTAAATCATCATGAGACTCTACTCCTTTTTCAGCAATTTTATCATCTAATCTCAGTACAAAGAAGTCCATTAAAACGATACCGTTTTTCACCACAACCCCTGCCAAAGAGATAATTCCCATCATGGTCATCAAGATTACGAAATTCATCTTGAAAATGGTTAATCCTAAGAACACTCCACTGAAACTTAACAAAATGGTAGTCATGATGATGACTGTTTTAGACATGGAGTTGAACTGAAATACAATAATCCCCGTTACCATGGCCATGGCTAAAAACAATGCCAAGAACAAGAAATTTTGGTTTTTGCCCTGCTCTTCTTGCTCTCCTGCAAATCTGTATGAGACACCATCAGGCAATTGGTAATTCTTCATATCCGATTGTAGTTTGCCGATAATTTCATTGGCATTGGCTCCCTGGGTAATGTTAGAATACACCATAATGGTTCTGGTATTGTCTTTTCTCTTGATTTTACTGAAGGTTTTTTCTTCTTTAAACCTTGCAAAAGTAGAGATAGGAATTTGCAACAATTGTCCTTTGTTATTTTGGAACGTAATAGGCTGATTGAACAACGCACTTTGATTTTTACGCTGGTCTTCCTGCAATCTTACAGCAATTTGATAATCATCTTCAATATCTTTAAAAGTAGATATATCTTGTCCAAACATGGCTCTTCTCAAAGTAATTCCGGTGTAAGCCGTAGAGACTCCCAAGTTACCAGCCACTTCTCTATCGATGTCGATAATCATTTCTGGGCTGTCTTTATTTACATCAGATTGCAATTTTTCAATCCCAGTAATGTTTTTGGCATTGATATAAGAAATCATTCTTTGAGATTCTGCAATCAACTGATTATAGTCGTTTCCTTTTAATTCAATAGAAATAGGATACCCTACCGGCGGACCGTTTGCTTGTTTCTCCACGGTAACTGTTGCGCCAGGAATAGAAGGAACAGCATCTCTGATTTCCTCTAAAACATCATTGGTATCAACACCTCTTCTTTCGTTAAACTCAACAAAATTGATGGTAATTTTAGACTTATGAGGCGTATCTGCCTGCGAACCGGCATCTACCTGAGGATTCACAGCACCCTTACCCACTTGGGTAATCATACTTTCAATCAGGAAATTTTTGCCTGTTTTTTCGTCCTTATATTTAGAAATAGCGTTTAAAACACTTCTTTCAATCTTTTTGGTTGCCTCATTGGTTTTACCGATGTCCGTTCCTTGAGGGAAATCCATATAGACATACATCTGCTTCGGCATTACATCTGGGAAGAACAATACTTTTGTCCACTTGGTAGCAAAAGAAACGCCCATAATCACAAAAGAAGCAAACAGCAATCCTACCACATACAACAGTGCTTTTTTAGGTTTTCCATCCAAAAGTTTTCTTAAGAAATCTTGATATTTTAATTCAAGTCCCGGGAAGAAAGTCGTTTGGAAATGCTGAATTTTTCCAAAGAAATAATTCTTATAAGTCCAAATGGCAGTAATAGCCAACACCGAAAGCGTGGTTAAAGCGAAGAAGCCTTTAGTTCCTGTAATTAATCCTATCAATAAACCAGCAACCCCAACAACAGTGAAGAGAATCGTCAGTTTTTTATTGGTTTCGGAAGTTAAATTTTCATCTTGAAGCGTCATACTTCCCCCTGTCATAGAGGCATTGATAATCATCGCTACAAATAAAGACGCAGAAAGGGTTACCGTAATGGTAATCGGGAAATATTTCATGAATTCTCCCATTATACCCGGCCACAACAACATTGGGGCAAAAGCTGCCAAAGTAGTCAAAGTAGAGGTAATTACCGGGAAGGCAATTTCGCCAATACCATATTTAGAAGCCTCTCTTCTGGAGTAGCCTTTTTCCATATTGGCATATACGTTATCTACCACCACAATACCGTCATCTACTAACATCCCTAGCCCCATTACCATCGCAAAAAGCACCATCGTATTTAGGGTAATACCGAAGGCATTAAGTATCGCAAAGGCAATTAACATAGACAATGGAATGGCTGTTCCCACAAAAAGTGAATTCTTCATTCCCATAGAGAAGCTCAATACTGCCATTACCAATAGAATACCGATAATGATGTGGTTGGCCAATTCGTTTACTTGGTGTTCTACCTGTATAGACTGGTCTGAAGTCGCTGTAATGGTAACATCTTTAGGAATATAGGTTTCCTCTGCTTTTTTAAGCTTTTCCTTAGCTTGCTCTATGGCATCAATCATGTTAGAGCCCGCCCTTTTCTTAAGATTCACCATTACCACATCCTGACCCATCTCGCGGGCATAAGTGGTTTTTTCTTTTTCCTTAAAACTTACGGTTCCTATATCAGAAATTCTGATGCCAGGCTTTACTACAAAGTTTCCTATTTCATTAGGATTGGCAATTTGCCCCTTAATCCTTACATTATTTCTATATCCTTCTGTGGTAAGGTTACCTCCAGAAATGGTGATATTTTCATTTTTAACGGCATTGATAACGTTATCAAAACTCACTTGTGCCGCATTCATTTTGTATAAATCTAAAGCAATTTCTACTTCGTTTTCATCTACACCAAGGATAACGGCATCTTTAATTTCAGAAATATCTTCCATATCATCTTCTATCTGCTCTGCATACTTTTTAAGAGTCTGCTTAGGATAATTTCCTTTGATATTGATGTTCAGGATTGGAAATTCTTCAGAAATATTAAGATCAAAAACAGAAGGCTCTACTTTTGAACCACTGTCTAGATTCGGCCAATCTTGGTTTCCTTTGGCTTCGTCTACCTTGTCTTTTATTTTCTGCTTCGCAAGGTTAAGGTCTTCCTTTTCGTTGAAATCTACCACGATAAGACAATAATCCTGAAAAGAATTGGACTCTACCTTTTCTACCCCAGAGACATTCTTAAACTTGTCTTCCAGTTTTTTGGTAATCAGTTTTTCTACATCTTCGGCAGAGTTACCCGGATAAACGGTAGAAATATATACCTTGTTTTGTACAATTTCCGGAAAACTTTCTCTTGGCATAGAGAAATAGGCAACGACACCTAATACTACAATAATAAAGGTCAATAAATAAACCGTTACCCTGTTGTCTACCGCCCAACTTGAAAAGAAAAACTCTTTTTTATGATTGTTGTGTGAACTCATATTTTTATTGGTTGTTGGTTGTTAGTTGTTAGTTGATAAGAATTTCTAAAAACCATCTACTTTCAACTGTCAACAATTACTGTATTTTAATTTTTTGTCCGTCAGTTAAGGTTTTAGAACCATCTGTTATCAAAATATCTCCTTTGGATAAACCTTGTGTAATTTCTACAGAATTTTCAGATTTTTCCCCTTTGGTTATGTATACTTTTTTGGCTACCGCATCCTTTCCATTGACATTTTTAGCCACAAAAACAAATGATTTATACGCTGCATCATCATAGATATATTGTGACGGTACTACAATAGCATTAGGGTTTAAATAATCTTCAATTTTTACTTTTGCCAATAAATTTGGTTTAAACATTCCTCCTTCATTCACCACAGGCACCTGAATGATATACGTTCTGGTAGTAGGGTCTATATAGTTGGATGTTAATCTTACTCTAGCATTTACTTTCTTGTTCAGCATCGGGAATTCTACTGTTACACTTGTTCCTGCTTTTACTTTTGCCAAATAGGTTTCTGGCACTTTGGCTTCTACTCTCATCATGCCTAGACCTATTAATTTTAAGATAGGCATGCCCGGAGAAACCACCTGACCTGTTTGTTGTTTTACCTCATCAATCACCCCAGAGAAAGGAGCTCTAATGATGGTTTTGTTTAACTGAGCCGCTACAGCATCTGCCGCTTTTTGAGTAGCAGCTACTTGGCTTTCTACTGCAGCTACTTGCTTCAAACTGGTATCATAAGAAGTTTTAGCTTGAAGATATTGCACCTCAGATCCAATTTTTTGTCTCCAAAGACTGGCTTGTTTTTCGTAAAGAATTCTAGACAATTCAGAAGCATTTTTAATTTGCTGTAATTGAGCCTTAGCCGCAGAAACCTGAATTTGCGCCTGCTTCAATTGGTCTGCAATACCACCCTCTGCTACTCTACCAATTACCTGTCCGGCACCTACACGCTGACCTTGTTTTACATACAACGTTAAAGTTCCTGGTAATTGTGGCTGAACATCTACCGCCTGATCAGTTGTTACATTGCCCTGCATTTCTATGTAATGCGCAAAGTTGGTTAACTCAAGCGGCTTAATACTTACCAAACCATTGGTTTGCGCAACACCAAATTCACTCAAGTTTTTATCTACATCTGCCATTACAGCATTAATGCTGTCTATGGTTTTCTGTTGCTTTTCACGGTAAGCCTGTAGGCCTGCTACATCTTTTTTAGCAATTAATTCAGAAAGGCTGTTATTAGCACTTTCCTTTTTGCAGGATACCACTAACAGTGCTAAAGTGATGGGTAAGAATATCTTTTTTATCATAATTTTTTATTTTAATGGAATAATATTGAGTTTAAATGATGTTTATTATAAAGTTCCTTTTGCTTTATCCAAAGAAATTTTGGCTTTTATTAAATCTAAAGCAGAAAGATAGAACTGAGACTGCGCCTGAAACAATTGTGATTCACTCTGAGAAAGTTCGAAACTGGTTCCTAAACCTTCTTTGAATTTAATGTTTTGTTTTCTGTAAATTTCAGAAGAAAGTTTCACCAAATCTTGAGCGGTTTTGAAACTTTCGTAAGCATTTTCATAATCAAGAGACTTGGAGGTCAATTCATTTCTTAAACTTTTTTCTGTGTCTTCTTTATCCAATTTGGCTTTAGCTAAATCTAATTTTGATTGCTCGGTCTGCCAATGTCTCTGCAAACCACTGAATACCGGAATATCCAACTGCAAGGCTACTACAGAGGTATTGAACCATTTTTGTTCTTTATCAAAAAAGGTCATTTTATCACTGTTTCCGTTGTAGCTAGAAGACAATGCCGCTGCCAGCGTAGGCAAAGCTTTTGATTTTTGATACTTCAGTTTCAACTCACTGATTCTTACCAAATTTTCTTTTAGTTTAAAATCAATATGATTGCTGATGTCTGCTGGCTCTGTTTTATCTACCAACAACTCACTCTTCTGAATCAATTCTTCCATAGAAGTTATCAACTGAAGGTTTTCTTCTAATGGATAACCCATTAGATATTTTAAAGCATCTGCAAATTTGGTTCTTGTTCTTTTCAAGTTATCCAAAGTAGTTACCAAATTTCTATAACTATAGTCTAATTGTTCTACGTTTTGTAATTCTATCAACCCAGCTTTATAGGTTTCTTTGGTATCATTCAAGACTTTTCCAGAAACCCTTTTGTTTTCTTCTAAAGTTTTAATGTTTTCATCTGTTATCAAAACGGCAGCATAAGAAAGCATGATGGCTTCCTTGATACTGAACTGAGTCTTTTCTGTAACCAAAGCAGCAGTTTCTTTATAGGCTTTAGAACTTTCTAAGCCAACAATATAAGAACCATTGAAAAGCAACTGAGAAACCGTAACCCCACCACTGGCTGTTTGCTTTTGTCCAAATTTTACCGGAACATACGTTCCCGGTTGACCAAAAATTTCCCCTGGCAACAACTGCACCGGAATATTCAAGAAATAATTGTATTTCCCCTGAAGGTTGATTTGTGGCAAACCAATCCCAATGGTTTCGTATACCTTTTGTTGAGCAATGGTTTGGTCAATTTTAGCTTTTTTAATGTTGACGTTATTTTCTAAAGCATAGCTCAGTGCTTCATCCATAGTGAAGCTTTTCTGGGCATATGCATTTGTGGAAAACACCGTCAAAGCGAGTATTTTAATCCAGTTCTTCATATTTCTTTTTTAATTCTTTTAGTCTTTTACTTCCTTTTTCTGTTACAATAGCATTCAAATAAAATTGCTTAATTCCGTTTGAAATAGATTTTTTATCCTGTACTTCTTCAAACAATGGTGATATTTCTACCGAAAACAACAAAGTCGTCAAAAATTTAATATACAAATCTATAGGAATATCTATTCTGAATAGATCTCTCTCAACCCCTTTTTCGTAGTTGTACTTTACAATTTCCATAATTTTTGAAGAAATAGATTTCTGATGCTGATGGTAGACTTCCGGATAATACTTAATCAACTGCATTATAAATGCATCTTTTTCATATGCCGTAACATCATCTATCCTCATTCCGGAAACCAACAAAACCTCTATAGGACATTCGAATTGTTTTTTAACAATCTCTACCTCTTCTATGGCTCTGTTAGAAATATAATACAGAACTTCGGTAAGAAGATCTTCTTTGTTTTTGTATTGTTGATAAAGTGTTTTTTTAGAAATGGAAAACTCTTTGGCAATATCATCCATAGTCAATGCCTTGGCTCCATAAGTTTTAAAAAGCCCACAAAGTTTATCCAAAAAACAAAATTTTTCCTGCATAACGGCTGCAAATATAGGACATGGAAACTAAAAAACAAAAAAAGTTTCCTGGTTTTTATATTACTTGATATTCATCCATAAAAAAAAGCTAAGAAAACCTTAGCCTTTTATGATTTAATTTAAATAAATCTCGAATTTTCCAAACTGATGAATTCTCTCAATCAATTTATTGTTAATATTAACATTATGCTGAAGCGACCTCACTTCCAAGAAACTATTGTCTATTGGATTTTTAAGAAATACATTGAGTTTATGCTCTCCCTTTTCTGCCAGCAATTGAGCCTTAAAAAATTCTAAATCCGTTTTATTGATTTCATTCACCGGAATTACCAGCGATAGAGATTTGGCATATTTCTCAAAAGCATCTTTAAGGTCCATGATATCGGTAACGTTCACGAAAACTCTTCCTTCGCTCCCTTGGGTTAATTTCATTTTTAGTATTACAAACCGGTCTTTGGCAATCTTATCCCTCATTTTCATATAATCCCGGTCTCCCAATCTGAAACTATAATTGCCCGTATAATCTTCTAAAGTGATGAAACATACTTTCTCTCCAGAATTTTTTCCATCCCTTAAAACCATCTCGGTAATCAATCCCGAAACGGTATATTCTCTGGCATTATCAAACTGTCTTTGCCTCTCCTTCCAGTCTTTAGCCGGTTCAAAAATGGTACCCGCAGGGAACAATACTTCTTTGAAAGCATCTACCTCATCCAAATTCAAAAAATTGAAATTTCCTTTAGGCTCTGCCTTTTTAGAGGTTTCTTCTACCAATTCATCATCTTCGCCCATTTCCAAAGTCAAATCTACATTTTCCTCGTCCTCAATATCATCATCTAAAATTTTGGAAGCTAAACCGTCCGTTTCTGCCAAGTCTTCTTTTCTATCATCCAACACATAATTTCTGGAAAACTCTCCATTCACAAATTTATATTGGAATTTGTATTCGTCCAGCGGATGGGCAGAAAGGTAGAAACCGATGATTTCTTTTTCGCGGTTGAGTTTGTGCATATTTTGCCATTCGGCACAAGGAAGCAGCTTGGGCTGTTCTATCTGTACCTCATCGGCAAAATCGGCAAACAAAGAATTTTCTACCGAATTTTTATTATCCTGAAAACTCTGTCCATAACGCAACAACCTTTCTATATTGGTTCTGCCGGCATTGTCCACATCAAAATATTGTGCCCGGTGATAAGTATCTAATTCATCAAAAGCACCCGCAATCACCAAACTTTCTACTACCCTTTTATTGATTTGGTTGGAAGGAATTCTCTCGAAAAAATCATAAATATTCTTGAATTTCCCATTCTGTCTTTCCTGATAAATGGCTTCAGAAGGCGCCTCTCCCATACCTTTAATAGCACCCAACCCGAAACGGATTTGTCCTTTTTCATTCACCGCAAATTCATACTGAGATTCATTAACATCTGGTCCCAAAACATCTACCCCAATAGACTTACAGTCTTCCATAAAGAGGGTAATTTGCTTGGTATTGTTAATGTTATTACTCATTACACTCGCCATGTACTCCGCAGGGTAATTGGCCTTAAGGTAAGCCGTATGATAAGCAATAAGCGCATAACAGGTAGAGTGTGATTTATTGAACGCATATTCTGCAAAAGCCTCCCAGTCTTTCCAGATTTTGTTGAGTTTATCTTCGTCTAGATTGTTCTTTTTTCCTCCTTCAATAAACTTAGGGTACATCTTATCCAGAACATCTTTTTGCTTTTTACCCATCGCCTTTCTCAGCGTATCGGCTTCACCTTTGGTAAAGTTGGCCAACTTTTGAGAAAGAAGCATTACCTGTTCCTGATATACGGTAATTCCGTAGGTTTCCTTTAAGTATTCTTCTGTCTCAGGAAGGTCATAAACGATCTCTTCTAAACCATGCTTTCTATTGATGAAATTTGGGATGTATTTGATGGGGCCCGGTCTGTACAAGGCGTTCATGGCAATAAGGTCAGCAAAAACGGTAGGTTTCAGTTCTCGCATGTACTTCTGCATTCCGGCACTTTCATACTGGAAAATCCCTATCGTTTTTCCCTCTTTAAAAAGGTCATACGTTTTCTTGTCATCCAACGGAATTTCATCCGGATCTATATGTACGCCATGGCGTTGCTTTATCAATTTTATGGCATCCTTGATAATCGTAAGGGTCCTTAACCCTAAAAAGTCCATTTTTAGAAGCCCAGCACTTTCCGCTACAGAGTTGTCAAATTGAGACACCAAAATTCCAGCATCTTTTGCCGCAATGGAAATAGGCACCAGATTAGAAATGTCTTCCGGAGTAATAATCACCCCACAGGCATGGATTCCGGTATTTCTGATGCAGCCTTCCATCTTTTGTGCAGAGGCGAGCACTTGATAACGCGAATCACTAGGATTGGCCAAAATAGCCTTCATTTCTTCTGCCAAAGGTTTATCTTCAGGCTTCAACTTTTCGGGCTTATTGAGGACTTTGGCAATATTCATCCCTGGAGATTCCGGAATCAATTTGGCAATGGCATTGGTATCCGGGATGGAAACATCTAGCACTCTTCCTGCATCTTTAATTGCAGACTTCCCTCCCAAAACGGAGTAAGTAATGATTTGTGCCACGTTCATTTGACCATATTTCTCAATTACCCATTTGATGATAGCATCTCTACCTTCATCATCAAAGTCGATATCGATATCGGGCATGGAAACCCTTTCAGGATTTAGGAATCTCTCGAAAAGCAAGTCATATTTAATAGGGTCTACATTGGTAATCCCAATACAATAAGCCACGGCAGAACCCGCTGCCGAACCACGACCGGGCCCTACAGAAACGCCCATTTTTTTGGCTTCATTACAGAAATCCTGAACAATTAAGAAATACCCCGGATAACCCGTATTGGCAATAACTTCCAATTCAAAATCCAGTCTTTCTTTTATCTCATCAGTAATTTCTTCATATTTTCTTTTGGCACCTTCATAGGTTAAATGTCTTAAATACGCATTCTCCCCTCTTTTGCCGCCATCCTTTTCATCTTCTTCACTCAAAAACTCTTCAGGAATATCAAACTTCGGCAACAATACATCTCGTTTTAAGGTATAAGGCTCGAATTTTTCTAAGAATTCTGAATACGCTTCAAAAGCATCGGGATATTGTTTGAAGGTCTGCTTCAGTTCTTCTGCATTTTGAATGTAATATTCATTATTCTGAAGGCCTTTTCTTTTTCCAAAGCCTTTTCCCACAGGCGTAGAAACCCTTTCTCCATCTTTAATACAGGTAATAATATCCTGAATATTGGCATCTTCTTTTTTGGTGTAAAAGGTTTCATTTTGTGCCAATATTTTAACTTGATGTTTGTCTGCAAGGCTTAACAAAACTTCATTCAAATGCTCTTCTTCATCAATCTGATGGTTTTGAATTTGAACATAAAAATCCTTCCCAAACGTTTCTTTCCACCAAAGGAAAATTTCTTCTCCTCTTTGCTCCCCAAAATTAAGGATGGCATTGGGCACATCGCCATAGATACCCGCCGTAAGGGCAATGAGGTTATCCTTGTATTGAGCAATTTGTTTTTTGGAAATCCTAGGCACCCCTGCATAATACCCATTGGTGTACCCCAAACTAGAAAGTTTGGCTAAATTTTTATATCCTTCGAAATTCTTAGCCAAGAGAACTACATTGGTCCTTCTGTCCGGGTCATCTTTGGTAAATTGTTTTTGCTCTGGTCTTTCGGAAATGTAAAATTCACAACCCAGAACAGGAACCAAAGGAGATTTAGAAAATTCTTCTCCTTTTTCTTCAGCTTCTGTCTTTTTCTTCTTGAGATCTGAATTGTATTTTTCCACCTCAGAAACAAACTTAAAGGCCCCCATCAGGTTGCCTAAATCTACCATTCCCACGGCTCTGAAATCATTTTCTGAAGCCATCTTAATAAGGTCATTAAAATGTGTAGTAGCCGTTAATGTAGAATAAATGGTATGATTATGAAAATGAAAAAAATCTCCAATCTCTACCTCTGCGGTATCCCCGAAATCAGTGCTGGATTTTTTCTTTTTAGAAGCTGCAACTTGTCTTCTTACAACAATATCAAAAGGTTGGATGGGCTCACTCCATATTTTCTGAAACGTTTGAACTTGAAGATCTGTCCAAAGCATTGTTTCTGTAGCAATGATCCTTTGTCTTGCCATTTCGAAAAAAACCTGTGCCGTGGCATTTACGTCTGCAGCAGCATTATGAGCTTCATCAAACTGGTATCCGTATAATTTTTCGAAAAGCTCCCCTAATTTAGGAGACTTATATCTTCCTCCTCTTCCTCCAGGCAAAGCACAAAAGTCAGTTCCCAATTCCATGGTATCTGCTTTGGGAATTTCCTGCAAAGGATTTTCTATACTTTTCCTAAAGAACTCGGCACCTACAATGTTGTAATCAAAAATAATATTGTGCCCAACTCCTACTTTAGTTTTTTCTAATACTTTATTAAATTCTTCTAAAACCCAAGCCAGGTCTTTTCCTTCTTCATGAGCTAATTTAGTGGTTATGCCGTGAATTCTAGATGCATTAAAAGGAATGTCATATCCTTCCGGTTTTATGATATAATCTTGGTTTTCTATCAGTTTTCCTTCATCATCATGCAATTGCCAAGCAATCTGTACCATTCTTGGCCAGTTGTCTGAATCTGACAAAGGTGCATTGAAATTTTGTGGTAAACCGGTGGTTTCAGTATCAAAAACTAAATACATTAAAAGGAAATTTGGCTCAAATTTAACCTAAATATTATGTAAAAAAAACACCCTTAAAAGAAATTTTAAGAAACTTTTCCACAACAACAAATTCATTTGTTATATTTGTAAAAAAACAATTTCAAATGAAAAAAATTTTATTATTTTTTTTAGGATTCTATGCATCATTTTATACTTATGCACAGAATAATCCAAAGCTACAGACTGAATTCTCTAAACAACGCGAAGAAAATGAGGCAAAGCTTGATAAATATTTTCAAAAAAGAACTTCTAAAATAAGCTTATCAGAACAAAATTTATTAAAAGCAAAACTTGCGGGATTTGCCGGCAATATACCTGTATTTTGGAATTCTGAAGATATGAGAGCCAATAGAAGTGCAAATGTAATCGCTCTTCAATCAGGAACCCTTACTGGGCTAAACAATACAACTATAGATGGGTCTGGGCTCAATATTTTAGTAATGGATGGCGGCAGAGTTTTTGAAAAACACAGAGAATTCGGAGCAGATGCATCGGGAAATGTAGCCACACCCAGAATTTTTGATCTAGAAAATGGGGAAACTACTTATTCGAATCACCCTACTAATGTGGCAGGTATTATAGGCGCTATAGGTATCGGAAATTTTGCGGATCCCTATGGAACAGCCGGCGCAAAAGGCATATTACCAGCTGTAAAAATTGACAGTTATGCTTTTACAACTACTTCTAAAGGAACAAATTACCAAAAACTAGAAGCATCAAACGCCAATATTTCGAATCATTCCTATGGCATAAACCTTGGCTGGATGTACGTTAGTTCTACAAGTTCAACATATCCTCAAGTTGGATTTTATTGGATAGGAAATTACTCCTTAAACCACCAAGACACCTACTCAGGAAGTTATTTTACACAAGATGAAAATTTTGACAAAATCGTATATAGCAATCCCAACCAAATTGTCATTAAATCTGCTGGAAATGAATATGGCACTCAACCAAGCGATGATTCCACAAAACCAAAATTTAAATATAATAATACATCAAATTCATATGTACCTTTTGATCCTACAGATGAAATCCCACCGGCCAATTGTAGTCAGGGATATTATTGTATAGGATGGGGATCATTAGCCAAAAACATTATTGTAGTAGGGGCTACCAATCAATTAACAACCTCAAACAATATCTACTCAACCTCTACTGATGTTGTGAAAGCAAGTTATAGCAGCGCAGGCCCAAGAAAAGATGGTGCCATAAAACCAGATATATCTGCAGTTGGGACTTCTGTAGCTGTACCAGGCTATACTAATGACACCACCTACGACAATTACATAGCCAATAGTGGAACTTCATTTTCAGCGCCTATCATTTCAGGAATTGCAGGGGCGTTAACTCAAGTAAATAGAGCAGTAAACGGAAATTCTACCTTTACCTACAAAGCAGATGAAATGAAAGCACTTCTTACCCACACCGCTAATGAAGCAGGAAATCCTGGCCCTGACGTTTGGTTTGGTTGGGGATTTGCAGATGCTACCAAAGCTGCTCAATTGATAATAGACACAAAAGATAAAAAAGCATATTTCCAACGAAATTTACTAACCTCTGGAACCACGTTCTCTAAAACCATTACTTCAAAATCTGGTGAACCCTTAAAAGCTACCATCTCTTGGGTAGACCCTGCAGCAGTTCCATTTACAACTGATAATGATCTACAGAATAATCACTCATCCAGATTGGTCAATGATTTGGATTTAAGAATCATAGACACCACCAATAACACAATATATTACCCTTGGAAATTAGATGTTAATAATCCTATGAACAATGCTACAAAAGGAGACAACACTGTTGATAATGTAGAACAGGTAATGATTTCCAACCCGGTTGCAGGAAGAACTTATAGAATAGAGGTAAGCAATAAAGGAAATTTGGTAAATGACAGTGGAGTTTTATCTGCTCAAAACTATGCTCTAATCATTACCGGAGTGGAAGCCTCATCATTAGGAACAACTGAAATACCAGCTGATCAATTGGTTTCAGTATATCCCACCAGAACTAAAGATATAGTCAATATTTTGATTCCAAAATCAGGAAAAGGCATTGAGATTTTTGACATGTCTGGAAAATCTGTTTTAAAAACAGAAGCCAAAAGTTTCCAGAGTATTGATGTGAGCAGATTGCCAAAAGGTATCTATATCATCAACATTAAAACAGATAAAGAAACCGTTTCTAAAAAAATCATTAAAGAATAAAAAAATACATCAAATAAATCAAATAAAAAAACGCTGATTAAAATAAGTCAGCGTTTTTTAATGAAATATAGTATAGTAAAGTTTTCTCTTAATTATGTATTAGAATATAAAAATGAAAACAAAACGATGAATAACAAATGAACTCAATCATCTAAATTCTTTTTAATAAAACACAATACTATTTAAAAATACCGTCATCCATCGTTTATATTTTCATCAAAAAAAACAAAAATCAAACTAACACCCCACGAAATTACAACAGATTTTATAAATAATCAAATATTTTTACACATACCCCCTATTTTTTGATATAATTTAACAAATATTTAATATCAAAACAAAAAAAAGACCATTTTTCAATGGTCTTTCTTCTAAAAACTACTTTTTATTTCCATCCACCCCCTAATGCTCTATATAATTCTACTCCGGATTGAAGTTTTACATATTGCGCATTGGCGATATTGAGTTCGGCATTTAGTTGATTGACATTAGCATTTAAAACCTCTAGATAATTAGCCAAACCGTAATTAACCAATTCTTGAGAATACCCTACCGACTTAGCATAAGCTTCCAATTCTTTTTTCTTCAATTCGATGAAACGGTCTTGAGAAACATTCGTCTTCAAAGCATTAGACACTTCATTACCAGCTATCAAAATAGATTTTCTGAAATTAAGATAAGCCTTTTCTTTATTGGCCAAACTGATTTCATAATTGGTTTTAATTTGTCTTTTATTTAAAATAGGCTGTGTTAAACCCACCAACATATTGGCAAAAACAGAATGAGCACTAAACAGTTTGTCTATATCTATTGCCTGCAAGCCTGCATTAGCCGTTAATTTTAAGTTAGGATAAAACTGTGCTTTGGCGGCATTAGAAAGTTCATAAGCATTCATAAGATTGAGCTCTGCCTGTTTTACATCTGGCCTGTTGGCTAAAAGCGCAACCGGAAAACCAATATCAGTTTTCATATTGAAATTTTGAGCCGAAAGACTGCTTCTTTCTATTTCATGTGAAGGCTCTCCCAACAATAAAGAGAAGGCATTTTCTAACACGCCTATCTGAACGTCTAAACTCACCAATGATGCTTCCGCATTATAAACCAATGCCTCACTTTGTTGTACCGCAACTTCAGAAAGAATTCCTGCAATTTTTAAGGCTTTAGTTGTTTCGGCGTTTTTTTTACGAACCTCAATGGTATTCTGCAAAATCTTTTTCTGTTCATCATAAGTCAACAACTGAAAATAAGCCGTAGCCACTGAAGCTACCAAACTACTTTTTACTGTCTGATGAGCTGCAACAGAGCCTAAATAAGAGGCCAATTGCGCTTTTTGCTGAGACCTTAACTTACCCCAAGTATCAGCCTCCCAACCCAAACTTGACGTAATATCTAATTGATTGAGATATCTTCTCTCCCCTACAATCTGTCCCATTTGAGTATTTAAGGACGAGGTATTAAAAGAATAATCCGGACCTACCGATAAGGTAGGCCAATATGCCGCCTTACTTTGCTTGAGATAAGCTTCTGTACTGCTTATATTTTGAAGGGCTATTCTGATGTCTAAATTATTTTCTAATGCTTTAGAAATATGTTTTTGGAGAATAGAGTCGGTAAAAATTTCTTTCCAGGAAAGACTGGCTATGCTCACCGAATCCTTTGGTAGCATATCAGTTCTAAAAAGTTTTTCATCTACCACATCATTTTGTCTTTTATAACTTTGGCCCACTTTACAGGAAACCATCAATAGACCAATTGCCCCTAGAATAAATATATTATATATTGATTTCTTCATAATTTTAAGTTTAATTATTCGGCCAAATGAATTTCTTCCTTCTTGGTAGGTTTTACCTTTTCCTGCAAATATTGAAAAATAACAAACAATACCGGAATCACCATTAAGCCTAAGAAAGTCCCTATCAATAAACCGATAGCTGCCCCCGTAGCGATAGAACGGTTACCCACAGCACCAATTCCTGTTGCAAACACCAAAGGAATCATCCCGAAGATGAAGGCAAATGAAGTCATTAAAATAGGTCTTAACCTCGCCTTTGCCGCATTGATGGCAGACATTACCAAAGTTTCGCCATGATGGCGTCTTTGCACTGCAAATTCTACAATTAAGATGGCATTTTTAGCCAATAGCCCCACCAACATGATGAGGGCAATTTGAAAATAAATATTGTTTTCTAAGCCTGTCAGTTTTTGACCTAAATACGCCCCCATTACTCCTAAAGGAAGGGAAATAATCACAATTAAAGGCAAAATATAACTCTCATATTGTGCCGCCAAAATAAAATAGACAAACACCAAACTCAACATAAAGATGATGAGCGTCTGAGAGCCAGAAGCCAATTCTTCTCTGGATAAGCCCGTAAACTCAACTCTGTAGTTTTGATTGAGAGTTTCATTTGCCACTTCCTGAACGGCACGAATGGCATCACCCGTACTGTATCCCGCAGCATTAGACCCTGTAATCTTCACCGAAGTAAAGAGGTTATAACGACTTACGGATTGTGGCCCATAGGCTCTTTCTAAAGTTACAAACTGAGAAATAGGCGCCATAGCTCCGGATTTAGTTCTTACAAATAATGAGTTAAGGCTTTCAGCATCTTTTCTCGCATCAGGCAAAGCCTGCACCATCACTCTGTATTGTTTTCCGTACTTGGTAAAATCTGCTGCATAAATTCCCCCAACATAGCCCTGCATAGCGCTCAGGATGTCCGTTACGGTTACCCCGGCTTGTTCCGCCACAGGCACATTGATGAGCATTTGATATTGAGGATATTTGGTATTGAATGAAGTCTGTGCAAATTCTATCTCTGGTCGGTCAATCAGTTTACCAATAAATTGCTGCGTGGTAGCATCCAACTCTGTGTACTCCCCTCCTGATTTATCCAAAAGTACCGCTTCAAAACCGGCACTACTTCCATATCCCGGCACTGAAGGCGGCTGAAAGAAAACCACTTTGGCATCCGGTACTGAAGCCGCCAAACCGAAGAGTTTTTTGGTGATGTTTTCTATTTTCTGTTCGCTGTCTGTTCTTTCATCAAAAGGCTTGAGACGTATAAACGCCAAACCATTGTTGCTGCCATTTCCGGAAAGGAAACCACGCCCTGTAGAAATCGTCACATTTTGGATTCCCGGCACCTTTAATGCTTTTTGCTGAAGAGCCTTCAACACGCTATAGGTTCTTTCCATAGAAGCCCCTGCAGGCAATTGCACATCCGTAAAGATGATGCCTCTGTCTTCGTTCGGTACAAATCCTTTTTTCATAGTAGCACTCGTCCACCAAAGCAACAACAACGCAACAGCGAAAATAATTCCCGTTACTTTTTTGTGTCTGATGAGATATACAAACGCTCTTCCGTATCTTTCTGTAGAGGCTTTGAAGGCAATATTGAATGTATGAAAAAAGCGTCCAAAGACATTCTTTTCTTCATAAGCCTTATCATGATGCTGAGGTTTCAAAAATAAGGAACACAAAACTGGACTCAGCGTTAAAGCATTGATGGCAGAAATGAGAATCGCTACAATCAACGTTACCCCAAACTGTTTATAAAAAACACCCGTAGGCCCTGAAATAAAAGTTACCGGAATAAACACTGAAGCCATCACCAAGGTGATGGAAATAATGGCTCCCGTAATTTCGTGCATGGCTTCTACTGTGGCCTTTTTAGCATCATTAATTCCTCTTTCCATCTTGGCATGAACGGCTTCTACCACCACTATGGCATCATCCACCACAATACCAATTGCCAAAACCAGAGCAAAGAGCGTCAATAAATTGAGGGAATATCCTAAGAGGTTCAGGAAGAAAAACGAACCAATAATGGAAACCGGTACCGCAATCGCCGGAATGAGCGTAGAACGGAAATCCTGCAAGAAAATAAACACCACAATGAACACGAGAATGAAGGCTTCAATAAGGGTATGCACAACCTTTTCTATGGAAGCATCCAAAAATTCATTGGTATCAAAATTGACGGTATAATGTACGCCAGCCGGAAAATCACCTTCGGCGGTTTTTAAATATTTTTTGATGTTGTTGATGATGTCTTGCGCATTAGACCCCGGTGTCTGGAAAATCCCCATACTGATGGCAGGGTTGTTTCCGTTTTCCCCACGTCCGGTATAGTTTTGCGAAGCCAATTCTACTTTCGCAACATCTTTCAACATGAGGTTTTGTCCGTTTCCTAATGCTTTTAGGATGATATTGTCATACTGCTCTTTGGTGTTGTATTTCCCTACATATTTAATGATGTATTCAAAAGCACTTCCACTATTCTGCCCTATGGAACCTGCTGCGGCTTCGCGGCTCTGTTCGTTGATGGCCGCCGTTACATCCGAAGGATTGAGGCCATAAGCCGTCATCTTTACCGGGTCTAGCCAAATCCTCATGGCATAGTTCTTCCCGCCCATAACATTAGCATCCCCAACTCCGTTAATTCTTTTAATATTCGGGATAACGTTGATATTTAAGTAATTTTGAAGATAAACATCGTCAATGTTCTTATTTTCAGAGTAAAAGGAAAGGTACATCAGCGCACTGGTCTGCTGTTTTTGGGTCACCACTCCGGCACGTGTTACCTCACTCGGCAAAAGCGGTGTAGCCCTGGCCACTCTATTCTGCACGTTTACTGCAGCAATATCCGGATTAACGCCTTGTTTAAAAAATATCTGAATGTTGGCAGAACCATCATTTCCGGCAGAAGAGGTAATGTAACTCATCCCTTCCACCCCATTAATTTGTTCTTCTAAAGGCACTACCACAGATTTCATCACCGTTTCTGCATTGGCCCCTGTATAATTGGCAGAAACATTTACTGTAGGTGGTGCAATATCCGGGTATTGCGTCACCGGAAGGGCCACCAGCCCTAAGATTCCCAAAATGAGAATCAATATGGAAATAACGGTCGATAAAACCGGTCTGTTAATGAAATGTTTAATCATTAGAAAATCGGTTTTATGGATTGAACAAGACTGTCGAATTTAGCAGGTTTAGGAATAACGGCCGTTTTAGGCTTCAACCCTCCAATGCCTGCACCAATAATCTTTTCGCCTTTTTTAAGTCCTGATTTAATAAGCACCATATTGTTGATTCTGTCCTGAACCTCCACTACAAAATTGTTGGCGGTATCTTTTTCCACTTTAAAGACATACACCAAACCTTGTTGCTCGTAAGTAGCACTTTCGGGCACCACCAAAGCATGGTCGTAGAATTTAGGCAGACGAATGCTGCCGCTGTTTCCGTTGCTCAACAATTTAGCCGGATTGGCAAATCCCACTCTGAACTGAATGGTCCCTGTGACAGGGTCTATCTGCCCAGTAACGGCTTCTATTTTTCCTTTTTCGGAATAAATGCTTCCGTTGGCCAACTGCAATTCTACCATAGGAAGATTTCTGAGTTTCTCGGGAACGGTAGCCCCGAATGATTTTTCTAAGAAATTGAGGTAATCTTTTTCATTCATAGAGAAATAGGCATAGACTGAACGGGTATCTGAAATTGTGGTTAAAGGCGTGACATCACTTGGCCCCACCAAACTTCCAACCTTCAAGGGCAATTTGCCTACTACTCCTGAAATAGGAGCTTTAATAACCGAATAGCCTATATTGGCCTGCACACTTTTGTAATTGGCCGAAGCCTGTTGTTGTGATGCAATAGCCTGCGACAACTGCGCTTGTGCTTTCGCCAAATTGGCAACTGCCGTCTGCAACTGAATATTAGAAATAATATTTTTCTCTACCAAAGGCTTCAGTTTGTTCACTTCTACCTGTGCAGCATTAACGGCCGCTTTGGCAGCCTGAATATTGGCCTGAGCCGCAGAAATGCCAGATTTGGCTGCATCTGCATTTTCATTTAGCATATTGGTTTCCAATCTAAACAAGGGTTGCCCCTGGGTAACATACTGTCCTTCATCTACCAACACTTGGGTAATATACCCCTGTATTTTGGCTCTTACATCATTGTTTACAATACCTTTGATGGAAGCGGGATAGATATCATAACCGGTAACGTTTCGGGTTTCTACTGAGATCACAGGGTATGATTTGGGTCCGTCTTTTTTATCCTCTTTTTTACAGGAAATAGCCAATAGCGCAGGAAGCACCAGCAACAGATATGTTTTCTTCATGGAAAATAGTATTATCGTTTTAAAACAGTAACAAATTTACACATTTGTTTGGAAAGGTAATATGACTATTTACCTAAAAAAAACAACCAGCCTAAAAAGGTTGGTTGTTTTAATGAGTTTAAATTTTGTCTAGATATTTTCTTTAAAAAATCACTACAAAACATAAACATTGGAATTTTATTTCAGTTTATTACAAGTTAAATATTTAACAATTGCTGGCGCATAGGGTGAAAATATTTTATTCTGACACTTTTTCCAATTATACTCTTTTTTTCCAATTGCATATCTTGAAGTCTTTCCTCTTTCAATTTGTTGTAAAGAGTCCATTCTTCTCATAACCTTTTCCCAATGCAATTTATCAATTAACAAAGATTTTTTGCTACTATTCATGATGACAATAGAGTTATCTTTTTTATTTATTTTGATTTTAGACCTTCCTCCTAAAGTTGGAATTTCTATTATCTTTTCATTTATGCAATTTAAAACATCAATAAAATTGATTGGTTGTAATTCAGTACTGTTATTATTCATTTTTTTTTAATTGTTTAGACTTTTATATCATTAATCATTCTGATATTTTTTAATTTAATACATAATAATTTCTTTATCTAAGGCTCAAAAGCCACTTTTAACTCTCTATTGATAATCTCTTTATTTTCTCCAAAACCAACTTCAATATATATCGTTGCTGTTTTCCCAATAAAATCTTGGAAAAAAACCATTGACATTTGTGGACGATAAGTATATCTAGAATAGGTTGAAAAATAGGTTTGATAAGCAGGATGGTTTATATTAACATTTGGGTTTCTTGTAATTTCATATCCCACCAAGTTCATAACACTTGTTTGGGCAATTAATTCTGGAAAAGTATAAGTTCTGGTTCCTACAGCAATGGGAGTATTCATTTGGTTACTCGTCCATAAGCCCAAATAAGAATACACGGGATAAGTCCAGATAATGTTTCCCGGAATGTAGAAGAAATTTGAATCAAAGGCTGTATCTACTAAAGGGACCCCATTAATTACATAATGAGGATCTAAATGTGAAACATCTCCTTTTACAGTAAAATAATTTAACCCGGCATGTTTAATATGCAA
>CALJKL010000076.1 GCA_937973555.1 uncultured Flavobacteriales bacterium | reverse complement strand
AACCATACAAACACCTTACCCAACCCAAAAACCAAAGCCAGCAAGCCAGAAACAAGCCACAAGCCCAAAAACCAACGGCCAACCAGCAGCAGCCAAAGCAATTACAAAAAAGTTTCATTACTGGCAGTTTCAAACAAAAAAAAGCAACCCACCCGGTTAAATAAAATCAATTCCCCAAACGGGGGACGCCTTCCAAAGTGACGGGGGTGCCTTTTAACGTTAAGTGTGTGCTGTTTTTTCGGGTTTACGGGTAGTGGGTTTTCAATGAGTTACGTTGGTTTTGTGGGGTGGTTATGGGTAACTGGTGAAGCATTCTTTTTGATGGTTTTGAAAAGTTGATCTGTTTGCATACAGAATTTGGATTGAGGGTACCGGGTGGTTTAATTTAGGGTATAGGCTCGCTGGACAAGGAGTTTGTTTTTGGGTAGGTTGGTGCTGGGTTTTTGGGGAGAATTAATTCACGGGAATTTGCAGTAAATTGGGATTGATATTTTTTCTTTACGGAAAGATAGTTGACAGGGTATTACCGGGGTAGTCTTGCTCCGGTTTTTTATTTGTAAATTGTGGTTGCAGTTTTTTTATACATAAGCAGTTGTTTTTGCCCTCTCATTTTTATGGGAGGGATTTTTTTTAAAAATAAATTTGGTTTGTATTTCTTTAGTGTGTTACCTTTGGTGGAACAAAAACTAATTCACATGGCAAATAACACACTATCTCCTGTAAAATTTAATGGGGAATTGTTATCAAAACTTGTTCTTGAAAAAAGAAAGAAAGAGGGGAATGGTCAGTTACTTTCATTGGAGAAAACATCAAAAATAGTTAGCTGCGCAAGATTAACAATAGACAGAGCTTCCAAAGGAAATGAAGTTGATAGTGTCACTCTTTACTTATTGTGTAAATGGCTTAATAAACCAATGGATATTTTTTTTACAAAAGTTAAGAAAGTAAAACAATGAGATATTTTTTATGTCTATTGGTTTACAGTTTTATCCTATTAAAATTATATTCAAAAGTAGGGATGTACGCCATTTTTCTACCTTTTATTATTTATTCCATTTGTTTAATAACTGTTTATTTAATCGCAAAAACAATTAAATCAGAATAACCATGAGCAAATTTAAAGTAGGTGATGTAGTAATCACTAATAAATTCAATGAAACACATGAGGAAGATCCAAATAATGCTGGATGGGATCCTGATATGAAAATATTTATTGGGAAGGAAGGTTTAATCACAGAAATAACGGATATGAATAATTATTTGGTTCACGATTTCGCATGGCCTGAATCCGCTTTAACCTTAGTTAAGTCAGCAGATGAAAATAAGGATTAGTATATGTTTTTTAAACTGAAAATTATTAACGATGAACAGAGAAATAAAATTTAGAGCATGGGATAAAAGCTGGAATGTAATGTACAGTAATTTCCAATTTATAAAAAGTGGAGATGATGGTAACGATTGGATTGTTTTTACAGCAGATAACAGGCCGTTTACTACTGATTGGAAAGACGATCCATTTATGAGGCACCAATTAATAATAATGCAATTTATTGGCAAATACGACAAAGGCGGCAAAGAGATTTACGAAGGGGATATATTAAAGCCTCCTGTTGGCGCACTTCAGTATGTTATTTATAGGGAAGACATGGCACGTTTTGTAACGAAGCTAAATAAAAACAGCGCATCTACTGATATAGAATTGAATAGTGAAGTAATCGGCAACATATACCAGCATCCTGAATTATTAAATCAAAAATAAAAACAAAATGATACATTTATTCAAACATTCAGACGGTAAGTTTGATATAGCACTTATACGTAAAGGAAGGGTAATTGTTTTTTCAAATCAGCACTATTCAAAAAAGTTAGGTTGCTATGGTGCAATAGTTTCAATGATGGATACTTGCTTTTTTAATGGTAATCAATCAACGTATTCATTATTTCAGGACGATTCATTAAAGAAACCAACAGTATTTGAAATAGATGAAAATGGTAGAATAAAACCAGCCCCGCTAAAACCATCCAAACCATACATACCTTCTAAACGTAAAAAATAAAATTATATGGAACATATAGTAGTTAAGGGTTGTATGGATTGTCCACTTATGTTTTGGACAGAAGTGAGTGCAATTTGCAACTATCCAGATAGCCCAGTTAAGGGAACAAATGTTTCAAAATCATTTGTAAATGAAACATTACCAAAAAATTGCCCTTTAAAAAAAGAACCCATAACAATTAAACTAGAAGAACATGGCTGATATACAGTGTCCAGTTTGTGAAACTGGATTTGAAGCAGATGAGTTGGAGTATTGCATCCCTGATGAGGGTAATTGTCCTAATTGTGGGAATAAATTTTATTTCGATTTTGATTGTAATGATGATATAGACGCTATACTAATACCATATTTTGAGTATTGGTCAAAAGATGAAAAAAATCCATATTTCTAACATATTAATAGAACAATCCATGAAAATAAAAGAAGTTAGTTTCTCCGAAACATTCCCAATGAATAATGGTCATTTCCAAAAGATATTTGTAACTGCCGAAATAGAGGGTGATGATGATCCTAAAAAAGCCTTATATGAAGCTAAAAAGCTGGTAAACAACTTCTTCTACGAATCAAACAAGGCAGAGGAAAAGAAAAAGGAGGAA
>CALJKL010000075.1 GCA_937973555.1 uncultured Flavobacteriales bacterium | reverse complement strand
TACATATATCAGCCATGCTTTACAATTAAATGTAATTAAGTTTGAAGGTGATAGCGTTGTTTACATGACAAAAAATAAAGTCATGAAGAATTTTGTAGGATTTAAACAGTTAAAACAGGAAGAAAAGATTGAAGAACTTTCTTTGTATTTATTATCAAATGAAGGTAAATCTGCTTACGATGAATTAAAAACGGAAGTAGAGGTTGCTAAAAAAAATAAAGAAACCAATTAAACAATTTTAAAATTTACATACAATGGCTTTTATACCCGCATTAGTAATTCAAGATTTAAGCACAGTTCAAATTAACAGTGCAACTGGAGCAATAGGTGTTACTCAAAACATACCTACGCCAGCTTCAGGCGGTTTTATTGATGGTGATTATTGGGCTACCCCGCAAACCTCATTTGGTATTGTTGGCACAGGCTTTAAATATACACCATGTTCAGCAAGTTCAACAGATAGCCCTGATGCGCAGTCATTTCATGTTGTAAGAATCATTAATCAAAATTCAAATAACCCAAGCGATGTGTATGTTTTGGGAACAAGTGTAGACTATAATCAAGCATCTGAATTTGCTGATTGTTGTGGCACTTCTTCACCAGCCGTTGTTATGCCTACTTCTGCGGACTTACCTGTAATTGCTCCATGTACAATCTTGTGTAATCAGGATGATAATGGAGATTATTTCGGAGTGTTTGCAGCACCAACACCTGATACCGGAACGTATGCGGCTAATGGATATTATAATGATACAGCTTTACCACAAGTTACCGGAGCTACTGTAGCTGCTTTAACTACCGCCCTTAATAACAATGGTAGTTGGAGTGCAATCGGTACTTGGACAAACCCAAGTGGAGCTACGCTGGTAGTTACACAATCAGGTGCAGACGGTACAGATGTGCTTTGCATGGTAATAACAGTAGGATAATTTTTTTTCAATCAATAAAGAAAAGATGAATGGCGCAGATCGCTACGGTAATGATTCCCTGTACTGTGGTTCAAATGAACAATCAACAGTTTTTTAATGCTGATGCAGGAACTATTGGTGCCATTGAAAATATCCCTTGTAGAAATGTATTTGTAGATGAAGTTCTTTATTGGTGTTCTCCTGTAAAAGATTATGGCCTTTTTGATGCGCTAGAATTTAGGCTAGTAGATACCGCTAATCCTATCGGCACTCCCCCAACATTTGATTCTTTTATAGTTCAAAGAATAAGAGATAAAATCTCTGGAACTACATGGTGGGTATATGTGGAAAATGCGAATAATTTTTTAAATTCTTGTGCTACCTGTTGCGGAGACGCAGCGGTGCCAATGCCTACTCCCGATCCTTATTTTATTGCACCATGTCAAATTATATGCGCTCAAAATGATGATGGGGATTTAGAAGCTGTATATGGAATACCAACACCGGGATCAGCAGGATTTATAGCAGTTGCTAGTTTTGATGATACTGTATTACCTACGGGAGACCCGGTTGCTGATGTTAATGCCTTAGTTTCATTTGCAAACTCTAATTGGAGTTCTTTGGGTACTTCTTCCCCACCGGCTACTGCAACATGGAGTTCACCAGATGATCTTACATTAGTAGCAACATTAAGTGATGATGCAGAAGGTCATTCCCTTTGTGTGGGAATATACCCTACTGATTAAGTATTTAAAATATTCCCTTTAGGGGATTATGATAACTAAAGGGCAATTAATAAAAGAATTGCCTTTTTTAATTTTAAAAAAATGGTAATTAGTAATAGCCCCGATATTAGTTTATTAAAAGTTTGTCCAACTTGGAATCTTGCTGGTAATAATCCAGAAATTGATTTAGTAAATCAATCAACCGGGAATAACCTTGGAAATGTTAGCTATACATTTGTAGTTAAATCTCCATCACAAACATATATCTTAGAAGGGGATATTAATAATCCTTTAATTACCGGCGTATGGACTGATTATACTTTATTCAGCGTTACGCCAAATCCTGATGAATCACCTGTACCAACAGACTATACAGTAGCACCTTGGCCTCGTCCTTTTGGACAAATAGAATGGGGGCCAGCACCATATTCAATAGAAATAATAGCAAAAGATAGTATAGGTAATGTATATAGCTATATAATTTACCAAAATATATGTCGGCCAGTTGGTAATACTAATCTTTCAAGAAATACATTTGGTGTAGGAGCAGTTACTATTAATTTGGATTGCAATACAGCACAAGCATTTTTTGAAAATATAAGCAATACATCCTATCAAGGAGAAGCAGGAACACAAGAGAGTTCTATTTTAAAAGTTTTATATCCCGATGACCAAACAACAACTCAACCTGCACCATTTATTGTAAGTGATTTTTCATCTGCATTAGTACCTATCACATACGATAGCGATAATTATGAATATGTTTACAATGGAGTATGGAGTTATGAATTTGATAATTGCTCATCTGTATTGATAAGATATTACATGCGCAAGCGTTTTGCTGTTACTTGTAATATTGATTTATGCCCATTGGTATGTGAAGTTGAAAAATTAGTAAAACAAGTAGAAGATAGTAATTGTACCAATAGAGAAGAATTAAATGAAAAATTACTTTTAATAAATAGTAAGTTGAATTTAGCTATGATAGCTAAAACTCAACCTGCATGTGGCATTGACTTACCAGCTTTAATTGAAGAAATAAAAATAATCGGAGGCTTTCAATGTGATTGTTGTTCTCCATCAGGCATACAACCTTATAATGGAACTATTGCCAGTGGATTTAACTTCCAGATCATTCCTGTTTGTGGAGATATAACCGGGCAAGTGGCTGTTAATGGAAATAATATTCAATTTAGGCTTCAGGATAAAACATATATTTTCAAAGTATGTAATACTATTCAAACAAGTGCGTTTTCTGTTACCCCTTCTACTCAAGGATGTACAAGAACTTATTGCTTGAATGTAAATATGACTACATTAGCCAATGATATTCTTACCACTATTCAGGATAATGTTACATTGGTTAATTTATTTAACTCAATAGTTTCATCAGGAGGCTCTGGATCAAGTAATTTATATGTTGATGGGAAATGTATTTTTAAACTTACAGCAACCTGTAATTACATCTGGACTTTATCATCTATTCCAACTGCTCCCGCAACCGCTTTATTAAATAGTATTTCTACAAATAATGGCCCGATAACATTAAACTTTGCGTTTAATCAATCTAATTTACCTGCGTTAGCCACTTATCTAAATTCATTAGGAATTGGAACTTTTGTGGTTACAAATCTAGGTTCAGGTAATATAGAAATTACTTCCGATCTAAACACAAACTCATTAAGTGCAATATTTTATACTGTAAGTGGCAGCCCAACACCATCTACAATTTCAATTGATTGTACTGGTTTTGTGCCTATTACAGCTAATGAAGCAGTACAAAATATTGTTGATTATATATGCGCATTAGAAGATAATCAATTGGTATCTTCTCAAGATTATGATATATGTTATATTGATCCTGTTTCTTTAAAAAAGGTAACTATAACTATTGATGCAGGAACGCCCGAAAATGAATTAATCTCTCAAATATTAGATAAACAATGCGATACTGTTAATTATATTATGGGATTAAGCAGAGTAGATTGCGCTGCTATTCAAAATGTATTCCCTTCTTCACCAGCAGTAATGCAGTTGTCTGATTTTATATTGGGAACAAAAGCTGGACAATGCGCACGTATTAATCCGGTAGAACTTGGACTTGCCATACTTCAATTAGGAGCATACAATACTGATTTTAAAAATGCTTTTTGTGCTTTTGTAACATCTTGTGCGCAAGGATTATTCTGCTCACCTTATACACAACTTAGCATAGAGGTTACAGATGGTAGCCCAGCAAATACTATAGATATAATTGTAACTTTTGTTCATCCAGATGCAGTAAGTAATATCATAAGGTATGCAAGAATAGATAATACAAGTACTCCAGTATATACCACTATTCCTAATGTATTACCCGGAGATTCTCCTTATACAATAAGTGGAATTGATGATGGTCAATATTTAGTAGGTATAACCCCTATATATGCAGATGGCAGAACTTGTCAGGAGGTATTATTGAATACAGGCTTCCCTACAAATGGATTTACGGCGTTTAGTGCTTATTTCGATGGAACAAACATTATTATTTCTTATGCTGCTCCAGCAGGTATGCCACAATTAAGAGTAAATATGAATTTGCCTAATGGTGGTTTTGTTTCATCATTACATACAAATACAGGCGTTGATATAACTATTGCGCCGCCAACGGGTGTTTATGGAAATTATTCTATTACATTAACAGCAGTATATAATCAAACTACTGGTTATTATGGACAAACTACAGCACCAGTTATAGTAGATATTACACAACCCAATAACTCTACATTTACAAATAATACTACAAATAATCTTGCGCCAGTATCAGTAGTATCTGAAGTAAGCGGAGTGTTTACTGTATTATTTAATGTTTCACAAGTTGATATTGGAGGCGGTGTAGTTAATTTCTATACAGCACCAAACGTTTATAAAACAATAGTACTTACATATCCAACAGGTAAAATAGAAGATTGTTATTTAGTTACCGGAAGTGGTACGTATGTTGGATCAATAAATGATGTTGCTCATACAATTACATTTGTGGATGTAGATGTTTCAGGTGGAATTGATATAGTAGCCCAAGATGCTTCACCATCATAATTATGAATAATGCCGATAGATGCAAATGATTTATATAACAATTTCATATCTACTGTAAATACATTTCAGGGTGGATGGTATCCACCTGCAAGTGTGTTTATAAATTCAGCAAATGATGTTAGTTTTGAAATGTGGGATGCTAAAACAGAAGAAGCTGAAAACAATGAAAAAAACCAAGATGATTTATACCCTTTTTTAAGAACAAAAAATTGTATTGTTTCTAATTCAAATCAACATTATGGTTTATTTGATGATCCTGCTGATTACGGACAATATTCATCTGCATCAATAGTGGTGTATCAAAATAAGACAGTAGGATATGAAGGAATAGAATGTGTTCCTTGTAATAATAAAAAGATAGATGAACAAGAGCATTACGAATTAGTGGAAAGATATTTGAATGGTATAGTTGAACATGATGTAAAAAAAATACCAAATAGTAAATGGTCTAATTGTTTATCTAGTTTAACCAAAGCACCAACATTATCAGAACCTAAAATAACTAAAACCAGTAAAGGTTTTAAAGTGGCACCAAGAAATGTTAGTGTGATACTTTTGAATTATTATAAAGAGCCAACAAAAGCTACTTATGTTTACAGATCAGTTTCAGGAAATCCGCAAACTGGTTCCGGGGATCAAATTGTATATGATGCAAATGCCAGCATCCCTTTTGAATGGAACACTAATTTGATTAATGAATTTTTGTGGCGTTTGGGCGAGCGTTTTGGAGTTTTCACAAAAGATCAATTTATTGCTCAATTTTCTAATCAAATGAAAAAAGAAACTAAATAATGCCTAACCCTCCAATTATAATAAATAATATTAATGATTTAATTGAATATATAAATGACAATATATTTCAAAATAATAGTCAGTTAATAACTGGACAAGTTGGTTTAAATGCTTGGTATAATTTAGCAACCCTATTAAAACAAAATCCAGAAAATTTCCAAAAGGCATCTGTTATTACCGATGCTAATATTAATTATGTTACAGAATCTGATGAATGTATAATTATATTCACAAACAATAGCCAAGGTGAAATTGATTATGTAACTAACCCAAACATTTGGAATAAATATTACATAGTAAACCAAACCGATAATATAAGAAATATTTCAGGAGGACAGTATTATTTGGATATTAATGGTAATCAACAAACATCTATTGCAGCAAGAACAACTATTGTAATAGCAAAAGGTGATGATGATTTTTGGTATCAAATAAATGGTGCAGGTGGTGGCTCAGTAAAACCACCACTTATAGGAACAGTAGATGGGGGAAGTGCCGATGATCCCGTTAGCGGAACTTCTGTATTTCAAAGTAATAAATTAATCGGATTAGCTCAATCAAATTCACAAAAATGTCAAATATTTGTAGATGCAGGATGCTTAGTTAATTATGGCAATAATATATCTTTTATTTTGGATAACGTGACAGGAGAAATAGATATATCACCAAATACATGGCAAGTTGGGTCATCATTATACATTGACTTAAATCAATAAAGAATGTTCAAAAAAATATTTATATCATTTATCTTTTCTTTTTTAATTGTTTTTGGTTTTGCTCAATTCCCGAATAAAAATCCTTTGGGGGGAAGTAATCCCAATACAATACTTAATAATCCCGGAGGATTATTTAATGCTTTATTAAATCAAACACCTTTATTTGTAGATACAAGTGCTGCGAATAACGGAAAAACTAATTTATATGCAGGAAGTTTAATTTTTACAACTAACGATAGAAATTTATGGGTAAGAACTCCTTCTTTAAGTCAATGGATAAAAGTTATTGGGAGCACAGCACCATCCACTTGTGCAGGATTAATTAGTGGTGGTATAGTTACATGGAGTTCTAATTTAACTTTTTTGATAACGAACGCTACTTATTGTATAAATAATGTACAATATAATTCTCCATCAAGTTCTTTAACATTAAATGCTGCTGATCCTTCTTTGCCAAGAAGAGATGTTATTTATGTTGATACTTTTGGCTTAGTTAAAAAATTAACAGGAACTCCTAATGCGAACCCTCAAAAACCACAAGTTGATCCTTTATCTCAAATTGAATTAACTGATATACTTGTAAATGCAGGTGCTACTACTCCAGCAGATGTAACACGGACAGTTATTTATAATGAAGCTACTATTCCACCGGAATGGGATACAGCAAAAGCGTTGTTGAGTGGAAGCCTTGTATTTAATAATACTACTTTTCCATACAACGGAACAAAGGATATAAAAGATGCTGATTCTACTACAGGTACAATAACTTTCACATCAGCCGATACATTGAATGTTTCTGATTACGATGTATTTCAATTATTCATTAGATTAACTAATACTTATCCGGCAAATTCTAATATTGCCGTTACATTTACATTTGGTGGGACTGCTGTATCTAATACTATTTTTCT
>CALJKL010000074.1 GCA_937973555.1 uncultured Flavobacteriales bacterium | reverse complement strand
ATTAAGATTTTTTTATTGAAATTTAGTTTTTAAAACATGTTTTGATTCCAATAATGCTTTTTTAAAGATTGGTGAAGAAATATATTTCTGGTACAGAAAAAGGAGCCATTGCTTCCTAGCATCTACAGCTAACAAAGATCAGCTATTTAACCGCTTCTGAAAATTCAAAAATCTTTACCTTTGCTGTATGAAACAATTTTCGGCGAAACGCAGCATTCAGGTTTTAGGGCATGTTCTTCAGCAGTATGGCATCAATAAAATGGTTATTTCACCAGGTTCTAGAAACGCCCCTTTAGCAATACACTTTTCAGAATTAGATTCTTTCGAATGTTTCAGTATTGTAGACGAGAGGAGTGCAGCATTTGTTGCAATGGGTATGGCAAAATCTCTTAAAAAACCCGTGGCCATTTCCTGCACCAGTGGTTCTGCAGCCGCCAATTATTATCCGGCTATTGTAGAGGCCTTCTATCAAAACATTCCACTTTTGATATTAACTGCCGATCGACCAACGGATTACATCGATATTTTTGATGGACAGACCATTCGCCAAAAAGATTTGTTTCAGCAACATTCTTATGGAGACTTCCAGCTTTTAGAAGATGATAAGGAAAATGCGGAAGACGAAAACTTCAGAATCATAAAAACCGCAATAGAACTTTGTTTGGAAAAACAGGGGCCTGTGCACATCAACATTCCGCTTACTGAACCTTTATACAAGCTTGTAGAAGAATTGCCGTTTTTCCCGAGTATTGAAATCATTGACCAAGAAAAGCCTTATGAAATTCCCTCTCATTTGGTTTCAGAATTCAATTTGGCAAAGAGGATTTTAATCCTCACCGGAACATTAGACAAAAATCCTCAACTGCAAAGCATGCTTTCACAGTTTGTAAAAAACCATTCTGTAGTGGTGCTTACAGAGGCCAATTCTAATCTTTATCATGAAAAGTTTTTCAATCATATAGATCGATATATTTTCAATTTTACGGAAGAAGACTATAAAACATATGCTCCGGATCTCTTGGTTACGATAGGTCAAAATGTGGTTTCCAAAAAAGTAAAAGAATTTTTGAGAAAAGCCAAACCTGCCAATCACTGGCATATTGACGAATATTGGCAACCTGACACCTATTTTTCTTTGACCCAAAAGATTGAAACCAGAGCAGACGTTTTCTTCAGTCAGTTGCTGAAATCTGCCAAATTAGAGCCCTCTGCCTATTATAACCTTTGGGACATTTTGCGCGATAAAAAAGATGCAAAACACGAAGAATACTGTAGCTCTATAGCGTTTTCAGATTTGAAGGTGTTTGAAATTCTCCAACAGAAAATTCCTGAAAATTATAATGTTCACGTTTCCAATTCTTCTACTATAAGATATGCAGAATTGTTTCCATACGCCAAAAAGCACAATATCTATTGCAACAGAGGCACCAGCGGCATAGATGGCTGCACATCTACAGCTATGGGATTTGCGATGATGAACCCCAATCCTACAGTTTTAATTTCGGGAGAGATCGGGTTTCTCTATGACATCAATGGATTATGGAACAATTACATCCCTCCATATACCAGAATGATTGTGATCAATAACGGAGAGGGAAATATTTTCCGAATCATTCCCGGGCCGAGTACTACCAATGCGGTAGATGAATTTATTGCCACTATGCACAATAAAAATTGTGAGTATATTGCGAAGCACTTTGGCTTTAATTATTTCAAAGTAGAAGATGAAGAATCTTTATTGAGGACTTTAGAAAATTTCTTCAAACCGGAAGCTAAACCGAAACTTCTGGAAATTGACACTAAAGACATTCAAAATGCTGAAATATTAAAGAATTATTACAAGTTTTTGAAATAGCTAAATTACCAAATATTCTTTATTTTCCGGCAGGTTTATAATTCTTTCGATGGGGTAAATAAACATATCATCAAAATCATTGAGGGCGTTAATCAATTGAAAATGAGAAAATTCCCTAATATTTTGAAGGGTAATCTCTGTTTGCATTATTTTCTTCTGCGCCAGTAGATGCTGTCTTTGAACGCCATTCAGCAAATAAGTGCTCGGCGTATACCAGATTTCTTCTTTCAAAAAAAGCAGATTAGAATAAGAAGTGTCCGTAACATGATTGTTTTTAAGAATAATTATTTCGTCTGCCTTAGCCTTTGCTTTCATGATTTCAAATTCTCTTCTGTCTTCAAATTTGAAAGAATAATCATAAGTGTTGTTTTCTACCAGCTGAAAAGTATCTATCTCAGCAATAGCATAAGGAATCAATTGTGTTTGAAAATTCTTTTGAAGGTCATATACAACTCTCAACTTGTATAATCCATCTTCATCATGCTCCAGTTTTTTAAAAATATTTTCCAAATCTATAGAGCCTTCTGCCCCAAAATGGGCAAAGGTATCATTCACTCTTTTTTGATGAAGATCCAATAAATAGGCTTTTTGGTCTTCTATTTTAATGCTTTCAATGAATCGGGACATATATTTTGTTTTTCATCTCTTGGTATTCATCGGCCAATTTACTCAGATGGGTAATTCCGCCACCACTCTTAAAGAACAATTGCTCTGCAGAGTTGTCTTGGCTAATATCATCAAAATTTTTGTTTTCCACAAATCTTATCATCACACAAGAGTCCAGATTTTTTCCATCAAAATATCCGGCCACTCCTGTATAAAAACCTCTTCTGTATGCTTCTGCCTTTAAAATAATTTCTAAAGTTTTAGGCTTTGGCGCTCCCAAAATACTTCCTGCCGGCAGAAGGGTTTTTATAAGAGATCCAATCTTATTTTGAAATTCAGGCTTCACTTTTCCTGAAATTTCAGAACTCATTGTATACAGGTTTTTATTGCTTGTTTTCAGATAATCAATGCGTTGCAATTCATCAAGCATTACATAATCTGCCACCATGCTCAGGTCATTTCTCAGCAGGTCTACCACTGTGTAATGTTCCGCTTTCTCCTTTTCGTCATTTTTTAATAATTCTTTAGCGTTGGGTATAGCTGCATCAATGGTACCCTTCATGGGATGAGTGAAAATTTTCTGATCCTTAATTTCTACAAAAGTTTCCGGAGAAAAAAAGGTAAATCGGTTTGGGATCAGTACCTTATATTTTGCTTTTGAAAAATGAAAAATATCCTCCAAAGTAAAATTGGTTTCTATTGGCGTTTCACAGGTATAGTTCACCACATATGAGTCTCCTCTCTTTAAATGGTCTTGAATGACATCAAACCCTTTTTGGTATTCTTCTTCGGTTTGTGGCAAAGCCTTCCATTGAATTTTTTTTTCTGGAAGAAGATTTTTAGAGACATTAGAATACGAAGGAAAATGAACCAATATTTTTTGATTGACTAAGTCTTGTTGATTGAAAATCAGGATGTTCTCCATTAAAAAATCAACTACAAAAAAGAAAGGCGCTTTCTGTGAAGAAAGTGCGTCCATTTCCTGAAATTTTTGATGGTTGATTTTTAGCATGGGCAAATTTACAATTTTGCTTCATATCATGATAAAAACCTTATTTTTGTGCCATGAATGACATGAATAATTCTCAACCTATCCATAAAATCAGCTTAGAAGAGGTTTTCAAAAAGGCGTTTTTCTATTGGAAGTCTACTTTATTTTTTCAGTTTGTAATAACCGTGCTTTATTTTGGCATTACTTTATATGCAGGGGTACAGCTGTCCAAGTATTATTTTGGAGATAAAATGACCCAATTTACACCAGAATTGCTCAGTAATACCAAAGAATTTTTGAACAGGATCAGTCAATTGATGCAATCAGAAAATGGCAGTTATTTCCAAATTGCATTGGCCTTGATAAAAGCCGCTATGTTTCCTCTAAACATCGGCTTGTTTAAAATTTACACCCTTATAGACGAGAAAAAAACACCACAATTCTCCGATATTTTGGAGGGGTATAGTGGAAGCAATTTTTTCAAATTCTGGGGCTATGCCATTTTTTGGGGCGTTGTTTTTCAATTAGGCATTTCCTTTATTTTACCAGGTGTTATTTGGGTTTTTATAACTCTTTTTGTGGGGCCTCTTTTGTATTTTACCCCACTTAGAATGATGGAAGCAATTAATTTGAGCGCTAAAGTGGTTTTTGCCAATTGGGCCGTTATTTTACCTTGTGCCATTGTTGCATTTTTATTCAGTTATTCGGGCTTTATGGTCTTTTTCTTCGGATTTTTATTGACTTATCCTTTTTGGAATGCTATCATTTATACTTTGTTCAAAAAGTACTTCAATATCAAATTTGTATGATTTTGTAACAATGCTTTCAGAATTTTAACTAATTTTGAATATCACACTAAACTCTCAAATTATGAGCGACTTCAACGATTTAGACAGACCTTTGGGACCAGAGAAAAATACAGGAAGCATTATATCACATGCTTGGGAAAACTATAAGGGAGTAATTGGCTACGGAATTTTATTTGCCCTCCTCGTTTATCTTTTTGAATTTTTATTGTCTTTGCTTTTTCCAGAATCTCCTCTAAACCCGAAAATGATAAGAGAAATTATTGATGCATCTAAGACCAATGATGTAAATTCAATAAAAGACATTATAGAAGCTAACAAAGGTACAGGCTTGGGCAGAATGGCCGTTTCCTTTATCCCTTCTTTTTTAAGCAAGGTTTTATTGTTTCCTCTTTCTGCGGGCTTACTTTACATTACTCATAAATATAATACCAGACAGAATCTTCTTTTTTCAGATTTTTTTGTGGGTTACAGACAAAATACCGCAAACCTATTGCTGTATGGCTTAGTGATTCATGTTTTGGCCAATATTGGGATTGTTTTATGCGTTTTGCCTGGAATATATATGTACATTGTAGGATTTGTAGGCTTGCCTTTCGTCTTTTTTGGAAATAAAAATGTTTCTGATGGACTTAATGTAAGTTTTAATGCCACTAATCAAAATTTTGGGTTGGTTCTAGGCACCGCCATCTTGGCTGGCTTAATTTCAATCTCTGGATTTTTATTATGTTGTGTAGGGGTTTTCATAACGAAATCCTTTTTCATTGTGGCATCCTATTCTTTATATTGTGCTCTTTTCGGGTCGCCTTATGAAGTAGAAAATGCTTAAAACAACATTAAAAATAAATATAAAGCCGCTCTTTTTGAAGCGGCTTTTTTTATGCATTCCAAAATTCTCGGTCAAGGCTTCGGTACTGTATGGCTTCCGAAATATGATGAGAAAGGATGTTTTCAGATGCTTCTAAATCTGCAATGGTTCTGGCTACTTTTAAAATCCTGTCATAGGCTCTTGCCGAAAGGTTTAGTTTTTCCATTGCGGTTTTAATTAGGGTTTTGGAAGAATCATCTAGCTCACAAAAGCGTTCAATTTCTTTAGGCCCCATTTGTGCGTTATAGCTGATTTCCAAGCTTTTATAGCGTTCATTCTGCGCTTCGCGTGCCTTCAAAACCCGCTCTCTTATCTTAATGCTATTTTCCCCTTTTCTTTTATCTGAAAGTTGCTCGAATTCTACCTTTTGCACTTCTATATGGATGTCTATTCTATCTAGAAGCGGCCCAGAAAGCTTGTTCATGTACCGCTGCATTTCAAACTGGGAAGATGTATTGTTAGGGTCATCCGGAAAATAGCCGCTAGGACTGGGGTTCATGCTTGCCACGAGCATAAAACTGGCGGGATAATTCACCGAAAAACGAGCCCGGGAAATGGTAACCTCGCGATCTTCTAAAGGTTGCCGCATTACTTCTAACACCGTTCTTTTGAATTCAGGCATTTCATCCAAAAAAAGAACGCCATTATGCGCCAAGGAAATTTCTCCCGGTTGAGGATAGCTTCCACCGCCCACCAATGCCACATCTGATATGGTATGATGTGGACTTCTGAATGGTCTTACCGTCATTAAAGAATGGTGCACCCCCATTTTTCCTGCAACAGAATGAATTTTAGTGGTTTCCAAAGCCTCCTTCATAGTAAGGGGTGGTAAAATGCTAGGAACGCGTTTCGCTAACATAGTCTTACCGCTCCCTGGCGGACCGATGAGAATAATATTATGTCCGCCCGCTGCTGCCACTTCCATAGCGCGTTTGGCGGTTTCCTGGCCTTTGACTTCAGAAAAATCAAAAGGGAAATGGTCTATTTTTTCCTGAAATTCTTTACGGGTGTCAAATTCTGTTCTTTCTAAAGGAATACCTTCATCAAAGAAATCGATAACTTGCTTGATGTTTTCAACGCCATAGACTTCCAAATTGTTGACTATGGCAGCTTCTTTTGTGTTTTGTTTCGGCAAAATAATGCCTTTGAAGCCTTCTTCTCTGGCTTTGATGGCAATAGGCAAAACCCCTTTTATGGGCTGAAGCCCTCCGTCCAAAGACAATTCGCCCATGATGATGTATTTTTCTACCTCATCTGCTTTTATCAAATCCGAGGCGGCTAGAATTCCAATGGCAATGCTCAAATCATAGGCAGAGCCTTCTTTTCGCAAATCTGCTGGCGCCATATTGACGGTGATCTTTTTGCCAGGAATCTTGAAACCTACATTTTTCAGTGCGGCGTTGATACGGTAACTGCTTTCTTTGATGGCATTGTCCGGCAGGCCTACCAAATGGTAGCCGACGCCTTGGTCTACATTAACTTCTATGGTAATGGTTTGAGCAGAAACGCCGTGAATGGCGCTTCCATAGATTTTTACAAGCATTTGTGTGTGTTTTGATAAGCTAAATTTAATCATTTTTTGAAAACAAAAAACCCCAACTTTCGCTGGGGTTTTGTTTCAAATATTTCTGAAAAACTATGCTTCTACTTTTTCTACAGCATGTTTTTTCACCAGGTCTTGCTGCACGTTGGCAGGAACCAGTTGATAATCATTAAATTTCATGGTAAATTTAGCTCTACCTCCTGTGAGTGAACGTAGGGTAGAACCATAGTCGTTCAGTTCTGCCAAAGGAACTTCGGCCATAATTTTTTGGTAATGGTTTTCTGAATCCATTCCGGAAATCATAGCGCGGCGGGTTTGTAAGTCTCCCATCACATCGCCGGTGCATTCATCAGGACAAAGGATTTCTACATGATACATCGGCTCTAATAACTGAGGATGCGCACTATGGAAAGCTTCTTTAAAAGCCCCTGAAGCCGCCAGTTGGAAAGAAATATCATTGCTGTCTACACTATGCATTTTGCCGTCATACACGGAAACCCTGATGTTTTGACAATGAGACCCTGTCAATGGACCTTCTTTCATTTGTTGCATGATGCCTTTTTTGATGGCGCCTACATATCTGGAATCTATGGCTCCTCCAACGATACACCAGTAGAACGCAAACTTGCCTCCCCAAGGAAGATCTTCAAACTCTTTGTTTCTAATGTTAACCCCATCAGGTTCCGGCATGTCTTCGTAATAGTTTTCTACCCTCATGTGGATTTCTCCAAATTGACCTGCCCCACCAGATTGTTTTTTATGTCTGTAATCGGCATCGGCTTTTCCGGTAATGGTTTCGCGGTAAGAAATTCTAGGGTTTTGCATTTCCATTTTTACCCCATATTCTTTTTCGAGGCGTTGTTTTACCAAGTCCAAATGCAATTGCCCTTGTCCGCTCAATATTGTTTCATGGGTTTCTGTAGATTGCTCTACATATAAAGTAGGATCTTCTTCCTGAATTTTATGAAGAGAACCAATGAGTTTTTCCATATCTGAAGCATTTTCAGTAAAGATGGCTTTTCTGATTCTGCTTTCCGGGAAGTGCATAGGTTCTATTTTTCTGTCGACGCCTTTAGCATTCAGCGTATTATTGGTATGGGCATATTTCAATTTTACGGTAACGCCCAAATCACCCGCTACCAATTTATCTACCGGAGTTCTGTCTTTGCCTTCGGCGACAAAAATTTGAGAGATTCTTTCGGTTTCTCCATTGTTGGCATTCACCAATTCGTCACCCGGTTTTATTTCTCCTGAATAGACTTTAAAGTATGAAACTACGCCCACTTGAGGCTCGGTTTGGGTTTTGTAAATGAAGATGGTGGTTTTATCACTCGCATCACATTTCAGCATTTCTCCACTTTCCAATTTTTTTCCAAATCTATCTGCTGGGGATGGTGCAATATCATCAATGAATCCCATAATTCTTCCTGAGCCCATGTCTTTTAACCCTGAACCCACAAATACCGGAAAGAAGTCGTGTTTTGCCAAAGCGATGGTAATTCCTTGTGCCAATTCTTCTTCGGAAAGATTACCTTCTTCGAAATATTTTTCCATCAATCCTTCTTCGTTTTCTGCCGCCATTTCTACGAGTGCATTGTGCATTTCGTTGGCTTTGGCCATTTCAGAATCCGGGATTGGTTTTTTCTCAGGTTTTCCGCCTGCGGCAGGAAATTCATACATCACCATTCTCAAAGCGTCCACTATTTTATTGAATCCTTCTCCAGAATTTAATGGATATTGTACCGGTATCACCTTGCTGCCAAATCGGTTTTTGAGTTGCTCTAAAGTGTTTTCGTAATCTGCCTTTGGATGATCCATTTGGTTAATGACAAAAATGGAAGGCGTTTGGTATTTTTCTACATATTCCCAAACGAGTTCTGTCCCTACTTCTACACCGGCAGAAGCATTGACCATAATGAGGGCGGTGTCTGCTACTTTGAGGGAAGCAATGACTTCACCTACGAAATCGTCAAAACCGGGGGTATCTAATACGTTGATTTTGTTTTTGTGCCAATTCACGAACATTTGATGAGAGAAAATCGTGTTTTCGCGATCGTGTTCTAGGTCTGTATTGTCGGAAACGGTGTTGTGGGCTTCTACGGTTCCGCGTCTTTTTATGGCGCCGCCTTCATAAAGCATAGTCTCTATAAATGTAGTTTTACCGCTTCCGGAATGCCCGAGTAAAACTACGTTTCGAAGGTCTTTGGTGTTAGTGCTCATATCTTTTGATTTTTAAAATTAATTTCCATTTTTAGGCGAAAATTTTTAAAACCAAAAATGTCTTAAAAGGCACTTCTGTATAAAAATTTAGGATAATAAAGGTATGAAGTATTTTAATATCTTCTTGAAAACAAGACATGATTTTTGAAAGGTTTGAAGAAGGACGAAATTTAAAATACTAAGTTCGAATTACAAAGTGCAAAGTTTGAAGTAAAAACGATATGGTCAGTTGATAACGAAAATTGCGCCCGTGATAGGAGCGGCATCCTTTTTACATTTTTTTGGAGGGCAATGGAAGAGGAAATGTAAAAAGATATAGCGGATAGCACGAATTTGGCGCCCAAAATAACTTGCATCTTCTCACTTCCAACAAATTTCCCTATTTTTATCAAAATTTTTATTGAATGGTTTTAAGCAGAATCTGGAGTGCCTTTATTATTGTGGCCATAGTGGTGGCAAGTATTAAATACCTTTTTAATGATAACTACAAGGCTATTTATAACGATTTGGTGGTGGGAAAAAGCGGTGACACTGTACAAATTGCCTCCAAAACTTTGCAAAGTCTTCCCGCAGAAATCCAGAAATCTCTGCAAAAAACTCCCGACACGGAATTAAACAGAATAAATTATAAAAAGGATTCTGCCAACCAAGTGGCGGTTTACCGCGTTCAAAAAGCAGATGGTGTTATTTCTACCAGTAAATCTGCGGTGGAAATTTCTTTGGGACTCATAGGCATCATGACGCTTTTTATGGGTTTTATGAGCATTGCCGAAAAGGCAGGCGGCATCAATTTCCTGTCAAGGATGATACAGCCTTTTTTCTCGAAACTTTTTCCTGAAATTCCCAAAAACCACCCGGCTTTTGGACTGATGACACTTAATTTTGCAGCGAATCTATTGGGCTTGGATAATGCGGCAACGCCTTTTGGACTTAAAACCATGGATAGCCTTCAGAGTCTGAATCCTGATAAAGAAAGGGCTTCCAATTCCCAAATTATGTTTCTTTGTCTTCATGCAAGCGGTTTGACGCTGATTCCGGTTTCTATTATTGCGATTCGTGCTTCCATGAATTCTGCTACGCCTACCGATATTTTCCTTCCGACAATGATTGCCACATTTTGTGCAACTTTAGCGGCGATGATGATCGTTTCTTTCAAACAGAAAATCAATATTTTACAGCCTGCACTTTTGGGTTTTGTAGGTGGACTTTCCACCGTTTTAGCATTTCTCGTTTGGTATTTGGTTCATCTTAACAAAGAAGAATTAGACCAAACAAGCAAACTTATCAGCAACGGAATGATTTTGTTGATTTTCTTTGCCATTATTCTAGGAGCTGTTTACAAAAAGATCAATGTTTTTGATGCTTTTATTGATGGGGCAAAAGAAGGGTTCAATGTGTGTATAAAAATCATTCCATACTTGGTGGGCATGCTCATTGCGATTTCTCTTTTAAGGACTTCTGGTGTTTTTGATATGGTGATAGATGGCATGAAATGGTTTGCCCAAATTGCGAATTTAGATACCAGATTTGTGGATGGTTTACCAACAGCAATCATTAGACCTCTTTCCGGATCTGGAGCGAGAGGCATGATGGTAGATACAATGACTGCTTTCGGAGTAGATTCTTTTCCGGCGAGGCTTTCTGGGATTTTGCAGGGCAGTTCTGACACTACTTTTTATGTTATTGCGGTGTATTTTGGGGCGGTAGGCATTAAAAACACGCGCTATACCGTGGGGGCTATGTTACTGGCAGATTTGGTAGGGGTAGTGATGTCCATTTTAATGGCATATCTGTTTTTTGGGTAATCTCTATTATATCTTCTTCTTATTGTAACAAAAGCTATCTCTTGTCGTCTAATTAGGAAACTTTTCTTCTTATGAAAAAGAATTTTTCTGTTATATTTTTAGCTTTATTTGCTTTCGCGTTTTCACAAAAAAAATGGACTTTACAGGAATGTGTAGACTATGCCGTTAAAAACAACCTGCAGGTTATCAGCAATCAATATAATGCCGACATTCAGTCTAAAACAGCTGCCATTGCAAAAAATGATGCTTTGCCCGGGGTTTCGGGAACGGTAAATAATCTTACTAATTTCGGAAACACACAGGGTTTTCAGGGAAGTATCGGAAGAAATGATTATTTCAGCAACAGTGCTTCCGTTGGTGCTAACATGACGCTATACAACAACGGAAGAATTAGAAAAAATGCCGCAAAATCTCAATATGACTTAGACGCAAGCCTTCTAGATGTAGAAAAAACCAAAAACGATATTTCTCTTCAAATCGCTCAGCAATATCTTCAGGTTTTGCTGAATAAAGAAGTTAAAAAAATTACAGATGAGTCTGTGGCCAATGCCGAAAAAGTATTGAAAAGAGCTAAAACCACAACCGAAGTGGGCACAACACCAAAAACGGTAGAGGCAGAAGCTGCTGCAGGTTTGGCAAGAGAAAAGCAAAGGCAAAAATCTGCTGAAATAGACATCCAAAGAGCTTTGTTTAATTTGGCGATGCTTCTTCAATTGAAAGATTACCAAAACTTTGACATTGAAATGGTTATGCTTCCGGAAATGCTTGATGCTCCACTGGCTTCATCAGAAAACATTGTAGATAAGGCATTCGAAAATCAGCCTCAGGTAAAGGCTGCAGAAACGAGAATTCTTTCTGCTCAAAAGCAAATTGAGATTGCCAAAACAGCTTTTTTTCCTACCATCTCTACCAATGCCGGTATAGGAACCAATTATTTTGATTCTTTCAGCAATAGTATTTCACAAAGTTTTTACAATCAGTACAAAGACAATCTTTACCAACAGATCAGTGTTGCGGCCAATGTCCCTATTTTTAATAAAGGGATTACCAAATTGCGCGTAGAGCAGGCCAAGATTTCTGAAAGCATCGCCAAAAATTCGGTTGAAATTCAGAAGCAGGAAGTAAGACAAAATGTTCAAAAAGCGTATTTTGATGCCAATGCCAACTACGAAATTTATTTAGCGGCTCAGGAAGCAGAAAAATCTGCAAAGCTGGCTTTAGATTTTGCAGAGAAAAGTTATGAAGCAGGCAGAACGACCATCTACGACCTCAATACCGCAAGAAACAACTATGTCAATGCTCAAGGTTCTGTTTCTCAAGCAAAATACAATTATATTTTCAGTACAAAACTTCTGAATTTCTATGCAGGAATTCCGTTGTCTTTATAATTTAGTATTTTAGCATTCTAATCTGAATTTCTAAATGTCTGTTGCCGTTTTAGAAAAGTTTTTACCAGAAAATGCTTTGCCTTTCCTCCAAATATGGTTCGGAAATTATCCTTGTCATCTTAAAATCACCAAAAACAGAAACAGCAAACTGGGAGATTACCGAAAAATGCCAGACAAATCTCATCAGATTACCATTAACGGAACGCTAGAGCCTCAGCTCTTCTTCTTTGTATTGACCCATGAACTGGCGCATTTGATTGCCTTTGAAAAATTTGGAAGAAGAATCTCTCCTCATGGGCAGGAATGGAAAAACACCTTTCGGGAAATGCTTTTGGAAAGTATTTCGGTATATGCAGAAGATTTAAAGCCTATTATTTCAAAGTTTTCGAAGTCGCCAAAAGCCAATTTTATGTCCAGCCCAGAACTGGTAAAATATTTTCATCGTGAGGCAGAAGATGGTGCCATATTTATAGAAAATCTAGAAATTGGTGACCATTTTGAATATAGAAATGAAAATTTCATCATAGAAGAGGCAGCAAAAAAACGTTATCTTTGCACTAATTTAAACTCTGGCAGGAAATATTATTTTAAAGGTCTTGCCCAAGTGATAAAAATTGAAAAGGAATATGAGTAATAACAACTACTGCGTAATTATGGCAGGCGGTATTGGCAGCAGATTCTGGCCAATGTCTGTACAAAAATTTCCAAAGCAGTTTCAAGATATATTAGGAACAGGCAGAACAATGATTCAGCAGACGTTCGACAGAATTAAACAAATTGTTCCCGCTGAAAACATCTATGTCATTACCAATCAGGAATATGTAGAGCTTTCTCATCAACAATTGCCAGAAATCCCTGCAGAAAATATTGTAGGCGAACCAGTGATGAAAAACACGGCAGCCTGCAACATCTATATGGTAAATAAAATTGCAGACAAAAATCCTGACGCCAATGTTATTGTTTTGCCGGCAGATCACCTCATCTTAAAAGAAAAAACGTTTTTGGAAAAAGTAGAATTGGCATTTGATTTGGCCAGTAAAAACGATTTTCTGATTACATTAGGAATTACACCTACCCGTCCCGATACCGGCTATGGGTATATTCAATTTTTGGATAAAAAGGGGGAAGAATATTTTAAAGTTAAAACCTTTACGGAAAAACCCAGTTTGGAGATTGCCAAAACTTTTTTAGAAAGCGGAGATTTCCTTTGGAATGCAGGAATATTCATCTGGAATGTGAAGTCTATTCATAAAGCGTTTGAAGATCTGTTGCCGGAAATGACCCAAGAATTTGTTTCTTGCGAATACAACTCTGAAAACGAAAAGGTTTGCATAGAAACCATTTATCCTAAAGTAGAAAAAATCTCTATAGACAATGGCATTCTTGAAAAGGCCCAAAATGTCTATGTAATCCCTGCAGATTTGGGATGGAGCGATCTGGGCACCTGGACCTCTGTTTTTGAAAATGCTGAAAAAGACGAGCATAATAATGCCATAAAATCTAAGCATGTTCTTACCTATAATGCCAAAGGAAATATCATAAGGCTGAAAAACGACAACAAAGCGGCTATTATAGACGGATTGGAAAACTATATTATAGTAGATACCGAAAATGCCCTTTTGATATGCCCCATCAGCAACGACCAATTGATAAAAGATTACGTTCTCGATTTGAAGAGTTTCAAAAAAGGAGATAAATTCATATAAAAAAAGAGGCAAAATTGCCTCTTTTTTTATTCTATTTTTATCAGTTCAAATCCAAATTCCTGACTAAGGTTTTCAAGATTTTTAATCTCTTTCGCAAGCTCTAAAAGTTTATCTACAAAGAAGGTGGTTTCAAAAAACTGACGATGGATTCCTGGCAATAGACTCATAAAATATTCTCTTCCTACTTTATTGTTATGCAGATCCATTTTTCTCTGCAAAGGGGCATTGGGGAAGATGTTTTCATGTATATCTGTGATTTCTTTTGTCCATTTCAAAGATTTTTCGGGAGAAGATATTTTGCAGCAATACATTAAGATTAAACAGTTCCACAAAGCATGTCTGAATGCGTTTCCTTCGCCATTAGTACTGTGTGTAATAGGAAAAAGTCTTTCCGCCAGCGCATAAGTTTTAATGCTCGCCCAAAATGTAAGCATTGCAAATAGCGGGTGTGAAAAGCATTTTCTAAAAAGTTTCAGCAGGTTTTTGAAACTGAGATTTTTCAGATTTTCAAAAATAATTTTGATGATGATTGTTGTTTTTTTCACAAAAAATCGGCTTGGGTTTCTTTTAAACAAAAAATCGCAAAACCATGGTTTTACGATTTTTCAATTTTATCAATAATGTTTATTATTTGTCCATTAAAAGAGTTACGGTTTTAGAAACAAGTTCTTTAATTTCAGTTCTTTTAACGATGAAATCAACAAAACCTTTATCCTGAATAAATTCAGAAGTTTGGAAGCCTTCCGGCAAATCTCTACCAATGGTTTCTTTGATGACCCTTGGCCCCGCAAATCCGATTAATGCACCTGGCTCTGCCATAATAACATCTGCTGTCATTGCAAATGATGCGGTAATTCCACCAAAAGTAGGATCACACAGATAAGCAATGTATGGTAATTTTTTGTCAGAAAGTTGAGCCAGTTTAGACTGTACTTTAGCCAACTGCATCAAAGAATAAGCTGCTTCCTGCATTCTGGCACCTCCAGACTGACAGATAATCATGTAAGGAAGTTTATTTTTTATACAGTAATCTACAGCTCTACTAATCTTTTCTCCCATTACAGATCCCAAAGAGCCTCCAATGAAGGCAAAATCCATACACGAAACCACCATATCTACTCCATTTACGGTTCCTCTGGCGTTTCTGATAGAATCTTTCAGTTTGGTTTTAGATTTTACTTCTTTCAGACGGTCTGCATAAGATTTAGAATCCTTAAATTTTAGCATATCCACACTTTCTACATTTGCATCCAATTCTGTAAATTTTCCTTCATCAAAAAGAATATCATAAAATTCGGCACTGCCAATTCTTACATGGAATCCATCTTCCGGAGAAACGAAATTGTTTCTTTTCAGCTCTTCATGCTCTACAATTTTACCAGATGGTGTCTGATGCCACAGTCCTCTGGGCACATCTTTTTTCTCATCTGTAGAAGTGGTAATGTTTTTTTTCTTTCTTTTAAACCATTCGAAAGCCATAATTTTCTTTTTAAAGTTTAAGGTTTAATTTAAAGTTCTTGAAAGAACTGAAATCTTATCCTAAAGTGTTTACGTTATTTAAATCTTCGAATGCCTGAACAAGTCTTGTTACAAAAGTTTCTTCTCCTTTTCTAACCCAAACTCTAGGATCGTAGAATTTTTTGTTTGGTTTTTCTTCTCCTTCCGGGTTACCGATTTGAGTTCTTAAATAATCAATTTTAGAAGTCATATAATCTCTGATCCCCTCTGTGTATGCAAACTGTAAATCGGTATCGATGTTCATTTTGATAACTCCATAAGAAATCGCCTCTCTTATTTCCTCAAGTGTAGAACCAGATCCTCCGTGGAATACAAAGTTTACCGGTTTTTCTGAAGTAGAGAAGTGTTCTTGAACATATTTTTGTGAATTGTCTAAGATTTTCGGCGTAAGCACTACGTTTCCTGGCTTATATACCCCGTGAACGTTTCCAAATGCAGCGGCAATGGTAAAGTTAGGCGAAATAGCCTTTAATCTTTCATAAGCATAGGCCACTTCAGATGGCTGGGTGTATAATTTAGAAGAATCTACTCCAGAGTTGTCTACCCCGTCTTCTTCACCTCCTGTTACTCCAAGTTCAATTTCTAAAGTCATGCCCATTTTGGCCATTCTTTCGAAATATTGAGTAGAAATATCTAAATTTTCTTCGATAGACTCTTCTGATAGATCTAACATGTGAGAAGAATACAAAGGCTTACCAAAAGCTTTGAAGTGCTCTTCGCTGGCATCCAAAAGCCCATCTACCCATGGAAGTAATTTCTTAGCACAATGGTCTGTATGAAGAATTACTGTAGCGCCATAAGCTTCTGCTAAAGTATGAATATGTCTTGCTCCGGCAATTCCTCCTAAAATGGCAGATTTCTGATTTTCTGTAGAAAGTGTTTTTCCGGCATTGAAAGCAGCACCTCCGTTAGAAAATTGAATGATTACGGGTGCATTAAGTTTCACAGCAGTTTCCATGGTAGCATTGATGTTGCTAGAACCAATTACATTTACTGCAGGAAGTGCATATTTATTTTCTTTTGCGTGTGCAAATATTTCTGAAACCAAAGATCCTGTGGCAACACCTGCCGGGAAAATTCTGCTCATTTTTTTAGTATTTATTAGTTGATAATTATATTAAATTTTCTGGTGTAAATTTAGGGAATTTTATGCTTAAAATATTAATTTCTTTTGTCCTTTCCCCAAAGAAGTTTTTGTCTTAAGGTTTCAAAGAAGTTAATGTCTTTTGGAAGCATTAAGGAAAGCTCAAAGTTTGCTTTTTTAATAACCAATTCTTCTTTCGTATTCAGATGATATAATCTTGAATCCAAAGAAAGAGAATATTGGGGCACTCTGCTGCTTACCTTCAGTTTTATAATCACATCGTCCTTCAAAACAATAGGCCTTACGTTAAGGTTATGCGGTGCAATAGGCGTAATGGCAATATTATCATTAGAAGGTGCCAAAATAGGCCCTCCGGAACTCAAAGAATATGCGGTAGAACCTGTAGGGGTAGAAATAATGAGTCCATCTCCCCAATAATAGGTAAGAAACTCATTATTGATATGGGTTTCTATGGTAATCATAGAGGTGGTTTCGTTTCGGGATACCGTAAAATCATTCAGAGCGTATGGAAAATCGATTTCATTGCCAGAAGACTGAATTTCTAACACCGTCCTTTTGCTGATGTTCATCTCACGCTGTAAGATCTTGTCAATATTCTGAAAAACATCTTCTTTGCTGAAACTCGCCAAAAAGCCCAACCTACCTGTATTGACACCAATGACAGGGATTTCTAAATCCTGAATAAAAATAAGGGCATTGAGAATAGTGCCGTCTCCCCCAAAACTGAAAAAGAAATCTACCTTTTCTCTTTCAAGGTCTTGTTTGTCGTTGAACGTTGAAAATTCTTTGGAGAATTCTAAGTCTAAGAAAAGCTGCTCATATAAAATTGGTGTTACACCTCTTTTGGTAAGTTCGGAAATAAACTTGCTTAAATATAGAAAAGTGTCTAGATCTTTCTTCTGTGAATATATGGCCGCTTTCAAAACAAATTATTTTGGTTAATCAAAAATACATTAAAATTCTAAATATTTCTGAAAATATTGATATCTATCTTTAATAAGGTCTTCTTTTTCGTCATTATAAAACTTATAAACCACATGATAACCGTATCTTTCAAAAGTCTCATCTACAGAGCTCAGGTTCTCGTTACTGATCTTCATGGTAACCTGAACAGAATCTTCGTCTATATGGCTTATTAATGCTCCGTAAAATTTACAGTTATTGCCTTCTACAATTTTGGCAATTTCAGTCATAGAATATGATTTGGAATTGGTTTCCACTGTTAAAACCGCGCCGTTTTCTGAAAATAAAGGGTATCGCGAAAGATCATTGAACACATCATCATAGGCAATATATCCCAGATATTTTTCTGTCTTATCTATAATTGGTATTACGTTGGTATTAAAAGTATAGAACAATTTTATGCTGTCTAATACAAAATTGTCTTTCAGAATAGCAAAACGCTCTAGGTGAATTAAAATTTCACTTAATGTTTTATCCTGATTTTCCTCCAAAAAATCTTTGCAGATCGCCCCTAAAAAAGAATCGTTCTTTTTTACAAAAACATGGGTAAAACCAAATTCTTGAACAATATCAAAAACATCTTCAGTGGAAGAGTCTATTTCAAAGGCCGGAAAATCTTTAGAAATATATTCTGAGATCAACATTTTGCAAAGGTACTTAATTCTTAGTAAATCAAATTAATGATGGAAATCATGCGAAATTTTAAAAAAACATTGCGTTTTATTGAAAAATTACTTATCTTTGTAACCTTTCATTTTTACTTTTTATTAGATTTATTTCAAACTGCACTGCTCGTTTTTGGGCTTTGCAGTTTTTTTATCTTTTTGTTTTAAGCCTTTTTCTTTCTTAAGAAAATAAGCCCCGCCAAAATAATTAAGGCGCCTATTATTTGTAAAAAAGTAAAACTTTCTCCATCCAATACCCCCCACATCACCGCAACTATAGGCATCAACAATGTAACTGTGGAAGCAAACAATGGATTAGAAACGCTCATTAATCTATATTGAAGAATCATTGCCAAGCCCGTTCCTATAATTGAAAGGGTAGCTACAAAACCCAAGCCTATAAAATTTTCTTTGGTAAAATGAAATTCTGAGAAAAACTGAGATAAATACAAACTGATGAAAGATGGTAATGCCAACACATAGAAAAACACAAAAGAAGACATAATCTTTGCTGGAATATGCGTAAGTTTGGCGCCTACAGTAGTAACACTCACTGCATATAAAAATGCTGCCAAAAGCAAAAGGCTTACATAGAAAATAGGCATTTCTGCTTGGCTTTCTCCAGAAACCATCAAAAGAACCACGCCACTAAAACTGATTAATATGCCAATAATTTGTATGAAGGTGGTTTTGGTATTCCAAAAAAAAGCTCCCACAATGATGGTGAAAATAGGCATCATAGAATTCATAATTCCGGCTATGCTACTGCTTACTTTGGTTTCAGCAATAGGGAAGAGGAACATAGGAATAAAGTTACCCGCCAACGCTGCAATGATAAGCCATTTAAGGCTTTCTTTTGGAAACTTTTTTCTATTGAGAATGGCAATTGGTGATAATAAAATTCCAGAAATCAATACTCTTAGTGCGCCCACTTGGTAGGGACTAAAATGCTCTAGTGATTTTTTGATCAAAATAAAAGACGATCCCCAAATAAGGGAAAGCACTACCAATAAAACCCATTTTTCTTTTTCTGGTCTCATGTTTTGTTTAAACCAATGTTACATTGGTGGTTTTAAATAGGTTAAAAATTCTTTTTTAGAAATGTTCCTGGCTCCTAATGATTCTAAATGACTTGTATATACCTGGCAATCAATCAACTGATATTTCGCTTTGTATTTTTCCACAAACCAAATAAAGCCTGCTTTACTAGCATTGCTGGTTTTGGCAAACATACTTTCTCCGCAGAAGACATTCCCTAAATCAATACCATATAGTCCTCCCACTAAATCATCACCTTCCCAAACTTCTATGCTTTTGGCTTTTCCATATTGTTGCAACTTTGTGTAAGAATCCTTCATTTCATCTGAAATCCAAGTGCCTTCTTGGTCTTTGCGGAAGGTTTTTTGACAATGGCTCATCACTTCTTCAAAACAAAGGTTTTCCGTAAACCTGAATTTTTCTTTTTTCAAAATCTTTTTCATAGATGTTGAAACTTTTAATTCCTCAGGAAACAAAACAAATCTGGGATCAGGGCACCACCATAGAATTTGGTCTCCAGGATTGAACCAAGGAAAAATACCCAATTGATAGCCAAACCAAATTCTTTCTGGAGACAAATCTCCTCCTACAGCTATTAATCCTTCTTCCGGATCATATGCGGCTGGATCTGGAAAGGAAATATCTTGGGGATCTAGTATAATCATGATTCCAAAAATAAAATCCTACTTTGAAAAAAGCAGGATTGTTATTTATTGTTTTGGTCTTTTAGAAAGGCAGATCGTCTTCTGCGTCATCTGCAAAAGGATTTTCATTGGCTGGTACAGCTGCAGTTGGTTCTGCTGGTCTTGCCACTACCGGCTCGCTTAGATCATCTGAAGATTTTTCTAATCTCCAACCGGTAATAGAATTAAAATACTTCACCTCTCCTTGCGGATTGGCCCATTCTCTACCTCTGATGTTAATGCCCACTTTTACACTGTCTCCTTCTTTTACATTGTCTAATAAATTTATTTTTTCAGAAAGAAACTCAATGTTTATTGGCTGTGGATATTGTTCCTGTGTTAAAAGCACCATTTCTCTTTTTTGAAAACCGCTTGCAAATGTTTGGGTTTCAAATAGTTTCTTCACTGTTCCTTGTAATTCCATAGTTTTTGATTTCTTAAAGTGTAAAAGTAATAAAAAGTAAAAGATAATAAAATGAATTGCGGATAAATTTTGAAAATTTATTTTTTTAGGAAAAAATTGTGATGATAAGGAAAAAGTTTTTATATTTGCACTCACAAAAAAGAACAGAAGGTCTTTTGACAAGCGGATGTGGTGTAATTGGTAGCCACGCCAGACTTAGGATCTGGTGCCGTGAGGCGTGGGGGTTCGAGTCCCTTCATCCGCACCAAGAATTGCGAAAATAGCTCAGCTGGTAGAGCACAACCTTGCCAAGGTTGGGGTCGCGGGTTCGAATCCCGTTTTTCGCTCAGTTTCTTGCCCTGGTGGTGGAACTGGTAGACACGCAGGACTTAAAATCCTGTGTCCGCAAGGACGTACGGGTTCAAGTCCCGTCTGGGGTACATTAAAACGCTGTTGATCTAAGATTAACAGCGTTTTTTGTTTTTATATTCTAATATTTTTCTTGTTTTTAGTTTTTTTTATTTCTTGAGCCTCACTTTTTAATATGGCAAGATAAATTCGATATGAATCCTGAGCCAAATACTATGTAATGAATATAAATAACGCAATATTTTTTTTATATTTGCAAAAATTATTCAATATGAAAAACGTTTTTAAATACTTTTTAGTATTATTATTGCCAATTTTACATTTTTCTCAATGTGAGCCATCTCAGAAATATGATAAAATTGTAAGTGGATACCATTCTTCGGTAGCACAAATGACAGATGGTACTTTTGTTGCTTGGGGTAGCGGATTAGCAGCTGATGGTAGTTCTGGACAATTATCACCAACTCCAATTAACAATTCTAATTATAGCGCACTTCCTGCAAACGATGTTGTTTATAAGGCGACAATTGGAGGAACCAGTGGAGGCGCTGGCGTTCAAGATCAAGCCGTAATTTTAACAACAAGCGGATTATATGCTTGGGGGAAAACGGGTACTGTGGTAAATTCTACAATTAAATCTACTGCAGCTTTTGGTAAAATTATCAGCCCAACGGGAGCTACAACTGCAGGGTTGCCAACTGGCATTACTCCTCAAGACGTCCAAATGCTTGTGGGCACTTATCAGACTTTAATGATTCTTACTAAGCCAAGCGCAGGAGGAAATGTATATATCTTAACTCAATTAACCACAACTGCAGAGGCTAATGGCGCTGCCAATGCAAGTTCTACAGGTTCTGCTTGGAAACAGGTAAAAATTGATGCTAATACATATTTATCAAACGTTGTAGCTCTAAGAGGCCAAGCAACGAGTGATACAAACAATGCATTTATGGCGATGACCTCAAATGGAAACGTTTATACCTGGGGAAACACCACCTATTTAGGAAATGGCTCTGTTGCTGCTGCAAGAAATTTTGCCACCTTAATGACATTGCCTTCTGAATTTAATTTAAACAATATTCCCAAAATGATTGGCGTTACCGGAGGAGGAAACATCAATAACACTTATTATCTTTTAAGTAATTCCGGTGAACTATACACGCGCTTGGGGATAACTCTGGAAAACAATGTGGAGACTTCACTACAACCGAAAATAAATCTTGGGTAAATGTTAAAGTAAACTCTACCACTAATTTTACCAATGTTACCAATTTCACTCCTCAAGAGCATTGTGCTGTTAACCCAGGAGTTGCTGCTATAACTACAGATGGTAAAATATACACCTGGGGAAATAACAACAATTCTATGCTAGGCAGAACATCAGACGGGACTATTACAGGTTCTTTGGGCACCACTTATGACCCAGGGCTCCCTGTTAGTTATCAAGCTGGTTATAAAGCTGTATCTGCAGAACTAGGAGGACATACTTTGGTGTTTTTAAGAGAGGGAACCTCTCAATTTTGTTACGTAGGACACAGAACTAATGGTAGTATGGGCGATGGCACGACTACAGATTCTGGACTTAACACCTATTACGCTTCATGTTCAGGTACACCATCACTTTCTCTATGCGGTTATGTTCCTGTTGTGGCTAGTCCTACCACTTCTGAAATTTCTGTTAACCAGCCAATTGTTGCCGCTGATGGAAGTTCAATTTCTATAATTACAATTCGCTTGAAAGACTCATTAGGTAATTATTTAACCACTAGTGGAGGAAACATCACCGTTTCTTCTAGTTTGGGCACTTTAGGAAATGTTGTAGACAATAATAATGGTACGTATACTGTTTTATTAACGAGCTCTACAACTGTAGGAACAGCAAATATTACTTTTGCGATTAATGGCGTTACCGCAAATGGTTCCACAAGTGTTAGTATGGTTGCTTCGGGAAGCCTTTCTACAAATACAGCTATGAAGAATGAGATCGTAGTTTATCCAAATCCATTTAATTCTGAATTTTTTGTAAAAGGAATTACAGGAACAGAATCTTTAAAAATATTTGATTCAACCGGTAAATTCATCCTGCAAAGATCAGTAAAAGACAATGAAAGAATTAATCTCCAAAGTTTGCCAAAAGGGGCTTATTTCCTTAAAATTGGCACTAAAACGATTAAACTGATTAAACAATAAGAAAAATTTTTCCATAAAATAAAAACCCACCAAGAAAATCTTGGTGGGTTTTTATTTTATCATAGATGCCTATTTCATTTCGGAGATGATGTTTACTGTTTCCTGCAGGTAAAGGTCTCTTTTAAGATTTTTGGTCCAGTTGTCAGATTTTTTGGCGAAAACCTCATCTTTTTTTCCTCTGGCAGCCTCATCTGCATGAAGGGTAAATTTCAGACCATTGTTGTATTTCAATAAAGATTTGTATTTCTCTATTTGGTCTTTTCTGGTTTTCATCAATGCTTCAAACTCCTTCATATTAAGGGTTACTTTTTCTTCTTTATCCAACTGTTCTTTCCATTGTGCAGACTCTATCAACAACTGATAATTCTTATTTTGTGCCAATCTATTAAGGCTGTTTTTTTCAAGGTTTTGAAGATTGGTCTTATCTAATACTGTAAAATTAGTACTGTTGAGCTGATCCCAAGGCAAGGCAAATTTATCATATCGCTCACCCACTTCTTCATAACTGAAAAGGTCTTTCATTGGCACATCAGAATCTACTCCTTTCAACTGGGTAGATTTTCCGTTGATTCTGTAGAATTTCTGAATGGTAAGTTTCAAGGCACCAAAATCGTCATTGGTATTTAAAAATCTATTAAGTTCTACAAAAGTCTGCACGGTTCCTTTTCCATAAGAATTAGGAGAACCTACAATTACTGCGCGTCCATAATCCTTCATGGCTCCTGCAAGAATTTCTGAAGCAGAAGCAGAAAGCTCGTTCTGCATAATAACCAAAGGGCCCGTCCATATTGGTGCATTCTGTTTGTTTTTCATCACTTGCACTTTGCCATTCCCGTCTTTTATCTGTACCACAGGGCCGCTATTCATAAAAAGCCCCATAATGTCTACTACTTCTGTTAATGAACCACCACCGTTATTTCTCAAATCCAAAATAATTCCTTCTACTTTTTGGGCTTTAAGCTTCAGCAGCTCTGCTTTTAAATCGTCTGAAGCATTTCTTCCTTTTGCGTCTTCAAAATCGGCGTTGAAACTTGGCAAATTGATGAAGCCGTATTTTTTTCCGTTCGGAGCATTTACTATAATACTTCTTGCAAAAGTATCTTCTATAGCCACTTCCTCGCGAATCATTTTCACTTCTTTTATGCTTCCATCTTTTTTCTTAAGGGTAAGCGCCACTTCAGTGCCTTTTTCACCTCTTATCAGCCTTACTGCCTCGTCTGAAAGCATTCCGGAAACATTAATAGGGTCTTCATCTTTTTTGGATTTTACCTTTAAGATTTCGTCTCCTTCAGAAATTTGTTTCGATTTCCAGGCCGGCGCTCCAACTACTAAAGTTCCTATTATTATTTTCCCTTTCTTTTCTTGGATGGTAGCTCCTATTCCTATTACCTTTCCTGCAAAGTTGACATCAAAATCTTCTTTATCTTGTGGCGAAAAATAATTGGTATGCGGATCAAATACTTCTGCATAAGCATTCATGTACACAGAAAACCAATTCATTTTTTTTCGTTTTTGGAATCTCTTGAACATAGAAGCCATAAGATCTTTTACTTCTTCTGTGGCCTTTACCTGTTTTTGCTGAGGGGTGAGGATTTCTAGTTTTATCGTATCTTTTAGTTTCAAGCGGTTTACGCTGTCTTTTTTCTCTTTTTGAGCTTCTTCTTTAGCATTAAGGGTTTCTATTTCTTGGAGAATATTGTACTTGATGTATCTTTTCCATTCTTCACGCAATTCCTCATTATTTTGCGGGAATTTTTTTAGTTTAGATTCCAAAATCAATTCGTCTTTTTCGTCAAAATTGATGGGCTTGCTCAAAATATCTTCGGTAATCTTTTCTATTTCTGCCGTTCTTGCATATAGTTTATCTACAGTGAGTTTATAGAAAGTAAGATCTCCTTTGTTGAGATAATCATCAAGTTTTGTTTTATGCTTGCTGAATTCATCTATCTCAGACTGCAGGAAAAATCTTTTCCCTGGATCCAGCATTTCCAAATACTTATCATACACATCTATAGAATATGCATCATTGATGGGTTTTGGAGAATAGTGCAAATAAGAAAGGGTGTTTCTTACACTAATCATAATGGTTTGCATCTTCTCGTCATCATTTTGAGGCGCATTGAAGCAAAACATCAGCGTGATTAATGGCGCTATAAACAGCAGCGTATTGAGTCTGAATTTTTTGAACATTTTTATAAAAATTATTTTATAATGGGTTATCATTAATAAAGTTTCGTTACAGAATATTTTAATTACGAATTTTTTAATATTCTTCTTACAATGCAAAGGTGCATTTTTTTCTTAAATCTAAATATACATTTTTGCTTTTACAAATACTATTTTTATACAATAAACACAATATTTGTAGATAAAATTATTTATGCGGATGTAAAGAATTCAAAATTAATGCATTAAGCAGAAATGTCAAAATACAAATTGTATCGTGTTACTGTTTTATGAAATGTTTAGAAATTGTATTGAAATCCGAATTTAACTCCAAATTTTCTGGCATCTGTTTTTTCCAAATAATTGCCTCTCCAGTTGAAATCTATTCTTAGCAATCTCAGATTTCCAAAACCTATATTTTCTATCCCAAATCCATATTCATAATATGGTTTTTGGCTAGGTGCCTGAAGCTGAAGATTGGTAGAATTTAGCTTTAGAGAAGCGTCGCTTACGCTGCCCAATGCCATTCTGTAAAATGCTACTTCCCTGAATTTCAGCTTTTTAATAATAGGTATGTAAGAGAGTATTTTTCCATTAAAGTGGTGCTCTGTATGAAGTGTTACATATTGATCTGCAACAAATTCATAATAATCTAACAGCGCAAAAGTATTAGGAACAAGACTATAAGACTGATTGCCCGGAATAACGTTTTGGAGAGCAAGAGGAACAGCATTGAAATTTTTTCCGGCTTCTGCGTTCAGCAATAATCTTCCAAAACTTTTAATCAGAATGGGCTGGAAATAATAAAACTGAAGTTTACTATAATTAAAATCCGAATTTAGAACATCTTTTAAACCTCGTGTATATTTCAAGACCATGGTGGGGGCTAAAGTACTGTGCTCGTATCGGTCTACCCCGTATTGAGAAAATTTAGCGCCCGGCCTTGCTGTAATGCTGAATGCCAGTTTGGTGTCATTTAATTCCGAGAATAATTGATTGTTTTTATAATAATTCAAAGAAAATCTTTCCGGATTGGCAGATTTGATCTCCTGGAAAGTGGCGTCTAATCTTAACGTAAAGTTTTTAAATGGATTGATGGCAGCAAATGCGCTGGTTTGATTGACAGAACTCAAATAAAAATTGTTCCCAGAATTCAGCACCCCCGAGGAGGCAAAAGAACGCGTCATAATTCCTTCGTCTGTTGTAAGCTGGGCCCCAAGCTGCATAATATCTCTTCTGGTTCCTATTCCTAGGGTAAAACGATTATTCCTGTCAAACATTTTCCTTGCCTCTAGACCATACTTCAGCTGTTTGTCCCTAAAACCATAAGCAGTATAAAACGCTGCTCTCCACATATCATTGGGAGAAAAGTAGGTTCTTGCACCCAATCTTAGCCTTAGCCCTTCTACATCATTATACCCAAAAGTGGAATATAAATCCCCTATGTCTATGGCGTTATAAACATTATAATAGCCTGTGGCTAATGTTTCATAAAGCCTTACTGCTCTTTTGAATTTGGGAACTTTATTAAGTTCGTCCAGCATTTTATAGATATTCTGTTCTGATTCTGAAAGGGGTTCCTTTCTTTTGTTTTCCCAAAAATCATCATCTTTCTGAAGGGTTTTATCACTTAATGCCTCAGCTTTATTGTCAAAAATATCTTCTTTTAAATTTTGATTAAAAAGATAATCTGAAAAAATTGCTGTTTTTTTTAATATCAATCCTTTGGAATTTTCCTTCTTACCAAATACAGACATTTCTATTTCCTGATAATTTCTTCTTGGGAGAAATATAGAATCGTTGGGAGAGTAGTACTCTAATTCGTTGTAGAAATTATTGACAAAATTTACGTTAATTTTTTTTGAAGATTTCAATGTGGCCTTTACTACAGCATAATTTTGTTTAGAGACATATATCGTACCGAAGATAGACAGTACATCTTTTCTTTTGGGAAAATAGCGTATACGGTAACATTCTGTTCCTAAAACATAAGAATCTTCCATAAGTTGGTAGTTATAACTCAAAAATCCATCTTTGGCTATAGGGCTTGTAAACCCAATATTGAAAAAATTGAGAACATTGTCATAAATATCAATATCCTTATATAGGTTTTTGGCCGTATTGGCTACCGCTTCATTATTGGTAAATCCTGAAGATTTATTAGCCAAAATTTCTTTTTTTTCCTTTTTAGAAGGTTGGTTTTTACCGTATTTTTTAAAGACCGTTTCGTTCAAGAAAATAGGTAATGTAAATTGATTTTTATTGCCGGCTGTATCCGCGTATTTGAAAATAAAATCTACTTTATTGAAGATTTTATTTTTAGTAAAGGCACTGTCTAGATTATTTACGTCTATTTCTATCTTCTCATATTCATCAAACTGATAATCTTTAAACTGGGCAAGCCCGTTATTTTTCTTATGTGCCCACACCTGCTGTAGGATTTCATAAGCCGGATTGTCTCTTTTTTTAGTTTTTTTGAAAGATTTAATAGAAACTTCTTCAATAGATTTTTCAACGTCCTGAGAAAACCCGAGAAAAGGAATCAATAAGATTAATGGTAATAAAATTTTAAAATATTTCATATACAGCAGCATGATTTCAACCAGTACTTTCAAAAACGGTCACGCAAAATAAAGCAAAATTTCTTTTTTCTTGTGTAATCATTATTGCATAATGGTAAAAAAAATAGTTTTAATACATATTTATTCTTAAATCGCTTTAAAAAACAATAATCCTGCCAATTAATTAAAAGTTTTGCCTAAAAAATTTATTTTTGTACAAATAATTATCTTATGAAAAAACCTTTGATATTGGTTACCAATGATGATGGAATTACCGCGCCCGGTATAAGAAAACTGATAGAATTTATGAACGAGGTAGGAGAAGTGGTGGTAGTAGCACCCAATTCTCCACAATCCGGTAAAGGGCATGCCATCACCATCAACTCTACTTTAACTTTCGAAGAAATAAATTTAGATGGGCCTCAAAAAGACTATTCCTTGAGTGGAACTCCCGTAGACTGTGTGAAATTTGCTTTGGATAAAATACTTGACAGAAAACCAGATTTGGTGGTTTCAGGAATTAATCATGGGGCCAATTCATCCATCAATGTCATATACTCAGGTACCATGAGTGCTGCGGTAGAGGCTGGGGTAGAAGGGCTACAGGCAATAGGATTCTCATTATTGGATTTTTCTTGGGATGCAGATTTTGATCAAGGGAAAGATTTTATTCAGGAAATTGTAAAAAAAACTTTAGAAAAACCCCTTCCAAAAGGTATTGTACTGAATGTAAACATCCCTAAATTGCCAAAATCAGAAATCAAAGGGATCAAAGTGTGTAGACAAGCACAGGCAAAATGGGAAGAAAGCTTTGATGAACGCATTAATCCACATGGAAAAAAATATTACTGGCTATCTGGATACTTCAATAATATGGACGAAGGAGCAGATGCAGACGAAAATGCTCTGGCAGAAGGGTATGTTTCTGTGGTGCCTGTGAAATTTGATCTTACAGCGCATGAATATCTCCCTGAATTAGCATCTGTATTGAATAGTTAAATTAATTTCCTACCATTAAAATAAAAAAGACTGCTTTATTTGGCAGTCTTTTTACATTTTATTAAATAGATCGGAAGAGCACACGT